>CAZQUZ010000005.1:0-9109 GCA_964596675.1 uncultured Candidatus Peribacteria bacterium
ATCATTACTTCTTAGGAAGTACATGTATATTTATCAATACAAATAAGGAGAAGTATATGTCAGTTGCACAAAGAAGTGAATTTTTACCTCGACCAAGCTCACCTGTTATGTCTTTGGGTGATGTGCCTGTCGGTGCTGTTGCATACATCGATATACATAAGCCAGTCAGCGTTTCCAGTACTGAAATTCGTACAGTATCCCTAGCAGTACTGAAAATCAATAAAGAAGATGTTGTCGCTCTTGTGGTTCATGATAAAGGTATATATACTGTGGAAAAATATCTCCACTGGATACCATGCTCAGTCATACCAGATAAGCAACTTGGATTTTTCCTAGTAAATCCAGAAAAATGTATGACTGTTAAGCAGTTGTTGTCGAAAAAGAAATCTTTCTTCTTTTGTCCACAGCATGTCGCTCCTCATAACGAGCGTGAAGTTATAAAACAAATAAACACTGTCATTTTTTATGATAGTATCAAAGATACTTTCATAAATATGGCGACTGGAGAAATCCAGAATAATATGAAAGAATACGATTATCCGGTATCTACATTATTGCCGAAAGTCTGATTTTCTCATCTCAAAAGAGCACAGTAGTGCTCTTTTTTTATCGTGTAAGCGCGAGTAAAAACTCCCTCGCATCTTTCCACTTTCGAGTTTCGACCTTTATCTTATGGATGGAGACGATGATCATATCGCGAGTCGTATCGAACCGCTCGAGAAAGGCTCTGAGCATCGCTGGAGTCGCATCATCTCGGAAGTCGAAGTGATACTGCGTACCCATCTTCGAGATGCGGACGACACCATACTGCCGCATGATGATAGAGGTGCGCATCATGAGAAAGAGATTCGACATAGGTTCTGGCATATCCGCCGTACGGAATGTCGACTCTGTCATATCGAGGTCTTCGAGCGTCTCGATGCTCTCGATATCTCGGAAAAATGCGAGCCTGTCCATCTCTGAGTCGAACTCATCCGCATCGATGACATAGGAGAGCTCGAGGTCTATCTTACACGCATTGGTGTCTTTCTTACCATTTTTTATGGTAGATATCTTCTCTTCGAGGAGCTGGAAGTAGAGGGATATACCGACTTCTTTCGACTTCCCAGACTGTCTCCATCCGAGGACATCACCCGTCCCGCGCATCTGCATGTCGCGCATCGCTATCTCGTATCCACTGCCGAGTGCACTGTGCTCCGATAGTATCATGAGACGTTCGCGCTCCTCGCTCGAGAGCTCGTATTTGCGATAGAGGAGATAGCAGACTCATGGGATATCCTTGCGTCCGACACGTCCGCGTATCTGATGGAGCTGCGCGAGACCGAACTCTTCAGCATCGGAGACGAGGATAGTATTCGCACCGAGGAAGTTCACACCGTTCTCGATGATGGTAGTCGTGATGAGGATATCGTACTTATGCTGCTTAAAGGCGAGGATACGCTCTTCGATGTCGTCGGGGTTCATCTGCCCGTGTGTTGTTATAATTCGTGGGGATACTGAAAAACGTCGAATTTCATCGTCAGAAAAAGATATTTCTCATTCATGTACATCTGAGTACACTCATGTCGAAATATTTTTTACCCCAAGAGTACTACTAAGATTCACTTCGTGAATCAAAGGGCGTCTTCCTCGAACTTCTTGTTTTTGAGCATCCCCATTTGATTTTGAGGACTTTTTACTTTTTTCATCCCCGATCCCCCCGTTTACATTCTGAGCATCGTCAGCATTCGTTCTTGTATCACTTCCGAGTATTTCCATAATCTCTCGTTCTATCATCGAGAGTGAGCGGACACGGTTATGGAGTATGATGATCTGTCCACCGCGCTCGAGCTCCGCGCGGATAGCACTGCGTATAGTATGATCTTCCCAGCGAGTCACGATGGTATCGATCGGCTTTTTCGATGGAGGAGGGGTCGTGAGGAGTGATATTTTTTTCAGTCCAGAGAGTGCGAGATGGAGGCTCCGAGGGATAGGAGTGGCAGAGAGTGAGAGGATATCGATATGGGCTTTCATTTTTTTGATGGCTTCTTTTTGCACCACACCGAATCTATGCTCCTCGTCGATGATGAGGAGTCAGAGTCGTCGAAATCTCACATCTTCAGAGAGGAGTCGATGAGTCCCCACGATGATGTCGACCGTACCGAGTCGCATTTCTTCGAGTATTTTTTTTACATCCCGTGCATGCGTCATACGAGTGAGTGCGCGTACCCTCACGCCGAACGCTCAGAGTCGCTCCTCGAAGGTCTCTCTGTGCTCCTCTGCGAGGATGAGGAGTGGAGAGATGACAGCGACCTGGAGTCATGAGAGCACAGACTTATAGGCGGCATTCATCGCTATCTCAGTCTTTCCGAATCCGACATCTCCCGCGACTAGTCTATCCATCGGGTGTGGTCACTCCAGGTCTGCACGGATATCCTCGATGATACTCATCTGGTCAGGTGTATGTGTATACGCGAATGCATCGATAAAGGCACTTTCCTCAGTCGGGAACTTCCCGAATGGGATACGAGTCGTGAGACTGCGGCGTGCCTCGGTCGCGAGGATATCCTCGGCGATCGCCTCGACCTCTTCATCGGTCTTCGAGAGTGTGCGTTCCCACTCTTTGCCCTCCAGATTCGAGAGCTCTGTCGTACTCTCTCAGACATATTTCGTGATGCGCGCGAGCTCGGTCATCGGGACATAGACCTTATCTCACTTTTGGTACTCGACCTCCATATACTCCCGCTCGATGAGTCCGATACGCTTCCGGAGTATCTGGATATATCGACCGATACCATGCTCGCGATGGACGACGAGGTCTCATGGCTCGAGCTTCATGAGGAGATCCAGATTTTTTATCGTACTCTTTCTGGTCCGATTCACTACGAATATCCGACCGAATATATCATCCCCGTAGAGATGAAAGGTATCATTTTTTATATACGATGCCCACTTCGCCCCGAGAAATGTACTCGCCCCCTTGAGCTCGAAGCTCGCATGCATATGCTTATGCTCGAGTGAGGGGATATGTGTGGACTGATTCATATCGAGAAATTCGCGGAGCTTCTTCTCATAGCGACTCACGGTGAGGATACCAGCGTCTCTGTGAGTCTCGAGTGCCATCGTAAAGTCAGGGATACTCTCGATACTCGGGATACTCACATCGAGTCGTGTCGCTCACTCTCGACTAAGGCTCGAGAACTCTATCATATCGCGAAAGTTCGCTACTATACTCTCACGTTCCCTGAGGAACTCGCACCCCATGAGCAGTGTCGGCATGTGAGAGAGGTTCTCGAGGAGTGGGGTTGATATAGCGATATCTGATTTCTCAGTCTCATGCCCTATCCGAGTAAGGATGATGTGGTCTCTATGGACGCGTCCACGCGGAGATATCTCGATGATACTATCGATGACATCATCGAAGTACTCGATCACATACTCTCTATCCTCATACCATATGCGTATCATCGCGCCCTCTCGGGTATAGGTACCAGACTCTCATGCATAGTCAGTCTGCATATATCCCCATGCGATGAGATCCTCTATGAGGGTATGATGGGGGAGAGTCATATCACGTGCGATACGTCTGGTAGTGGTCCTCTCTATATGCTCGAGTGTGCCACTTACTCGTAGGAGGTGGCTCGGCACGATGATGACGCGCTCATGGAGTGTCGGGAGGAGAAATATCTCACCCGTATCCTCGAGGACGCGCACGGTCGTATCGAGTATATAAGGTCCGAGCGTACGTATCTCAGCATCTTTCTCTGTGTCATCGGTGATGATGAGTATCTGTCCATGTCGCTCGACAAAAGCCCCCGATAAAAAGAGGGCCAGGGTCGTATGCGGTATGCCTGAGAGTATCATAAATCTTTATCTTCCGAGTAGCGAACACTAAACTAACCTATCAATGAAGTAGTTCTACACCTTCATAATATCCTCCTCTTTCTTTTTTTCGATGACGTCGACTTCTTTTATCGCTATGTCGATAGCCTTCTGGAGGTCTGCCTCGTATGCCTTTGCTTCGTCTTCGCTGATAGTCTTTCCAGACTTCGCGGTATCTATCTTTTTTTTATAGTCTTGGCGGACGGTACGGATCGAGACCTTCGCATCCTCGGTCATACGGCTCGCGACTTTCGTGAGTTCACGACGGCGCTCTTCCGTGAGGGTAGGTATTTTTATGAGGATAGTTTCACCATTATTTGTAGGATTCAGTCCTAGACTTGCTTCTGTGATACCTTTTTCGATATCGCGAATTATCGCTTTATCCCATGGCTGGATCGAGATTGTCTGAGCATCCATCGTCGATACAGCGGCCACATTCCGCAGTGGCTGGCTGCTACCATAGGCCATGACGAAGACTCATTCTACGATGGCAGGGTTCGCGCGTCATGCCTGGAGCTTAGCGAGCTCTCCGATATAGTGCTCCTTGGCTTTGGATAGCTCTTGTTGAAGATTTTCTAGCATAATGAAATATATATTTATAATATAAATGTACAAATAGTGTATCCAATTTTTGGCTTTCTACAAGCTTTTTTTTGACAAAGATTGCTGATAACATATTATGTTCAGGTATATTTATTTTCTATCTTCTCGCCTATGAGATCTTCAGTGCTTTCTGTCGTCGCTATTTTTGCGATATCTCCGCTTGTTTCTGTATTTGCTGCAGACATTGCTGATACTGGACTCCCACCAGATATGACGGCTGTCACTACAGCTGCTCCTGCCGATGGTGCACTTTCAGCTGCTCCGACACTCCTCCCGACTTCGGGCTCTGCTCTCGGTGAGTATAAGTCTGTGAGCTGTGGATCGAATCCTGCTTTTGGTATCAATACATGTGATCAGTGTTTTGATGGAGGAAGTGTAAAAGTAGGAGAGCGTCTCACGGGTATCTTCGATAACTGGACCAATCCTACGAGCGTCCCTCTCGTGGCATATAAAGAAGAACAGAAAAGTCCAAATATCGTAAAATTCGGAAATACGACTTGGGCTATGACTCCTGTGTCTGAAGCAGGTATCTGGAAATATTCGAGCGATATTATCTGGACGAGCGGAAGTGGATCAAAGTCTTCGTTTATCCTCTCTCCTGGTCAAAAGGCAAAATTCTGGGATGCAGATCTCAATGCTGGATATACTCTCGAAAAAACAGACAGACAAAATGGTGAGATGATAGGACTTCTCCGATTTCCTGTAGTATCACGCTCTGTGAACCTCGCTACCGCTACAGAGTCTGAGGCAGATACCCACTACGAGTGTGTAGCATATAAACTCTCTGCCACAGCGACTCCAGCTGTCAGTACTGCTACTCCAGTCACTCCAGCTCCAGCTGTACCAGTAAAAGAAATGACAAAAACAGAGACAGGTCCTGAGACACTTCTCCTTATCGCAGCAGCATTCTTCATAGCATTTGGTCTTATGATGACTCTCCGCAAACGTGCATAATCATAGTATGTTATAAAAATCGACTCGCAAGAGTCGATTTTTTTTGTGAAGAAAGAGTGAAAACATAATTGTCTATTGACAATGCATTATTTCAGACTATTATTATCAAAAATAAATATCTCCACAAAAACGAGTCCGTTTTTTGCAAAATACAAAAAATTGTGATACAGTAGTGGGGATATATTTATTTAACTATCTATTTATGTTTACTTTTAAACTCGGAGCATCTATAAAAAATGGTGTTCATATCGTATATATGAGCGATATGATGCAGGCTGCAAAAGAGAGTATGGGGCAAAAAGAGCCACAAATGCCTGATACTGCGAAGCTCGTGGAGGAAGTGGCAAAACTGCCAGATGCACCTGAATCACTCAAAAATGATGTCGATGCTATCCATAAATACGCTCGTGAACAGCTTTCAGCAGCGAGTGATGATGTGACAAAAATAAATGCACTCGCAGATCTCGACCGTGATGAAACAGTAGAGTCTGAAGTTAAAAATATTGTTAATGAAGATACATTAAAAAAAGCGCTTGACCGTGTACTTCAAGATGGCTTTACGCTCGATACTATTTATAAAAATGTTACAGGCAATACAGCAAATTGGTCTCCTGAGTGAGTCAATAACTTTCAAAATACTCTCACAGAGACTATGACTATCGTGAGCACTCTGACAGGATGAAACGCTTGAATGGTAGCACTTATGACAGGTAAGATCGATGTGTATCTGACGGAGGTGTCAAAAGCAAAAAATCTCAATAAAGTAGAAATAAAAAATCCAGAACTTCTCTCCCCAACAGTAAAAAATATACTCGGTGCTGCAGGTACCATCGCCATTATGTGAGCGACAGGAGGTATACTGACTGCTGGTTATGAAACGGATCGTATCCAGGCAGAGGAGGCAATGAAAAAATTTACCAATGATCCATCATTTGTCCAAAAAATGGGAAATGGTCTTTCATATATTAAAGATGCATTTATGGGTCGCAAACTGAGCCTTACAGTCGGTGAAAATGCGAAAGAGTGAAACGTAGATGCATACTATGATGCCATAAAGAAAGAGACTATTACTATCATGGGTCTCGATGCAGCAGGGTTAGATACGTATGCTCCGAAAGTTCTTGAGCTTGCTAAAAAGTCAGGGATTGATACTGCTACCCCAGCTGGTCTAGAAAAAGTAAAAAAAGCACTTATACAGCAATATATCCTCTCAGAAGGTAAAGCTCGTGAGGGCACGGACTGGAAATTTCAACTCGGATTGCTTTTTATATGAGCAAATCGAGATAGTATCGATGCGAAAGCAGTCGAAACTAAAAAATCAGATTATAATGACATAGAATCAAGAGTGACAAAAAATCAGAAACAAAAGACTACCACATCAGTATCTAGCGTGCCTGTGAAGTCAGAAATTCCATCCGCACAAAAAACTACAGAAATCAAGAATCTTCGTGAGTCTAAAGATAACTATGCCCTCTCATCTCGACTCTATAATGTCGTATGACATTCAGATCCAGAAGCATTTCGCCCACTTCTCACAGCCCTCTCTACTCAGGATAGTATCGCTGTCGTCAGCGCGCTCGATGCACTCGAAAAAACAAAATATAAATCCCTCGCTCGTGCATTGAAGGCAGATATAGCGAACATGAGTGAATGGACTACATATATGTACGGAAAGAGAGATTCTCGTGCGAAAGAAAAACTCAATCAAGCAAGTATCGATGCGAAAATCCGTACGAAAGATGTGATTCGCCGTGAAGATGAGCTCGCATCGAGCGTCGGTATTATCTCTAAGACCGCAGAAGATAAATTCCGTGTCGATAAAATCGGGTATCATGAAGCTATCCAGGTGTCTCAGATTCCAGATTTTGTGGGACAATCCATGACGCTTTCGGTATTTGCTACACCATCTGTCAAAGAAAGCAGTAAGACGATAAAAGGAGTACATCGTATCGATACTATGGACGGTTCAATCGCTATGAGTCGTGAATATGTAACAGTGGAAAAAGGTGAGTATCGTAATCAGATCATTGACGCTACTCTAAAAAGTACGACAGATCGTAGTGGTATCTATGAGCAAGTATCGAAATTTAATAATTTTCTCCAGACACAGTGAGTCAAAAATATCACCGTAGACCAATATATAGACTATCTGAAGACAGGGAATGAAAAAGCTTTTGGGATCGAGTGACTTACGGTCGATAAGACGGCAAAAGTATTCGAAGGACGTGCTATGATTGCTGGAAATGTTTGTATGAATCGTATGCACGGTATTATTTACCCACAGTTTAGTATCCGTACGCCAGACGGACTCATACCTCAGCCGCTCGATCCAGTCGATGTAAAAGATGGATATAGTGTCCCCCTTAATGCAGAATACGTAGATATATCGCGTGGAGCACTTGGAGTCAATCCAGTTGTCGTGGGGAGTCGTATCCATGAACATCATCATAACTCTCATAAACCACGACCATCGACTCAGCCGGGTGAGACAAGAACACCGAATGCGGAAACTATCACGGGTGAAATTAAACTTGGCGAGGCACCTATAGTAAATACTCCTGCTCCAGTTGCTACACCGGGCTCAATCGCAGCCCAAACGGCTGGAGAGAGTGCCCCAACCCTATTTTAATCTAATCCAAAAATAATAAATTATATTATATATGTACACAAAACTATTTATCATCTCTCTCGCAGCTACTCTCTTATCTGCATGTACATTCACGAGTGATACACCAGCACCTCAGACTGATAACCCTACTCCTACTGTAGAGTCCATGCCACCGAGTGTCGATGGCGCAGAAGTGACAGGACGCTCACAAGATATCCCCACAGGATCTGATGCTCCGAGCATGACGACAGGACCAGTCGATGCATCTATCACAGGCCCCATAGCACCATAACTCCTCCCTACTTTCTTATTTTTCCTCTATGAACCTCCGTTCTTTTTCTCTCATCTCTGTAGTTTTCTCTGCACTGATGAGTACCTCACTTCAGACAGTGCAGGCATTCGATACGACAGGATGTGATCAGGTCTTCGCACCACGACCACTCAGACATGGGTATGCGTATCATTTTTATGATGATTATAAAAATCTCGATACCTATAAGCATCAGGTAACAGGACTACCATCTGTGACCTATACTGAGCAGTATGACTATAACTTATCATCTGCTTTTCCAGCGTTTGGATGGTCAGCACCACTCATAGCGCAGGGATATCAGATCAATCCAGGACAAACTATCAGAGCGATAGATGCTGTAGGATCATACGCAATTAGCGCTCGTCCACCAGTGAGAAGTCCTGATAATCTCGTGCTCCGATATACTATCCAGTATGGTGCTCAAAATGGGGTAGGAGGTACATGGACAGGACCGTATACACATGTAGAGTGTCAGCCGTATGAGATCACATGGTGTGGCGATGGTGTGCGAGATGCAGTAGAGGGAGAGACATGTGATGATGGTGCTCAAAATGGCCAGCCTGGTAAGTGTAATGCGAGCTGTAATGGGACAGTTCCAGTCACTCCAGTCAATGCAGTCTGTGGACCAACGCATAATACCACAGTAAACTCTACACCTACAGTAGGACTCTGTAGTGTCGGTACAGCATCTGCTGTATCTGGTACTGGTCCGTGGTCTTGGTCATGTATCGGTGCAAACGGTGGAACGAATGTCTCATGTAATGCGACTC
>CAZQUZ010000005.1:9209-15716 GCA_964596675.1 uncultured Candidatus Peribacteria bacterium
TCTTGGTCATGTATCGGTGCAAACGGTGGAACGAATGTCTCATGTAATGCGACTCCTACTCCAGTCAATGCAGTCTGTGGACCAACGCATAATACCACAGTAAACTCTACACCTACAGTAGGACTCTGTAGTGTCGGTACAGCATCTGCTGTATCTGGTACTGGTCCGTGGTCTTGGTCATGTATCGGTGCAAACGGTGGAACGAATGTCTCATGTAATGCGACTCGACCAGCTCCGACAAACTTTATTCTTGCAGTTAAGAAATATGTCGATGGTATCGATGCACAAGACACGCAGGCTCCAGTTATAAAGAAAATAGGTGATACATTTAATTATACTGTAGTCGTAAGAAATAATGGACCAGCAAGCGTATCTGGGACTACTCGTATCACAGATAGTCTCCCAGTGGGCGTCGTACTTACGAGTACACCGACTGGTACGGGTTGGAATTGTGCTGGAAGTATCAGTACATCGATAGTATGTACGACTACTCAGAGTCCAGGAGCTGGGACGAACTTTACGACTATTACTATACCAGTGAGCATTACTGCAGCCGCTACAGGCACACTTCGCAATATTGCTATAGTGACTACAGATTCTCCGAATGGTTCTACTAACCCCGGTGAAGATAGAGATCCTGCGAATATCATCATATCAAAAGATGGTGTGTGTAGCCCGACTATCACAGGGAATATAAACTATACCCTTACTACTACCACCCCAGGACTCTGTAGTATCGGTACAGTCGCAGGATTTACTGCGAATGGCACCAATCCTGTGAACTACAGCTGGTCATGTCTCGGTGTAAATAGTGGAAGCACGAGCCCAGTATGTGCAGCATCGCATACTCTAGTGCCTGCGAATTTCACACTTTCAGTAAAAAAATATATTGATACTATCACTCCTACCAACGATGCACAGGATAATCAAACACCAATTCTAAAAAATATAGGAGATACATTTAATTATCTCATAGTTGTAAAGAATAATGGACCGGCATCATCTACAGGATTGACTACGATAAGTGATACACTCCCTGCAGGTATCGTATTAAATGGTACACCAGCATGAACAGGATGGTACTGTATCGGTACGACTACTATACAGTGTACCAATGCTACAGCTATAGTATGAGGCACGAATTATGCTACGATTACTATACCTGTCAGAGTAGCACCAGGTGCAGCAGGTACCATCAGAAATCTCGCTATTTTGACTACAAATGCGCCGAATGGTTCGACTGTTCCTGGTGAAGATAGAGATCCTGCGAATATCCAGATACCTACGAATGGTGTATGTTCCTCATCGATCTCAGGAAGCCTATCCTCTCCTGTAAATAATACCACCCCAGGACTCTGTAGTATTGGTACAGTCGCAGGATTTACTGCGAATGGCACCAACCCTGTGAACTACAGCTGGTCATGTCTCGGTGCAAATGGTGGAGCCAATAGTCCAGCATGTACAGCTTCATATAGTCCCACGAATTCATCTCTCACTATCAAAAAAGCAGTAAATGGACAAGATGGACAGACTCTTTCGGATGCTGCCCAAGTAGCACCAGGAAATAGTTTTAGCTATACGTATGTGGTGACAAATAACGGTACATGACCAGCAAATAGCGTCACGGTCACTGATACATTCCCTCGATATGTCTCTGTCACAGCTGTCCCTACGGGTACGAACTGGACGTGTACGAGAGGTACAAAACTCGTCGCTACCGTCACATATCATACAGTTATCTGTACATATAATCTCCCTCTCGCAGCTGGTGCTACCGCTCCGACTATCACAGTACCCTCACTCGTGGATGCTGTGACTCCAGCAGGTACTGCACTGCGTAATATCGCCTATGTATGTGCGACAGGCTCTACTTCTCCGGAGTGTAATCCAGGATGTACAGATCCGAATAATCCGAGCTGTACTCCGCCACCACCACCTCCAAACTGTGATAATCCCGATACTGGTATAAATAAAGATCCAGCATGTGTCGTCACATGAGCACCTGCTATTTCTCTGAAAAAATATGTCAAAGAAATCAGTACTGCTGGTGATACTCAAACAGCTCCGACAAGCGTTACTCCAGGAGAGACATTCTCATATTTTTATACATTCCAAAATACAGGATCTATCGCAGCGACCGGCGTCGTCATCAAAGATACATTCCCAGAATACCTTTCTCATACTGGTACTATCACTGTCAGAAATGCATCGGGTACTGATGTGACAGCTGACTGGACGTGTGTCAAGGGCACATATCTCGCGACGACTCGTATCACTCTCGTCTGTACGAAAAATACCCAACTTCCAGCAAACTCAGGCATATATACTATGACTATCCCAGTCAGTGTATCTCTCGCTATTCCTACGAATATGAGCTTCCAGAATATCGCCTATATCTGTGCCACGAATGCAACCAATAATCCAACTGGTCCAAATGGTGAAGTAATCTGTGGAAATCCAAATCCACCACCTCCACCACCTCCTGGACAGTGTGATCAGACGAATCCGACTTCACAGAAAGATCCTGCATGTATCATCGTGGGTGGTCCATCATGTGGTACACTCGCATCGAGTCCAGCCTCTTCACCACTCCCTCCGAGTACAGATGTCACATATACATGTGCTCCAGCTGGTAGTGGGTATACTCTCGCGAATCTCGAATATGCTATAAAATGTGATACTACAGATACGAGCTCAGGTGCTGCATATACAGGCACAAATACTCGTGTATGTCGTACATCAGCAGCAAATGCTGCTACCACAGTCATCACATGTGCTGTTCGTGATAGGACTACAGGTAGTGTATTTACCGGCTCAAATATCGGAGCATGTCGAGTAGAAAAAACGACGACTGGCTGAGGTGGCGGAGGAGGTTCATACTTCTATGTTCCGACATGTGTGAATGGTATCCGTTCTTGTTCTCAGCAGCTCCACAGCAGTCTCCCTGGATGTAATACTATCAGTGGACAGACATGTTATACAGCACTGTCTGACTGTAATACTGGCAATACACTCACATGTAGTGGTCCGGGTGGAGGTGGAGGCGGAGGTGGCTGAGGCGGAGGTGGAGGTGGCTCTGGATACTGTGGTGATGGTGTACTCGGTTCGAGTGCCGGAGAAGAGTGTGATGTAAAGGGTGTGTCATGGTGTGATGCATCATGTAAGATCGTAGGACTTACGAATCCTGGTGCCAATGCTATCACAGATCTCTGGATGACTATCCCAGTGCTATCACGTGCTCGTCTCGGATACTCATGGCTCGATGCTATGCCTGGAAAAATCGCATTTGCAGATAATAAGATGGTTATCTGAGTCGGTACAAAGGCATTTACTCTTGCTGATACGATCGGATTCGGGATAAAGCAACAATACCAGATACCACTCATCGTCGAATCAAATAAAAAAATCTGTCTCAATTCTACAGGGAATTCTATTACGAATAATACTATTTGTACAACATTCGGTGCCTTGACGCCACAGTCGATGAAGTTCACACCACCAGGAAGTACCCTCGAATATGTACTTATCGGAAATGGTGAGTATCAGATTCGCCAGGCAAATGGAAGCTATGTAAAAATGCTCGCAGTATCTAATCCGAATAATGTCACTCTGTTTAAGGGAAATAATTCATATGCTACCCTCGACGGTTCTGCGAAAAAACTTTCTGATGTATTCATCGGAAAAAATATAGGAACAGATGGTCGTATAGGACTCTATCATATGAGTACAACTACGAACCAACCTATCGATCTCGTCGGACTCGATGTCCGTGTCTCGAGCGCGCTCGTAGGGACGACTTCATCTACAGTGAATCGCAAGATCGCGAGCTATCTCACGAATGCGAGCTTAGTCGATGCATTCCTCTCAGGATTCCGATCATATACAGCTACGAGTGTAAATACGAATACCACGAGTACCGTCAAGCCTGTGAGTAATATCACGGTATCAGGGAATACCACTGGGAATAAAACAGTATCTTCACTCGCAGATCTCGAGACCCTCGCACTGAATGGCAATAAAAACATCCTCACCCTAAAGAATGGAACTCTTACCATCGATAACTGTACTTCGAATGAGATAGTACTCACTGGTGTCCGTACAGTCATAGTCGAAGGTGGTGATATCATCTTCCGATGTAATGTCGGATATGGCTCATCTGATACGACATCGAGCTGGGCATGGATAGCAAAGGGTGGAAATATAGTCATTTCTACGAATGTCATGTATCTCGCAGGTGTCTATGTGGCTATACCTGAGGGTGCACAGGGAGGAAAATTCACTCCACAGGGTGGTACGACGAATAACATCCTCCGACTCAATGGTAGTATGTATGGAAATGCGAAAGATCTCTTTGATTCTCGTCTCTATGTCCGTGGTACAAATGCCTATGACATCCTGACGACTGGTGTCATCCTCTCATACTCGAATCGTGCTCTTTCGAATCCACCACCACTCCTCTCAGAATATTTGAATAACTATAGTATTACACGTGTGGTGAAATAAAGTTGGTTCTAAAAATCCCCGAAAGGGGATTTTTTAGTTTTAGAAATATATAGTATCTTTACTGTATAGGCGTGAGCTCTATCATACCAGGCTTGTCCTGGGATCTGCTCTGAAAAATAGATTTCTGCATACACTCCAAAGGGTACTGCTATGCCTCTTTTCGCTTCGCAAAGGGCGCACAGGAATGATAGAAACGTATCATATAGAGATGATCTACCCCTACTTTTTCGTCCTCGTCTTTCGTGCGGCGAGGAGCTCATCGCGGAGCTCAGCGGCTCGCTCGAAGTCGAGATTCGCACTCGCGACATCCATCTCGAGTTCGAGACGTTTGATGTAGACTTCGACATTCGCGATGTGTCCGCCATCGAATGCGTCTTTTTTCTTCGATGGGATGGAGATTTCTTTGATACTCGAGATGATGGTCTTCGGAGTGATACCGTGCTCCGCATTGTACGCGAGCTGGACGGCACGACGCCTGTCGGTCTCGGCGATAGCATCTTCCATGGCGATGGATTTTTTGCATCCATGCGAGTACATGATGACGTGACCATTTACATTACGAGCGGCACGACCGATGATCTGGAGGAGTGAGGTTTTCGAGCGGAGAAATCCTATTTTTTCCGCATCGAGTATACCGATAAACGATGTCTCTGGTAGGTCGAGTCACTCTCTGAGGAGATTCACTCAGACGACGACATCGATGACTCCCATACGAAAATCTCTGAGTATCTCGAGTCGCTCGAGGGTCTCTATCTCGGAGTGGAGATAGCGGACTTTGAGACCATTTTCGGCGAGGTACTGGGCGAGGTCTTCGGATGACTTCTTCGTGATGGTCGTGATGATCGATCGCTCGCCACGTGACTTCGCGCTCGCGATATTTCGCATGAGGGAGTCCACCATGAACTCCATATCTTCTATCTGTATCTCGGGCTCGATGAGCCCTGTCGGTCGGATAATCTGCTCGGCGATGGTCTCTGATTTTTCGTACTCGTACTTGCTCGGCGTCGCAGAGACGAAGATGGTCTGTCCACTTTTTTGCTCGAACTCATGGAACTGGAGGGGACGATTTTCGAGGGCAGAGGGGAGTCGAAATCCATAATTTACGAGGTTTTCCTTACGGGCTCGGTCTCCTGCATACATACCACCTATCTGAGGTATCGTCATATGTGACTCATCCACGAACATGAGATAGTCTTTCGGGAAAAATTCGAGCAGTGTCGATGGTGCATCTCCAGGATGGCGATGTGACATATACATTGAGTAGTTCTCGATACCATTCACGAATCCGACCTCAGAGAGCATCTCCATGTCATACTCGGTACGCATCTTTATGCGCTCAGCTTCGACGAGTTTACCTACACTCTGGAAGTACTCGACCTGTGCCTCCATCTCGGCTTTTATCTTCGGGATGACCTCATCGATGACGGATTTGCTCGTGACGAAGTGCTTCGCCGGGAAGATGACGATATCATCTCGATATTCGAATACTCGATGTGTGAGGTGCTCGGTACGCGCTATCTGCTCGAGTGTATCACCGAAAAACTCGAGACGATAGATTTCTTCGCTCGAGCTCGGCCATATCTCGAGCGTATCTCCGAGTACATGGAACATCCCAGGCTTAAAGTCAGCAGTCGATCGCTTAAACTGGAGATTCACGAGGCTTGCGATGAGCGCCTCGAGTGGATACTCTTCTCATACCCGGAACCTGAGACAGTGAGACTCATACTCATCGACTTCACCGATACCATAGATACATGATACCGATGCGACGATGATGACATCTTTCCTCGTGAGGAGACTCTCGGTAGCAGCATGACGAAGTCGGTCGATTTCTTCATTTATAGTCGCTTCTTTTTCTATGTATGAGCCACTCTTTACCACGAAAGCCTCCGGCTGATAGTAGTCATAGTATGAGACGAAATAGTGGACCGCGTTATCTGGAAAAAACTCCTTAAACTCCTGGGCGAGCTGAGCTGCGAGAGTTTTATTGTGTGCGAGGATGAG
>CAZQUZ010000005.1:15816-95959 GCA_964596675.1 uncultured Candidatus Peribacteria bacterium
GAGAAATGTCGAACGCCTTACGCCGATATAGGTTTTTCCATAGTTTTTCTTCTCGCCGATGACGCCGAACTGCTCATGGAGCTCGCCACTCTCATCGGATATGAGCTCGATGCCGAGTGAGTATTTCCCACAAAACTTCTCGTGCGATGCATCCGAATCTTTCGATACTCAGATGATCTGGATGCCGAGTGATGCGAACTCTGCGCGCAGTCGAGTGAAGTCCTGCGCTTCGAGCGTACAGCCTGGAGTATCATCTTTCGGGTAAAAGTAGAGGAGCGTGCGAGGGGATTTTTCGAGTAGATTCGTGAGATGCATAGACTAAGAATTACGGAGTATATAAGTAAATATTTTCATCTTTTCGTCATGTGTGAGAGAGCTTTCTTCTTTGAGAAATGGTGAGATATGCTCAATAAATCATTCTTGAAAGTCTCAGTAAGCTGCATATAGTGCACTGATAAATTCATATAATTCATGTAGGTCTTCTAATTTTCTTTGTCATTCTAGAGTACCCAGCTTATATTCTATATTGAGTGTCGGTGATGTATTTTTACTCATTCGTATGATTTCATCTCTGGCATCTATGAATTCGAGATTTTTGAGTCGTATATTCTCGATATCAGGTCTTGTCTCTATATCGAGAAGGATTTTATCTACGGTGTCTAAGGCGCGTTTCATCGTCATGATATACTGAAGATGTGTTTTATTAAAAAGAGGAGACGTACGTATCGTACTATATTGATCTAGAGGCCTTACGATAATGGGATATTTTTTCTCAGTGAGTGGTGACTGGGTTTTGGTCTGTTCGAGGAGAAATCAGAGCTGTTTACTTTTCAGGATTCTTCACCCATTTTCCACGGCTTGGCGTATCTGAAATATAGTATACTCATCTTTAGCTCGTGCGAACTGCTGGTGTTCCTCGAGTATCCGACGTGCTCTTTGTGCCGTCGGAGTCCAGTATTTTTTCGTCTTTTCAGCTCGACGAATCTCGAACTCTTTAGGATGTTCCCGGAGATCTTTTTCGAACATGTCGCCGAATGATTCACTCATAAATATATAAGAAAAGAAGGGAGATTACATTGTATATGGGATATCTTTTACTGTGGCAATACTCCGTGAGCGAGATAGGATTCATACTGTAATATTGAGTGCACAGATTCGAGCTGATGAGTAGCTCATTCTTTATCGAGCAAAATATCGAGTTCATTTTCTGTTGTTCAAAAAAATACAGTTATATCTTTATGTCCAATCAAAAGCTGAGCAGTCCTCATGGCTATAATTTGAGATCTTCTCTGATATTCCCATAAGAGTCATTCTTGATAACTTTTTATATTTTCCAATTTTCAGAATACTGAATCAAGTCATGACATAAGCCGAGTTGATAAGATAATAAGTATGGGTATAATAATGAAATTTTTTACATATCAAATCTTTTATTTAAATATAAAATTAGCACGTAAACAAAAAAAGTGCTAAAAACTTTTGACAGGATGAAAAAATCTGATAAAATTACCACAATCCAATACGGAGAATATTTATTAATCTTTATAACTATGTGAAAAATTATCGGTATAGACCTCGGTACCACGAACTCATGTGTCGCCTTCATGGAAGGTGGACAGCCTAAAGTCATCCCAAATACTGAGGGTGGCAACACGACTCCATCAGTCGTCGCTCTAAAAAAAGACGGTGAGACCATCGTCGGTATGCCAGCACGTCGTCAGTCTGTGACGAATCCTGGGAAGACGATTTTTTCTGCGAAACGCTTCATCGGTCGCAAGTTCTCTGAGGTGACAGAAGAGCTAAAGGCTGTACCATTCAAAGTCACGAAAGGTGACGATGGTGGATGTATGATCGAGTGGGATGGCAAGCCAGTCCGTCCAGAAGAAATAAGCGCGAAAGTCCTCGAAAAACTCAAACACGATGCTGAGAAATACCTCGGACAAAAGGTTACAGAGGCAGTCATCACGGTACCTGCATACTTCAATGACTCTGAGCGTCAGGCAACTATCAACGCTGGTAAAATCGCCGGTCTCGATGTAAAGCGTATCGTCAATGAGCCGACAGCGGCTGCGCTCGCCTATGGTGCAGATAAATCAAAAGACCAAAAAATCGCAGTCTATGACTTCGGTGGTGGTACATTCGACATCTCTATCCTCGAGATAGGAAGTGAGGGGACATTCGAAGTACTCGCGACGAACGGAGACACACACCTCGGTGGTGATGACTTCGATCAGGCGATATTCGAGTATGTGATGGCAGAGTTCCAGAAAGAGTCTGGTATCGACCTACGAAAGGATGCGATGGCAGTCCAGCGTGTCCGCTCTGCATCTGAAAAAGCGAAAATCGAGCTCTCATCTGCGACATCTACGGAGATCAATGAGCCATTTATCGCGATGAATGACGGAGTCCCGAGCAATCTGAATATGACTATCACGCGTGCGAAGTTCGAAGAGCTCATCGCTGACCTCGTAGAGCGCTCTATGGAGCCATGCCGCAAGGTGATGAAAGACTCAGGCCTCCAGGCAAATCAAATCCACGAAGTCATCCTCGTCGGAGGCTCGACTCGTGTCCCGATGATAAAGGCAAAGGTAGAGCAGTTCTTCGGTAAAAAACCAAATGAATCCGTCCATCCAGATGAGGCAGTCGCACTCGGTGCTGCTATCCAGGCTGGTATCATCCAGGGTGATGTGAAGGATGTCCTCCTCCTCGATGTCACTCCACTCTCACTCGGTATCGAGACACTCGGTGGTGTGATGACTCGTATGATCGAGCGAAACACGACTATCCCGACATCGAAGTCTCAGGTCTACTCGACCGCTGCAGATAACCAGGACTCTGTAGAGATACATATCCTCCAGGGTGAGCGCGAGATGGCTGGGGACAATAAGTCTCTCGGACGATTCGTCCTCTCAGGTATCGCCTCGGCTCCACGTGGTATCCCGCAGATCGAGGTCACTCTCGACATCGATGCGTCTGGAGTGCTCCATGTCACGGCGAAAGATAAGGGAACTGGTAAGGAGCAAAAAATCACGGTGCAGGGCTCTACTGGTATGAGCGATGATGAGGTCGAGAAGCTCGTGAAAGAGGCTGAGGCCAACCGCGAAGCCGATAAGAAAAAGAAAGAATCTATCGAAGCTCGTAACCACGCTGACTCTCTCGTATACCAGTCTGAGAAGACCCTCGAAGAAAGCAAAGATAAGTACGAGGCAGCAGATGGCGAGACTGCGAAATCCGCTCTCGAACGTCTGAAGCAGGTCCTCGCTGACACGAACTCTACGAAAGATGATATCGAGTGAGCGACGAAGACCCTCTCTGATGTCATGATGAAGATCGGCCAAGCCATCTACTCGCATGCTGGTGATCCAGAAAAGGGTCCTGAAACAAGTTCAGGATGACAGAAAAATGAAGATGGAAGTGTCGAGGCGGAGGTAGAGGAGAAGTAATAGTTATCCCCACTTATTTGAGTGGGGATTTTTTAAAATTTTAAAAATATGGCTTGATTTTTGAAGCATCCGCATCTTTTTGAAGATACTTATAAGGTAGAAGATTTATTTAATCTATCTAGTTATAATGAACGAGTATGGTGAAAAATTCAAGCAATGGATAATAAGTGAATATTTTGATTTGTTTGACCTTATGGATGTTGAAAATCAACCATTATTCATAATATAAAATCTGCTCATTCTTGAGAAAATGATCCACTATGGATACATTTTGATGCTTGGAAGTATCATGATAAGAAGGATTTATGGGAAGGATTTATAATAGATATTGGTATACAAATTTGATGTGTTTCGAGGGGCGATATTATAAAAGAGATAGATGGGGATAATATTTCATTTGCAGATTGACTCTTAACATCCCTTTCTAGCATTCCTTGATTATGATGACTTGATTGACTTAAAAAAATATTTGAAAGTCGTTGAATCAGTCGTGTTTTTGAATTTCAAGAGTTATTAAGAAAATTCCTGCTTTCCACAAATAAAGAAATTATTATTACTATCGAAGATATTGACAGGGCATGAGAACAGGGATTAACTTTCCTAGAAACCCTCAATTTCTTTCTTAAACAAGAACTCGAAGAAAAAGCGATTAAAGTTGTAGTGCTAATCGGAGATAAATCCTATAAAAATCAGGGCTCTGATAGTTATCTTAAGTCTTTAGATATTACTGAATTCTTTTCTCCTTGAATTTTAGATTTTGAATGATTTATAAATGAACATTTTGATTTTAGAATTTTTTCAAGCATACCTCAGCAAAATTTAGCTAAACAACAATTAGTATCACTATGTCTAGAGTTAATAAAAAGTAATTTAACCTCTCAAACATTTTCATTAAGGCAAATTAAGCACATCTTTCGTGCAGCCAATAATAGTTATAAAGTACAGATCTCTAAATGATTTCCATCCGATTTTCGGATTACCATAATTTTGGAATTTGCAAAATATATACATTCATCAAATTCACAGTTAGAATTTGAAAAGATACAGCAAGAGATTGTATGGGATAGTATAGTCTTTAGGTTTATTAAAATGGTAAATTATAGTATAGAAAGTTTTACAAAATTTAATTCATATCTCACCTCATGAAGAGCGCAAGAGTTACAGGCGAATATATGATGGATTGATTCAGAATTATTTCATCCAGATCCTTTAAAAGTTTATTGTTATAGTGGATTAGATGACACTCAAAGATTGCCAAGATTTTATATTGATTTCTAGTTAGAAAAATCCCTCCATTTCGGAGGGATTTTTGCATTTTCTCCGAAAACATGCTACTATGAAAATACCTTTATCCTTATCTTTTTTTATATGGCAGATGTTCCACAGATTCCAGATAGCCTCGTACCACCTCCAGCATCCATGCCTGCAGCATCCAATCCTGCAGGAGAGATGCAGCGATTTATGCAGCATGTATATGGCTGGATGGCATTCGCACTCGTCGTTTCAGGTGGCATAGCATACTATGTCGTCCATGACATCGTGCTTCTCACATGGATATTCGAAAAAGGACTTTTCATGCCACTTCTCCTCGTTGAGCTTGGTCTCGTATTTGGTCTGTCATGGTTCCTCCAGAAAATGAGTGCACTCACAGCCACGATTATGTTTATCCTCTATTCATTCGTCACAGGACTGACACTTTCTGTGATATTTCTCGTGTACCAACTTGGGTCTATCGTATCGATATTCGGCGTGACAGCAGTCATATTCACGGCTATGAGTGTCTATGGATATTATACGAAGCGTGATCTCACTGGCATAGGTACGCTCGCATTTTTCGGGCTTATCGGTATCATCATCGCCGGTCTCGTGAATCTTTTCGTCCAAAATACGATGGCAGACTTTATCATCTCTGCAGTGGGTGTCATCGTATTTATTGCCCTCACAGCATACGATACTCAGAAGATAAAGGCACTCAATATCATCGGAAATGAGGGAACGGAAGAAGACAAAAAAGAGGTCATCATGGGTGCACTCACGCTCTACCTCGACTTTATCAACCTCTTCCTAAAGCTCCTACGCCTCTTCGGAAAAAGACGCTAATATCTATCTTATATCAATCCCTCCGAAGTAGTGGGATTTTCTGTGAGTTTTTTATGAAAATCTCGTGAAGAAGCTTGTGATTTTGGCACTATGTGATAGACTAGTGCCACTTTATTTCTTATCTTATCCCTATGAAAGAACTCCGTATATTCCTCGCAGTGATATCACTCCTCCTCTTAGCTGGATTTGCTTCCTCAGCACTCGCTCGTGAGTCTGAGTCTGATGATGATCATAAATCTACTGGTACTTATGTGAGTCATGACGACGACGATAACGATGACGACGATGATCGCCGTGATAATCTGAAAGAACGACTCAAAAAACTTCGCGAGATAAACGCTGAGCGTATAAAAAAACTTCGCGAAAAAAGAAAAAATCATCATACGACTCAGACGGGATCTACCCAAACAGGTGCTGTCATACATACTGGTGCTACCCAGACAGGATCTACGAAACCACTAGTAACGCCAGTAAAGCCACCAGTCACACCAGCACCTACTACTCCTACTCCGCCAGCAGCCCCAGTAGCAGTAACCCGATCTGCTACAGTGACATATCGTACTCCTGCGACCAGTGCGGATCCAGTATGATTCTCAGTTACAGTAAAATCCGGACTCATCACGGCTGCGAGTGCGACCGTAAAATCCGGGAATAATACAAGCATCGGATATCAAAAAAGTTTTGCAAATAGCATTTCTGCACAAGCGGTAGGAAAAAAAGTAGCTGGACTCAATCTCTCAGCAGTCGGAGGTGCGAGTCTTACGACTACAGCCTTTGAGCAATTTGTATCAGTAAATTTCTAGTCTTCCCTCGATAAGAAATAATCCCTCCGAAATGGAGGGATTATTTCTATCCCATAGAGCTTTCTAATTATATACACCTTTTTAGGTGGTAAGAATAATTGCTAGTTTCAGGCTCGATAGAATTTATTTTTGCAAATAGGATAATTATTCTTATAATTCTAATACTTAGAAAGTCAATATTTGTATGATCGAATACATAGAACGTATACATCCCGTGAATGCAGAATACCTCATACATTCAGAATTATATCGCGTATATGCTGATCCATATGGGAATATGTATGAGCTCGCGATAGAAAAAATCACCGGACAAGTAAATGCACTCCTCGCATATTACTATCATGATGGAGCAAGTATGTGAGCTCATAATCAGGCGAATGTTGCCTTACTGAGTCCCGAAGGAGGCTTCTTTTGGGTAGATACTCCTCAGATACGAGCTGAGCTTGATATCAATATACTCTATATGTTCCTCAATCCACTTGCTCATATAAATGGTTGGCAGTATCAGAAAAAATTATCGCAAAATACAATACCAGAAGATGTACTCAGGAATACCTATCCGAAAGCTTCTGGACCAAGAGGTGTGTATAATCTCCTCTTCGAAATACGAAGCAAATATCTTCCCCATATTTAGAATCTATAATTGCTTTTTCAGCTATATACCATAGTATAGTCCCATACTAAGCCATATATCATGTCTCAAATGTCTCGTGCCGACTTTACTGATAAAGTCCAAGAATACATCAAACGTATCAATCAAATCGCAGAAGAGCAGGGCTACTCTGTGATGATGGCTTACTATATCGGCGGGTCCGATGAGGATGCATCAGATGATGACTTTATCATCGACTGGCGCAATATGAGTCTCAATGATAATCTCTATGCACTCAATCGCTGGAGTCAGGATATCATGAATAACTTCGATGAAAATGCTGAGCAGGATGGAGAGGATATGTGGTGAAAGGGGATGCCAGACTTTGGTGCGAAGTTCTAGAACTGCTCCCAGTGGATATCGGATTTTGGTATGCCGAGGGACTCCAGGATCTCTCGAGAGCTCTTTACCATGGCGGGCGAGCCACAGATATAGTACTCTTCATAGGCCGAGATGAGCTCTGGAGTGAGTGCATCGGTGACGTAACCAGAGCACTGATGATGTGGTGCGTCGTCTCAGAAATCAGACTCGCGAGAGAAATACGCTCGATACTCGAAATCCTGAAACCGCGCTCCTATATCGAGGATCTCTGATGTATAAAAACTATCTATAAAATTTCTGACGCCGAAGATAAATGCGACTTTTGCTGGTTTTATAGGATTCTCTGATGCCTGCCGCATCTGGCAGTATACTGGTGCGAATCCTGTCCCAGTACCGATAAAGCACTTACTCCTCGGGGTATCCATGAGTGTAAAGTGCCCGAGTGGTATCATGCCAGCTAGAGTCGTGCCGATATCTGCATCACAGATGAGTGGTGAACCACGACCATCGGGGATGCGTTTTATTATGAGGGTGAATGTCGTATCACTAAAACTCGCGAGTGAGTATGCACGATTGAGTCCTGGGGCAAGCTGGAACATAACGTACTGTCATGGTTTTGGGATTTCTTTCGATAATTCGTCGCAGGAGTATGTGAGCTCATAGACATCATGTGTGAGCTGTTTCTTTGTAGCGAGTATAAAAGAAGTTTTGAGCATAGAGATAATCAGAAAAAAGAATATATTGCTTTTGCAAGCCTTTTAGTATAACAAGATGACAAAAAATCTCTCCCGAGTATGGAGAGATTTAGGTTTTTTGCAAGAGGAGTTAGGCGACTTTTTTCTCTTCGATGATGGAGTCATTCGCAGCTTTAGGGAGAGGAGGTGTAGAGTCTAGGATACCTACAGTACCTGCTTTTGTATTTTGGAGGGCTTCTATGAGATGCTTATCAGTGATATTCGTCCCGAGCCAAGAAGCGACTACCTCAGCAACTGCCCGAGCAATCGGTGTCTTATGGATACCAGCGTCTCTGAGTTTCTGTGCGAGAGATGAAAATTCGGTGTTTTCAGACATAATGAAAATATATGTCATAATTATAGCACAGATTTCATTTCATGCAAATTATTCATCGATTTCTTCTACTATCTTTTCTTTTTTACTACCAGCAGTATCTCATTTTTTACTTTTACGTACCTCAGCTTCGATTTTTGCGAGGAGCTTCTTATCCTCTCTGAGGAATGTACGGGCATTATCTCGTCATTGTCCGAGCTTTATATCACCATATGAGTAGAATGCTCATGCTTTTTTGATGATACCACGATCTGATCCGATATCGAGCACTTCACCCGCGCGAGAGATTCACTCATTAAATAGCACATCTATCTCCACTTCGCGGAATGGAGGAGCGACTTTATTCTTCACGATTTTTACTTTGACTTTATTTCCGAATGCTTCTTTATCATCACCAGTACCTGATTCGAGCTTTTCTTTTTTACGGATTTCGAGACGCTGCGATGCATAGAACTTCAGAGCATTACCACCTGTAGTAGTCTCTGGATTACCGAACATGACACCTATCTTCATACGAATCTGATTAATAAAGATGACAGTCGTATTCGACTTACCGATGACACCAGTCACCTTACGAAGTGCCTGAGACATGAGGCGAGCCTGCAGTCCCATAAATGAGTCTCCCATGTTTCACTCGATCTCAGCCTTTGGTGTGAGGGCAGCGACCGAGTCTACGACTATGAGGTCGACTGCTCCAGAACGTACGAGCGCATCGACTATCTCGAGGGCTTGTTCACCATAGTCTGGCTGTGAGACGATAAGGTTATCGATATCGACACCGATATTACGAGCGTAGGCAGGGTCGAGTGCATGCTCTGCATCCACAAACGCTGCAGTACCACCAGCTTTTTGACACTCGGCGATAGCATGGAGTGTGAGTGTCGTCTTACCAGATGACTCTGGTCCATATATCTCGATGATGCGTCACTTTGCATATCCGCCGCCGAGTGCTTCATCGAGTGCGATAGAGCCAGAAGAGGTCATCTCGACATTCATATGTGTACGCTCTCCGAGTTTCATCACAGAGCCAGCGCCGAACTGTTTTTCTATCATGGCGAGAGCGGAAGCGAGTGCGTCTTTTTTATTATCAGTCATATGAGAGTAAATGTAAGTGTGTAAAGTGTAAGTGTAGTGGTTTCAGAAATATGGGGTTTTTTTGAGAGATCTGGAGTATAGGATATTTATAGTCCGAAATACTGAGCCACCATCTGGAGTGGTGTTTTTCTGCGGTTCGTGCGGATACGCTCTTGTCCGATAAAGAGGAAGTGTGAATTTTTCTGTCGAGAATGTCAGATAATGGAAATCATAGGGAAGAAAGAGTAAAAAAGTAAGATTTATGTAAAGAGGTCTCCCGGAAATGCTCGGACGAATGTACCTTGTATCATGATGTTACCATCGGATTCATCGAGGATTATAGGTTTATGTTTCGGGTTATCGGAGTGGGGAATGAGGTATACAGCACCATCACGTTCACGGTATTCTTTGAGTGTAGCTTCATCATTGATGAGTGCGACGACGATTTTGCCATTTTCTGGAAGATTGGACTTCTTGATGAGGACAAGGTCGCCACTTTCTATTCCTTTTTGGTTCATGGAGTCTCACTCTGCTCTGAGGAAGAAGTATTCATCACTTGATGAGAGGAGCTTCGTGGAGATGGGTATCTTGGTCTCGATGTTCTCCTCGGCGAAGATAGGCATCCCGCAGGCGATAGCACCGATGAGAGGGATAGGTCGTACCTCGTAGCTGTCGGTCGTATACTGAGGAGATATACGTATCTGGTCCTGACTATCTCGGTAAAGCCATCACTTCTCCATGATCTGATCCAGGAGGACAGATATCGAGCGAGGTGAGGCGTATCCGAGATCTGCCTGGAGGGCTCGTATCGTCATCTTCTGTCCAGTAGAGAGATACTCTTTTACTTTGAGAAAGACGGATTGTTCTTTGGTGGTGAGTTTTTCCATAGTTCAAATGAAGTGAGAAAATAGAGTTTACTCGAATTTTCGAGCGGAATGCAGAACTAAGAGACGAAGTCTCATAAACGAGCAATTCCATACAATGTATACAAATGAGTATATATGTATACATTTTGAATGCAAATGTATTTTAAAAAATCCCATTGTATAAATGGGATTTTATGTGGAAAATATTTCTTTATGTAGGATTTAGAATCCAAATTTTTCCATACTAGTCTTGAGTTTACTTATTATTCATTGCACCTTATTCCCATGATTTAATGGTATGTTGTTTCGAATTCATTTCATGGGTATTTTATTTCACATTACATCACTTGTATTCTGATAATTTCTGATTTTTTGCCCTACAAAATTATTTCTAAAAGTCTTTTTTAAAACCTCTTTTAACTCTATTCGCTCATGTCAATCTGAGAGTTGCTCTATTTCTGTTTGTATCTGAAATAAGCTATCAAAATTAAAACCACTTTCTGTATCATATTCTTTGTTGGGGAGTGCCTCAGATGGATTATGTAAAGGGAATTGTACTCACAAAAGCATATCGAGTCTTCCATACAGATAAGAAAGGCCATGTTCTTCTTCGCCTTGCACTTCATTTTGTAAAAAATTTTGGAATATCTTTCGAAACTGTTCAGCTCTCCAGTGATCTAGTTGCATGTGAAAAACACTATTACTAGAAAGTTGAATAATCAATTTCTGGATATTCTTAGCTTCTTCTGAGGTCTCTTGTGCATGGGAGGGAAGTGATGATGAGTGTAACATATATAAAAATTAAAAATTATTTCTTCCTATCGTAGTGTTCCTTGAGCCCTTCGGCTGTGCCGATAGCGACTCTCTTGCCATGACAGACGGGACACTCATAGAGATATTCACGCATTTTTTTGCCGATTTTCTGTGGTTCGAGGCGTATCGGCTCGACAGCTTTCCAGCAATCACGACAAAAAAATCCTATCTCTCATCGCTCAGGATTAAAGTTATTTTCTCTTTTTTTTCCGAAAGAGGGGACATTTACGAGGTCTGTGTATGACGTAGACATACCGTTATGATAGAGAAATACGGGAGAAATGCAATATAATTTCTGATACAGACTCATAACACAGACTCAGAGTACTGATACTTTTGTAACCAAAAGTAACCAAAAGTTTCGGGGTGGCAACAGAGCCTTCACTTTCTTCTCCTCGATGATGGATTTTCACACCATTGCCACCCCGAACCCCTATGATTCGTCGATGAGACAGATTGCATTTATACCTTTTTACTCGAAAATAGCTTCGAAAAATCACTTTCCTGCTTTTTTGCCACCCTGGAGCTCGAGGAGTGCGATGTAGAGTTTTTTCTCATCGCTCGAGAGTCGTGTCGGTACATCGATGATATAGTGTATGATGAGGCTTCACTTTGCTCACTTGCGGTCAAGTCGTGGGACTCACTCATCCCTGAACTCGAGTGTATCGCCACCCTGCGTGCCATGTTTTATATCGAGGACCTTTTTGCCGATAATAGGTATCTCGAGCGTTTTTTCACAGCCGAGAGCCGCCTCTGCAGGAGATATCTTCACACTATAGTGGAGTGTATGTCCATCTCGCTCGAGACCTCACTCGCGCTCAGGCACCTCGAAGCTCACATAGAGATCTCAGGCTCCATCGCGTCCGCCGTGTCATTCACCGCGCATTTTTATACTCATACCATCTTCGATCCCACCAGGGATTTCGATATCTTTTTTTATGAGAATATCAGTATATTTTTTGCCATGACAGGTGCCACACTTTTCGACTATCTTCTGACCTGTACCTCCACAGTGACTACACGCACGCTCTTGTTCCATAGTACCAAATACTGTCTGTACTCGTTCACGTACACGACCACTCCCACGACACTGTTCACAGGTCGTTGTCGTGCCTCACTTGCCACCGCATGACTCACATGGAGTACGACGCTTAAACTCGACTTTACGATTATTGCCACGTATCGCATCCTCGAGCGATATACTCATACGAATCTCGATATCGTCTCCGATATCTGCCCGCGCGCGTGTACGACCGCCTCATCCAAATCCTCCACCGAAAAACTGAGAAAAAATATCACCCAGATCACCCGCATCGAATCCTCACTGAAATCCTCATCCAAATCCTCCCATCCCGCCCATACCCTCGGTCGTCCCGAATCGGTCATAGTGAGCCTTTTTTTGCTCGTCAGAGAGTGTCGCATAGGCTTCGTTTATCTTCTTAAACTCGGCTTCTTTGCCCTTATCTCCACCGTGTCTATCAGGATGGACTTCCATCGCCTTTTTCTTATAGGCGCGCTTTATCTCATCGGCACTGGCAGTGCGTTCTATTTCGAGGAGGGAGTAGTATTCGTATTGCATAAATTATAGAAAAAGACATAGACATAGTGCATAGAATAAAATTTTTCTATGTCTATGCACTATGTCTAGTGATTTGTGATTAAACGTGTTTTGCGATAGCAGATTCGAGGGTCGCTACATCCTGTACACCGACGAATTTCTCGACGGGCTGTCCATCCTTAAATACGATAATCGTCGGGATAGACATGATGCGGAACTGGCTCGGCGTCGTGGCAAAATCATCTACATTATGCTTCATGACTTTTGCCTTGCCATCGACCTTGCTCGCGAGCTCTTCGAGGCGAGGGAGCATCATCTGACATGGGCCACACCACTCAGCCCAGAAATCCACGAGTGTCACGCCAGAGGCAATATTCGCAGAGAAGTCAGCATCGGTAGAAATAGCTATAGAAGACATAAAAAATAGTATAAAGTATAAAATGAAAAAGTATAAAGTAGATTACTTTAATTTTCGACAGTATATAAAATTCTCTACGAATTGCAAGATAAATAGTGAGAATAGTTCTCATAATAAAAAAATCCTCCCATACTGTAATTATGAGAGGATAATGCGAGATGTATTATTTTTTCTTACCACAACACCAGTTATATGCCTCATAGAGAGCAGCGAGACCCACGAGGATATAAACGACATTTTCGACCATAGGCCATGCACCGACGAGAGTATTTACCAGATTAAACTGAAATGCTCCCACGAGTCCCCAGTTCAAACCTCCGACGATTACGAGTAGCCGAGCGAGCAAGTTCACAGTAGCCATATGAGAAAAGAAAAGGATAAAATGTGCTATGCACTGAGTGATTTTATTCTTTTTGCAAAATTATGCAAGAGCACCTATGATATGGTTTTTTTCGAGTATCATGATACTGTCATCAGTATCTGTTTTTTCGAGTGTATATGGAATACATTTCTCATCGAGGAATGTATAGAGATTCTCCATCTTATCACGAAATTTCTCGACATCATCGATGACTATGAGAGCATCCTCTGTCATCTTCGGGAGTGAGAGGAGCAGGTAGTCTAAGTACTCTCGCTTCATCGCATCGATAAATACAAAGTCGAAATATCCATCACAGAGTGTCGGTATCACGGACTTCGCATCTCACCACAGAGCATGTATATTTTTACACTTACAGCGCGAAAAATGCTCGACAGCTTCGATATGCGCATTCCATGCGTATTCGATAGTAGTGATGGTCGTATCTGGAGCGACACTCGCGAACTGGAGAGTCGAGTATCCATTCGCAGTACCGATCTCGAGGATATTATTCGGCCTTTTCTCTTTTATGAGATGCTTGAGAAATAGAGCATTTTGCTCGGAGATATTTGGTATCTTTCGTTCGAGAGAGGAGATTTTGAGCTGGCGGAGGTAGGGGAGGATGGGATTTTGCATAGTGCTCTATATTTTGGATGGGATAAAGTCATATCGAGAGCATCTTTATAGTGCATACTCAAACTCCCCGATAGATAAATTAACCTATAGAGATAGTGTATATGTTTTTTTGTAAAGTAAAGAAGACTACTATTTCTGCATAGTATTGTATGACTGCCAGAGACTATTTTTATCGACTAGTTTTGCTGATTCGGAGAGTTTGATGATGAGGTCGGATAATTTCTTTATGATTGTATTTACTTCGGTAACATCTTTCAAATTCATCAGGTTCGAATATATCGCAGATCAATTGCTGTAGTTTCATACCTCATCCATCATATCTCTATGATGCTCCAGTATTTTATAGTCTCATTCTGTCATCGTGAGAAATCTTCCGATATGCACTGAGGTAAACGCATCTTTTAGTATGTCTTCCAGTTTTTTTGGATTTCATATTGACTCGCGTATAACCATTCTCATGATGTCGTATAGTTTTATCTGCAGGACGCTATTCATATATTTCTCTGTAAATAGTAGACTACTTATAATATGTACGTCTTCCAAAATTTGGATTGCATTACTATATGGTGCTATTATGTCATCATTCTGAATATCGGTGAGAGATTTTTTGACGACCCCTATCTGACTCGTTAATAGCGTCTGATATTTTTGTAGATTTTTCACTCATCGAGCTTTCTTGCGTTTATCATGTGATTGTATTTGTTCCATAATTTTCTGGAATTTTTCAGAATCTTCATGGTTCAATTCTCAGAAATACTTATCTTTTTCAGCATTTTGCAGTACTTTTGGTGTGATATGCATAGAATTCCCAGTAGTGATTCTATGTAACAATGACTGCATGTGCTCAAGTCGCACTTTATACTCTTTCTTTTTATTCCCTATAGATTTTAGTGCTCTCGTCATGGTTTTTTGATCTTCAGGAGCCATGCTTTGTATCTTTTTGATATTTTCTCATATACCCACATATGCACTTAATAATTTTGGAGACTTAGAATCCGAAAGTGCATCAATATCTCGTGTAAGTCCATATACCCCAATTTCTTCGAGTGATATGGGTCGATTGTAGTGCTTAATCATTCATAAGAGGCGTGCAAATTCTTGTTTTTTAAGAGATAACTCCATATCTTCTTTTGCGTCTACTACGAGAGTTTCTGTCATATTTGGTATGGATTGCACGGATTTTTTCATGACTCCATGTATGCGGAAGTCCCGAATATGTGGCTCTGAAGCATCTTGGAATCGGCTTAATAAATCAGAATCATGAGAAAAACGAGCTTCGGTCTTAATAAGAGCATCAGGATCTATCCTGTATAAATCATATTTTTCTATGAATTGTTTTAATAATTCAGCAAAATGTGCTCGCCATGTATCATCCTTATCTTTGATATAATCAGCAATGCTTTTATTCCTTTCAAATAGAAACGGTATCAAGCAATATTGAAGATAATACTGTTGAGCTGCCTCATAGGAAGCATGTTCTACTTTATGAAATTCCTCACTCAGAGAATTATAGGGTTGCATAATTTCACGCGCTGACACTTGTTTTACATCCCAGGCTGGATTTTTAGTTTGGATTTTACTGTATAGTTTCGTATCTCATGATTTTTGGTGTGTATTTGAGTTTTGTGCAGCAGATGATTTGGGATGTAATATAAATTCTTCTGTTCCATACGCGGCGTTCATTATAGATACTTCTCGAATGAGATCCTCGTTAATTTCTATAAAGTTTGTTCCGATATGAAAATTATCACGTTCATCATTTGATATGATAATAAACGGACTCATGATATAGAGTTTTTTATCTATGGGCTGTATGACCGATACATTCCCTTGTATAAATCATTCTATATTTTTTATTCATGTGTGCATATAAAATTTACGAGAATGCTTGTCATAGGCGTAAACTTGATTGAGTGAACCAGAGGTGAGGGCTAATTTTTTCTTATACGTATCATTTGAGCTATTAAGCGAGAATCATGATGCACTCAATTTTTCGCGTAACTTAAAAATCATGTCGTCAATCTCTTTGATTTTTTTATTTTTTAACCCAATTTTAGTGAGATCGATAATCTCATATACTTTTGCAGTGCCTTTTCTGTCCATGAAATCCTTGATTTCATCTGGATTAATGCCATTTTCAGTAAAAAATGAAATCATTTTCGATGAGAGCGTAGTGCTGGTAACTATATCGAGTAAGGTCACGTATGCTCAGAGATCTGAGTTATATACACCAGTTTCGAGTAATCCCTTCCATCGATCTTCTTTCGAGGTAAATCCCTTTTTCGATAAAATAGCTACAAATGGAATGATATCAGTAAGACAGTCTTGCTCAATTGCTTCATACAGCATTCTGGCATGTTCTATATTTACTGGGAATTTAATGAGCTCATTTCAAAGGGTTGTTAATTTATTGTCTTGAGTGAGTGCCCCGAGTGTCCGTAATTTTTCCAGCGCAAATTCAAAGAGAGTTATGTCAACAGAATGAAAGAATGGGGCACGATTTTCATCATCACCTTCATATATTAATCGAATAATATCTACTCATTGAGAGAGAAAAATAAGAATCTCTCTCTCAATCATTTCTCGTTCTAGTGGTGCTTCCGGAAAGGCTTTTAAATCTTTTGATGGAGTATTATTGAAGCGTTTAAAGATTCCAGGTTTGGTCCTACCACTTCTCCCGGCGCGCTGTTTTTCATTCGCGAGAGATGTCTCCTCTACGCCGAGCATCGGTATACCATATTCATTATATCGTAAGACTTTTTGTTCCCCAGTACTGATCACAAAATCGATGTAATCTATCGTAATGCTTTCTTCTGCTACGTTTGTCGATACGATAATACGCGGTTTTTTCGAAGTATTTTTGAGTATCGCATCTTGTTCAGCACGTGTGAGCTCTGAGTGTAGCGGAAATGTTTCGACAAGATTCCCGAATTTGCGCTGTATTTCCTGAATATGAGACTCGATTTCTTTTTTCCCAGATACAAAGAAAAGAGTATTATGTTTCGCTTTTATCGCACTATCGAGTGCATCGAGATAATCTCCACTTGCATCATAGTCACTCTTAACTCCAAATGTTCTGCCAGGAATTTTAATAATAGGGATATCTTTGCTAACGTCCTTAAAATATTCTTGCACTAACTCAATATTGAGAGTTGCCGATGAAATAACGAGCTTCATCGCTTTGTGTCTATATTTTTTTTGCAGTAAAAATGAGCGAGCTTCATATGCAAGTGTTTCGGTCGGAATTTGATAATTATGAAACTCATCCAATATCAGCACATCTGGATGGATATGAGCCATCGATTGGCGCAAATATTCAGTACCATCCGTATTAAATAATAATTTTGACCGATGTGAACTGAGTTGCTCTTGTCATGTTCTATATCATACGATTTCACCTATAGAATAATCTGGATCTCCTGTTTCAATAAGTAATTCTTGTGAGACTCGGTGTGCATTTGATTTTGCCGCCAGTACTCGTGGTTGGGTGACGACGATATTTTTATTGGGATACTTTTGGTGTATAGATTTGGGAAGTTGTGTTGTTTTTCCGCTCCCAGTTTCTCATTCTACGATGACGATAGGGTTTTCATCTAGGGTTTTTAGAAATTTTTCTATATGTTCTCGTGCAGGGAGGCTGTATACTACTTCCAGCGTTCTCATCGCTTCTTTCGATGAAATAATATTCCCGTATATATCTATAATCGATCCATCTTCCTGTCTACCAGATTTATGTAACATATAATATATATTTGAAAATAGTATATATTAATGTATAAGAATATTTTTAATTATTACAATACTTTTTTTTATTTCATCCACTCTTCTATATCTTCTCGTATCTCAGAAATGAGTCCCACGTCACGCAGATCTGCGAAGTGAAAGTCTGGTACTCATGACTGCCGGACGCCATATACCTCACCAGGTCATCTGAGTTCGAGGTCTATCTCTGCGAGTTCGAAGCCATCCGTTGTTTTTTCCATAGCCTTCAGTCTATCTGATTTATACTCCTTGGTCGTGAAGAGATAGCAGTACGACTGGTCATCACCACGGCCGACACGTCCACGGAACTGATGAAGCTGCGACAGCCCAAATCTTTCTGCCGCCTCGATACACATCACCGTAGCATTCGGATTATTCACACCGACTTCGACGACAGAGGTGGAGGAGAGGATATGTATCTTATTCTCATAAAATTCCTGCATGATGCGGTCTTTTTCCTTTCCGCTCATTTTTCCATGGATGAGTCCGATCGTGAGCCGTGGAAATACGCTCGAGAGCGTTATCTGCATCTCGACGGCACTCGATACCTCGAGCGTCTCAGACTCCTCGACGAGAGGGGATATCCAGTATACCTGCCGTCATTGACGGACTTCCTCCTCGATAAATCGATACACCTCCACGCGCTGATCTTCTCGTATCACTCGTGTGTGGATAGGCTTGCGCCCGACAGGATACTCATCGAGCACACTGACATCCTGGTCGCCGTATATCGTGAGAGCAAGGGTACGCGGGATAGGGGTCGCAGACATATTCAGTCTATGGGGCACTATCTTCGACCGACTACAGTACTCTTCCAGGATTTTTCGCTGTTCCACACCGAATCTATGCTGCTCATCCACGACCACGAATCCGAGATTCGCGAATGCGACAGAGTCCTGGATGAGGGCATGCGTACCGAATACGATATCTGTCTGGCCACTTTTCAGTCTCTCGCGAGCATCTTCTTTCATGCGAGGGGTGAGTGAGCCGACGAGGAGGTCTGAGCGGATTCACCATTCCATGAGCCAGGTTTCATTGCCTGCGAAATGCTGTCGCGCGAGTATCTCCGTCGGCGCCATGATAGCGACCTGGATGCCCTTACCGCGTATCGCATGTATGGCAGTGATGAGTGCGACAATCGTCTTCCCAGTGCCGACATCTCCCTGGAGGAGGCGTGCCATCGCATGTGGTGCTTCCATATCTTTGAGGATTTGGAAGAGGACGATTTTTTGCTTATTCGTGAGGGGAAATGGGAGAGTAGCGATAATCTCCTTTATGAGCTCGGTATCGAGGGATATCTGTGGTGCGAGTCCTGCGCTCGCGGTCTGGAGGGCGTGTTTGCGCTCGACTCCCACCATCTGGAATCGGAATAATTCTCCATACCCGAGCTCATGCTTCGCACGCTCGAAAGCCTCTACCGACGCAGGAAAGTGTATATCGCGAATATTCGCATTTTTCTCTCTGAGTCATTTTTTCTTTCGGATTTCGAGAGGGATATCATCTTCTATCGTCTCGAGAAATGATTTTAGATAACTCATCTTCTCACGTATCCAGCTACCGGGGATATAGTTCACATCACTGTATACGGGCATGATCTCCTGGCGTTTTTCTCTATAGTGCTCGATCTCAGCACTCGGAAAAGAGAGTCGTCCATATTCGTACTTCGCCTTACCGAATATAAGTACCGTATCTCCACTCGCGAACTTCGAGAGTATCATACGCTGATTAAACCATACTGCCTCAGCATGTATACCATCCGAGTCGGTGAGGACAGCCTTTATGAGGAGTTTTTTATTTCGAGTCATCTCGTTCGTGAGGAGCTCTATCTTACACTTTATGGCTCGTTTCTCAGTGATATCGACGAGTGAGAACTGCGTCATGACATCACTCTTATCCTCGTACTCACGCGGAAAGAGCGAGAGAAAGTCGAGCGCTGTCTCTATGCCCGCTTCCTTTAGCTTCTTTATGTATGTGTCCGTCGTATGGAGGAGTGACTTCGTGAGCTGCATACCACGATGATAGAAAAATTCGGCGAAAAAGCAAAAAATCAGGCAAAATGAAAACCCAGCATGAGCTGGGTTATAAAAAGAAAAAACTATGCTAGACTATGTATTTATGAGATAATCCACCTAAGGTTTGATATTTGGATTTCAAGTACTGAGATAGCTCTTGATTGATGTATTTTTGGTTTTTTGCTATCCAAAATGCAAATCGTTTGATATTGAAGTGTGCGATTTGCTCCACACTTTCGATGGTTAATCTTGTAAACATTCGAATGCCATGAAATTTTTTTCGCATTTCTTCATCGAATCCTTTTCGTTCTTGAAGTTGTATTTTGGTTGGTTTTTGTTTTACTTGCGCCATATTTGCTTCTCCCGAAATCATATCCGATACTTCAGCACAGAGCGGGATGCTCTGACTTGCAGGATATGATTTGAGTAATATAGATTTTCTTATGTTTTTGTCAATTTTTTTTAAAATAAACCCAGCGTGAGCTGGGTTTCGTTGGTGAGAGGAATTCGCCTTTCTATGAAAAACGAATTCCAGTATTTATGCTGCGAGTAATTCCATACTTCGGAAATGAATCGGTCTTTCTTTTCCAGGAGCTTTTCCATGAGCAAGGACTGTTCCACTACGCTCAACTACTCGTATATTCGCGACGGGAATTTGTGTAGGCTTGGGCAGTGCTGGCGTGAGATTAGTGTGACCTGCGCGTTTTTTATTTGGTACATCCACCTTTTTTGTATCGACTGCTTTTGGCTTTTTGTTTCTCCTATCTTGGGCTAGCTTGGCTGAGCGCTCGATACGAGATTTTTTTTGGATTGGCTCTTCTGTTATTTGTTGGCCTATAGTTGTCATATTTGTTTTCTCCGAAATCATATCCGAATGTCTTCGACACAGAGCGGGATGCTCTGATCTGCAGGATGTGACCTACTAAAATTAATCAATTTTAGTAATTTGTCAATAATTTCTCTATAGAATCATGATAATTATGAATGACTCTTATATTCTCACCTTAATTTTGCCTGCATATTTTGTAATTCCTCTATATAGGAATCTATTATATCAATCTTTTCATGATTCGATATACCAGAGAAGTTCTGTATCTTGCTGATAAGTGTATTATGAATATGTCATACTGATGTAATATGTTTTATGCTTTTTATGGACTCATCGAATCGAATCAATTTTCACTCATCAGATTTATAGAATTTTGCTTCATTTTCAGCTTTCTTGAGTACATGTTCATAACTTTCTCCAGCTTCTCGTATGGCTGTTCCCCAGCTCAGTCTAAAAGTATAATCCATGCTTTCGAGAAGCAGGGCCTTGTCTTTATATTTAGGGGCTAATCATTTATTGGTACTTTCGACTATTTGGATTAGCCTTTTTGCCATATTATCGAGACTGTCTTTTGTCATTTTTTCTTTACTCATCTCATCATAGCGTATAAGTACGATAAACTCATCTCCACCTATACGAATTATTTCATCTCATTCTCTATGAAAAACCTCTCAGAGGAGATTGGCCATGAGTTGTATCATCTGATCTCAGATAATTTGTCAAAAACGATTATTTACACTTTTTAGATTATCTGCATCGGCGAATAGTATCGCATAGTGTGCATTCGGATCATTATCAAGATTTGTTATTATTTTTTTATAACGAAGATCATTGGATACGTTCGTGAGAGCGTCTTTATGCATCTCTATGATATTTGAGATAGTATCTATGATATTCTTACTTTTTCATCTGAGTATATTTTTTAGTATATCATAGTGTAAAAACTCTTTTACCCCGGTTATGAGAAGTATATGCTTTTTATCCTGTATGTAGATGCCACCATCTCCTAGAAAAAATGTATCATCGGTATGTAAAAGCTTATTTTTATCACTCTGAGGGAGAGTGACGACAGTACGATGATGATAATATGTACCATCTACATTCTTGAGTAAGTATATGGAGCTATTTTTGATACTTTTCCTTAAAAGTGATTCAGCATTTTGTATAAAAGAGTGTATATCAGGATGATCTGACACAATTAGGGCTGCATCTATTCTTTTATGCATCACATGAACGAGTGTAGATGAAGAATCTTCATTCAGTTCCCGAATTCCCATAGGATGTTGCACATTTAGTCCTTTCATTTTTTATATTTTACATTCTTTTTATTATATTGCAAATCAATTTTTGATTGTTTTTTTGAAGTAAAAAAATATACTTCCTTATATTATAATATATACTATGCAATTTACACTTCCCACTCTTCCATACGCTCTCGATGCACTCGAACCATATATCTCTCGCGAAACTCTCGAATATCATTATGGAAAACATCATCAAACGTATGTAGATAATTTAAATAAACTTGTACCGAGTACTGAGTATGAGTGATTCACTCTTGAAAAAATTATACAAAAAGCTCCAGCAGGTGGCATTTTTAATAATGCTGCCCAAATCTGGAATCATACATTTTACTTCGAATCACTGGCACCATCAGCGCATCATATACCATCAAAATCTCTGTATGATGCTATCGATACTCGGTGGGGAAGTATGGATACCTTTATGGCAGAGTTCTCTCGTATGGCGCTCGCGAACTTCGGCTCTGGATGGACATGGCTCGTGAAGAAATCTGATGGTACACTCGATATCATCTCGACAACTGGTGCTGGCACTCCACTCACGACCGATGATATCGCCCTCCTTACGTGCGATGTTTGGGAGCATGCCTACTATATCGACTATAGAAATGCTCGTGCGAAGTATCTCGAGAACTTCTGGAAAGTAGTAGACTGGAATACTGTCAGTGGACGCTATGAATAAGGGAAAGATTATTTCTTTCTTACGACTGTTAAAATCTCAGTCAAAAATATCGTGATAATCCCGATAAAAACGAAGAGTGCTATCTTTCATTTCGTATCGAGAAATATCGCAGTAATACCAAAAAATGCAGTCAATGCATAGACGGTACGACGTATCGCTCATGCGCTAAATCCGAGCTCCATGAGTCGGTAGTGGAGGTGATGACTTTGGTCTCAGCGGAGTGGATTTTGTCCGCGGAGTATGCGTATCGTCACTACATAAATGAGATCGATGAGGTATATCCCGAGGACAGACATCGCTGTGGCGATCTTTCATCCCGCGATGATAGCGAGTGTCGCGATGAGGAATCCGAGCATGATCGTCCCAGAGTCACCCATGATGCCCTGACGCGTCACATCCAGTCGCGTGAGTGCGAATGTCGCAGGGATGACGATAGCGAGGATGATGATGAGAAATCGGCTATTTTCCTGGCTCGCGAGAGAGGTATCTGTGAGGATGAGTTTCAGTGCGAGAGCACCCAGTATGATAAATGATATCAGCGCAAATCCACCGGTGAGTCCTGGTACACCATCAGAGAAATTCACAGCATTAAAGACGAGCACATACCAAAAAATCGTCACACAGAGTGGTATCCAGTAGATGGTAAAGTCAGCTCCACCTATATGGAACATGCTATACCACTCATCGAGCGGGATAATCCCACCGAAGACATTACTCATGTATGAGATTTTTATACTCGTGAGTCCGATGATCGCACCCACTCCTATCTGCATCATGAGACGAAAGAGTGGGGGTACGCGGATAGGTGACTTCCCGATAGTATCCATATCGTCGATAAAGCTCACGAGCGTGATACATCCACCGATGATGAGCATGATGAGGAGTCGCTTCTCGAGGACGGGTGAAAATCCGAAAAATCACAGTATAACCGGGATAAATATCGCGAGCACGAGAAAGAGACTCACACCGATACCATATGGCGCTGGAGGTCTTCATTTCTCGGTTTTATATTTTTCTGGATGATCCAGGTATCCGTATTTCCTGAGTAAAAATGTGACCCCATGTACGATCAGAGGTGAGAGGATGATCGAGGCGAAAAAACAGGCTATAATGCCACTAAGAAATGTCATATATTAGTGAGATGAGTGAGAGGATGTTTTCATCTGTTTGTCTCGGATTTCTGCCTCTTTGGCTCGCATGTAGTCCATCCAACTCTGTCTCTGGAAAAAGTAGATATAGAGTCCAAATGCTATCACGAGACCCATCGCTATCTTTCCGAAGTTATCGAGTATGACCTCATAGTTATCGATAAAGTAGATTCAGAGCAGATTGATGCTCGTCGCCCAGATGAGTGAGCCGATGATATTATACGTCCAGAAGTTACGTTCGCGCATCCCGCTCGCTCCCGCGATAAATGGGACAAATGCACGAGTAAAATTATGAAACTTGCCGAGTACGATATACCAAAATCCATTTTTCTCTATCTGTCGATGGAGTATCGCAGCCTCAGTACGACCTACTCCGAACCAGTCTCCGTATTTTTCGATGAGCTCGGTACCGTACCATTTCCCGATCCAGTAGCCCAGATAGTTCCCGAGCATCGCACCGATACCAGCACAGATGACCGTGAGGACGATGTGATACTTCCCCCAGAATCCTCCGACGAGTATCATGATATTCATGCCTGGTACAGCTGTCCCGATGATAGGGAGTGACTCGATACATGCCGAGAGAAATGCTATGAGATAGTTCCACGCTCCGAGCGTCTCGATGAGCGCGCCTATCCACTCGATACCTTGCTTTATCCACTCAGGTCGGACGAATGATATGATGATGAGAGCGAATGTCAGGACAGTAAAAAATATCGCGAGGATTTTCGCGAGCATTTTGATGAGTTTTTTCAGTGTGGCTTTCACGTATATGAGGATATGGAAAATAAGGTCTTTTGCAATGGAAAATATATTTGACAAGTAGTATTTAAATTATATAATAGAAATACATAATTTTTATATATATGGGAAGCATACATCAACCTCGTCTGGATAGACAAAAAAACCATGTATCTGTGTCACTGACTCGTGCTCTCGCTGCGAACAAAAGAGTCGTGGCTTTACTAGAGGAGGATTTTATAAAAAAGCCTGACATAACATTAGAGAAACAAATAGATTTAGAGTATGCCGTCATAGAGACTCTTTCTACTGAACAGATTGGAGTATATGATGCTCTGTATGAAGAATGGAAGATCGTAAAGTCAAAACTACCAGAATCCGACATAAAGAATTATATACCACGAGCACTCGGTATTTTTTTATCGAAGAAACATGTAGATATAGAGGGCATAAAAACATATTTTCGTCATATAGAAGATACAGAGCGTGCTGAAAAGATACATCTCTGAGTATTAGAGATGCAGGAAAAAGCTCAAAAAATCTCACAACAATGAGTATGAACGGTTAATCCTATTATGTCTATAGATAGAAGTATGCCCCCGACAACAGTAAAGGTGGGTGATGCTAATCCTCTGCGCTATAATATGAAGGCTGCCGTAAAACCAACCTTTCCTGATATGATACGAGCTGGTCGGCAGTTATGAGATACTCTCCCGACAACACAGGTTGTTAGAATATAGTATGTATAGAGCATGTCCCATCTTCGGATGGGCTTTTTTATTGCTTTTTCGCCGTTTTTCTGTAAATAATACCTATGATTATCACACCACTCTGACATACTGAGTTCCTCATCGATATCGCGAATCCGAGTGGCGAGACCGTGCGTATCCTCGTGGACAGCTGGCTCAGTGACTATGCGGTCGGGGATATGATGGAGCGTACAGTACGTGTCGAGCTCGATACTACCACTCTCACGAGCATCGATGCTATCTATATCTCTCATGCCCACTGTGATCACTTCGATCCATACATACTCATGCAGATATATGGAGAGACTCTTTCTGCAGATTGAGCTCCAGGGCAAAATCCTCAGTCTTCCGCTTCGCTGCAGACAGCTCCTTTACAAAGGAGCCCACAGAGACCTATACTTATCCTCCCATTTACCCTCAGATACCTCGAGTCACTGATACGTGAGTATCTCCCATCTGCAGAGATACATTTTCTCTCGAACCATCATACCCTTCACCATAAAGGCATAGAAATCACGGGACATATGTACCCGAATCCCGAGATCACGAATGAAGATGACGTCATGATGCTCGAGGTCGCGAATGAGCGAGAGATGGTATTCGCGGAGATAGATACCGTGCCAGATATGGAGGATGAGACGGTCGCACGCGCACTCTATCGGGTATTCACGAGGAAGTCATATGAGACGGCGTGCTATATCGCGAGTCGCAATGTCCTCGAGTGACAGATACCACTCTATGATACTCCTCCTGCGAAGCGAAAGGCCTATCGAGATACCTACATCGCTGAGCAAAAAGAATCTATGAAGATGCAGTATGAGAAATATGACTATGAGGAGTTCGCTCACTTTCCGAATCTCTATACGCTGCCAGGATTTGTACAGGGATATATCGGACAGGGGATAGCGTATCCGCGCAGTATATCGGCTGAGCTCGCAGATATGGCGATATGGCCACTCGAAGAGATGGTCTCTGTCGAGCAGGACTATGCGCGAGAGGCTTCTTACGAATTTTCGCAAAAAGCTCTCCTCCCAGGTAGGCAGTACCGTATCGAGGGTGGTACGATCGAGACCGGTCGGAAAGAGTGCCCTATCGCTCGTCTCATAAAACCAGATACTCACTCACCAAAGTCTCTCTCTGATACTCCTCCACGTATCTATGCACATGGTCCGCTCTTCCCACGAGTACTATCCGATGCAGATATCAGTGCTGCACGAGAGCGTATCCTCGATATTTTGGATCATCGCTTTCTCACATACTGGTCAGCCTCTCCTATCGCGAGCCTCAGAGATGCTCTCATACGAAATAATGGGATCTATCGTATAGGATGCACCCTCGATGATACGAAATATATCTTCGAGTACTCGACTGGGGTTTCTGGATTTCGTGAGGTCGCATATGAGTCTCTGATGTATCTCGACGAAGAGTACTATGTCACGGATATCATCGACTTCCTCGAGTGACGTCAGGAGATGTATTCATCGTTCTGGCATGCGCTCGACCCGAAAAAAGTCTATCGTCTCTGGACCTGTCTCGGTGCGAACTATATGAACCATGATATCACCCTCGCGAAGTATCGTCTCCACTTCGAGCGTGCGAGAGCGTGACTCACAGCTGCAGACTACGTAACACCCGTACTCGATACCCTCACCCCATAACACTATGTCTCATATCCGCGCCTATCAGGTACTCTGCCTCTTCGGATGAGTACTCGGACTCCTCCATATCTATCTCACTGGATCGACTATCCTCGGTGGACTCATCTGGAATCTCATCCTCGCCGTCGTACCATACCTCTTCGCGAGCCTCGCTATCCGCTACACCGGATGGCGACACTATGGACTCGCTCTCCTGTGGCTCCTCTTCTTCCCGAACTCGCTCTATATATTCACCGACTTTATCCACCTCGGTAAGGTAGAGGAGCTCATACACTTCGAGATCATCTATATCTCCACGATGGCTATAGCTGGGATGGTCGCAGGATTTGCTTCACTCGACCTCCTCCACACCTACTGGAACCAGCATATCCATAAGGCTCGTGCATGGCTACGAGTACACATCCTCATGCTCCTCGGAGTATTCGGGGTATTTCTCGGGAGATTCCAGCGGTTTAATAGCTGGGATATCCTCCATGAGCCACTCACATTCGCTCGAGAAGTCATGATGGTCCTCATCTACCCGAATAGCCTCACACGAGCTGGTGCGCTCGACCGCGTCTCTGAGCAGGCGCTCTATGGCGCGAATGTCATGAATCCATATCTCTTCATCGGACTCTACTTCATATTTTTTATGATACTCTACGTGTTCCTCTATCATACGAGGAGAGTGAAATAAATTTATTTTTCTCCTATCTCACGAATAAATTTTCACAAATAATTTGGATTTACTAGATAAAAGCCGCCACGATTTTGTATGCCATGGGGTATATAGGTATTATGCATCACAGCAGCAAGATAGGGTCTTTTTATGTGCTCTGTTTTTTGTAAAAAATCAGATTCTAATTTAAGAGACTTCCATATTTTATGCACATACTTCGTATAGTTTGTATGCCATTTTTTTGAATCTATAATAAGCATATTTCCATTCGAATATTTGATGATATGGTCTATGTTTGTATTTCACCATCCATCTTTATTTGTACTAATATTTATTCCTTTTTGATAATCTGCTATCCTTTTTAATATTCTCAGAGTCTGTTGTTCTCCCAGAACTCATTTTTTAATATTTTTTTCTGGATAATGTCCTAAAATCATTCTTTCCTTACTTTTTTTGATATCCTGGTCCATATATACAAAATTATTGACTAATATATAAATTATATCATAATAATTATTTGAGGTCAATTTTATTTTTTCCATTTTCTCGATATACTCTCCCTATGTTATCTCCAAAAAAACATCTTCATGTCATCGGTATCGGCGGTATCGGTGTCTCTGCGCTCGCTCGTTACTATCGCTCGATCGGGTATAGTGTATCAGGTTCTGATGGTGCGGATTCTCCATTTCTCGATACGCTCCGTGCAGAGGGCTTCGATATACATATCGGACATCGCGCGGAAAATCTAGGAGAAAATACAGATTTCGTCATCTACTCTGAGGCTATCATCACGAAGCCAGACCTCCCGCCGGAGGAGCAGATATATGCGAATGTCGAGCTCGCACGCGCGCGAGATCTCGGTATCGAGCATCTCTCCTATCCTGTGGCACTGGGGAGAGTATTCGATGCTGCAGAGGGTATCGCTATCACGGGCTCCCATGGGAAGAGTACGACGACCGCTATGACGACACTCATGCTCGCGAATGAATACTCGGATAATCCGACGGTCGAGATTCCTGTAGATGGAGCATTTGCCTATATGCCGACTGCGCCAGGATGTAGCGCTATCATCGGTACGCAGGTCCCCCAGCTCGGTCATACGAATTTCTATACTGAGATGGGTGCGTCGCACTTCGTCATCGAAGCGTGTGAGTATAAACGTTCGTTTCTCCAGTATCATCCATACATCACCGTCATCACGAATATCGATCTCGACCACCTCGACTACTACCAGAACCTCGATGACTATATCAGTGCATTCCAGTCGCTCGTGGATCAGACGAGTGGATTCGTCATCATTTCGAGAGACGATGAGAACTCAGCGAAGCTCGATATCCCGGTCGAGAAGCGCATCATCGTAGGAGGTGGTCAGATCCTCTACTATCCGCGCGTCGAGGAGGATGACCACGGTCGTAAAAAAGTCTACTACGTCGAGAAATCCATGCCACTCCCAGAGATACATCTCCAGGTACCGGGCGCGCACCTTCTCCATGATGCGTATCTCGCCTATACGGTCGGGCGACTCCTCGGGATGCAGGATGATATCATCGTACCAAAGCTCGAGTCCTATACGGGCTCATGGCGTCGCTCTGAGATCGTCGGGACGACCACACACGGGAACCTCGTCATCTCTGACTATGGACATCACCCGAATGAGATACGCCCCACCCTCCGAGCTATCCGTGAGAAATACAGAGACAAGCGACTCTATGTCGTATTCCAGCCGCATCAGTACTCGCGGACTCGCGAGCTCCTCGGTGAGTTCGGCAGAGCATTCGGTGATGTGGATGAGCTCGTGATACCAGATATCTACTTCTCCCGGGATAAGCAGGAAGATGTCGAGTATATGACGGTGGAGAGGCTCATCGACACGATCGCATGCGTCGAGCAAGGTCTCACCATCCATGATGGAGGTGGTCTCGAGAAAACTGCAGAGCTCATACGTACCTATGATGCGTCACATCCGGAGAGCTCAGTGATAGTCCTCCTCGGTGCAGGGGATGTCGATAGCCTCAGGTATAGTATCTTATAATATATGCATTTCTCTCGTAACATTACTATCCTTCTCGCACTCCGCGCGGTGAGATGGTTTTTGGTGATTATGCCTATTATCACGATTTTTTATCGGGAACATGGACTTTCTATGTGAGAGGTATTTTTGATACAGGTAGCATTTTCTCTGTCCGTAGTACTTTTAGAGGTGCCTACGGGATATTTTTCGGATGTCGTCTGACGCAAAAAATCCCTTATCGTCGGCATGACCTGTAGTATTTTTTGACTTGCACTGTACTGTCTTGGGCATGGATTTTATGGATTTTTCATCGCTGAGATGTTGCCCTGACTGGGTGCGAGCTTCATATCTGGTACAGATGTGGCTATGATGTACGACACACTTATCGATGAGTGAAAGGAGTGACTCCACAAAAAAATCCAATGATACGCCCAATCTCTCTCGAGTATCTCAGAGGCATCAGCGAGTTTATTGGGAGGATTTCTCGCTGTTATCAGTATTAGTCTGCCATTTTATGTGATGTTAGGTGTATTTATCCTGATGTATCCTCTCGTATTTTTTCTCCGTGAACCACATCGCCATCGGCATGAAAATCGTGAGGGGATGATACATGGCATATGGAAAATCATCCGACACTCACTCCATGATCATAAAGAGATAAAATGGCTCATATTTTTGTCTGGATCTTTCTGAGCATCGACGCTCGTCATGACGTGGTTCTTGCAATCATACTTTACGCTGGTATCCGTTCCACTCCAATATTTCGGAGTATTATGGTGTATATTTATCCTTTCTATCGTGCCATTTTCTCATTTTGCACATTCACTCGAGGCATATCTCGGGAGACGAAACTCTCTCATATGTATGACGCTGTTACCGATATGTGGGTACTTTTTACTCGGTACGTTTGTATCTTTTTGGGCTTTATGTTTTGTATTTTTCTTTTATTTTGCTCGATGATTCGGGACAGTCGTACTCCAGGACTATATAAATAAACTCGTCTCATCAGATATTCGTGCCACCGTCTTATCACTGCAGGCACTGATGTTTCGTCTCGTTTTCGTCATCGTCGGACCGCTGATGGGATGGGTAGCTGATATCTATAGTCTTTCTGTAGCTTTACTACTCTCTGGTATCGTATTTGCTCTCTTTGGTCTCGTCTCTCTCCTCGGACTCGCTCATCATAGGGCACTCGATATATAACCATTTTTTCTATGAATCCTGATATCACGAACATCGACACGGCTGCTCTCGATACGACCCTTATGGGTATAAACATGAGCCCCAGTCATCTCATCTGGTCGACTATCATCGTCCTCGTCGTATCACATATCGGTGCCCGGTATCTCGCTGGATTCACCCCGAGGGGATACTGGTTCTGGTTTACACTCATAAATATCATCGTCGGACTGATACTTATATAAAATTAACTTGCAATTTTATAAAAATATGTATACTACATCGTAGTGATAGACTTATCTTAGATATAGTTTTTCATGTAATTCTCCTCCCTTTTCCCACCGTAATTTGGTGGGCTTTTTTATTGTCTTTTTCTTATTTTTCTCCATAATCAAATCCATGTTACAGATTATTCCCACAGATACCTGTTATGGTCTCGCATGAGCACTTACCCCTGAGGATTACCTCGAAATATATCGTCTGAAAGGTCGGGACTTTTCGAAGCCGCTCGCACTCCTCGTCCGAGACTATGATGATATGAAGGGATATATCGAGATATCTGATGAGCAGATAGATGCACTCCGAGAGTATCCGCACCCGTGGAGCTTCCTCGGCATGCGAAAGACAGACTACATACTCCCACCCTATTTGGATAGCCTCCAGTATGAGCGACTCTCCCTACGAGTCGCGAGCGTATGTATGCTATGACTCGATGCATCAGAGCTTGAGTTTCCGCTCTTTCTCACTTCTGCGAACCGCTCCGGTGAGACTGAGTCTACTACACTCAGAGAGGCACGTCGAATATTTCCATGAGTGGATGGGATCGATGGGGGAGTGTGTGATCGTCCACCGTCAGATATATTCGCTCTCTGAAATGATGGGGAGCTCCAGTATTTGAGGAGGAATTATGAATAAATCGTAACACAATGAGTGCTAGATAGTTTTAGAAAGTGTAAATTTTTGGAGATCAGGATATACCATTTGGGTATTATCGACGGTAGATCAAAATATATTTCCTAAAATCTTAGGAGTTTCTGGACTGATATTATAGTTATCATTCATCGAAGTAATACCTATTACACGCTTTTCTATATCATTTGATATCTGCATATAGTTATTATAGTATGTACTATACTCGCGTTCTATCCGATGAGAAAGTATACTGATATCGTTCGTACCCATAATAGGATCGATTTTTAGCTCATCAAAACTCGTAAATCCTAGTGATAGCAGTTCACGGATGGCAAGTCCAAAGATATAATAATATACTGGTTTTACATTTTTTGATTTTTGAAATATTGATTTACATGCAAAAATTATCTCTTTTATTCTCCATAACTGAAATAACTGTTTTTTACTTAACTTTTCTCATAATGACTTTAATATATCTTGCTGTATTCTACTCATACCTACAGACTCAGACCCTTGTGTATTTATTATAGATTTATAGTACTCACTTTGCATCATTTCAGATAGACCGATTAGTTTAGATGCTAGATTGGATGTATTGATAGTTTGCTCGAAATATACTCTACTCTGAAGAGATAGTGTGGGATTTTCCGAAAATTCGATTTGAATATCTTTATGATATTGATAAATCTCTTTAAGAGAAGCATCATTCATAATATAGTCTTGATATATCTTTATAAGACCAGATGGTGTAGTATCTTTAGTTATCTGTGCTATTAATGAACGCATATTTTTTATTCCAGGTGATTTGCCGTTTGGCATAGTTACGAGAATGTTGGGCGACGAGGGCTTTCGCGACTTCGAGAGTAGACTCGCCACGGAGATATGAGCAGACTTCTTTGTACCCGATAGTGCTGAGCCCAGGTGAAGTATCACTATATATAGTTTCATTATATATTACTTCTTCTAAAAGTCAATAATTAAACATACTCTCTACACGTTTATCGATATTTGCATAGAGTTGCTTGCGATTTTCTACTGAATCGGTATATGGCGTGATAAAATACGGAGAAAATCGGAGTTTCTTCGTATTTTCGGCATCTTTTTTCGACCGACCAGTCGCACGCATCACCTCGAGACCGCGCATCACATAGCGATAGTTCTCGACCTCGAGCTCACTCGCATAGGTGGGGTCCACCTGATAGAGCATATCCCAGAGTCTTTGGTCTCAGTATTTTGTTCTGATGGCTTCGAGCTCGGCACGATACTCCCAGTCAGGAGGCGTATCGGGATAGTCCATATCATAGAGGACGGCATCGATATAGAGTCCAGTTCATCCACAGAGGATAGGGATGATATGTGTATCCTGCCAGAGCTCGAGCGTATCGACTCACTTTCGATAGTCTACCATCGAATAGGTGATATCTGGAGATATGACATCGAGCATATGATGTGGGATTCACTGCATCTCATCGGTGGTGACTTTTCCTGTACCGATATCGAGTCAGCTGTATATCTGTCTACTATCTGCAGATATGATCTCACTCCCATATCCTCTCGTTCTGAGCGATAGTGCGATATTGACGGCTAAACTACTTTTTCCACAGGCAGTCGGTCCGTATACGACCACTATCTTCGGGAGTGGAGTCTCGCTCTCGAGATAGGATAGGATGTCATGAAGCTCGTTATTCGACATGAGGAAGTGTATCTGTGGATGGAAGTGTGTGGATTTTTTTTTCTACGGTATCGACATATTTATCGAGGTCCTGTATGAGTCCGAGGACGATAGAGAACAGTGGTACTCCCATAAGGAGTCCGATGAGTCCGAAGAGGTGTTCAGAGATGAGGAGTATCACGAATGTGATAAATACGGGAAAGTGGACGTAGGATGAGACGATTTTTGGATTCAGATAGTATGCTTCGACAGCATGGACGACTCATATCATGAGTATACATGAGAGTACTATCGCGAGCTCATCACCACCAGTACCATATCCATAGCCGATGATGAGGATAGGGACTCCTGAGAGAAATGTCCCGAATACTGGTATAAATCCAGCGATAAAGACGATGAGTGAGAGTGTAAAAATAAATGGAAATGCTTCGCCACCATGAATAAAGCTTATGATGATGAGTCCTATCGTCGTGAGTATCGCATTCACGAGGGCTATGATAGACTGGGCTTTAAAGATGATCCCAAAGCCTGCCCCCATTTTTTTCGCGATAATCGACCACTCGATATAGAGAAATCGGAAATTTCCATTTTTTATCTGTCAGAGGAATTTTTCTATCCGCTTGCGATCGATGATAAAGAGGTAGGAGAGGATGAGTGCGATGAGGAACTTCGTGAGGATGATACCAGCATTCGTGATATAGGTGATTGCCTTTTGTCCGATAGACTCGAGATTCGCAGAGCTTACCATATCACCGATAAAACTCGAGAGTCCAAGATCGAGATTACTCGTCTTTTCTATCGTGAGGAGAAAGTCCTGACCCTGACTCGCGATGCGCGGAGCCTCTCTGAGAAATCGATTTATCTCCCCACCAATTTGTGGGATAATATTCACAAAGATAAAAATCACGATACTGATAAATACTACATACAGGATAGATATGACAATATTGGTAGTCGCGTACTTCCGAGCGATGATATGCATGCGGTCAGCCTTACCATGGAGTCACCACTCATGGACTTTACGTGCGACATAGGTCCCGAGTTCGAGAAATATATAAGCAAAGAGAAATGTCACGAAGAAGAGGATGAGAAAATCACTCAGACTATAGCCGAGGAGAAGGAGGAGGCTGTAGGCGATGAGCTTCTTCCAGAATACTTCACCGAATATGAGAGGGAGTATGGTTTTTAGTGTGTACATAGAGGAAAACTGAAGAGATTAGAATACTTCATGGATATCAGATACGACGTTCGGATGTGCTTCACTGAGGCGACAGGTAAGCTCCCAACTCGTACCATAGAGAGTCCCCAGAGAGTCTACTATGATGGACTTCATGGCAGGCTTATTCACTCGGTCATAGTTCCACTTTTTCGAGAAGATGAGTGTGAGGTGTGTGCCATCGATCTCGAAGCGCGCGAGCTTTAGATCCGTCGTGAGAGCTGGCTGGAGTTCTTTTACTTTCATGATGAGTGCCGGATAGGAAAATGTTCCACCAGATGAAGATTTCGGAGCCGGAGACTCTTTCATGACAGGCATAGTCTCAGCTGGAAAAGGAGGTGCTATTATCGTTTCTGGGGATGGTTTCATGGGAGCTGGATGAGTTGGTGGCGGAGTCGAGGATTTCGGAGTGGGAGGAGGCGGAGCTTTTATGGGAGATGCTGTAGGTACTATCGTAGAGGCTACACTACGTTTCGTGATGCGGAGGAGTGTCAGTTCGATGAGCATCATGCCATCAGGTATAGAGCGTATATGTGCATAGGCTCATTCGAGTATAGTCATCATCTCACTATATGTGCCGAAGAGTCCATCATCTAGATGTTCCACCATGAGGTCTCTCATACGATACATGAGTTGTTCGAAGAATCCTCTTGCCTCGATATGCTTATCACGAATATTTGCGATAAATCAACTTATACTTGCTGTATCAGCATCTCGCATAGCGATAATACATCACTCTATGAGTGAATCTTCGAGAAGCGATAGAGTATTGCGTACATGCTCTATCGGGAGCGTATCGTCGATAATGTTTTGTTCGAGGAGGGTGAGGGCATCACGAAATCCTCATCGTGCAGCCTTTGCGATAATACGTAGCGTCTCTTCTTCGAAGCGTATATGTTCTTCTTTGCATACATATGACATTCGTCCTATGAGATCATCGATACTGATTTTACGAAAATCAAATCGCAGCGTTCGTGATCGGATAGTTTCAGGGATTTTGTCTATCTCGGTTGTCGCGAGGATAAATATGACGTGTGCTGGTGGCTGCTCGAGGGTCTTTAGGAGCGCATTAAATGCTCCACTCGAGAGCATATGTACCTCATCGATGATGTAGACCTTATACTTTCCTTGATTCGGCTCGAAGCGAGCTTTTTCTATGAGTTCGCGGACATTCTCGACACCATTATTCGAGGCTCCGTCGATCTCGATGATATCGAGCATGGTTTCAGCATCGGTCGCGAGACAGTTTGTACATACATGACATGGGTTTCCATCTTTTTGGTTCGTGCAGTTTAGGGCTTTTGCGAGGATACGAGCACTCGTCGTCTTTCCAGTCCCGCGCGATCCATGAAAGAGGTACGCATGGTGGATGCGTCCTGTGGTAAGGCTATTTCGGAGGATGGTCGTGATATACTCTTGTCCGATGACAGAGTCCCAGTCACGGGGTCGGTACTTATTATAGAGAGACACGTTCTCGGGGGTAAATGCTAACACCGAAAGTATAGAGAAAAATCCTAGAAATACAAAAAAATCCCCGATATAGGGATATTTCTCGATAGAAGACTATTCCTTCCCTCTCCAGTTGGTTCCCACGACGCGCTCGATCCAACTAAACACATGTATCAGTCTCCAGCGTGGTTTTTTACGAAAACAGAGGAGCCATATAGCGATATTCGAGATAAATAGATATGTCGGATATACGATATCCTCAAAACTCCATGCATGTACTGCGAGTATGGCAAAGAGTCCAGAAATCCATCCCAGCATCCATGCATACTTATCTTCCGTTTCTGGATGTTTATAGAGTTTCGTAAAAATCGCTGTTGCTCACATCGCATCGATAAGCGTATTGGTCGTGAGGAGAAATACTGCGAGTCATCGTTCACTCATGCCGAGCATTTCTGTGACTTCAGGACTATGTTTCGCGATAATCCAAAATAACAGTGATATCATGGATATGCCGAAATAGATAGCTTCTACTCTATCCATTTTGGCATATCCATACCGAAATGCTAGAACTATGACGATAAGCTGGGTGATGGCGAATGCGAGTGAGAGCATGATAGTCGGGAGGCTCCCGAGCTCATAGCTCGATATAAGGATACAGATGGTAGCTATCTCATAGAGGAGCCATCAGACGATATTCGGCTTCGTATGACCAGCGATGATCGAATAAATATATCGAAACATCGATGCATAGACGAGTATCGTGGAAAGAATCAGTGCGAGTGATGTGATACTGATGGATGTGAGATAGTTCATACTCCCAGTCTAGCATATGTCGGATTTTTTTGCAAAAAATCGAGATTTCTCTATAGTAATCCTATCATCACCAATCCCACTTATGATAGATATAAAAATCCTCCGCAATAATCCAGACCTCGTGCGCAAAGCCCTCCATGATAAAGTGACGAAATGAGTCAATCTCGATACGGTGATCGACCTCGATGTCCGACGAGTCGCCCTCGGACAAGACCTCGATGTACTCCGCGCTCGTCGTAATGAGATTTCTGCGAGCATGGGAAACGGTAAACCAGAGCCTGCAGTCCTCGAAGAGGCGAAAAGTATAAAGGAAAAAATCCAAACTCTCGAGCCAGAGTACGAACGCGTCGAAGCAGAGTTCCTCGCGCTCTATAAAAAAATCCCGAATATCCCGACCGCAGATACACCTATCGGACTCACTGAGGATGATAATGTCGTCGTGAAGCAGTGGGGGAAGATTCGCGAGTTCGACTTCGCAGTCCGCAATCACGCAGAAATCGCAGATATCCGCGGCTGGATAGATAAGGAGCGTGCTGCGAATGTCGCGGGTTCTCGATTCGCCTATCTGAAGTGAGACCTCGTGAAGCTCCAGTTCGCCCTCATACAGTGGGTCATGGACTCGCTCTCTGACTCGAGTGTGCTCGCGAGCATTATCGCCGAGCATGGGCTCTCTGTCTCAGATAAGCCATTCACTCCAGTGCTCCCACCATACATGATAAAGACCGCTCCATACGATGCGATGGATCGCCTCGAGCCGAGTGAGGACAGATACAAGATAGAGGGCCAAGACCTCTGGCTCCAGTGAAGTGCTGAGCATGTCCTCGGGTCTATGCACGCAGGAGAAATCTTCGCAGAAGCAGAAATGCCAGTACGATATCTCGGATATGCGACGTCATTTCGTGGGGAAGCTGGTACCTATGGGAAAGACATGGAGGGTATCATCCGCATGCACCAGTTCGATAAGCTCGAGATGGAGTCATTCTCGACGGCAGAGACATCTCACGATGAGCATCTCCTCTTCGCTGGTATCCAGGAGTACCTCATGCAGCAGCTTGAGATACCATATCAGAAACTGCAGAAGTGTACATTCGACATCGGAAAGCCAAATGCTAAGGGCTCTGATATCGAGGCATGGCTCCCAGGACAGAGCAAGTATCGTGAGACACACACCGCTGACTATATGACTGACTATCAGTCTCGTCGCCTCCAGACGCGTGTCCGCAGAGCTTCAGGCGAGGTAGAGCTCATCCATACGAATGATGCGACCGCATTCGCATGTGGACGCGCTCTCGTAGCTATCATGGAGAACTATCAGAATGCTGATGCGACTGTGACGGTACCGAAAGTGCTCAGGAATTATATGGGAGGGAAAGAGAGGATTTAAAAATATGAAAAAAGAACAAAAAATTACATTTATTGATTTATTTGCTGGTATATGATGATTTCATATGGCATTTCACAATGTTTGATGAAAGTGTGTTTTTGCTTCTGAATGGGATGAAAGTGCCAGAAAGACCTATGAAGTTAATTTTTCCAAGACTGAAAAGGACTTATTTGATAGTTGAAATTTTATTGGAGACATAACAAAAATTAACCCCTCTGATATACCTAATTTCAACATTCTATGTGCTGGCTTTCCTTGTCAGCCATTTTCGCAGGCATGATTTAAAAAATGATTTAATGAAACGAGAGGTACTTTGTTTTTTGATATTGTTCAGATTATTAAAGAAAAGCAACCAGAGGCTTTCTTTCTTGAAAATGTACGTCATTTATTAAAACATGATAATGGAAAAACCTTTGAAGTAATTCAAAGGACAATCGAAGAAGAATTAGGATATTCCTTCTTTTATAAGATAGTAAGGGCTTCTGATTTTTGACTTCCACAAAATCGTCCAAGATTATTTATGGTTTGATTTCGAGATAAAAGTATTAAGTTTGAATTTCCTAATCCACTTCCTTTACAAATGACTATGTCTGATATTTGGTGATGAAAATGTCATAAGGATATATGATTTACGCTTAGAGTCTGAGGAAGATGATCAAAAATTGATGATAGAAGAAATTGGGATTCTTATTTTGTAAATGATGAAATTCGAAGATTAACACCAAGAGAATGAAAGAAAATGCAATGATTTCCCGATAGTTTTATTTTTCCTTGAAGTGATACTGAATCCATGAAACAACTCTGAAATTCTGTTGCTATTCCTGCAATCCAAGCAGTTGCTGAAAAAATTATTACCTATCTAAAGAAATAAAATATGTCCTCAAAACTCCAAACATTGTGATTCGTTCAGTGAGATACAACTAAAATGGCTGAGGTCTTTGATTCTCTTCTTGGTGACTTTGAGGCAGTAAAATATTCTACCCCAAGCGAATATGTGCAAAGATATTGGAATGTCTATAAATCAAGAGATATATCTAATAATAATTTAAATTGAAAGGTATTTGAATTAATATTATGAACATTGTTATATAGGGAATGAATTATTCCCTTGTATATTTGAGCAAAGGTCGCATTTGTTCCGAATGTCGTGTATGATCTAATGTACTATTCACAAGAATGTGGACCGATTTGTCTCAGCGCTAAAACCACCTTACGTGAGAGATATAAGCAGGCCGATTTGGAGGCAATCGCATTGAAATATGTCCATAGAAAGGCAAAAGCTTATCTTATTACGCTTGATGAATGAGAAGCACTTGCAAATAAGCGAAAAATTGAAAAATGAGATATTATTTGACTGGATGATGTCATTGTTGCTAGTTCTGATGAATTCGATGCCTTAATAAAGTTTTTAAAGGAACTTAAGCTATCCGTAGCTCCAGAAATACAGGTAATACAAGCACAAAGTATTATATCATAGTATGCACCTCCTCCTCAATCCGCATCTCGACCTCTCCACATTCCGCATCACCATATTATAAATTTATCGTATATATTTGCATTAAGATTGTATTTTCTCATTCTTTTTTGACTTTCACAGAGTCAGCATATACTCGTGCCATTATTTTTCACTTTTTAGTGTATGAGCATGAGTTATGATGCATTCTGGGAGGAGCTCTCATGAGCATATCCCATCTCGAAGGGAGAACTCCGACTGCCGATAGCGACTCATTGCCTCGAGGTATCAGGATTCGATATCGATGTATATCGCCCACAGTTCGAGGCTATCATAGAGGAGCTCATATCCTCGGTCGAGAGCATCGGAAGAGATACTATCGCCACGAAAAATGCACAGGCAGAGATTATCCCATTTCTCTCGTGAAACTATACTGGAGTCGTGCGATTCGACTGTATGATAGATACGCGCTGAGCTCTGAAGATCATCGAGATAAACGCGGACTATCCAGATGGGCTCCTCCTCCATGACTATACATATGGTCTCCTGACAGGGGATACGGCATATCGAGGTAATCATCGAGCATATGAGCAATTTTTCCGAAAGGATGAGACGACATTTATCGCTATTCCGAAAGATGCATTTTTTCTCGATGCATATTATGGAGAGTATTTTTTCCTGAAAAATATGGGATATCCCGTGTATATCGGGTCATATGATGTGCTCACGCGTGATGGCGAGAGTCTCATGTGTGAGTGACATACTATCCACCATATCCGTCGATGTGTCGAAGTCGGGAAGATGACGAGTGATGATGCTGAGCGTCTACGATGAGCTCGTGTACGATATACGAACTCATTCGATCTGCGTATCCTCTGACTGAAAGATAATCTCGCTCTCATCGACCATCCACTCATCCCGAAGACGATAGAGATCACGGATGAGAACTGGTGAGATTTTATCACAGAAAAAGATATGTGGGTCATAAAGCCGACGAATATGTTCGAGGGGCATGGTGTATATATCTGACGAGATCATAGTGACGATGACTGGAGAGGATTCCTTATGAAGCATAAAAACGAGACCTACATCGCCCAGGAGTTCGTCGAGGTATCTCGAGTATCGATGGAGTTCTACGATGAGTGAGGTATAAAAGGTCGAGATGTATACTTCGATGTGTGTCCACATTTTTTCGTCGTAGATGGAAAAATAGTAGAGCAGTGAGTCACACTCGTACGCTACTCTGAGAATAAGATACTGAATGTCGCCCAAGGTGGGTGAATCGGATATATCTAGCACTGGGTGTATATATAAAAAATCCTCTCATATGAGAGGATTTTTTAGTCTACTTTTTTTACGAACTCTGTCCTGAGGACGAGTCACTTGATCTCAGGGATATTCGCAGTGATTTCTTCTATGTCGTCGGTGAGGCGGATATTCTTCACTTTGGTTCATTTTTTTAGAGTCACTTTCGTTCCCTTTACAGAGAGTTCTTTCGTGAGCTGGACAGAGTCCCCAGAGGAGAGTATATTACCAAATGCATCTTTTGTTTCGAGGGTTTCCATAGGGAGAGAGATATGATATAGATGTGAGTATAGAGTATTTCGAGCGAAAATCAAAAAGAAGAGAGTTTGATTTCCTAAAAAAGTCTCTATAATCCCTCCATGTCTAAACGTACTCTTTTTATCGGCGATGTACATGGATGCTATGATGAGCTCATGGAGCTCATAGAAAAAGTATGACTTCGCGATGAAGATGATCTCTATTTTGTCTGAGACCTTATCAATAAATGACCCAAGTCACTCGAAGTCGTAGAGTGGATACGGAGCCGTCCAAATACATGGAGTGTCATCGGAAATCATGAATATTTCCTGATGATGACTGATGTGGAATGGGAACATATGCTCGAGACACATCCAGATATGAGTGAATGAAGAAAGGCATGGATAACCTCAGGACGAGCGCGCACTGGTATGATTGCTGAGATATTTGTTCGTGAAGATCTACGAGCGTGGCTGATGAGTCTACCATTTTTCATAGAAAAAGAATCATTTATAGTGTTGCATGCAGGTATACATCCTGATTTTTGACTCCAGAGTTCACCTGAGATTATGACCATGATACGTGAGTACCATGAAAAACCATGGTATGAATACTATACAGGAACAAAGCCTATTATCTATGGGCACTGGGCGGTAGATGGTCTTCGCATTCGAAAAAATACTATCGGACTCGATACGGGTTGCTGTTTCGGGGGGCACCTTACGTGTTATTGTTTGGAGACGGGAGAGATTTGGCAGGTAAAAGCGCATAACGTCTATAAGTTTATCCCGATATGGAAAGATAAGCTCATGCATATACGATAAAAAAATCTTGACGAGAGGTGTATTTTCAGCATAATCTCACTTAATTCCTGGACATATCTGCAAAATAGAGATATGGAGATCAGGAAAATCATACAAATAAGGAGGTATATCTATGGAAATTGTGCAAGGCTTAGGATTTATCCTAATGCTAATCGTCGCGATACTATTCCCTGATAAGATATTACATTTATTAGGATTTATCGTCGCTACGGTAGTCGTCAGTGTAGTCTTGGCTCATAGATTTCTCAGAAAGCTATGGTGACTAAAATCTAAATACAAAAGGAGTGGTACAATGAATACAAATTTTAATATGATAATGCAAATTATCATAATCGGTTCCGTCGGTCTTCTTTGTTTTGGTCCTGTCTGGAGCTTTTCCAAAAAGATTCTACGATTTTTCCTCGTGAAACATCAGTATGCTACAGAATTTATAGTTCTGTTCGGTGGCTGCATAGTATGTTTCGGAATTATATATGAACTTTCCTGGCAAAAGATACCAATGGCATTTCCAAATATGAGAACTCCACTCATCTTCGGCGTAATATTCTTTGCTTATATGTTTCTGCGATGGATACTATATCATCTCAGAGATATGGATAGAGTACTACCTGTTTATGATAAGGAGCCTTAACTTTTTATATTATTAGGAGAAATAGTATGGCAAAAACTAAATCAGTACTGGGCTATATCATCCTCGGTGTAGTTATGATCATCGCGAGTCTCACACTCCAGATGCATACACCTCACCAAAAAAATAATCCCTATCATGGATTCGTAGAATCCTGTGGATAGGCATCAAACAAAAGGAGTTATACGTTATGAGTCAGTCTCTGCAAGTAATACATGCAGCAGATATACCAAAAACACAGAAAATACTACAAATAATCCAGGCAATTTCTGGAAAAAAGCTAGTAGAGTGTGATGGTAATACTGCTATATTTTATATCAATGATGGTGATATCACCATCACAGTTACAGAGGATCATCCTATCTCAGGTATGAGTATCAAAAAAATCGAGGATTATATAGCCGGAATACAAAAACGGGTGATATAATTTTCATAATAAAAACTCCGCATATGCGGAGTTTTTCCTTTTTATAGTGCTTTCGTCGATATCTCTTCTCAGATACGAGTGATGAAGTCTGCTCGTGACTCTGTGGTTTTTGCCTGTGTCTTATAGTTCCTGACGGCGAGTGTACCAGAGCTCATCTCTTGCTCACCGACGACGAGAATATAGTTCACATGGGTCATCTCAGCATTTCGCATCTTCTTCCCGAGGCTATCAGACGAGTCATCGACACTCGCGCGGATATTCGCGAGAGAGAGTGATCACTTCACTTCATAGGCATAGTCTACGAACGCCTCACCCACAGGGATGACGCGCACCTGCTCTGGAGCGAGCCAGAGAGGGAATACTCCCGCGAAGTGCTCTATCATGATACCCATAAATCGCTCGAGTGAGCCAGATATAGCGCGGTGGATGACGACTGGTTGCTCATCTTCTCACTTTTCATTTTTAAAACTGAGGCCAAATCGATGCGGCTGGTTAAAGTCACACTGTATCGTCGCGAGCTGCCACTCACGACCGATCGCATCACGGAACATAAAGTCCAGCTTCGGTCCATAAAATGCTGCTTCACCAGGCATCGGACGATAGTTGAGCCCATTTGCTTTCGCGGCATCTTCGAGGGCTTTCTCCGCTATCTGCCACACATCATCTCCGCCGAGATACTTCTCTGGTGTCTCGGGGTCACGGATGGAGAGTGAGACCCAGTAGCCGTCCATGAGTCCGAATGTCGTATAGAACGTTTTGATAATATCGACTATCGTGCCGACCTCTGCCTCTATCTGACTCACACGACAGAAGAGGTGTCCATCATCCTGCGTGATAGAGCGTACACGGGTGAGACCAGAGAGCTGTCCAGTCTTCTCATCGCGGTATACAGTCGCCGGCTCGAAGTATCTCACGGGCATATCTCTATAGGAGAACTGGTTATCCGCAAAGAGCTGCATATGGTGAGGACAGTTCATCGGCTTTAGGAAAAAGTTTTCTTTCGAAGTTCCTCCATACACAGAGAACATATCTTCGAGGTACTTCCCGGCGTGACCAGAGGTCTGGTAGAGCTCCTCTTTCGCGAGGTGAGGTGTACAGACACGGAGGTAGTCCTTACCCGAGTGGAGCTCCCAGAGGTAGTCCTTTATCGCTTCGCGGATGATCATACCGTTCGGCTGGATGAGTGGGAGACCAGAGCCGACCATATCCGATACAGTGAAGAGCTTTAGCTTTTTTCCGAGGATACGGTGGTCGCGTTTTTTTGCTTCTTCCATCATGGTCTGGTAGGCATCGAGCTCGGCTTTTGACTCGAATGCGAGACCATAGATACGCGTGAGTTGCTTATTTTTCGCGTCACCTCGCCAGTAGGCACCCGCCAGCTTATCGAGGGTAAATGAATCCTCTGGGATATCATTCGTGTGGAGGACATGAGGACCCTGACACATATCGATAAATGTGGAAGTGCGGAAGTCGAAATCTGAAACTCCCTGTTCTTCGCTCGTCACGATGGTTTCATCACCCGCGGTTTGTGCATATGTCATCGGATTCTCGAGAAATGCAAATGGGGCATATGCGGGATTCTGGAACTTGCCGATATTCGCGAAAAATGATATCGTCGTCTCGCCACGAGCCTCGAGATCTACTATCATCTCGTATTTATAGTCTTCACCGAGCGCTGTCGTGAATGCTTTCGCATCAGCGACAGAGAGTGAGAACTGTCGGAACTCCTGTCCCTCGCGGACGATGGAGCGCATCTTTTTCTCGATGTCTTTGAGCTTCGCCTCTTCGAGGGTAGCATCACCGAAGTCGATATCATAGTACCATCCATTATCGACATCAGGTCAGATAGCGAGCTTCGCATGTGGTCACATGACCATCCGAGTGGCCTGGGCCATGATGTGGGAGAGGGAGTGGCGGTGAGTCGAGAGAGACATAGAAGTGGAGTTATTAAGGGTAGTAAATAGTATTTAATTTGGTTTATTTTTTCATAGTTCTTCATTTTTTAAAATCTCACATAGAAGACAAGAGAGAGTTCGAGAATGAGCTACTCTATGGATGTAGCAGGCTCGCACCATACTAGACTGCCTGGCGATCGGAATACCCTCACTCTCATACCATCTGGACAGGTGGATTCTTCACCATTTTGGAGAGCTTCCTTATATCCATTTGTTTCCATGGTTTCTACTGAAGTCTTGCATCCAGTGATAGTCGCCTCATCATTCATACTGTCACACCGTCATCGGAGAGTGTCATAGTAGGATGCTGGGGTTTCTATAGTGGTCTCTGGAGTGACCTCGGGAGATGATGACACACATGAGCTCAGTGAGAGTATCGCTGTGATGAGGAATATATATTTCATAAAAAAATAAGTTATAAATGAGAGTATTAACGTATGGTGCTACAGAGGAGTTCATCTTGGGTTTTCTTTTCATCGAGAGCCCGGATGACGGATTCAGGTATCTTACACTTTCCGTTTTTTATATCTTCGTCAGTGTTGCCCGCCTGCTGACACTGTTTATTACCAGCTTCGAAAAATGCATCACGAGCTTTTTTTAGACACGCTTCATCGGGAGCCTCTTCTGTCGTCATGCCGTCGATTATAGATACGGGTTCAGTATCAGTTTTTGGTTTTTGTTGGGGATTTGATTTGAGTGAGGCGACCTCGTGGTCGAGTCTTTTTATCTCAGCTTCGAGTGTAGCTATGCGAGTATCTGTCGTGGAGTCCAGATAGTTTCATACGCAAGATGAGAGGAAGATGAGTGGGATGAGGATGAGAGATTTCATAAAAAATAGGAAAGATTATTTTTGTTTCCATATACACACCGACAGCACACATATCGTCACGATGATGACGGTGCACATCGCACAGAGCGGACAGAAGACTCCGACGATAATCTCCTGTGAGATGACATACGAGTTAAAGAGTATACCACCAGCAGAGAGTCCAGTGAGGACTCGTGCCGGGAGGAGTGTCTTCGACCACCATCCCCAGAGCGCGATGATGAAGAGGATAGGGTAGACGACTGCAGCTATCATGGGAAATGCGACCTTCATATCGCCGAGGGAGAAGATGATGGCACGTGGAGACTGGAGTATCCCAGAGCACGAGAGTGACTCCGAGAGATCACATGGCATCATCTGGAGTGCAGCGCTATCTGCACCGTTCCAGTACTGATATGCAGGGATAGAGAGATAAAACGCATTAAAAATACCGATAGCAGCGAGAGCGGCGATGATGAGATATTTTTTCATAAGTAAGGGGGATTAAGAGATGATGGTGCTTATTATTCCGGACGCATTCAGAAATCTTCATTATGACATTGTTTTAAAAAACTCCCCGCGTCTTGCAGGGAGTCCACATGGAAAAACCGCTTACAAGAACGTCGAGAGTGAGCGTGATGTCTGCGTACCAAGTCATGTGACCATAGGAGCGGTTGGTGAAGATACTCCTAGTATAGTGAAAAATGGATTTTTGCAATATTTCGTAAAAAAATCACCCGAGTGGGTGAGATTATTTTTTCTGACGAGCTTTGTATATTTGATTTATAAATGTAGTAAGTTTCTGTGTATATGTTTCGATATCTTTCTGAGAAGATTTCGGCATGAGCTCAGAGAGTCTCTCTGTGCTGAGGGCTGTCGTATCAGCGAAGTCTGTGATGCGATTATCTATTTTGATAGTTGTTTTATCATTTCGATATGGGAGTTCACTTCGTAGATTTCAGAGCGATGCCTCTGTCTCAGCATGGGTTATGAGGCTCCCGATATAATTTTTGAGCTCATATGCTGCCTGACTACTGATTTTGTTGAGCGGGATATCGAGACTGATATCTCATTCACTATATTTGAGTCAGAGGCTATTATTGATAACCTTATAAGAGAGTCGATTGGTGATAAAGTCGATATCATTTCTATTTTTTGATGTTTCGAGATTGCTTGATGTTATATCACCTTTTTTGCTTGCTGGTCTTTCGAGTTTGGTGGCGATATACTTACCATCTCGTTTTCTCACTAATATAGGTGCATCTCAGATTTGTTTGAGAGCATACCCATCATTTGGTCGATTTATACCCCATTCATAGTATGTAGGCTGCCATGTCTTCTCTTTTGTATTATACTCATATGATACCGCATTATCTCCGTATTGATTTATCAGCTCCATAATTTGATTTGTGTAGCGAGAATCGAGAATATTGGGCTTTTCGAAATACTCTATCTTTTCTGGATTTATAGGGAGTGATGGTGTGGATTCGAGAGATTTCTGTTTTTCGATATTTTCTGCCATATATTTATGCGATAAGTTGTACAGGGAAGCTGGTAGGATACTTTTGTCATTCGCGGTGGATCTGGAGATGCCCATTTGCATAGAGGGTGAGCGTCGTACCCTGGAGTGAGCCGAAAAAGTTATGATGGAACGGATGGATACCGAGCTCCGTGCAGATAGACTCCATCGTATGCTCAGTCGTGACGACGAGTTCTTTTATGCCGTATATGGCATCATTCGCTGCTTGGGCGATATTATTCGATAGATTTTGGCTCATGAGATGGAGAGGTTTTTCCTCATGCCATTCAGTCAGTTCGGGAGACGCGGAGCTCGCAAAGTATGCCATATGTGGATATAAGTGATAAATGTACCATATTATTCTGCCACATATGATTTTTTTTTGCAAATATTATTGCATTTTTTCGCGACTTTTTTATACTCTATTTAGTTTTATTTTTCCGATGAGCCTCGGGTGGCGCCAGGGGAGGAAAAATATCATTATAAAGTGTCTCTTTCAGGATTTGTCGAGAGAGAAACTTGGGTGGAACCGTCCATATAATTCACGAAATTATCGGACCCCAAGAAAGTATTATCTTTTTTGTGGGTCTTTTTTTGTCCGTTCCTATATATCCTCACTCTTTCATTCTATGTCACTCGAAATGTCTACCCTCGTCTCATTCGCGAAAACCAAAGGATTCGTCTATCAGGGCTCTGAGATCTATGGCGGTCTCGCGAACTCATGGGACTATGGTCCACTCGGTATACTCCTGAAAGAAAATATAAAAAACCTCTGGATACGAGAATTCGTCCAGAAGCGTCGTGATATGGTCCTCCTCGATGCTGCCATCATGATGAATCCATCTGTATGGATCGCTTCTGGGCATGTCGGGTCATTCTCAGATCCACTCATGGAGTGCAAGGACTGTCATACTCGTCATCGCGCGGATAAACTCATCGAAGAGAAGCTCGAGAAAGATAGCGCATTTCCAGTACCTCAGAACTGGGCAGGAGATAAGACATCACTCGAAGATCTCAATAACTATATCGCCGCGGGTCATATCGAGTGTCCGAACTGCGGTGCGAAACACTGGTGAGATGTAAAAAGATTTAACCTCATGCTCTCGACGCATCAGGGTACGACCGAGGATGCTGCAGCGCTCGTGTATCTGCGTCCCGAAACTGCCCAGGGTATATTTGTAAACTTCCCGAACATCGCTCGTTCCTCTCGAAAAAAACTCCCATTCGGAGTCGCGCAGGCGGGTAAGGCATTTCGAAATGAGATCACGCCAAAAAACTTTATCTTCCGTACACGCGAGTTCGAGCAGATAGAGATAGAGTACTTCTGTAAGCCTGGGACAGATGCCGAGAATTTCGAGACATGGCTCGGAGAAGAGGAGAGATTTTTCGTAGAGGTGCTCGGATTCGCGAGAGAAAAAGTCCGATTCGTCGAGATATCTGCCGAGGGGCTCCCACACTACTCGAAGCGAGCGGGTGATTTCGAGTATGAGTTCCCATTCGGCTGGGGAGAGATATCTACCCTCGCGAATCGTACGGACTACGACCTAAAGGCGCATATGAGTGAGTCTGGACAGGATCTCTCATACTTCGACCCATTCGATAATACGAAGTATGTCCCATACGTCATCGAGCCGTCTATCGGACTCTCGCGTCTCACGCTCGCAGCGATGTGTGACGCCTACGATGAGGTGACGACCGAGGAGGGGAGTCGTGTGGTGATGCGATTTGCTCCGGCCGTCGCACCGATGAAAGTCGGAGTCTATCCACTGGTAAAAAAATTCATCCCACAGGCTGAGGAGCTCTACTCTCTCCTCTCGACGCACTTCATGTGTGACTACGATGAGGCAGGGACCATCGGGAAGCGATATGCCCGTGCCGATGAGATGGGCGTGCCATATGCTATCTGTGTCGAGCCAGAGAACTATGATGCCTGACAGGTGACTGTCCGAGACCGAGATACTGGTGAGCAAGAAACAGTAAAAATCACCGACCTCGTCGCATGGCTCCAGTCGAAGGGGTGTTAATCTTTAATTGTTCTGTTATGTCATATTTTCCACAAGAAGTTTTTAGGCAAGGATTTGATTTTAGTCGAGATACTCCACTCGAACGGCACTTTAGCGTACGAAATGCTACACTTTCCACGATGTTAGGAGTGCTGGTATGAGGTGCAGTCGGTACTATATTAGAGGCTCCGGGGGCATGAGCTCTGAGTGGTGGTGCCATCCTATGATGAGTTGAATTTGTGGCAAGAAGAATGGTGTATGGATTCCATCGAGTATGGAAGGACGATGGGATGATAGTTCAGTCTGAAAGATAATATAACTACTACATATGCTTCATCAATTTATCGATACTATTTTTGCATTTTTTTCGGATATGGGATACCTTGATATCTTTGTCCTTATGGCTATGGAGTCATCGATCATACCAGTACCATCCGAACTCGTCATGCTACCTGCAGGAATCCTCGCGAGCCAGGGGCAACTCGACCCCATTTTTGCTATTTTGGTCGGTGGCGTCGGGTCTGTGGTATGAGCACTTGCGAATTATTGGATTCTCGGATACTGGCTTGGTCGTCCATTTCTCGAAAAATATGGGAAATATATCCTGATCACAAAAGAGAAGTATAAAAAAACAGAAGACTTATTTCTAAAAAATGATGTACTCTATACGTTTCTCGGGCGCCTCATTCCAGTCGTGCGTCATTTGATATCGATTCCTGCAGGGATATTTCGTATGAAGATGCGTTCATTTATCTTGATTACATTTGCCTGAGCGACACTCTGGTGTGCTGTATTGGTAATTTTTGGTTATGTGTTTGGAGAGTCGATTATAGATATTGTAGTCGAGTATATGCATATTATAAAGTATATGGTTATCCCGATTTTGGCTCTATTTTTTTGGTGGAAGATTTTTAAGAAATAATAAAAAAATACCTTTCCTAAAGGTATTTTTTTATTTTACTCGTTCTACTATATAGCTTACTATATCAGAGAATTTCGAGGTCTGGTAGGTGTTCGCAGTTTCGAGGAGTGTATATTCGAGATCCTGTAGGAGCTTCCTTGATTTTTCTATCCCCATAAATGATACGATTCATTTCCCATTATCTTTTTGTGTATCTCACCCCATGACATCAGCACTTCACTCGTAGTCGAGTATATCGTCTCGTACCTGGAATGCACGCCCGAGGAGGAGTCCAAACCATTTTAATTGCTCTATCGTCTGAGTATCCTCGACCCCAGCCATAGCAGCACCTATAAGGAAAGAGGCAGTAAAAAGCCTTCCTGTTTTTTCATCATGGAGTCGTATCATCTCTTTTTGATCAAGTGTGGATAGGGATTGCTTGATATCTCTGATTTGTCCACGTACCATTCCCATATCGCCGATTGCTTTCGTGATTTCGAGGATAACTTGTGGATTTTTTGCTTCAGCGAGGCACTCTATCCCCATAGTTTGGAGAGCGTCGCCTACGAGTATCGCAGTTGCTTCATCATATTTTTTCCATACTGTCGGTTGTCCTCGCCTGAGTTCATCATTATCGAGCGAAGGGAGATCATCATGCACGAGTGAATATGCATGGATAAATTCTATGCCTATCAGGTATTCGAGAATGACATCAGAGGGGAGTCCCATGAGTTCTTCATAGATAATCATCGATAGGATGACTCGTATGCGCTTACCTTGACCATCTACAGCATATTGGATAGCATCTTGGAACTCTGTTTCTACAGGAGTTGCGAGCGTGTTATATCGTTTGCTGAAATAGTCTGTAATAGCAGAATCTACCTTGATCCGATATGTATCGTACCAGTCTTGTATCATAAGAACATGTTATTAGTGGTATCATATCATGTTTTAGGGAAAAATGCAATTTTTCACACTTTCTATTTTCCATATTTTCTTTCTCGTACCTGAAATCATTCTATCGCTTCTTTGATATCTGCTTCAGAAAAATCAGGCCAATTTTTTTCTATAAAAGCGTACTCAGTATATGGAGACTGAAAAAGAAAAAATCCCGAATGCCGCATGTGTCCACCAGTACGGATGATGAGGTCTATCGGTGGGAATCTCCCTGTTTCTAAGTATCATAAGATATCATCTGTGGTGATGGTATCTACTTTTCATATATCTGCCATAAGTGCTGTCACAGCCCGAGCGATTTCCTCTTGTCCTCCATATCCTATGGCGATGATAGCAGTCATAGCTGAGTTATTTTCAGTCATGAGCTCGGCTTTCTTCATATTTTTGACACATCTATCAGGGAGGAGTGATCTATCTCCGATACAGATGATGCGTATATTTTCTTTTGTGGCAGCTTTGGCGATGTCGAGGATTCATCGTGTCAGGAGGCTGAAGAGATAGTCTACTTCTTCTGGCGACCGCTTTTTGATATTATCATCTGAGAGTGCCCAGAAGCTCGCATAGGGGATGCTCATATGTTTCGTGGCGATGATGATTTTTTTAGCTGTTTCATAGCCTTTTCGGTGTCATTCGAGGGAGGGAAGATTATGTGTCTTTGCCCATGTACGATTTCCGTCCATGATATATCCGATATGTTGCATAGGATTTTTTTACGTAACTCCCGAGAGTATAGGAAAATTTTTATAAACATCAAAAAAATCCCCTATTGCTAGAGGATTTTTTCTGAAAGTATGCGATTATCGCTCTTCACGAGGGCGAGCTTCGTTTACCACGAGCTGGCGACCCATTACTTCGCGACCATTCATTGCTTCGATGATCTTCTCGATATCAGCCTCATCAGCATCTACGAAAAGAAAACCTTTTTTACGACCAGTTTCACGATCGATAGGCCAGAAAAAATCAACGAGTGGTGCAACTTCTTCGAAGATTGCGCGAAGCTCTTCAGCTTCGATACGGAATGGGACATTACCTACGAAGAGGCGTTTTGTAGAACCGGTACTCATACGAGAAAAAGAGTAGAAAATAAATTGCCGAGACCGCTCTTTGACTTTTATGAGCACAAAAAGGATACAATTCGACACTCACATTATACGACTATTTTATCGAAAGCAAATTAATTTTTATTCGCTTAGTCTACGTAGATATACCCATCGATGCTTGCATCATTTTTTGCTATTTTACGTATAGTCACTTCATTTATACGTCTATAGTTCATATCTTTCACGATAATGTGATCCTCTGTGACGTCAGCGACGATACCGACATGCCCGTAGTATCGATTATACCCTCGTCCTGTGAATTGTACGATAGCTCCTGGGATGGCTTTTTGTCCAGTCTTTGCACCTGCTGCTTTTGCATTTCGCATCCATGCATTTGCATTTCATCTCCATGTGACAGTCTTATTCTGGGCGACATACCAGGTACAGTTGCCCCATGCGAATCCGCGAGAAAGACCAGTATATTTTATTGTATAGCGAGATTTAAGCCCAGTAGTACTATCTACGACTGTGGGTTTAGTGTTTGGCGTTGGGGTCGGTATAGGGGTGATTTTCGTAGCTGGTTTTTCTCCGGGTTTTGGTGTAGTGGTATTTTTTGCTATTTTCGGAGCTGCTCATGGTATCATGAGTTCCATACCTTTTCGGATAGAGGCAGCATTTTTGAGTCCATTGACTCGTACGATATCATCAGCATCGACAGAGTAGAGTCGAGAGATCTCGGAAATCGTATCACCACTAGCGACTTTATGTACTACTCCAGATACTGGAGGTATGCGAAGAGTCGTACCGACACTGAGGGTATCATCTGCTGATAAGTCATTGGCCCATAGTATCGTGTCTGTACTCACTCCATATTTTTTCGCGATACTACTGAGAGTATCACCAGCAGCGATCGTATATGCCTTTGCTCGTTCACTCGAATTCTTCTCTTCGGATGGTGGGATTTTCTTCGTCACAGAAGATACCGTATCGAAGTCGGTACTGACGAGTCCAGATTTATTGATATAGCTTCCTTCAGTTCCCCCATCTCACTCATACGCTGTGATGATCGTCGTCTCATCATAATCGCCAGCTCGAGCCTCATAGTCAGAGCCTATGACAGAAAGAGATGGATATATCGGAAGTATGATGATTACTGCGAGAGTAAACCATCTAAAATTCCGAAACGATTCCCATGCAGAATATACCTTTTGGTTATTTCTGATAGCACGCTTTATACGCGCTTGGGTATTGAGGTTTGGAGTCATTCATTGGTTTTAGGAATAAACGTCGTATACCAATTCTCATAGAGAGAACATGATATACTATGCTATCGCCGATACCTGAAGAGTTGTGCGGTGTGCGCGGAAACCATATGTTCTCATATGACGTTTTTTCGCTATCATCTTAAATACACGGATTTTATCAGCCTTGAACTGATCGACAACAGTGAGTGTAACTTTTGATCCCTCGACTGTAGGAGTACCGATCTTTACAGATTTTCCCTCTGCATCTGAGATGAGAAGTGCTGCGAGTTCGAGCTTTGCTCCGATTTCGAGATTCTGATGATCGACCTCGATAACTTGGTCTTTTTCTACTGTATACTGCTTGCCGCCGATTTCTATAACTGCTATCATATGAAAAAAATGTTATGCTCATATGAGGGTCTACATGGGTAGAACTTAGTGGACCTCATAACGAAGCGAGATAAATATGGATTCGGATCCAAGAAGAAAAAACAATATATGTATTCTCTTCTCGAACACGAAATAGTATAATCAGGGAAGAAAAACTGTCGAGAAAAACAGCTTGACACTGCATGGCTGGGGTACTAGGATTCGAACGCTCTCCGGCGCGTTCGCCTCTCCTCGCTTTCGAAATGCCTTTGAGCATTTCTCATGAATCGCTCGGATTCGAATCCTCGGAGTTTTATAAAAAACATTATGGCTGAACTACGGGGTCGGTGTTAGAACTTTTTGTGCGAGCACTAAAAACTGATACTGTGTCAGAACTCCGCAGAATATATGAAAACTCTTAAAAAAGTCAAACTTAATTTTCGTCAAGGAGACACATTATCCCATATAAGAAACAGTATTCTTATATCATTAAGTTCCATTTTAGTGATGATGTTACATGACTTCATGTGCTATAAGATACGCGATATACGCCGTATAGCACAATACGAGTAATACTCCCTCTTTTCTTCAAATGGTATTTCTTGTCCAGATAAATGAGAGAAGGAGCAAAAGAATAGGTGCGAATATAGCAACCATTAGGTCAGTATATGAGGCATTCAAAAATGGTAGCGGGGCAATAATTGCGGAAGTCCCAAGAATTACTAAAATATTCATAATATTTGAACCAACTACATTTCAAATAGCAATATCTGGATTTCACCTTCTTGCCGCGATTATTGAGGTCGCAAGTTCTGGCATACTTGTTCCAATAGCAACAACAGTAAGTCCAATAATTGCCTGCGACAATCAGAAGAACTTTGCTATATTTACAGCACCATCTACGAGGATTTTTCATCCTATAAACAATACAAGTATTCCTCCAGCTATCCATAAAGTTGCTTTCCATGGTGATATGATCTTTTCAACCTTTTCGCTTTCATCAGGAATAAAGTTATTGTGTTTTACTGAATAGACTATATAAGCAATAGCGGCACTCAATAATATAATACCGTCTACTCGACCAATCGTATTATTCGAAGCACCGTCAAGAAATGTATCACTTACAAGAATAAGAAAGAGGAAACTGGTAAGTATGACTATGGGGAGGTCAAAAAATCTTGTCGTCCGCGATAGAATAATAGGCGATATGCAGGCACTTACTCCAAGAATAAGGAGAACGTTAGCAATATTTGAGCCTAATACGTTTCAGATAGCAATTTCAGTATTTCAAGAAATACTTGCCAGTATGGATACAATCAATTCTGGCATACTTGTTCCAACTGCCACGATAGTGAGCCCAATAATTGCTTGTGATATTCAAAACTTCTTTGCAATGGATACAGAACCATCTACGAGAACATTCCCTCAGAAAGTTAAAAGTATGAGACCAAAAATGACGGCGATACATGAGAGTAAGATTTCCATGATAGTAATCTGGACTTAAAGTTTAAAAAGTTTTTTGAGGATTTCCCTTCCGCTATTTATAGAGGTAAGTTCCCTATCTCAACCAATTCAAGGAGTTCAATTTACTTCGAGAATAACTCCACCGACTTCTTCGAGTGGTTTTGTGAAGTCAGTCGTGAGAATATCTACTCAACAAATAGAAAGGTTTAATTTATTCGCAACATCAATACAAAGCTTTTTGATATCCTCATGAAGAATATGTGTCATATCTTTCGCTGTTCCTCACGTTCCCATATTAGAGTTTCAACGGAGCTGCAGTTCCATCCCAGCTGGAAGAATGCTATTTAGAGTGTATCATTTTTTCTGTATATAATCAACTAATTCATTATCTGAACGAATAAAAGAAAGCGGGGCATAATAATCCTCTTTTCTGAGGGGATTATTGGCATTTTCATAATCTATAAGCTGTCCAATTGTCGAATATCCATTTCATATTACCGATGGAGGAACTCGATTATAGGCAACAATAACCTCTCCTAGTACCACTAATACACGACATTCATCTCACGCAACTTGTTCTTGAATAATCATTTTCGGATATGTTGAAAATGAGGCATCAAGTTTTTTTTGAAGTTCTGGAACGTTTATAATATTCATACATACTCCATTTCCATGAGCCTCATCAATTGGCTTAATGATAACAGGGAAATGAAAATCAGAAAGTTTTGACCAATCAAAGTTCGCAAACTCATGGTCATAGATATAGAGAGTTTTAGGAATAGGTATTCCATATTTATTTAAGAGCGAATACGTGAGCTCTTTATCATCCGATATTTTCTCACCGAGAGAAGTATTTCCTCAAAAGTCAGTACTCTTAAAAAGTACTTCTTTGTTTTGAGATTTTACTAAAAACAAGTTCTTTTCTGGAATAAGGACATCAACTTTTAGTCATAGTTTTTCTGCCTCTTCTTTGAGGACTTGTGATGATATAGACCAGTAGGTCATCGGTTTAGACATAATTATAGCTTAGCAATTAAATAACATCTATTCTTCCTCTTCATTGAGTTTCCGAAGGAGTGGAGAAAATCGGAAATATTCAAAAAGCTGGAGTCACATATAACGACCTACAAGTATATTGAGAAATACAACAAGAATAATAATATCTGGATAAGAAATAAGAAAGTATTGAAGTGTTTTATACTCTACCATTTGATAAATAATAAATGTAATAATCGCATATTGAAAGACATCAAGCAATCCACTTGGTGAAAAAAGCTTTATATCTTCCTGAAAAATCTTATCTGCAAGAATAATGGTAATGAAGAGTGGAAATATAATGAGAACATTATCAAATATAGAGTACCGTATAATAGATAGTTCGAAAAAATTATCTACTCAAAGAATAAAAAGGAAGAGAGCGATATAGAGACTAATAAGAAGTGATCTTTTTGCGTGGAGTAAAAGATGAACTCTCTTACTGAAGATATTGACGAGAGTGATAGCAATAAATCCAATACCTATAAATAAAAGAGCAGATAATCAAAGTGATGAAATCGTTATTGCAAAAAGTATAGGATAATAGATGCCGAAAACATTAAATCATACTACTTGTTTCAGAAAGTTCAGAACAAGTACTACGAGAGTAAGTGAGAGCAGAAAGGCGATAAGTTGATATGAGAACCCTGAATATGCAAGAAACTCAAGAAAGCCACTTAAGCTATATATCTTCTTTGACTTCTCATATGAGAGGACTTGTCAGATATCATATTCACTCTCTTTCGTTGTTGCAGCACGAGTGAGGAGTACATACAGTTGGTCTTCGGATATAAGAACCACTTTTTTCGCTCATAACTGGGAAAGAGGAAAAGCAATCACTTTTGAGAGAAATGAACGTGAATACTCTGAGATAATATATATTTGTTTCTTTGAGAAATTAAGTTCTTTGGTTTTTTGGAGCTTCACTATATCTGAGAAAAATCAGAGAACATCAGTACCTCAAACAACGAGGATATCACTTTGGTCAATATCGTTCCATATATCTATGGCATTCTCAGCTTGAGATAAGCTGTTCTTTTGAGTGTAATTTTTATAAAGAATGTTATTCTTTTCAAAAATATCACGTATTCCAGTATCTACTCCTTTTCGTTCAGTTCAAATATAAGTAAATATTGAAGCATACACTCGTATTTCTTTTTCTATATTTCATTCACAACCCTGAAAACTTCATCAAATATTTGCCTCCAAACTTACTATTCAAGGAGTAGTAAAATATCGAAGATATTTTTCCCTATCCCGTATTGTTTCAACAACCTTTTTATCTCTTCGGAGAGTATAGACCACTCCTGAACTAAAATCCACATTCCCACTCCCCGTAGATACAATTTGGTACTCATGTGTTGAGTCAACCTTTACTTCACTTGGTCATTCAAGAAGAAAAATAGTGGAACACATCGTAGGTTCTCTTTGAATGATTTCACCACTTTCCGCATGCATTATCTCTATGGGAAGTAGGAGTGAAAGCAAGGAAATTGCAAGTTTTTCTATAATTTTTTTCATAAGTGAAGGTTCTTAGGAACTAAAGTATGTCGATTATTTTTAGATCATTAATTTTTATTTTTCCATAAAAAAGTTTTTCGTAGTCTCAGCCTTCGTCAATCCATTTCTTTACACGCATGTATCCATCGAGATATATTTTATCTTTTTGATATGTTGTTCCATGTACTCACTTTGTCTCGGAGTGAGATATTCCTCGCTTTAATCGCACAGCATCAGAAAAAATTGACTCATTTGATTTTTCTGGATACAGACTTCGGATAAGGTCTATCGTTTCAGAAAAAGAGAGCGTGTCAGCCACTGATAAGAGATAATATTTGAGATACATTGCATTTTTTTCATATCATTCAGGGAGGTGTTTAAATGAACGATAAATTGCAAACCCCTCTTCATCAGAAAGATAGTATCCAGTACCAAACTGGAATAGTTTTAATTCTGTTTCTTTTCCATTCAAATACCTACGAAAATGTGTTCCGATTTCATGCGAGAGTATTGCTCCAATTTCATTTTCCCGAATAATCGCATTTTTCGATATATGGATTTTTACTGTCTTACCATACGAGACTGACATTCTGGAGAGATTTCCACTTTCTACAGTAATAGGTATTTTGGGAATATTATGATTTTCAAAATACCTATATATATAACTCATAACCTCATCGAGCGCTAACACTCGTCCAAGAGTAAAGGCATCAGTTTTTGGATTGTTTTGCACCTGCAATACTTTTTCCTTTGCTACAAGTGAGAGACTTGAGTTTGTTTTTCAAAACAAAAACTCATTATATCTGACTATCTTTTCATGATTTTCATTTTTATAGGCTTCAACCAAAAATATCTTATTTTCTATTTCTGTAAGCTTTTCGATATAGAGTTCGGCAATTGGAGAACCTTTTTGCTTGAGATTATACCCACGCTCAAAAAGATATTTTAGGTCTTCTTTGAAGGATAATACTTTCTCATTAGATGGAAAGTGATATTCAAATACAGGATTATATCCTCATGGATTTTTGATAAACTCATCGAGTATGACGAAGTAATTGCTGGGCTTGAGGAGAGAAGAAAGATTAACTTTCTTTGAAGCCCTATATACAGCATCATCATAATCAAGGAGATCCTTCGTCCATTTTTCATTTGTCATGAGAGATTTCTGGGATATATGCGACATGGGACTAATCAGATACTCTTTCAGAATATCTTTTCACAAAATAATGCTGTTAGTTTGTGTATCTAACACGGTAAAGTTTTTTATATGAATTGATACTTGCGTATCAGTAATAAGGTGAATATCTGAATCAAAGGCTTGGGCGATATCTTTAGATATTGTGGTACTTTCTTTACTTATATCACAAATAATCTGGACTTCTCGGTCTCATTCGATATATGCCTTTTGCTCTAGATAAATAATCTTTTTTCCTGTATTTTCTGCAAGTATTTCTGTGTGAAAAAGTGTCTTCGCGATTTCAACTCCCTTTTCTGGGGATAATACTTTCAGATTTTCCACTTGTTTAAGTCTGGCTGCAAGTGGGACAAGATTGACGTTTTGGATTTCCAAGCCAGCGCGAGCATTGATTTCAAGAAGTTTTGGTCAATTTTTCGTAATCACCCAATCAAGTGCGAGATATCCAAGTTTGGTATACATTTGAACCTGTGAAGAGTAGAGCAAGATATCTTCCCAGAATGGGATATGCTGATTATGCAATTCACTATACTCAGCAGGAAATGAAGTGGTAAAAATCTTTTTTGACTGAAAGAGACTTATTACTTCTCCATTAGCAATATTGAGCCCTATTCCAATTCATCACTGTGCCAGATTTGCTTTCCCACCTGAATGGAGTGTAGGCATGCGCACCATAGCAGTAATTGGGACAAGGTTATAGACAATGACACGAATATCCGCAAGCCCATGTTTAGAGTAGAGAGAGAAGTCTTTTCATGGAGAGAGCATTTCTTCTATGACAACTGTATCTGTTGAGCCATGAAGAGAAAAAGATCCATGAAGTATATCTATCATATGGAGCTTAATTTCTTCTTCCGACCATATTTCAGAGTCAATGATATACATCTCATCTTCACGTCTTACGATAAGGATACCACGTCATCAGCTTCATTTATTTGGTTTGATAACAAATGTATTTGATTTTATATTCTTGAGGGAGAACTTATGGAGCTCTTGCTGGTTGTTTATGGTACAATATGTTTCTGCAAAAGGAATACCCCGACTAGAGAGGAAGTGTTTTGTTTTGAGTTTGCTATCTGCAAGAGAAATTGACTCATCCGAGTTTTTTGTTCGGATATATCGTAGATTTCTTGCATTCATTCAGAGGATGCCATGTGAAAAGAACTTCATACTTCCAATCTATAAAATAAGGAGGGTTTGTCAATGTTTATTCAGCATCATGTAATCTAGATTTCATATATAGCAAGCCATCTCCCGACTTTTTTCAAAAAAGATTTGAGAAAAAGTGAAAAATAATTTATCGGTAATTGTGAGATATCACACCCTATAACTTTTTAACCACTTTTTCCCTATGTTAAACCACATTTCCCCATCTATATATCTCGCGATTAGCAACTACATAGAACAAAATGCTATTGTTGAGGCTTTTTATAGTCGAGATATCATCAGTCAGGCTGATATGTATCTCCCATATTATGACGACGAGGACGCTTCTGATAATCAGTATGCTGATTTTGATATTTGGATCACATTCTCTCAAATAGAAAAAGTTGTTGATTTTGATGTATTGACCGAAAAATGAGTTCCGCATATCAACAGCGAATATGGTCTCTGGATTGGTGTCAATGATACAACCTCTATGGATGACTTCGTGAAGCGTGTGATAGAAATAGTCTATGATTATGAGATAAGTGATGCCGAGTTAGAGAACTTAAAGAATAACTTCGATGTGAAAATCGAGAGATAAAATAAAACAGGTCATTTGACCTGTTTTTCGATTAGTTTCCTGTTCCATTTATCATCTCATAGAACTCTTTGAGAGTATCTTGATGAGAGAACTTGAACTTCATATCTTTGGTAGATCCATCGGCGAACTTGACCCCGACCGACTTGTATCGAGCAGAGAGTATGTTGAATTGTATCTTTGCTTTTCTATCACACATCTTTTGTTTTGCGAGTGTGTCATACATCTTACAGTTTGTATCGGTCATGAATATCACTTCATTGAACTGTACAGCAACACGCAGAGATGGAGTTATAGAATAGACATTGCTATATGTTCCATTTTCTTGGCTTCTGAAAGTGTTGATATATTTTTTCTTTCACTTTGCGTCCATGAGATAGACATCTTTTGTTTTGAGTTGGAGATAATCAGTATTGGTAGGAGATTTGAATTGTATGGCTCACATTCGCGTCATATCGTCTCCCCCTGCTTCATTCCAGTATCCTGTTTTTATAACAGCACCCGTTGTGAAGTCATGGAGTGAAGCATCAGCGTCTGACCATCCGCCAGCACCAGCAGAGACAAGAGCAATCGAGGCAGTAAGCACCATCAGTACGATAATAATAAGTTTTTTCATAAAAAAATAGTAAGAAAATAAGATTGGTTATTTGTTTTTGTGGAATGTGTCCATCATCGCATCACAGATAGTGCGTGTCTTATCTGATGGCTCACTGTATTCCGAGAGAAGTTTCATTTTTATTTGTGTATATTGATTGAGTTCTTCTATAGTGAGTGGTCGTGTTTTTTGGATTTCACTTGCCCATGTGGCAAGTTGGCTCGATAGTTCATGATAGTAGAGGTCTCCGATAACCAGAAGGATATCGGCATCAGTCTGACATTCTGAATATCTGGAAGTAGAAGTATTTGGTGATATGATAGAGCCACTGGACTGAGCCGAAACACTAGATACAAAAGTAAAAAATAAGCATAAGAATAAGAATAGTAATTTCTTCATAGTACTAATAGAGTTATAAAATGGATCATGTCGTAAAAGAACGATACATATAGAAGAAAAATCGGAAGATTGGGTATCCAAACACCCAGAGAAGAGTAGTCATCCAGATATCTCACTGAATAATCTCATACTGCATTATTTGAGTAGAAATTATGAGAATAAGTAGATATCATCCGAGACACCCAGTTATAGCAATCCATATCCAAAATACGAGAAGAATAATTTGCCCTATTGGATTGTATATTCACTCAACATATCATAACAGTATGACCAAGGTCATAGCAACATATAGTCCGTGTGCCATTCAGAGAGGATGGACTATTTTTTGTGCGATTTTCGGAGCAATCATATCAATAATCTCATCACTTTTCTTCATGTCTTCAATTGGTGCGTTCTCGTTTGTTTCCAGTGGTTTTTTATACTTGGTGATAGAGTTTCCCATGAAGGCACTTTCTTGATGAGCATATTGATTTTGTTCTGAACTATGAGAGTTTAGTTCATTGAGGATGGCATCACGCTCTTCAGTCATAGCAACAAAGTCCTCTTGCTTTCCACCACCGTCTGGATGATGTTTTTTCGCGAGATTTTTGAACTCTTTTTTGAGTGTATCTTCGGTATATGATGTTTTTTTGAAGTATTTTTTCATTATTTTTGGAGATATTGGTCGTAAGTTGGGAGTGCCGTGTCATAGACCTCGATGCTTCCCCAACCGATAAAGATTTTCTCTTCATATTGATTTTTCTGGTAGATGGTATATGGGACACTGTAATTTTCTCGAACTCTTTCTTCATCGACTTGGACGATAAGATTGAGATTACATTTTTCATAGAACTTATCGAAGTACCTCTCTATCAACTTCACACAAGAAGAATATGCGATATGTGTAGGATTATCCGTTTGAATTAGGACAGCATCGAGCATTTCAGGAGACTTAAATCCGTATTGTTCATGGTTCATGATATCCATGCGGAACTGATTTGAGATGATATATTTAGACATATGAGGAAAATGATAAAAAAATAAAGACTTCACACATATGATGTAAAGCCTTTAAGAATGAGTTTTTAGTTAAATAAAGGAGGCTTTATATCCTTATGTGTTTCGCTAAAAACTTACATTTTCCTGTCGATAAAACTTATCAAAGGAGAGGTATATAAAACCTCCTTACTTACTATAAGTTTTTTCGACAGATTTTTCAGGAATGTAAGTTTTTAGCCCAGATATGATATCACTCTTTTGGGAAAAAGCAACCAAAAAAGATGAGTTTTGCTCATCTGAATCATCACGCACGCACACACAAAAACACCCATGACACAGGGTGTTTTGCTGTTATGTTTCGGGTGGATCTCTTTTAATTTTCAATATTTTCTTCCTTCATTATCTCGTCAATATGTTGTTGTGTAAGTTTTGGATTATTAAAAGAATAGTAAAACTTTTTATTCTTATTCACATAACTGACCTTGAACATTTCGAGTTCTTCGAGTTTCTTGTAGATTGCCCTCGCTTGTGCTTGTTTCACTCATATATCGAATATCTTTCTCACGGAGATATCTCTATTTACGAGCATAGCATAAACTCGTTGGAATATGCGCTTATTTTCTCGCGTATAGCGTGGCTCATGTGGATTGACTGGTGTTGTATCATTTTCATCGCTATCCTCGTTGTATGGTCATTTTTCATTGATTTGGAGGTGGATATTTGTTATCTTCTGATATCCGACTGGTGGAGGGATGCTAGTTCAAGATTGTTTGCCTTGGAATATAATGATACATGAGGGGAACTTGTGTCCGTTGACAACTAGTGGCGTGAGGCTTATATTCGGATAGAGCCTCTCTGCGAGATGTCCATAGAGGAACAAAAGGCTTTCTATAACTTCTTTGAATGTCGCATGTTCTTGCTTGGTTCGAAGTATCTCTTCATGTGTGAGATTGAGACGGATTATAGTATAGTTTTTGAGTTCTATGATTTCCTCTGCGAGTGATTTTCTTTTGTCTGTTTTGCGAAAACCGAAAAAGGAGTTCATCTTGCTCGTGATAAAAAGTTCATTGACTGTTGGTAGATCCATATTCTTTTTTGAGTTATATTATAAATAGTTTTCATTTTGATACTGTGTGAGTTTTTCTTTTGCTTCTTGGAGTTCATCATTTTTCTTTTCTTCCACGACCTCTATCTCTTCTATTTTCATGCGAAGTTTGTCTATTTTAAGTTCATTTTCATAGGATGCCTCAATGTCCACATTGGTCATGCTGTTCATCTCTATTTTTCGGATTTCTCATTCTGCTTCCCGTTTTTTAAGGGCGAGATTTTTGAGACCCATTTCGAGCGAGCGCACTTGTTCAAAAAGTCGTTTTTCATTGCCGTCTAATTTTATTCATTTTTTTGTCTGCTTTTCTGGTGTTCATGTACTTACTGAACCTCATGACCCGCGACCATCGTGAAGCATATAGATAAAAAAGAGGAGGAATAGGAATGCTCATATCATTCAAGTTGTTCATAATCCATCACTATCAGCATCTTTCATAGTAGCATCGGCATTTATATCTTCCAGAGTTATGGATTGGAGGTTTTGTTCTTGTTTCATATTGGGAAAGTTAAGAGATAACATTTCCTCATACGATGTTTTAATAATTTTTTCAAATGTTTTTTTCTTTTTATTTTGTGTGATGACACGAAACCGCACAGGCAAGGGAAAAACTGGCAAAAGGAAAAAAGAAAAATAAAAAAAGATCTACTTTTTTGATATTTTCATTTGAAAAAAAGTTCTAAATCTCCTATTCACACAATATGGCTGGTCGAGTACAAACGACCGTCCCTGCGTGGTGAGCCCGTTAGGATATAAAACCACAATCACAGGGTCGCAATGTGCCAATTAAATGCGGGGTATTCCTAACCCACATGAAATCTCAATAAGATGGATTTGGTTAATTTTCGACGTTTTGGGGAAAGACAAACGAGCGATAGGATGTTCATACTTCCGAGTGGTAGTGGCTAACGTGGATATGGCATGCCCAGATATGATTTTAGGGGGGTTTGTCATATCCGGGTATGACCCACCCTCTGAAATCAGTGATGGATTATAAGATTTAACTTTTGAAAAGATGAAAACTTGTAATTTCTAACTTATTGATATAATATACCTATATATTCATTAATGTTAGAACTTATGTGATACCGTCAATCACCAGAAGAGGAACTTCTCGATGAGATAATTCAGATTATTCTCGGAAATGATAAGGAACAATGATGAAGTATGACCTATACCGAAGCACGGGCAGTAGCCGATGATTTTAGAACATATTGAAGATGAATTATGGCTATCAAGATGAGAAAGGTGCTCGCTTCCCTTTGAGATGTTGCCTACAAAAATCTCTCTTCACAATCTATTGTTATTCTGGAAGACAATACTAGAAACGATGATGAAATGGATAATCTTATTCAGATAGCACTCATGATAATGCTTCGTCGTTATCGCTCACAATTTACGCGACTAATGAGACAGTGGTGAGTAGATCCAAAACCCTACATAGAAGCCTATATCGATGCTAAAAACTAATCCCTATGAATAAAAAACCAACAGCATTCATATATGCTCGCCGAAGTAATGGAAAAAATAAACTTACTTCTGTTTCGATTGAAATACAAAAAGAGCAATTAATGCGAACTTGTGCAGATAATGATATCAAAGTAGTTGAGGTCTTTGAGGAGATAAAATCTGCTTATAAAGAATGAAGGCGGGATGAGTTTAATCGTATGCTGGATGAGGTTGTCAAAAGAAATATAAAGGGAAAATGAGAGCGAATTGACCAGATTTATGTCTATTTTGTCTCTCGTTTAGCGAGAAACTTTGAAGAGGGAGACCTGTTGAAAAAACTGGTCATGGATGATGTAATACAGATAAAATCAATTCAAGAAACCTCTTTTGATACAAATACTATTGATGGAAAGCAGAAACTGGTTGAACTGATGAGCAACGCGGTTTTTGAGAGTGCGAAAAAATCAAGAGATGCTATTATCAATATGGACAGCACATTTATCAAATGAAGAATAGGCACAAAACTCCCCTATGGATATAATCGTATATGAAGTGGAGACAATCGAAAGATTATCTTAGATACAAACCATAAAGCATCTGATGTTGTGAGAGAATGTTTCGAATTATATGCCACTGGAAAATATACTTTTGAAAGCCTCTTTGAGGAGATAAATAAGAGATGATTTAGAAAATACTCTTACTACAAAGGTAAGGAGAATATTCGTCCGTTTAAGAAGAAGGATATAGAGAATATTTTAGATAATCCTATTTATTACTGACGAGTATTAGTGAAGTATTCTAAACTCTGAAATGAAGCCACAAAAGTGCTTCAACAAAACCATCCAGATATGGATATTGGTAAGAATTGAGAGGTCGAAATAGACTATACGCATTTTTTTGAGCAAATCAGTAGTCTCCCGAAAATTATCTCGAAAGACCTATTCGATAAATGTGAAGCAGTGAAGGACGGGAAAACCCTTTGAATACATGGAAAGTGGAATGAAAATGGAGAAATATATCTCTGGAAGGATATTTTACGATGTCCGTGTAAAGATATGGATCACCCAGAAGAATATAGAACACTTCGATTTTTCACAGCAGAGACAAAGAAGGGGAAATATCACTATTATAGATGTTCCTGTAATAGTAAATCCGAATGTGATAACACTCGAATATCATGAACCACTCTTGATAACATGATTTTTGATAGCATTATCTCAAAGTTAAAGATGAATAATGTCGAAATAGCAATTTTAGAGAAAGTGGTACGGTTCGAACTCGAAAAACAGTGAAAACTCAAAATAGACACCAGAGTGAATATCACCCAAGAATTATGAAGAATGAAGGCTGAAAAAGATAGATTAACAAAACGCTATTGAGATGAAGAAGATGCGGAATTAGCAGAAGAATTAGGTATTCTCATTAAGCAAGCACGACAAAAGATTGGCGTACTAGAAAACATGCTCGCAAATACAGATGATGTGTTTGAATACAATAAAGAACAAATGGAGGAGATACTGAAATACGCAAAGGGACTTACAACTGATTTTCACTCTTTTCCACAAAGAAAAAAGCAGCACATATTGGCTGCTATATTTAAGTCGATTGTAATGTATAAGGAAGAGATACTGTATTTTGAGTTGAAACCGCTATTTAATGGGATTTATCAGCGTTCTGTTCTAACGGGGCAGAAAAATGACACAACTCCTAAAAATGATAGTTCGAACTCTGGTGATTTGAATAGTATGCGGAAAAGTCTTGTTTTTGAAAAACTTAACCCATATGGCTGGGGTACTAGGATTCGAACGCTCTCCGGCGCGTTCGCCTCTCCTCGCTTTCGAAATGCCTTTGGGCATTTCTCATGAATCGCTCGGATTCGAATCCTCGGAGTTTTATAGAAAACATTATGGCTGGGGTACTAGGATTCGAACCTAGGAATGGCGGAGTCAAAGTCCGCTGCCTTACCGCTTGGCGATACCCCAAGATAGCAGAGAGATAACAGGATATAGGCAGGAACCACTGAGTCGATAGCTCCATATGAGCAGGCGGATTATAGTGAAAAATAAGAAAAGTCAAAATTTTGTTTTTCGTGAGATGAGATTGCATTTTTCTCCCTTTTTGCTATCATCGATACATGGCTACAAATACTCTCACTATAGAGCTCCTGCAGGATATCGCACACTTCGGACGGAAGGGGGATATCATCGATGTATCGAGCGCTCAGGCTCGCAATATGCTCATCCCGAAGTGACTCGCCCGTGAAGTCACAGCAGATAGACTCCGTCAGATACAAGAGAAAGAAAAAAAAGCAAAAGACCAGGCTCGCATGAAACTCGAGAAATCCTATGAGATACAGAAACTCCTCGATGGACAAAAACTCGAATTTACACTCCAGGGAAAAAATGGAAAGATTTTCTGAGGGATAAATGAGCATGAGATTATTTCTCGTATCAAACAAAAGTGGCATATCGACTTCGAGAAGCATGATGTGAAGCTCCCGAATAAGAGTCATATAAAAACCGCTGGTACACATCTCGTCTATCTCCATATCACACGAGATACGGTCGCGAAGATAGTTGTAGAAGTGACGGTACGTGACTAGTTTATTTTATCTTTCATGTACGTCACTTGTTCCATGATGTATGTTCTAAATTCCGGAATCTCTGATAATCTACCATAACTATCCATTACTTCCATATAGTCACTTGCTGAAACCTGTATATTCTCTAAAATAGTATGCACATTATACATTACCTCACCTCGTAACTCTATCGGCAAAGTCTTGAGGTATACGGGCTCCTGCCACTGATTTTTATTGATCGTATCATGATAGTATATAGATTTTCCTGCACTATCTGAACCGGACTGAAGAATATTATCCATATGCCCATAATACATAAAAAATATTTATAATCAAATCTTATGATAGCACTCGACTACGGTACACATAAAACAGGCATCGCCTATGCAGTCGAGGGTTTTGCTTTTGCCTATAAAACCGTCCTTACATCTGAGTTATTAGATTTTTTATGAGCGTATATCAGAGAGAGGAGTGCTCGCTCTATCATCCTCGGCATGCCATATAATATCGATGGTACACTTTCGAAGCATGCGACACGAGTTCTCGCATTCGAAAAAATCCTACGAAAATCCTTTCCAGATATAAACATCATTCTCCATGATGAGCGACTGACTACGAGTGAGGCTAAACTCGCGGGAGTCGATGATGTCGATGCTGAAAGTGCGCGGCTTATCCTCCTCGACTATCTCGAGACTACCGCATAGAGAGTGCATCATGACGGAGCATGATATCGTCTACTACGATGGATACAGCTCGCTCGAGGAGGCGGAGCTGATTTCTCTTTGTATATCATTTTTCTCAGAGTATCTGTCTCATAAAAGACTCATATGCATCTTCTGCTATGAGTCTTTTTCTCTCTCCTTCAGGGTATCCGAGGTATGGCGAGTAGGCATCTATCATTATACGAATTTTGGCTTATAGTCTTTCTCATAGCGCGCCTCACACTCCTCGATGATTTTCACGGCTTCCGCAGTATCGAAAAATCCATTTACACGGCAGGTTCCAGGTTTTTTCAGATCTTTATAGTGCTCCCAGTAGTAGGTAGTTTCTTTTTCCCAGTGAGCTCCGAGATCTGTATAGCTCTGTATATGATCCATACGTTTATCATCTGCGAGGACACCGATGACTTTATCATCGACTTCACCACCATCATCGAACTTCATGATACCGATGATGCGGACTTCGGCGAGAGAACCGGGAACAAGAGGCTCAGTGACGCCGACGATCTCGACATCGAGTGGGTCTCCGTCCTCGTCCCATGTGCATGGGATGGCTCCGTAGGCGAATGGGTATGAGAGTGAGCTGTATCCGACGCGGTCGAGTTTGAGCTGACCAGATTCAGTGATGATCTCATATTTATTGATCGTCATAGAGTTCAGCTCGATGAGTGCATTGATGCGGAGCTTGTCTTTGTCGGCGAATGCAGGGAGGATGTGGAGGAGATTGAGCATATATTTGCTCGGTGCGTGATCGATATTTGCCATAAAAACGTGATATGAGTAAAGTATCTGGATTTTAGGGTTTTGGACGAAAAAAGCAAAACAAAAATTGGATATTTTTCATTTCTCACTATACTCTCCCTATATTTTATCACCTATTTTTATGCGTTTTTCTTTTTTGGTGCCAGCTTTGCTCCTCGTGCTTTCTGGATGTACTTTCTGGAAGGGTGGTGACACAGACTTCGCGAGTCTCTATAGTGAGCATGTACGCGCTGAGGTATCGAGCGTCCGTGAGTGGGCGAAGGAGCTCGGATATATGGAGTCATATGAGGCAGTCGGCTCTGTCTCTGCGTCGGTCGATATCCCAGCTATCCTCTCTGGTGCAGTCTCTGCAGTCTATGAGGGCAAAGTCCATGGACAGGATGTATCTCTCACAGTAAAAAATCCGACCCTCCAGTATGAGACGATCCTCGCATCTGGCTCACTCCTCGCGAAGCAGCTCGATATGATCAGTCAGGGGGGAGATGCATTTTTCCGATATGATGGACTCTCGACATTCGGTCTCCTCGGTGAAGAGGTGCTCCCAGTTCTCGAGCAGTATAAAAATACATGGCTCGCACTCCGTGCCTCAGATCTCGATGGTTCACTCTCTGGGTCTGTCGCAGATGAGACGACTACACAGATATCTGACGCTATCGCTCGTATGACTCTCTCAGATGTCGAGTCATATCTCATAGAGTATCCACTCTGGAAAGAAGAGAAAAATCTCGGTATGAGTGGTGACCTCATGCAGTACGAGGTTTCTCTCGCGAAAGAAAACATCCTCGCGATGATGGATGCATTTACGAAAAAAGCGACTGGAAACGGACTCACTGATGAGCAAAAGACATCACTCTCATGAGCACTCTCTGAGGTGAATATCGTCGGAGTCATAGCATGGGATCCGAAAAATATCCGTCATATGTCCGCTCGTCTCACGCTCTCGACTCCAGATGGTGCGACGGCAGATATCGATATCTCGAAATCATCAGACACACTTCTCGCGACTCTGAGCGCGTCTGGATCTGTATCGACATGGTCGAGCAAAAAGGAAGCGGGTGGATATGTATTTTCTCTCGTGTCTCGTGATGCAGGGGTAGAGGTAGTCCGTGTCGATGGTACATCGAAGCGTATCGATGGAGTCTATCTCCTCGATGTGATCGCATCATCACCAGCGCAGGGACTCAGTGTCACTCTCTCACATAAGATGCTCGCGGATGGGACATTCGATGGTAAGCTCAGTGCCTGAGTCGGTACGCTCGCGTGGACTGGTATGCTCGAGAAATCTGGACTGAAAGAGCTCCATATCGGTGGTGCTATGATCGGTACAACACTCGCACTGGATCTCGTAGGAGGTGCAGATGGTATGATGCGCGGTCCATTCACTATAAAATCTGGTGACACGGTCGCTATCGCGGCTGATATCGGACTCCGCGTGACGAAAGAAGAGTTTACACTCAGTGTCGACATCCCGAGTCCGAGTGATGCCTCTATATCTTCACGTGCAGATATCAGTATCACTGGAAAGCGATCTCCATGGTCTGGTACGATCGAGACTCCGAAAGATGTGAAAAAATTCGAAGAATTCTCACAAGCACTCGAAAAAGTTATGCCGCCAGTAGATACATTCGTCGAATCTGACTTATCTGGAGAAGATTCAGACATCGAAATCAACTCATCAATTAATAATTAATATCTTTTCTTTATGCGCAAATTCATTATTACCCTTACTATTATTGCTCTTATCATCTCCATAGTCGGTACAGGTGTTATCGTGTATTTTGAATCCTCTACGAATACAGCAGATACAGCATCAGTATAGTAATCTATAACTTTTTTCATATGACAGCACCACTTCCAGAGCTTTCGAATGAACAAAAACTCACATACATATACCATACTCTCAAAGCAGAAGAATCTCGCCGTACGCGGGCAAAGTGGTATAGATTTTTTAAGTGGCTTATCATCTTCTGATGTGTCTACCTCATAGCGACATATCCGAAAGAAATCTTCGGTAAAATATCAGAGCTCGTCCGTCCTATCATCATGGAACAGGTCGAGATGATCATGGAACAAAATAAAAATAATCTTCTCAAAAGCATAAAAGATGTACTTCCTGATGATATAGAAGTTGCTCCAGTCACAAAAACTACCACCACAAAGAGTGGATCCACTACACAAAAACCAAAGACTCCTACCACAAAAAAATAAAAAAAGAACACTAGTGTTCTTTTTTTTGCGAACAATATGCTTTCCATGTATTATCTATGAGTGTCGCGACTGTCATCGGACCGACTCATCCTGGTGTCGGAGTGATGGCCTGTATGACATCTTTGAGTTCTTCGAAGTCACTATCTCCATGCGCGATTCAGTCGATAAAGGTATTTCATACATCGATGACGATACTATGACTCTCTACCATATCACGAGTGATAAGTTTCGGGACTCATGCGGCGACGATGATGATATCTGCATTTCTCGTCTTTTCGCGAAGATTCGCAGTATTTCTATTACAGCTCGTGACAGTGGCCCCAGCATTTATGAGCATGAGACTCATAGGCTTGCCGACGATATTCGACCGGCCGATGACGACGATATTTTTGCCTGCGACGCTGATATCATAGTATGCGAGGAGTGTCATGATACCTTTCGGCGTACAGCTCCAGAGTCCATCGTGCCCGAGGTACATATTCCCGATCTGTGTCTTTGTGAATCCGTCTACATCTTTCGCAGGGTCGATACACTCGGTCACTGCATACCTGTCGATATGGCTCGGGAGGGGAGCCTGGATGATAAGCCCATGAATGCTCGAGTCGGTCGAGAGTCTCTGCACTTCGGATTCGAGAGCATCCTGTGATATAGTCGACTCATATCGAAAGAGTTCGAACTCCATGCCGACTTCGCGAGCACGCTTTTCTTTCATGCGGATATAGGCGAGACTCGCAGGATTCTCTCATACCAGGATGACGGCGAGTTTCGGTCTCGGTGCTGATACTGGGAGTTTTTGTATCGTTTCTGTGATCGTCTTTAGGATGGTATGTGCTACGGCGTGTCAGTTGAGTATCATGATTCGTGAGAAATTATTTTTAGTAGTATAGAAATGCTATGAACTTTTGCAATTATTTTATCATTATGATAGTATATATGCATGTATGAATGACTATCTAACAATCTCGATAGACCTATAGAAACCGCAAAAAATAAAGGTGAGGTGACTCAGGATATTGCTAAGAATATTTTAGGTATCTATGAATCGTATAAAACAAAAACTTTATTTTATACGAAAGATAAGTTACAATCTTTGCGGGATATGCTTGGAATTCGCTCCCAAAATAATTATTTTGGATCATCAGAAATCCAAGCTTTACGCAATATAGTCAGTCAAACAGTGAGTGATATCGTAGGATATATATCTGGCGATTCAGATATAAAAAATGAGCGTGCATGATGATTGAATGTAGAGTTTCAGGCTGTAAAGTCTATTCCTATTGCCAACATCTTACTAGCTCGAGCGAATTATGAACAAAATAAAAATGTTATCAATCCTACTATATCGAAGTTTGCACCGTTTTTAGAACTTTCTCCAGAATTAGTGCTCGCAGTATGAGCTCAGGAAAGTAGATTTTTACCAGAAGCGACATCAGATGTATGAGCCCAGGGAATTATGCAAATAATGCCAGCGACAATGCGCGGGATTATCTGATTTATTAAAAATGGAAAAATGCAATACGCATGACCAGAAGAAAGATATTATGCACAGTTTCGTGAAGACATGAAAACAACAGGACTCGATATCATCCGATATCTCACCACCGCATCAGATACTGAAAAAAATCTCATTATCGGCATGGTATATCTCGGATATCTTACCTCACGCTATGGGGAGATGGATGGACTAAAGAGATATAATGGCGGTGCAAAACCATCAAATACGAAAGAAAATAGAGAATATGTCCCACTCGTCCAAAACTGGAAGCGCGTAATAATAGCATCATCAGATACTCTCCAGAGTTCTTAGCGTATGTATGCTTCTCACTTGAGAGTAATCTGTCGTCCCCGTGGAGTCCGCTCGATGAGTCCCATCTGGAGGAGAAATGGTTCTACGACATCCTCTATCGTCGCGACCTCTTCTCCGATGACAGAGGCAAGCGTCGACAGTCCGGTCGCACGTCCAGCGAAGGTCGTCGCGAGGTGCTCGAGGAGTTTCCGATCCAGAGTATCGAGACCAGAGCTATCGACTCAGAAATTCTCGAATATAGCATCACATGCCTTTTTATCTGAGATTGTATGCCCTGTGGTTATGTAATCTCGTATTATTTTTACATATCGATTCGCGATGCGGGGAGTCCCACGAGAGCGCTCCGCGATAGACTCGACCGTATCTCACGAGAGTGTCTCCATACCGAGTATCTGGAATGATCTCGCCACGATCTTCGAGAGATCCGCCGTATCATAGAAGTCGAGCTTCATGATATTCCCGAATCTATCTCGAAGTGGTGATGAGAGGGAAGAGAGCTTCGTCGTCGCGCCGATGAGAGTAAAACGTGGTATATCCATCTTCACACTCGTAGAGCCGGTGCCACTCCCTATCATGATGTCTATCTGGAAGTCCTCCATCGCAGAGTAGAGTATCTCCTCGACCTGCGGACGGAGTCTATGTATCTCATCGATAAAGAGAATCTCTCACTCAGTGAGGCTCGTGAGGAGTGAGACGATGTCTGATTGTTTCTCGATGGCTGGGCCGCTCGTATGCTTTATGGCTGCTGACATCTCATGAGCGATGACGGTAGATATCGTCGTCTTTCCGAGTCCTGGAGGGCCATAGAAGAGGATATGTTCGAGCGTCGATGAGCGTATCTTCGCTGAGTCTATCGCTATTTTGAGATGCTCTTTCATCGATTTTTGTCCGACGTACTCAGTGAGCGAGCGTGGCCTGAGAGAAATCTCAGAGATAATCTCCTCCTCCTGGATGGTCGGTGATACGGTACGGATAATGTCAGGTTTTGATGATTTTATCGCCATGTCTCCAAGATAGAGATTTTTGAGAAAAAAGCAAAAATACCTGGCGCATTTCTTTTTAAGGAAAAATATATTGACAATTACTATTTATATGTATTATAAATAGTAATGGAGAAAAATACGATACTACTCGACACATCGGAAAAGATGGTATTTGATGGTAATGATATACAGATATTTCAGCAGTGGCTATTGAGTTCGACTCATGTGTGAGTATTTCATCAGCAAAATGTAGATAAGGTATTTGAGATACTCGAATTTGCCACAGAGATTCATAAAGACGATATACGAAAGGATAAAACGAAATATATCAATCATATCGTACGAGTAATCCTCGATGGTGATCATCTCCTCGAGAATACGAGTCTTCTCTTTATGCCACAAAAAATCATGGTCCGTGCGGTACATGATATCATAGAGGATCATCCAGAAAAATGGCATGAACTCTATAACAAAGTCTGACTCAAAATATTTCGAGATGCCCTAGCATTGGCTACTGGTGGTATCACTCTCGAAAAACGAGCAGAGATGTTAGATTTTTTTATGAGCCTGAATTCTTCGGATTCTGCAGTCGAAATACTCGATGATGTGAATCGAATATTAACACCAATGAATCCATTCTCAAAACTCGAATTTTCCTACTATACTCATCCAGAGCATCTCGAAAATAAAAAAAGAATGCATAATGCCATCTCTATATATCACCATAACATTATCAAAAAAGAATCGAGAGGAGTTATAGCGAAAGATCAGGATATGTATATCGCACTCGGAAACTATATATACTTTACGCGAGATAATGCTCGAGATAAAGTAGCTGATATGTATGATAATATGGGGGATATGGCAGCACGTGAACAGGAACGCCCATGATATACACAAAAAAGGCGTATAAAGGCCTATATACTGGGAGTAAAGCTCAGAGAATATAAGATGAAAGATGAATATAAACGTCTCGAAGAGGCATTTCATCATGCAGGCAGCTCTATGCTCTCGGATGACGAAGTCGAAAAGATGTTTCGTGATATTAGACGAGGCGTACCTTTACCCTGGGAGGGATAGACATTTTTTTCCATGATGCGTTTAGATTCTCTACTATCGATTCTCTGTAGTGACTGATTTCTGCGTTTACTATCGGTTTCATGGTCGTGATGACGATAGTCTTATCCGTGATGCGTATACTTTTTATCTCATGGAAAATATCCTCACGACCCGCATCTGTGAGAGTCTTTCGGATAGAGCTCCATGCGAGTGCAGTCTCGATATCTCGAGATCTGTCATAGTACTCGCTCTGACGAACTCGCTCATGGAGATTGATGGGTTCGAGGGTACTCATAGATTATAGGCTATCTTTGGCTCGGATGCGTATGACTTCGCGTCCGACATTTTGTGCTGGGCGCTTATAGAGGAGGCTCCCTTTTGGTGTCATCATAGTTCGCATATCTGCAGGCAGTAGTGGTACGACTTCCCATCCATGACGACCGATGATATCATGTATTTCTGTAAAAAATGATACCGTCCCATGGATATCCCAAAATGGAAATGTCATCACGATTGTCGGAGTTTCTGGAGCTTTCGTATCGGCACTTTTATTCGCTTCGATGACGACAGATTTGAGTCCAGAGAAAAATCCCTCATAGAGATTTCGGAGTTTTGCGCGCTCTTGTTTCACACGATCCAGAGTGATAGAGTCTCGCTGCATGATCTCACCGAGATATCACTCACTCACGATGATGCTATTGCCGATAGAAAATTTACTTATATCGAATCGGTCAAATTTACTCGCATCGAGCTCGAATATTTCTGATTCAAATGATGAAAAATCCTTGGTTGGAGTCCCACCCACAGCACGGATGCGCTCATGCCACATTTGCTCTTCTTTTATAAACTCTCGGAGACTTTGCTCTGTAGAATCCACCATTTTCTGTGATATATCGCTCCCATAGATATGTGTGATACCCATGTTGGCTCACTCGATGAGGATCGTCCCGAGTCCACAAAATGGATCATAGAGAGAAATCTCTGAAAAATTTCAAACTTCATTGTTTTTTGATTTTGCTAAATTTATCATCATCTGGCAGAGCTTCGGTGGCATCATCCCGACGACCATATCTCGATTTTTGCCAGTATCACGCTTTGTATACGCATCGATATCCTGACAGGCAAGTGTGACCGCGAGATAGCTCATTCCATCGATATGGATGAGATTGTACTCACTTCCTGTTTTACCGAGTTTTTCTCGCTTAAATACGGCACTCACGATATTTTTATTCTCGATATTTACGAGACGTGCTGATACATCCATGTCCTGCAGGGTTTTCTTCACGCGGAGTCAGATATCTGAGAGACGATACTCACCGCCATAGACTCAGAGTGCGAAGTTATACTTCCCAGAGGGTTTTCAGATTGCATGGATGACATCAGTCGGGAATTTTTTTTCATCAGTTTCAGAGACTATCCGCATGACACGGATAGAGCCTCATATATTGCGAAATATCGCGATAATATCACTATCGCTCTTTGCTACAGCAAAAATCGCTATATCTTCACTCTGACTCAGAAATGCCTCTTCTCCAAAGAGAGCAAAGAGTTCTGCGAGTGAAAGCTTCGACTCGCGCCCGAGTGAAAATGCGTATCGTGTGAGTGATGGAGTCATGTGATGCAGTATAGGGAAAAACCAAAAAACGCAAAAGAAAAGCCAAGGAGGATATCCTTAGCTTTTTCGTAAGAATTTGGCGAAATTTTTTCTCGTACGGAACGAATGAAGTACACTTCCTACGTCACTTCATGTATGTATGAGTAATGGTATTGATTCTTTCGTGCCGTCGGGATATCAGATGTACAGATTTTTAGAGATGAGCGGGATGTATGTGTGTAATTTTTTTTCTATTTTGGATTCTACTTTTTCGGTGTTATCGAGCTTGCCAGATATTCTTTTTTGTACCCAAGTGAGAAATTTTTTAATTTTCTTTTCTCGTTGTCCATTATAGGTCATGGTATCGACTACTGCTGCAGCGACTTCAGGCGTCAGCGTTTCTACAGTATGAGTCTCTTGTTTCTCATTTTCAGAAATTGTAGCAGATATCTCTGCTATTTTCTCTGCGAGTAGTGCTCTAGCATCTTCATCGATACGAAATCCATCCTTTTCATCATAGGACACACCATGAGAAAAAATAATTTCAGAAGAATTGCTAGAGTCATGAAGGAGCGTCTCCATATATGAAAATGTGATTAAATAATCTTTTCGAGACCGATACGACCCTTTTCTTTATCGACAGAGTAGACCTTTACCTTTACGATTTCTCCGACTTTCGCGACGGTATTTACATCCGCGATGCGCTCTTTTATCCCGAATTTCGAGATATGTATCATACCCTCTTTGCCCTTGGCAATCTCGACGATAGCACCGACGGTATCGAGGATTTTCACGATTTTCCCTTCGTATTCATCGCCGACTTCGATATCTTTGAGGATTCACTGGATAAACTCGAGTGCTGCCTTACCAGCTTCCTGAGTTTTCGCGGTGATAGTACACTGACCATTATCCTCGAGATTCACCTCGACGCCATAGTTCTTTTCGATGCTCTGTATCGTCTCGCCACCCTTACCGATAACCTCTCGCATCTTCTCTTCTGGGACGAATACCGCGAGGAGAAATGGTGCATACTGAGAGAGTTCGCTGCGTGGAGCGGAGAGACATTTTTTCATCTCGCCCATGATGTATCCACAGGCTGCGACTGATTGCTCGAATACCTGTCGTATGACATCCATAGAGAGTCCTGATATCTTACAGTCCATCTGGAGTGCGGTGATACCGCGCTCTGTACGTGCCACCTTAAAGTCCATATCTCCGAGGAAGTCCTCCTGTGCCTGGATATCTGCGAGGATCTCATATTTCCCACTATCCTCATCATATATCATCCCCATCGCGACACCTGCGACCATCGCCTTTATCGGCACACCTGCGTCCATGAGTGACATCGTAGAGCCACAGACTGATGCCATAGAGGATGACCCATTACACGTCGTCGTCTCTGAGACCACACGTATCATATATGGGAAGTCTGTCTCAGATGGGAGGACTCTCTCTAGTGCTTTCTCAGCGAGACGACCATGTCCGACCTCACGACGTCCGACTCATCTGAGTGGCTTCACTTCGCCGACAGAAAATGGAGGGAAGTTATAGTGGTGGATATAGCGCTTTGTGTCCTCCTCGAACATATCATCGATGAGCTGGATATCAGATGGTCCACCGAGTGTCGTCACAGAGAGTACCTGCGTCACACCGCGTTCGAATAGTGCCGAACCATGCGTGCGGGGGAGTATAGGTGCCGTCGCTCGGACTGGACGTACCTCATCACATGCTCGACCATCGAGACGAGTGCGAGTCGTGAGGACAGTCTTTCTCATATGAGTCGATATGACTTTTTTCACGCTGTCAGCAATATCTGCCATCTTCGGTGTATTGGACTCTTTATCGTATCAGAGCTTCTCTGCAGTCGCCTCTACGAGATCGTGCATCGCATCATGGAACTCGAGCTTGCCGAGATTATAGAGTGATTGTATTTCTGACTCAGAAATGAGATTTTTTACGCTTTCTATCACAGTCTCATCGGTATCGATGACGGTAAGTGTGGTTTCTGGGAGTGCGTGAACTTTTTTATATGCATCGAGAAAGTCTATCTGCGACTTACAGAGGTCTTTTATGATGCTGTGAGCATATTCGAATGCGCGTACCATGAGTTCATTTTTTACCTCAGACCCCTGGGACTCTACCATCGTGATGGCGTCCAGCGTACCAGCGACGGTGAGATCCAGATGAGCTGCCGCTATCTGCTCGAATGTCGGGTCGAAGATAAAGTTCCCACTCTCATCACTCGCGATACGGACGGCTGCGACTGGCCCCTCGAACTCTCGGACTCCTGCGAGCATGACGGAGAGCGATGCTCCTGTCACACCATACCATCCGAAATCAGACACCCCAGATGAGCTCATGATAGTCGAGATGATCTGCGTATCAGTGCGAGTATTTTTCGGGAACATCGGTCGTATCGGACGGTCGATGAGACGACTATTGAGGATAGATGCTTCGCTCGGACGTCATTCACGCTTCATGAATCTATTGCCTCCGATTTTACCATTGGCATAGTACTTTTCCTGGAACTCTACAGTGAGTGGGAAGAAGTCGCCATCTTTCGGATTCCCGATACCAGTCGTCGTGAGGAGAAAGTTGCCTACTTCGTCTGATATGACGACAGAGCCAGTCGCGAAGAGCGCGAGTCTTCCTGATTCGAATGTGATATTTTTTCCAGCGATGGAGTAGCATTTTGATACGACAGCTCGTTCGAGGGCGAGCTTATCCTTGAGTCAGACGATCATAGAAAAGAGATGAAAAAATAGAGCGCAATATTCGCTCGTCTCTCCAAACAAAATCATGAGAAATGAGCTTGTTCGGATGGGCGAGAGGAATCTTTGCGAGAGTGATTATAGTGATGAATACGAAAAAAGCAAAATATCTATTTTGGAAGAAAATCCTTGATTTTTATAAAAAATCTATACAATCCAATGCACGCGAGTATAGCTCAATTGGCTAGAGTACCGCCTTGCCATGGCGGCCGTTGTGGGTTCGAGTCCCATTACTCGCTCCA
>CAZQUZ010000006.1:0-67067 GCA_964596675.1 uncultured Candidatus Peribacteria bacterium
GCTGCTTCTTTTATGAGCTCGGCACCCATATTTTCGATTTTGTCTTCGAGTTCTATCTCTTTCGCGATAGTGACTCAGTCGTTCGTGACCTGTGGCGCGCCATATGACTTACTAAAAATCACATTGCGACCCTTTGGGCCCATAGTGCAGGTGACGGTCTTCGCGACCTTTTCCATACCGGCGAACATTTTGAGACGAGCTTCGTCTCCGAAGTGAATTGTTTTTGACATAAGAGAAAAAGTTATTAGATTTATTATAGTTTAATTCGATCGTATGACAAATCGTAGTGTAGAAAATCCTGATACAAATCCATCTATCCGATACCAGAGTGGCTCATCCTGGAATATCCGACTCAGTGCCGAGATACTACGAGTCATCTCGCATCGAGAGGCTTATGTCCTCTATGATGTAGATAGGGTAGAGTCCGAGTTATCTCTATTAAATCATCTAAATCTAGATGAGCTCAGAGAGCTGGAGGAGTATGTACCTTTTTTGCTCGATACCGAGATACAGGAGCTCTATGCGCTCAGTGATAAGAAGAAAGAATCTCTCTATAAAGCCGCTGAAATCATAGGGAACATCCGCGTGAATGTCGAGATGGTATATAGTTATGAACTCGGGGATTCTTACTAGCACTATTTATTTGACATAGCCGAATTTATGGTTAATTTTTAGATTAATTAGTTTATTAATTTATCAATGTATGAATAAAGAAATTGAGCTTATAATTGATTCTCAGGGTTTTTCTTGAAAGCTCACCATTGATGATATTCCAAATACAGTTAAGTCTAAGCTTACTCAGCTAATAGCACCAGCACCAGAATGAGTGACATGCATTATTTGGAGCTCAGAAACATCAGCCAGTGTTATTAAAATTCTTGAAATGTGTTTGCAGGTTAAACAAAAATCCGAATCAATTTTACAGAAATATAAGGCAGAATTAGATTAGTCTACTTTCGCCAAAATATACTCGAACGCGACTATCTTATAGGTACTATCTCCGATTTTGACATCATCACCAGAGTACTGTCCACTGATTACCCGATCTCATTTTTTGAGGTCGGTTTTTATTTCGACGCCGTTTTTATCAGTTCTTCATGGCCCGACAGAGATGACTTCGTAGAGAGATGGACGCTCTTTGTTCGGACTGTCGGGGAGGATGATGCCAGAGGCGGTCACCTTATCTTGCTCTACAGGTCGGAGGAGGACTCTGTCTGAGAGGGGAGTGATCTTTTCGATCATGTCATGAGTGATACTCATAATATAGGGAAAAGTTAGAGAGTAAAAGTATGCTATAGTATATAGCGATAGTGAGAGAATAAAAGTTCTTTTATTTTTTTCCTCACTTCGAGATTTTATAAAAAATCGATTTTAAGTCAAATAAAATTAGCACCTATTTTTATAAAGTGCTAAATAATATTTTATTGACAAAATATTATATTAAAATATAAATTATCTAGCAATAATCATATTTCTTATGAATCATACTGTAGATGTCGAGTCCCCATCAGTCACGAGAGAGTCTTCATACTCATCTCAGCAAGCTCTCGTCGCCATGCTTGCGGCTGCGATTCTGAGTGGCTGTGCACCATATCAGCGCACTTATACACCGCCTACACCTATATATAAAGTAGAAAAAGATAGAGCTGGACATATTATACGAAAAGAAACTATACAATATAATCCACAGACTGGTCGCTGTGAGAAAACAGTTGTCACAGATAAGAAGACGACATATGACAATAATGCTACATGCCCCGCAGCACTTCGAGGGCAGTATAGATATTATTAGGAGACGTGATGCATATTTTCCCCGTCAGTACTCGGTATCTCGCATCCTATCATTGAGAGAAATTTTTCCATATGATCTACGTCACGAAGCTGCTGCTCGTGGCGTTCTTTTTTAGCAGTTTTCGTGTGGAACTTATATTTTGTCAGCAGGGTAAATACAAACTGCCAATATGAGCACTCTGGAATATCAGCATGTCCTATTGTTCGTATTTCTTTGAGATAGTTTTGTGAGTAGAAGAATTCTTCTTTTGTACCAATATTATCAAGGTCGGCATCTTGGATGATTTCTTCTAGGTGGGTTTTTGGTTTCGAAAAGAGCACAGTCGCCATGATGATGCCTTCGATTTTACGGATTCTCTCTTCTGGATGTTTTTCTTTTTCGAGCCATGCACGTGCTATACGAGCACCGAAGTATTCATTTTTCTCATATTGCTCAGTGAATCCTGTATCATGAAAGAGCGCTGCGAGCTGGAGATCATCGAGATCCTCACCATCCACTCACTCTGCCATCGCGAGGTAGGTCGCACGTGAAAATACGCTCTCCGTATGATGTGGATTATGATATGGGTAATCTTTGCATTTTTCCAAAAGATGGGAGGTATATGCTTTTGCTGATTCGATGAGTGACATAATATGATATATTTAGGTATTGTCTAAAAAAGAGTATAGCACTTTTCCTTTTTTCTTGCAAAAAGTTCGACTTTTTCTATAATCACCCTCGTTCTCATATGAATAATGCTCTTTTATGCGCATCTCATATACTTCTAAATTCTAATTTTTCCCCATGAAGCTTTTTCCTCGTATTGCATTTATCCTCGTTTTGACGCTTATTTCGGCTCTCTATATTTTCCCATGGGATAAGTATGGATATACTCCTCCATCATGGGTGAAGCCATATAAGCTCGGTCTGGATCTCCATGGTGGTGTGGAACTCGACTATAAGATAGACCTTACAGCTGTGCGCGCACAGTCTGGTACTCAGATAAATGATTCGAGCATCATCGACTCTCTGAAGGGTATCATCGATAAGCGTGTCCGTAGCCTCTGACTCGAGGAGCCGACTATCCAGACGGCACAGTATGGTGCGAGTGAGTCACATCTCATCGTCCAGATACCAGTACGCGACTATGGAAATATTTCTGAAGAAGAAAAACGCGCTCGTAATGCAGAGGATATCACGCGAGCAAAAGAGACGATAGGGAAGGTAGTCCAGCTCGAGTTCCGCGAAGAGAAAAAAGACATCACTGATGCAGATAAAAAAGCGCGTCAGGATATCGCAGAAAAAGCATTGACAGAATCTAAAGGAACTCCATTTGCTACTGTGGGTGTCAAATATCGTGATCAGTATGAGAATGTTGCATTTATGGTGAATTCTGGTACCCTGATCCGAGAGGCACAGTTTGACGGATATGAGGCTATTACGACATTTCCATATACGAGTCCTGTGCGTTATGTAGCAGGTGAGGAGACTCTGAGTGTGGATGATGCTGGTAGTGGTGTCACGACTCGCTGACCAGGAGGATATGCCATCACCTATCTCGAGAGTATGAAAGATGTAGAGGTTCCCGCAGTTGGTAGTGGTAGTGCTACCAAAAAGAAAGAGTATCAATATGCTCTTCTCTATATCGATGAGCGGCCATCGGCCTGGACAGCGGCCAAAACTACAGATGGAAAAGTTCTCAATGATAAGTATCTGACTCGTGCTGGTATGGCATTCACTCAGGCGGGTGCTCCACAGGTGGAACTCATATTTAATGATGAATGAAAGACTATCTTCGGTGACTTGACAAAAAGGCTTCTTGGTCGTCAGATCGCGATCTTCGTCGGATGAGAGATGCTCACGGCACCAACAGTACAGGCAGTCATATCAGATGGTCGAGCTGTCATAACTGGTGATTATACTATAGCGAGTGCACAGGCTCTCGCAAATGATATCAATACTGGTATCGTACCAGCTCCTATCTACCTCACGAGCGAGCGTACTATCGATGCAAAAATCGGTCGAGATGCACTCTCTGAAATATTTCTCGCAGCACTTATTGGACTCTGAGCAATTATAATCCTCTTGGTATGGATGTATCGTATTAGTGGACTCCTCGCAGGTCTTGCTCTTATCATCTATTCACTCATATTAGTAACACTCGTGAAAGTATCTGGGGTGACTCTGACACTTGCTTCTATCGCCTGAGTCATACTCTCTATCGGTCTCGCTATCGATGCGAATATCCTCATCTTTGAGCGCATGAAGGAGTCTCTCCGTAAATGACACCATATGGAAAAGGCTATTATCGTATGATTTGCTCAGTCATGGACAGCAATCTGGGATTCTCACATCACATCATTAACTTCGGCTATTATACTCTATGTATTTGGTATATCACTCATAAAGGGATTTGGGCTCATGCTCGGTCTCGGTATCGTACTCTCACTCTTCACGGCGATGTGGGTCTCACGTATCCTCATCATCGCGGTCGGTCGTACCCGTATCGGACAGAGTCCATCCGCATTCGTCGGTCTAAAAAAATAGACAAAATACAGAGAATCTATACAATCAGGAAAGTAATTTCCTGATTTTTTTATGGATATCGTACCGTATTCTTCCATACCATGAAGTCATCATCTTTCATCGACAGGCTGGTGACGCGCACGCCTGATATCCCAGGAGTATGATGATGGGGTTATAGATTTCGAAACCAAGATATCTGTATGAGATCAGATATGAGCGAATTATCCTCTCATATCTGGATACTATAGTGTAAAGAAAATTCACAGACCGAGAAGTATAGAAAATGTAGATGTCACCAAAATGAATCAGTCTGGAATTTTTATGGTACTCTGTCGTACCCAGAAAGATACTCTTCGTCTTATAGAACTTTCACTTGTAATATAAATTATGAAAATCTGATTTTTCGACTCTGGTCTCGGTGGACAAATAGTCATGTGAGAATTCCAAAAAGTATTTCCCGATATAGAGATGGTACTTTTTATGGACCCTGAAAATGCCCCATACGGTGATAAAACATGAGATGAGATACGTGCACTCACGCAGGCTGGCGTGAGCTATCTGTTCGAGCAGTGAGTCGATGTCGTCATCCTTGCCTGTAATACTGCGAGCGTCCATGCGCTCAGATGGCTCCAGCAGGAGGTATACCCCGGGAGGCATATCCTCGGGGTGACGGTACCATGAGCGGAAGCAGTTGTGTCAAAATGATATAAGCATATATGAGTCCTCGCGACCGAGGCGACGGTACGTACGCGTATGTATAAGGAGCGTGTCCATATCCTCGATGATAGTGTCGTCGTAGAGGAGGTCGGAGCACCATGACTCGTACCACTCATAGAGCAGGGGATTACTCATGGTAGAGAGATAGAGGCACTCTTATGAGGCTACCTCTCGGAGTTTTCTCCTGATATCGAAGTGCTCATTCTCGGCTGTACACACTATCCACTCATCCGATCTAGTATAGAAAAAGTCTGGCACCAAAAATACCAAAAAATCCCAGATATCATCGATCCGGGAGTCGAGGCGGCGGAGAAGTTTAGAGGGTGGTTGGAGAGACGATCGATGAGATAAAATCACGGATATAACTATCATTTTTATCCATCTTTATCGAGTGAGTAAATTTTCAGAAGAATAAGTATTCATATTGTTTCGGAACGAGGTAAAGTGCATTATTCTTTCATATATAAGGAATAAGAGCACCTGACTGAATATAGCCATAAATAATTTCTTGTGGTCTTTTTTTGAGTTTAGCCTCGAGAATATTTCTGGGTATATTTTTTCTTACAACATCGAGCATTTGTCTCGGTGTAATAAACCAGCCTCATCTTGCCCACGCTGATACTACCTTTAATACATCAAATGTTAGATGATCAGATTTCCAGAAATCATAACCGTTCTGATTATAAAATTGTATTTCTATCCCAACATGCGATTCTTGTATATGAGTAAAGCCGCTAAAGCTGAGATTTTTTAATTTTTCTGAGCTTTTTCATTTTCGTCATTCTACTACAGTGCCGAGTGGTTCGTGGTCAGGCGGTATTATATTCTTGATATTCTTTTTATGTTCTATGAGTCATTTATTTTTTAGCATATATCATTTATGATTCATTATAGAGCTCATGCGTCAGATGATAGATAATTTTACATCCTCATCCATAAGATCGGGAAATATGATGACCATACCAAGCGTATCCCTCAAGGCATCATAGTTATTATAATCTTCACTTTCCCAAAGTTTTAAAAGAACGCTTCGAATACTTTTTGTTCGATACTCTATCTGTATTATTTCTGTATCACTCAGATGGATTATTCATGTATGAATATCGATATTTCCATCATATGAACCCTCTTTTTTTAACATCGATTCCTTAAAATCAAAACCCTGTTCGCGTAGAATGTTTGGAATTGAATGAATATATTGTTCAGCCTTTTTATGTTGTTCTTGTATATAATCGTATGATCACCATGCACGCATGCTTTTTATAAGCATCCAGATATGCTTGCTTTTAACTCATTGGTCTGGCCAGAGTTCTTGTACGAACCATTCAATAATTGCATTAAAAGTCTTTTTTGATTTAGGCACTTCTATAGAAATATTAAATATTTGGAAAATATATTCTTGGAATATTGGAAGCAGTTTGAGTATATTTTTTTCTATCTCCACTTCATCTTTAATGTCTACATTTGAAATATATCCAATCTTTAAAGTTTTTTCTATAAAATCTTTTCTTTGATTCTTTCATTGGACTTGGAGTCACTTTATCTGACCATGAGAACTATCCATGATGGATGGTTCTGTAGCGATGCGACTCAGGAGATGCTGGTCTTTAAGTATCTTTCTCCAGAGTTCTTCGATTTGGTGATTGATGATTTCTCATCATCGTCGTAAAAATACAGATAAAATATACTCTTCCTTATCCTTGGGTATTATATATCGACCGTCGTCACTTATTTTTTTATATGCGTGAAGCTTTCTTTTTAATTCATACCATGCGCTTGGATGTTGTATAAAATAATTATATAATTCATCGGATAGTCCATATGATTCGAGCTCATTTTTTACGTGTCATTCTGATTGTAGTATATTACTTACATTTTGCCTTGTGATTTCCTGGAGATGTCATGTCATGATGAGCTCTGATTCGCTCATTCGAGGTCACATATCATCAACTATCTCTTGATAAGTCTGGGGATTATGTATGAGTTTATGTAAATTACGTTGATTTTCCATGTATATGGATATACTTTTAGTATGATACTGATTTACTGAAAAGGAAAGGTAGGGAAGTGAGTCGCAGATCTCTGTGACTACCTCTCGCTCACATATGAGATACGTGATGATGCCGATAGTATAGATGATTTTTCGTATTATGAGCAGATTATCCCATCGCCAGGTGTGCCAGGTACACATAGGATATATGCGACAGGAAAGGTGGTTTCTGAGCTCGATTTCGTGAGTGGGTATCTGCCATCAGGCTTCCAGACTATCGCCATCACCGGTACAGATGGGAAGTCGACTACCAGCTGGATAATGTATAGTATACTCGAAAAAGAGTATTTTGGCAAGAAAAGTGTCTATCTTTCTGGAAATTTCGATATCCCATTCTCTACGACCGTACTCGAGATACTGAAAAAATGAGAGAAAAAATGATATATCGTCATCGAAGTATCGAGTTTTATGTCGCACCTACTCCAGAAATTTGAGCCAGATTATAGCATATTTCTCAATTTTAAACCAGATCATCTGAACTGGCATCAAGACCTCCAGGAGTATCTGGATGCGAAGATGCATCTCCTCGAGTGTACTCGCAAGAGAGCCATCATACACGAACAAGTGATCAGATTTGCGAATACTCATGGACTCGATATAACAGTTCCATGAAATGCGCGTATATTCCACCATGCGAAAGAACGACTCTATAGAGACATGACTGATGGCGAATCTATCATCATCTCTGGGCGGAAGAAGTATAGTCTTTCTCAGACATCATTTTCTGGCGTGCATAATGCTGTGAATATCCTCGCGAGCACTCTCGTCGCCAATGAGATGCGTATATGCTCGAAGCGTACGAAAAAATATCTCTCTGAGATCCACTGACTCCCACATCGTCTCGAGAAAATCTGAGAAAAAAATGGGATCATATTCGTCGAGGACTCGAAGTCTACCAGCTCTCAGAGTCTCGAGGCTGCACTCTCATCCTATGGTGATACGAAGAATCTCCTCCTCATCGTATGAGGATCGGATAAGGGTGATACATTTGATTATCTTGCGGCGCGATTCGATGCTCGCGTACGAGCGCTCGTCTGTATCGGTGCGACGAAGGAATTCTTTATCGAAATAGCCCGAGAGAAATCTATCCCATACTATGTGACTGATATACTCGAAGATGGAGTCCTCTGGCTCTATCGTCAGGCAGTAAAATGAGATGTTCTCATGCTCTCGCCATGATGTGCTTCATTTGGATTATTTCAGGATTACCTCCATAGAGCAACAGTATATAGAGATGCGATAAAAAAACTCCCGTAGGAGTTTTTTTATTATTGTGATACTCATGTAGCGGTTGCTGTGACTGGCTCTGGACTAGTATTCATAGGGGTATCTATGATTTCGAAGAGAGCGAACCAACTCTGTCCCGCATGTTTGAGAAGGATATTTTGTAGCTTTGTATTATCCTGGGCAGCATTAGATTCCAGGATTTCATTTTTTATAGCATCGACTTTCGGATACTCACCAGTATTTATCAGTTTTTCTACTATATAACGATGACAGTTCGAAAGTTTTTGATTTCTTGAGAGAGTGAGGCCATTACGATATGATTCAGAATTGGTTCCTGCTATATCGATAAATTCATTTGGAGTAGTGAGCTTCCCCTTTTTTCTCTCATTGATGGCGAGCTCAAGACAGAGATTATCTGTCGTTACGAGTTTCAGATTATTCGCAGTCATGGTTAAGAGGAGCTTTTCTGAACGATCTGTGAGTGCATGTCGAGGATCTCTGTCGATTGTAGCAGCATTGAGGTCGACGAGAAGATACTTAAGTCAGAGCGATTTCATGTTCTCTATTGATTTTTCAGGTGATGCATCATAGAAGTATCATCCGAATAACATAAGGAGACTATCATCGAGATATCTTTTTCGGTTTTCATTAATAAGATACGTCATAAAAGTTCCGATACGATAGATTCATCCCGTATTTTCATTCCCTTTTTTTGGATAGAGAACATTCGAATAAATATGTTGACCGAGTTTTTCTACATCTTTACGAAGTACTATATCAGGACTGCTACGGTATTTCATGATAAATGCATGAAGTGTATCGAGTGGTAGATTTTTTACATCCGTTGTTGCAAAAAATTCTTTCATTTGTTTTGATTGCATTTGTGTGCCAATATCATCAAATATAGCTGCAATGTTAGTCAGATTCATCGTAGCGATAGGGAGAAGATAATCGCTTCTGTATGCAAAGATAGACTCTTCTTGGGAAAGGGTATTATACTTATATTCATTGTAGTAGGCATTTTTTAGATTATTCCATCCGTGAGGAAAAGAAGAACGAACCATATAGAGGGCTATAAATATAAATAGTGCACCACTCATAAGTATGTTAAAGTGTGGATCTTCATTCTTGAAGTCTTCATCTTTTTCTCGTAAAAACCCCAGAGCACTATAACCCATGATGAGGAAGAATCCAAAATAAATAACTATACCATACCATACAATACCAAAAGCTGCTATGGAAAATAGGAATGCATAAATCCCCATAAACATAATAACCTCTTGTAGTTTTTTATTGTCATCATTTTTTTCGAGTGCAAAATGGAATATAGACAATATGCCAATATTCATAGCGAGTAAAATGGCATAACCGTATGATTTCCAATTCCCACTTTCAATAATGAGGCTAAAGTTACCAAAAAATCTACTTAATGATGAAGGCTCTGACTTGATATTAGGAAAATAATAAAATGTCATAAATAAGAGCAATAACCCCATCCACATAAGCATGGTATATGACCGCTTCCCTCGTATAAATAAAAGAAGTCCTGGGAGTAATGCAAGAAAAATATAGGTAATATCTGTGAACTCTCCTGACTGATTTTTCTGAAATGTGAGATTTGGAGGAAGCTTGAGGTAGTTATTGAGTCCTCCATCATATCAGAAGTATCGTCCTAAATCCTCATTTTCTGATTTTCCATCGGTGGTCATTCATTCTGCTAATTCAGTTTTTCTTTTTTCATTCTCTTCATGAGTATAAAGTCCCTCATAATTATATGGGGTAGTTCCGCCAGAACCCGTAAGTAACCCTGTTATAGAGCTTTTTTGTATATTTTGTATTCCGATTTCGTGTATGTTTTTTAGTATCCATGGACTACATGCAAGTATGCATCCTATACTAAAAACTAACACCGAGGTTCACCACGTAAATAAAAATTTTGTATCAAAATGATTTTTCTTAAAGATTGATGCAACGAGGCAGATGATTCATGATACTCAAAGTACGAGTGATATAGAATTTATCAGTGGGCTGTCATTCGGTGGCATCGGTACATTCATTATTCCCCAAAGATGAAGTCGCGTAAAAAGTGCAAGAAATAGAGCAAAGAATCCAACATACCCTAAAAATCCCAGTAAACGATAACTTATAACTCAGAGGCATCCAAGTATAAGCATTACTGAAGTAAGCTTGACGCTAAAACTAAAGCCAATAATAAGTCCTATTATGCTTAAAATCTTATAATCTTTCTTGGTATCATGGTCTCATTTCCATACGTGGAATAAAAGCATAATACCACTAATACAAAAGAATAAATAGGCTGGATCGAGTTTCATGTCTTTCGCTTGCTGGAATACTGTCATCGGCATAGCATAATATACAGTCGCAAAAAGAACGGGGAGAGAGAGGAGGAGTGTTCTTCATTTCTTTTCGAATGCAAATGAGAGAGTAGATATGATTGCTATTACAGCAAGTATGCCACCAAGTTGGTTTACATAAAATGCTTGTGCTGCTGTGTAAGAAAATAAGAATCCAGTAGCAGTAATAAGCTGCCAAACATACATACCAGCTCATTCTAAAAGTGTTCCTGTCGTCGCCATAATCTTTGGGAAATTCATGTATACTCCGAGATCATCCCATCATATCGGCATAGGTCGTATGATGCTAATGAGTGAAATTCCTAATAGAAAAGTCAGGAATATAAATCCGAATTCTATAGAAAGAAGCTTTAGATTGAGAGATTCAGCGATTGTGCCATCGAGAGCATGATTCTCGAGAGTAATATACCTTTTGGTTATATCAGAATAGGTTTCTTTATGTCATCTATATCAGATGAGTCATAGTACGGCAAGTACTCAGATAAGCCCTGGAAGTGTAAACATCCCTAAACTTCCTATAATTAATAAGCCTATGGTAAAAATAAAAAATCCTATAGTAATCTCTGCAGGAACACGAAGACGCATGTCTATATCTCTCCAGGATGGCATATACGTCATGAGCGTTGTTAATCCTGCAGAGCGTGTCAGTAACACTAAGATGAGTGGGTATAGGAGGAGCTCGATGATATGGATGAATAGTATAATTCAGCTTGGTTTCGTCGTCATGAAGGGGCTGCGTGTCACTTCGGGTAGTCCACTATATATAACAGCAAGTATAAATATATGAAAAAGTATAATACCGATTATATGAAATAGGTTAATACGAATTTTTTTCCATCCCGCTAATATGCTGTACGCTTTATAGCTGATATATATAAAAATCAAAGTAGCAATATATGTGCCATATCAGGTACTCGATTCTAGATGATTTATAGGCCCATATCTATCTGAATAGTATATAGATATGATCGATATCGCCCATATGATAAATCCAATTGCGCTAATAATGAGATGCATAAATTAAATAGGTAAAGGTATATCTTGTGGATCTGGTGCATGTTTCTTTTTTCGAGTTTCTTGTATTGTTGAAAATGCTTCATGGAGCATTTTTCTATTGGTCAGCATAAATATAGCGATATAGATAAGAATCGCAAGGCAAATATCCATAAAAACGGAATCGCTCATAATGGATTTCCATAATATATATGTAATACCATAGCCGATAGTTCCTGTAAATATATTTATATACCATGATATTTCTCCAAAAATAGGAACTCGTAATTCGGTAGCACGAATGCTCATATAGTAGAGTGGAAGCCATGAAAGTCATACTGCGAGAGCTGATCAAGGTGATCATAATATTGGTATAAATATGAGATTCAGTATGATATTTATTATGAGCACTACTGCGAGTATCTCAGCACGCTTTCGTATTTTTCCCATACCAGCTAGCACCTGGAAGCTTATCTGTATGAGAAAGTTAAAAACCAAAAAAGGTGCAGAATACATCAAAATGACTCATGCATGTTCGAATTTTTCGCCAAAAAATAATATACTGAGCCTTTCTCCAGTTTGGAAAAGAAATATTCCTGTCCATATTCCTATGATACCAAAGTATGTCCAAAATCTTGAAATAAGCGCGTGTATTTTATGTTCTTCATTTCTCCCATAGAGTTCTGATATCACAGGAAAGAGAAATCCTATAATCGGTGTCAAAAGAATAAATGGTATCCCAATAAGTGAAAGATATGTAGAATAAAATCAACTTTCCCGAGTTCAGAGTAGGTATATAACGAGTTGCATATCTATCTGAGAAAGAAGTGTTGCAATATTTGCTGTGAGAAATGTTCAAAAAGCATAGCGAAGAAATTCTTTTTTCAGAAGAGGATCTTTTTCTTTTTTTACGAAAAAGAAATTTGGAATATAGTACTTTCTCAGGAAAAAAGTAAATGCAAAAATAATCCCGATAGATAATCCAATAATCCAGATAGTCATATATCTTTCTAGGTTCCCAAAATCAGAGAAAAATAAAAAAGCACTTCCGATAGCAGTTCATCATATACGCATGAGTTCTGTGCCTTTTTGGAGTTTTGTATCTTGTACGGCTGTAAAAAAAATCGTCGCAATGTGTAGAATATTGATGCCTATAAAATAGAGTCACGCAATTCGTAATATTTCTGTCACCTCCGATTTAAAGTAATGCGTACTTAACCAAGTAGCTCATAGAAAAATTGTTCCATAGATCAGGATGCTCGATATAAATTGTATTTTTAGTACAAAGTGCATGAGGTATTTTGCTTTTCAATACTCATTTTTTACGATATGTCGTGGTAGAAAATATGCGAGACTTTCAGTGCAGCCGAGATCATTATACATCGATAGGAGTGTTACGAAGCTTATAACTCCATAGAGCATTCCCACTTCCTCGACAGAAAGATCACGAGATATAATTACCTTGATAAAATAGCCAAGAGGGCCTATAAGGAAAGTAAAAATATAGAGCCAAAATCATTTATTGACGAATTTTTGAGCAAGCGATTCTTGTGAGGATAGCATAGTTTAGATACAATAAGTTCAGGGAGTGAGATCAGATATGATATATCCATCAGAAAATGCGATAACCCTTTTTCTTAGTCTATCTACCAGTCTATCATCATGTGTAGCGATGATGATAGTTTTTCCTTCATCATTCAGTTTTTGCAGAAGATGTATCACTTCTTCTGCATTTTTTGGGTCCAGATTCCCCGTTGGTTCATCTGCGATGATCATATCTGGATGATGGATAAGTGCTCTCGCTATGGCAGTTCGCTGGAGTTCCCCACCAGAAAGTGATTCTATAAATTTATCTTTTTTGGTTAGGAGTCCTACTTGGGTGAGTACTTCTATAACACGCTTATGGATAGTAACTGTATCGTATCATGATACCTCCATAGCAAAAGCTACATTTTCCTGTACTGTTTTTCTAGGAAGAAGTTTAAAATCTTGGAATATCACACCTATACTCCTTCGATAGGTGAGCATATCTCACCCAGAGAGCTTTGCTATGTCATATCACAGCGTATTATGGATGATTCATGATTTAGGATGTATTGCGCCAATGATACTTTTTATAAAGCTTGTTTTTCAGCTCCCAGATGATCCTATGATACATATAAATTCTCATCTTTGTATCGTAAGATTTATATTTTTGAGAACAGTGCGTTCACCATAGGAGAGATGTACGTGAGAAAAAATCATATTAACGATTCATAATAGTTATGGTAACAGCCTTGTCTATACTCTTTAGGTTCGCGTCGATGAGATTTATGCTGATAGGGTAGGTTCATGGATTCATGCCTCCAGTGTCTATAGGTACGACAAAGACAGTACCATTTGACGCTGTATAAATACGGTTTCCATTAAATGTTACGTTTATTTCACGAGCTCCCGGTGTGGCGGTAATGGAAAAACGAAGATTAATGGGGTCACCACTGTATAAATTTACTTTTCCTGCCTTGGGATTATTAACAATTATTTTCGGCTCTATAGAAACGGTAGTGCTGCCTGTAGAAATGGGGGATATGAGATCTGTGCCATTAAGAGCATCTCCACCATCAGATGTAATGATTGTATTCCCATTGAGTGTCAGTATCTTTGTTTCAGTATAACTAAATCAGTACTTATCGATTATAACTACTGTAATCTGATTATCTCAGGGATTGAGATTTAGACTTGTGCGTGATGTTCAAGTGTTTTTTAATTCATCAAATACTTCTTTAAAACTTATTGTGCCATTGAGAGATATTTGTACCTCCTTTACTTCTCTATCTCCAGACCAGCTCGATTCGATGATATTTTTTTTAGCTGCTGTTTGTGAGAGTTTTACTTCTATCGAGATATTTCCAGTTCACTCAGGTCTCTCACAGGGAGTATCGCTACGAGATCCAGATCATACACTTGTAAAGAATCCGTTTTTCCATGTAGGATCAAATCCATCGATAATCGGAGATGCTATAGGTACAAATACTTTGCCTATAGCACTTTCAGGTGTATTTTCAGCTACTGGACCGTTACAGAGAGTATCGATAAGCTCTTCCTTAAATCCCCCATCTAGCTCTGTAAGCTTAACTGCCATTATGGTGCTTACTTTTTGATCTTCAGGAGTATCTTTGGTTGCGAGCCGTCCACTGGACTTCGCTATAGTATAATCGTACACTCATGCTGGACGCTTCCAGTCTGACCTTGCTTTATCTTTTAGTGCATATTCCATAAAAGGTTTCCAGATTCCTGCAGCACAGTTCAGTCAGTCGCAGTTTCATTTTGTTTCTTTTCCATCGACATTTCCAGCCCAGACGACAGTCGTAATATCTGGAGAATATCCTACTGTCCAGAGATCTCTGGGGAGTATCTTTTTTTCACCCCGTTCACTTACATCTTTATTCGATGTTCCCGTTTTTACAGCGACTTTTCGTCCACCAGAGATTGTGATCGCACTTCGCCAGAAGCCATCAGGACGTGCCTCAGGATTCGAGAGTATCATGGTAGTAATATATGCAGCAGCTGGTGAAAATATCGGCTCATAGGTATCTGGAAATTTATGTTCCTCGATAACATTTTGATCACTATCTTCTATTTTTGTGATAGCATATATATCCTTTTTGATTCAGAGGTTTGCGAGTACGCTATATGCTTGCATCAGATCTATAGGACGGACTTCAGCAGTTCATATAGCCATAGGGGCGCCATATCAGATATCATCTTTAAGTGTAGTGAAGCCTATATCTCTCCCGAATTTTATGAGTGATTCTTCTCGTCCTGCTAGATAAAACATTTTTACCGCAGGAATATTACGAGAGTAAGCAAGTGCTTTTTCTAGGGTCATAATCCCTTTGAATCATTTGTCATAATTATCGGGTGTCCATGGGCCAAATGAAGTTTTTGCATCAGCGACAGGACTTTGAGGTCCTATAGGCTCTTTGGATATAGCGAGAGCATATACAAAAGGCTTAAATGAAGATCATGGTTGTCGTCTGGCAAGGGCCATATTGTTGTTTCCACCATTTTCTATATCGAAATAATCTGGACCACCTACCATGGCTAGAAGAGCCCCGTTGGAATTATCCATACTTACGAGTGCTGCACTTTTAGCCCCATATTGGTTTGTATTGATGAGGGCTTGTTTCTTCACGAGCTCTTCGGCTTTTTCTTGGAGTTTTGGATCCAGTGTCGTGTATACCTTGAGTCACTGTGTGATATCAGTATCTTTCCCATATTTTGTCTCTAGATACTCTTTTATATACATGACGAAATACGGATACTTAATATTTTCTGTATATTTTTTGAATTCGAACTCAAGCCCATCATAGATTATTTTCTTCATGGTTGGCCCATCTATTTTGTTATCTTCGAGCATTCGCACTGCTACGAAATCTTTACGTCCTACGCCATACTCGAGAGCAAAGGATTCAGTTTCACCGGAGTTGCTCACAGTATCATGGATGATAATATCTCAGAAAAATCATAAAACCTCTCCAGTATCTAATTCTTTACATCCAGACTTATTCGGACTATAGTCAGAGTTTCGTATATATTCTTTATTTATGCCACATATGTTCACGCTATCATTATGGAGTTCTAATGTTATACCAGAAAGATATGATTTAAATTCGGTATACATTTTTTTATAATGAGCCCTATTTTCAGCTACAGATAAGCTTATTTTTCATTCAGGATTATCCAGAGGATATACGTAGACTTCACCCATGAGCCTATCTCTATGACTATATGGTGAATAATATGTTGGTCATTTTGGGAGTGATGCGAGTATACTTGCTCACAGAGGTCCGACATCTTTAGCGCTTTTTCAGAAAAATGTTTTTGAGGCCTCCTCTATGCCATTAGCATTATAACCATATGATATAGTATTGAGGTACATTTCGAGAATCTTCTCTTTTGAATACGACTTATTAAGCATATATGATAGGTATGCTTCTTGTACCTTTCTTTTTATAGAACGCTCTTTAGAGAGGAGCGTATAGCTGATTAGTTGCTGAGAGAGAGTAGAAGTTCCCTGTATACGAGTCGTTTTACCACTGATATAATTATAGCCCGCTCGTAGGAGTCATTTTATATCGATTCCAGGATTCTCGAAAAATGTTTTATCTTCAGTGCTTACTATAGCATTTTTTATCGCATCAGAAATCTCACCATAGTCTGCATACGTGCGTTTCCCATCATTAAAAAGGGTATAGATAGGATTCTTATCTTTATCATAAATGACGGTACTTTCCTGAAAATAATCTCCTCGTTCTATAGAGCCGATATCGGGAACTCAGCGCATAAATAAAAAAAGCATGAGCCCAGTAAGTAGGGTGATGAATAGTACAAAAAATCCAGCTACTTTTCCGATCCCACGGAGGCTAAAACTAGAATCTCTCTTTCTATCATGAAAAAATCATAAGAATCGCCTTAGGATCGATCCTGGCGACTTAGTTCTTTTATGAAATGATGTTTTACGGAGAGGAGTATTCATATTGGTGTGATTAAAAATTTTCCCAATCCCCAGGCTCTACAGTAGTTTCTCATGAGATATTTTTTGTTTTTTTTGACACTCCAGTGCTCGATGATTCTTGGTTTATATTAGTCATTCCTGTAGATCCTGATGCTGTATTTCTCGGAGGTACTGGTACGTAGTACGCAGATTTTAGATGCTTCATATAGTCTTCACCATCGAGACCGATCACTATTTCTATTTTTGGGCCACTCATATTTATGTATTCATTTCTTTCGACAAAATTATAGGGGATTGACTCTTCTATATAGCGTAATGCTTCCACTCATACTGAATCTGGATATATTCCTACTCACATCTCCTCATTCCAATATACATTGATATGGCTTTTTTCTATAGAACCAGTTGCAATCGTGAGACTCTTATCAAATGATATAGGAAATCCTAATTTTGCAAGTCACATGCTAATTTCTTGCGTACGGCGCTTCATGCTCGGATCGCTTATAAATACTATATTTCTGTCAGCATCTCTGAGAAGAGGGAAATGAAAAGTGAGATCGACAAATTTTCTAATATCTTCGTAATAACTCAGTTTATTAACCTTTGCGTTTTCTGGTATGACCACCGCACTTCCTCAAAATAAATCACGACTCGGAGAATAGAGATAGGCTCAGGGGCTACATTTTATCAAAGAGAAGCATGATTCAGAAAGCGATACGATGCTTATATCATCGGTTTTTATATCAGAAAAATTAAAAGCCAATTCTACCATATCTGCAATACTGAGATCAGTATCGAGATGGGCGAGTATCGATGTATAGATTTCTCAGATTTTTTTAGGATTTGTGATAATACCGAGATCGGTCATTTTTTCTTTTATCGCTTTTATGATGAGTTGTTGTCTATTGGATCTATCGAAATCGCTCGTCGAATGACGACTTCGAGCGTATTTTAGGGCGGTAGCTCCATCGAAAACTTGTGGTCATTTTGACACGCGAAAAGTGGTATATCACCAGTTATTATCAGGATATTCCCTATCTATAAGATCTTCAGGAACGTCTATAGATACTCCATTTATGATATCCACGATATCGATAAATCCATCGAAATCTATAACCATATAATGATCGATTTTCTGTCCTGTGATTTCAGATACTTTAGCCGCAAGATAGCTAATGCCTACTTTGTCTCGTTTTCCGAGATCGTAGAGGCTATTTATTCTTCCAGCTCACCCTCTTTCACTATAGGATACATAGAGATCTCTTGGTATTGAGAGGAGTGTGACAGTATTTTTTTCTCCATCCAATGATGCGAGCATAATAGAGTCAGTAAGATCAGATCAATCATGTCCTTTGCCACCTATGCCGGCGATGAGTATATTAGTCGTACCGACTACTTTATCGCTGATATATGGCTCTATGAGTGATTGTAATGGTATCTTATCGAATGTATCAGATCCATTTTTTTCATTTCACTGAAATGCCCTCATAAAGAGTTCGCCACTAAAGAATACCAGAAAAACCATAATCATAGATCAAATGATTATTTTTTTTGATATTCTAAAGCCAGACTTTACTCACATTGATTTTTTTTCGATCGGTTTTTGTGATACGTCTTTCTGGGGGATAATATTTTTTGTAGAGATCCTCTTGGTTTTAAATGCAGACATGTCGAGATTATAGAAAAAAATGGCTTTTTTTCAACCTAAAATAGCTATATTTACACATTTTTGTTAATTTTCTTAGATTTTTGTTAATTTCTCGACAAAAAAATGTGAATTACTTTAATATCAAAATATTAATACTATAGCTGTCAATATATCTTTCTCTTTTGACAAATCAAAAAATGATAATAGATTGCTCATATATTTTTCTTATATTATGGCTTTTTCTGAGCTCCATACTCCAGTGCTTTTTCGTGAAGTCATCGATGTTTTTGTTTCCGAGATGCCCGATGCTCATATTGTGGTAGATGCTACATTATGACTCGGTGGACATGCATGACTCTTCCTTTCTCATATGAGGGAAGGGAAGTTTTTTTGATTCGATCGTGATACTGAAAATCTAAAACGTGCACAACTCCATCTTGCAGCACATACATCTTCTATCGAGAAAATATATATACCACTCAGTTTTACCTCCCTGAAAAATGTTCTCATGGACCGATGAGTGGATCATATAGATACTATACTGTATGACCTCTGAGTGAGTAGTTTTCATCTCGATGAAGCAGATCGTGGGTTTTCATTTCGTTTCGATGGGCCACTCGATATGCGATTCGATCGAACGAAAGGAAAGAGTGCGAGTCAGCTGATAAGTACTCTCGATGAAAAAGAGCTGGCGCGTATATTCACTCTCTATGGAGAGGAGAAAAAATCCTGGTTTATAGCACTAGAAATTGTAAAACAAAGAAAAGTTACCCCTATCGAGACGACATTTCAGCTATTGGAAATTATAAAAAAGTCGAGTTTTGATCCAAAATCTCCACTCCGTGTCTTTCAGGCTCTCCGTATCGCTGTAAATGAAGAATTTACGCACATAGAAGATTCTCTTGCTCAGGCTATGGAAATGCTCGCGCCATGAGGCATCATTATGGTGATTACATTTCACTCACTCGAGGATAGGCTCGTGAAGCAATTTTTCGCGAAATATCTCGAAGATACTATCGATGATGTGACGGGGCGCATCACATATAAATCTCAGTTTGCAAAATATACGAAAAAACCTATAATCCCTACAGAAAGTGAGATAGCTGAGAATCCACGAAGTCGCAGTGCGAAGCTCCGTATCATCCAAAAAATCCACCATTAAGTCCATGAATGCTCATCTTCTCGTAGCCAAAAAATGACATATTCCATTCTTCTCTGAGCGAAAGGCGGCTCGAGAGAATTTTCGATTTACTTTTACTCAGGTATACGTAGTACTTACAGTTCTCATAGCTATCTTCTGAGTATACTATGTCTGGATACTCAATCAAAATGCCACAAAATGATACAATGTACGAGAGCTCCAAGTCAAAAATCGAGAACTTTCATTTCAGGAAAATCTTCTCGATATTCGTATCGCTGAAGGGCAATCTATAGGAACTGTAATGAATAGTCCTATTATAGTATCGATGCAAAATGTAGATCGGGCAAGCTTTCTCGTGATGAAAGGGCAGACGTTCGATATAAATGAATAAACTCACATGCCTGAAGCACTCAAACGGATGATAGACATGATACACTTTCTCCCTGGTATCGGAGAAAAAACAGCAGCGAAGCTCGCCTTTTTTTTACTAAAAGCGCATCCATCGTATGTAAAGAATTTTTCTAAGGCACTCACTGATCTCCATGAAAATGTCATCGAATGTAGTCAGTGTCATGGTATGACTGATAGAGAACATCCTATTTGTTCTATTTGTTCCAATACGAAGCGTGACTCTCATCTTCTTTGTGTGGTAGAAGATTATCTCGATATGCTCTCTATCGAGCGTACATGAGTCTACCGTGGACTCTATCATGTACTTGGCTGAGTCATATCTCCTATCGCTGGCACGATGCCAGATAAACTCTATTATAAGACTCTCTTTTCCCGTATTGATGTGAATAAAGAAATCGAAGAAGTTATCATCGCGACGAATCCAAATATCGAGTGAGAAGCCACAGCGCTCTATGCTATCGAGCATATGCCTCGTGAAGTCAAAATCTCTCGTCTCTCAAAAGGTCTCCCACACGCGGGCTCTATCGAGTATGCAGATGAGATTACACTCCTCTCGGCGTTTAAGGGGAGGGGATAGGACTGTTATAAACTCGCTACTTTCGCAAGTTCTTCTTTACGTTTTCTTATAGCATCGACAGCAGAACCTATATTTACCTGTATTTTTTCTACGGGCTTATTTTGAGCATTTTTTGATACTGGTTCCTGTATTTTTGAGATACTCTTTTTAGGAAGAGGGAGTTTAGATTTTTCAGTGAGCTCATTTTGGGCATCATATATTGCTCTTCATATCTGATCTTCGATAGCACCGCCATCCATGAGTCTTCCTCGAACGAGAAGTGATTCTTTATTTATAGTAGATATATACACATCTATTTTTTGTTTTGCGAGTGTGATAAATTTCTGATCGAGAGATTTTTCCGATAAGAAAGTCTCGAGTTTTTGTGCATTCAGCTCTACTCAGTCTTTTTTATTTTCGAATGTTTCACTTAGTTGTGTCATAGTATAGTGTTAGAATATATATGAAAAATTTATGCTTGTATCGACTTCTTCTTTTGGGATGATTTGCCCAATCATTCTCTGGTAAGTATACTTTATGCTTTTAAAATAATCCTGTATAAGTCCCAATTCATTTTCTAGATCACTCTCATTAAGAGACTCTATAGCTATACGGATATCTTCTCTTTGCTCAGCATCGAGCGTGTAGATTTCAGTATAATTGTCGAGAATGGTCTTTTCTAGAGATGCGCGATTTTTCATAGATATAGTATCTCACATTTCCTGTCATTTTGCAAAAAAATCTCTCTATTTCTAGAGAGATTTTTTTGACCTGAGTTTTTATAAAGCTTTTTATAGGGAACTAGATGTTTGCATCGATTTTGATACCAGGACCCATAGCGTTACAGATGTAGATGCTTTTTACGAAAGCAGTGCTACCCTTGATACCAGATGGGCGAGCTGACTTCATCGTCTGGAGGAAAAATGCAATATTTTCTTCGAGCTTTGCAGCACCGAATGAGAGCTTACCGACGATAGAATGGACATTCCCTTGCTTATCATTTTTGAATTCGAAGCGACCAGCTGCGAGCTCTTTCGTGATAGCGATGAGATCTTCACCGACAGTACCTGCCTTTGGATTTGGCATGAGGCCTTTTGGACCGAGTACTTTCGCGAGTTTACCCATCTTTTTCATCATACCAGGAGTCGCGATAGCGATATCGAACTCGATCTTACCCTGGAGGACTGCATCGATGAGATCCTCGTTACCAGCGACAGTGACACCCGCTGCTTTGAGTTCTGTTTCATTTCCTATATCAGTAAAGGCACCAATCTTCTTGGTCTTACCAGTACCATGTGGAAGTGAGAGAGTCGAGCGTACGAGCTGATCAGCCTGACGTGGGTCGATGTTGAGATTAAAGTGAACTTCGATCGTAGGATCAAACTTCACTGTATTTGTGCGTTCGAGGAGCTCGACCGCTTCTTTGAGAGTATAGACACGGTCTTTCTCGATGAGAGCTACCGCTTGATTATACTTCTTGCCGTGAGAGACAGACATAATAAAAAACGTGAAAAAATAAACTTGGTCCAATCGTTCTTTTTTGGCTTTCTGACCAAGATAGCCGTAGGAACTCCCACATTTCACGTGTACTTGGACGAGCAGTATTATATATTTTTCTAGAGAAATGCAAATTTTCTTATCGGATTATTTCTCCTGGTGTCGTACTGCCATCTGTCGGTATCACTCTGCCTGGATAGATGAGGGTATTTATCCCGAGATGGGCTCCATCTCCGATGATGGCTCCGAGTTTTCTCCGTCCAGAGTCGATGAGTTTTTCTTTTACCATGACGCGGATACCTGCACCATCGTGTCTTAGGTTCGCGGTCTTACTGCCGCCACCGATATTCACATGATTCCCGATGATAGAGTCACCTATATATGAGAGATGCGGTATATGGGAGTCATCACCCATGTGACTATTTTTATACTCGACAAATGCTCCTATTTTCGAATTTTTCCCGATACTCGCATTGCCTCGGATATACGCGTTCGGTCATATGATGGCACCATCTCCGATATAGGCATTTCACTCTATATAGGTACCAGACTTTATGACGACACCTTTTTCTATGTAGAGATTTCCCTTTATGGTGACATTTTCTTCTATCGTACTGCCTTGATCGATCGTTTCACTATAAGCACCGATGATGGCATCATCTGCCTTGAGTACGTCCCATGGATATCCGATCGTGATCCACCTACCCTTTGCCTCCACGACAGAGAACTCGCCGCGCTCCATCTGCCTCGCCATGAGGTCAGTGATCTCGAGCTCTCTACGAGGAGAGAGGGGGAGTGATCGGAGCTCATCGAAGATATCGCTCGACAGCTTCAGTATACCGATATAGGCCAGATTCCCGAGAGACGCGTCAGTCGGCTTCTCGACGATACTCTGTGGTCTGCCACTCGCATCACAGTGGAATATGCCGAAATCACTCGGACGATCTACAGCTCTTGCGAGCGCGCCATATCAGGCTGTATCCATGAGTGCGAGTATGTCCGCGCCCTCATAGAGGTCATCACCAGATACGATGACGAAGTCTCCATCGATATATCCACTCAGAGAGAGTATCGCAGCACCGGTGCCCATGACTTCACCAGCTTGCTCGATGTAGTGGATGGTCTTCCCTTTATACGTGTCGCCGAAATACAGAGGAAATGCCTCTTTCTTATACTTTACTATCATGTATATATCCTCGAAGTGCTCGATGATGGGTTCCATATTATGCTCGATAATAGTCTGACCACAAATCTGGATGAGTGGCTTCGGTGTGGTATCGGTGAGTGGTCTCATACGAGAGCCCTCTCAGGCAGCCATGATGACGAGGTGCATAGTAGGATAGAAAAAAATCGGAAGAACGCTCCGAATACTATAGAGAGTCTATAAAACTGTGCGAAAAAGTAAAGAAAAAGTCGAGCTTTTGCTCGACCTATATACCGACATGTGGTAATATCATGAGTTGGTGCTCTTCGAGAGTAGTGATGCTGACCTTATCATCGTTACATATCATATACCGCTCGATACGTTCACTATACTCGGACTCGAATACTTTCAGCACCTGTGGTATCGCATCTGTCGACCGAGTCGTCACGATGATAGGGGTGATGAGGGTATTTTCAGTATCTTCTGCGAGAAATGTAATCTCAGAACCAGACTTTTTCCGATAAAAATATATCGTATGAGTGTCTCTGAGTTTTTTCTCGAGCTCGAGGTATATCATATTCTCGAGGGCGCCCTGGCGCATAGCACCCTCAGCATGGACATTTCCGAGGATAGCCTTCATATCGCCGAGATCTGTGAAGTAGAGCTTCACATGACGAGAGGTCTCGGTGACCGTATCTTGTACCCATGGTCCGATAGCGACTACGAGATTATGTTTTAGGATGATTTCTGTATATTTATTTACTTTTCTTCTCGAGATATCGAGGAGTTTTGCTATCTGATCAGCCTTGAAGAGATTGCCGACATTCATCGCTATCGTACGGAGATAAGTATCGAATATATCATACTCTTTTTCATACAGTTCTGATATCATAATTGCTCTTTTTTTCTCGAAGTCTTTCATGATGTTTTTTCCAGAGACGAGATGCTCAGGGAATCCCCCATGATTGAGATAGATATCTCTATAACTATTCAGCTTCGATATATCTGTATTTCATGATAGGATATCTGCTATCTTTATCTCGCCGTACTCATGCTCGAGGTATTCTCGCAGTCCGATCGTCGGGAGTCTATAGGATACGACTCACTCGTCATCGATATCTGACTCAGTCGTGAATATGACTCGTAAATCGGATGAATATGATTCTATAATTGTACGTATTTCTGATATATCCAGTGATGTCTCAGTATCGATGATGAGAAATGTCAGATTTTTTTTCAGTGATTTTGCATCTACGGTGCTATCATCTCTGAGGATGATATGCTCATAGTCGGACTTTGGTCAGAAAATATCGAATATCTCACACTCTTCGAGGAATGTAGACTTTCCGATCCCTCTCTTTCATACAAGCGCGATAATCTTATTATCTTCGTCTTTTATGTATTCACGGAATGCATCGATGTGCTTCTTTCTGTAGATCATGATGACTTTTTTGGGTCGAAAAATAAAATATCTACCATTATTATAGCAGATATTTTCGATTTGTGCAAATATTGAACCATTTTTCTAGAATTGCTCGAGGAATCGTACGTCTGGATTCTGGAAGTATCTAAGATCTGGTATACCATACTTTATCATGACGAGGCGATTCAGTCCGAATCCAAAGGCAAATCCAGAGTACACACTCGGATCCAGTCCTCACTCGCGTATCACATGGGGATGAATGAGTCCTGCACCCATGAATTCTATCCACCCAGATCATTTACATATCTTACATCCTGCTCCATCACAAAATGGGCATGAGAAATCCACCTCTACTCCTGGTTCTACGAAAGGGAAGTATCCAGGTCGCATGCGTATCTCGACATCTTTTTCGAAGAGGTCTCGTAGCATCGTCGTGATAGTGAACTTGAGATGTCAGATATTGATATCTCTATCCACCACTATACCCTCTACCTGGTAAAATGTATTATCATGTGTAGCATCGACATCTTCATTTCGAAATACACGTCCGGGTATGATCGCCCTTATAGGTGTAATCTTTGATTTTAAAATAAGATTTTGCATGCAAGATGTTTGTGTGGCGAGAACATTCCCATCTCATTCCAGCCAAAATGTATCCTGCATATCCCGTGCGGGATGATTTTTTGCGACATTTACCGCATCGAAGTTTAAGTATTCGGTCGTCATCTCCATTGATTCGAACACCTCGAATCACATACGCATGAATGTATTCTCTACTTCTTGACGTACTTGGGTGATTGGATGGACACTTCCACGTTTTTTTGAGAGTGGAATAGTGCTATCCTCCCATTCTTTGGACAGTTTTGATTCTATAAATGCACGTTTTATCGTCTCACGCTGTGTATCGAATGCGGTACCGACGATATCTCGGAGCTCATTCGCGCGCTTTCCGACATTGCCTCGGTCTTCTGGAGAGAGGTCTTTCAGTCACTTTAGGATGATAGTAAGCTCTCAGTTTTTACCGAGGATGGTATTTTTATACTCGATAAGAGCCTCTTCGGTATCGATGCGAGGCAGGGTAGCGAGTGTGCGGGATTCGAGTTCTTGGAGTGTGGCGATCATAGGAGATTATATCTTGAGTGGCATGATAAGGTGACGATACGTGTGTTTCTCATCTTCTTTCGGGAATCCGGTGATGATGATAGGGGAGAGTGGTGATTTATACTCGAATGCGACATAGTCCTCACGGATGATATTGATAACTTCGAGGAGGTACTGAGCATTCACTCAGATGATATCTTCCTGACCTTCGACCGTACCCTTTATGGAGATGAGAGAGGCACCTACCTCGGTATCACCAGTAGATATCTCGACGATACCCTCATGACGAGATCGGATGCGAGTATTATAGTTGTTTTCTCGGGCGACGAGATTCACTTGGCGGAGGCTCGTGACGAGGTCAGATCTGAGTGTCACAGTCTTCGTCTGGTGTGTCGTCGGGAAAAATGCATCATACTCAGGGAACTTTCCTGAGAGGAGTCGAGATGAGAGTCGTACATTCCCGCGGATAGCGAGGAGCTGATTCTCATGGAAGTAGAGCTCTATAGGGAGCTTTTCCTCTTCGTCAGAGACGAGACGAGCGAGTTCTGCGGCGGTTTTTTTCGGGATGATGACGACTGGATGACTCCCGATGACAGATGTCTTCACCGTATACTCTGAGAGTCGGAAACTATCGGTCGAGGCGAATATGAGTCTATCCTCAGTCGCACGGAGATATATACCTGCGAGTACTGGACGGACTGCACCATCTGCAGTCGAGAAGAGTGTCTTTTCGATAGCGTTTTTCAGGTCTTTAGACTCGATTTTGAGTGGATTATTCGGGACGAGATTCGGGATGACGGGGAACTTCTCAGCACTCGTACCCTTAAATTTCGTATTACTTGACTCAGTTGTGAACTTTAGGCTTCAGCCTTTTTCGAGCTCTACCGTCACATCTGGGTCACCGACGAGCGCGATATAGGAGGTGAGGAACTTCGATGATATCGTGAACTTGCCCTCTACCTCGACATCTACATCATCTTCGATGATATACTCTATCGCCATCTCGAGATTGTTCCCGGTGAGGACGAGGCGCTTGTATCCTGCATCTATCTGGATATTTTCGAGGATAGGAGTGAGGTTATTCGCACCGGTCGCGTGACTCGCAGTTTCTATCGCCTTACGGAATATATCGGTAGCTATACGGAAACGCATGAGAAAAATATTAGAAAATTATCCCCATCAGATTATAGAAAAAGTGTCAGAATGCAACCTTTTCTAGAGTGGATAGTAAAAATATAAAAAGTAACTTTATCATGCTAAATAAAAATATTTGTAATAAATAAAAATTTATGTTAGTGTATAGTTATTATTTATTAATATAAATTCCATTATGTTTAAATATTCTATTTTTCTTTCTAAAATTTATTTCTTTTGATGAATAATTACTTTTTTAATTACTTTATTCATTGGATTTTTAGAATCATTCCAATCATCAGATAGTGCGGCTTGATGGCTCATAATTTTCTATATTATATTTATAACCCCATTTTTTCTATTAACACTATTGGTTGCATTATTATTTGATATAATAAATTTTTCTTCTAACAAAAAAATAAATAATGTATCGACTTGAGATGATTTATGAATTCCTTCACCAAGTTTACATACTAATGTGAAAAAATTTTCTTTCTGAGAATTGATTGAAAATATCATTCAATCACATAGAACGCTTAGTAGATCCCCGATGAGTTATTCCTCTTATGATAGCTGACTGAAGAATCAAATGTCTGATCTATCGCGTTCAGATGTTTGATTCAGAGAAATCGTGCAAGATATATCTATGAGAGATGTGGCAGGAAATAATGAATACCCAGTGTTATCGCCTAATTATCGTAAGGATTTAATATTCTCAACCCTTGCTTTTGGAAAATTTATGGATGGAATTACATGAAGAATATGAGCTGACGGTCAATATACATGAAATGCTGCTAGATTAATAATATTAGTAGTTATATATACTTCATTAATTATAGGGGTTTGATATGTGTTTTATTCTGCCAGAGCTGATTTTATGGATGGAGTATTTGTAATGTGATTATTAACCTGGCCCATCTGAGCATATATTATTAGCAGGGTAATAAATAGTATAATCCAAAAATCGAATAACAAGACCAATATATAAGAAAACGATTACTTGCTTTTTTCGAGATTTCTGATATACTCCTCTCTAGTTGGTTCCTTATTTATCATAAATACCTATGGCAGAACTCCATGAAAAGAGTGCTGGCGGTATGGTCTATAGAAAAATCTGAACGCAGATACAGGTGCTCATGCTCGCCTGGAAAAATGCGAAAAATGAGCTCGAATATGTCCTCCCAAAGGGTCATATCGAGTGAGACGAGACTGCGATGCAGACTGCTATCCGAGAAATATCGGAAGAGACGGGTCTCGCAGAGAAGGATCTCGAAGTCGTAAAATTCATGAATAAGATTGCCTATTCCTTTATCGCTGGATATCTCGAAGGTGCCCCCGTCATCCATAAAGAAGTCTCCCTCTTTCTCGTGAAATATACATGAAAGCAAGAGCCTCGTCCGCGCCGTGCGGAGCGATTTATCTGATACAAGTGGTTCACTCCAGAAGAGCTGAAAGGCATCTTCCTAAAGCCGGATGTCGTCTGATTTCTCGAGAAAAATATCCACTTTATGTAGAAAAATTCTGAAAAATCTCTACTTTCTTTGTCAGATATATTTTCTCTTGCTCACTTACATATGAGTGAACTCGCTTCGATATAATATATCTTCCTCGAAGGTATAGTTTTTGAGATTTTTCTATCCTCATATTTAGCAATATTTGATTTTCTCATTTTTTTCCATATCCTCTCTGCATCATAAAATATTATCCCTATGGAACTCCTCTATAAAAATAACGTGCTCACGATAGAATCTGAAAAAAAGTCGATAGACTGCCTCCCATCGAGTATGATGCTCGACTGACTCTCTCTCGAGATGCCATGAGAGTATGAAAAAGGTGGATTCCTCGCATATGCACATAAGGAGGGTGATACACTCATATTCCAGGTGACTATCGAGGGCTATCATGTCGGATATGTCCCAGCGATACTCGGAGATCTCTCGACGCCAGCGCTCGACTTCCTCGGGGATCTCGATGTGCTCATCATGCCGAGTGATAAGTCGAGTGTCTCACTCATCGAGAAGATAGAGCCACGTCTCGTCGTCACCTATGGTGCAGGTGCACATGAGCTCGCTACGCATATGGGTATCTCAGAGCCACCAGTCATGAAATATAAACTAAAAGAAGCTGATCTCTCTCTCGATAAGGCTGGATGTGTCGTCATGGGTGAATAAGTTATTATATTTTTAATTTGGTTCACATGCAAGAAATTATACCATTTTTAGTCATTATGGGACTTATATGGCTTACCTGTTTTTAGAAAATGCAAAATAAAAAAATCCCTCTCGATTTTGAGAGGGATTTTTTTTATCGTTTCAGATAGGCTCTCATCCCAGACTTATAGTCCTCGACATTCGGCTGATCGAATGGGTCGACATCCAGCATGAGCCCGAGGAGTATGACCTCTATCATCTTCGTCTGGAGGAAGTATCCGAGTGCATGTGTGCTCTCAGTCTCGAGTGAGTACTCGAAGTATGAGATATCCTTATTATCCAGAGAGCTCGTGAGTCCGTAGCGTGCGCCTTCCATGAGATCCGCGAAGCTCTTGCCACGGATGTCATCGACGAGCGATGTGAATGGCGCATCTGGTATCGTAATAGCAGGCACTCATCTCAGAGATACTATAGCAAGTGTCCTATCTACAGTATGTGCGAGGTCGAGCTGTGCGACAGAGTGGAGATCGGTCGTACCGATAGATGTCGTCGGGGTGATACCGACGCTTTTGCCATCGTTCCTGATTTTGCCTACACTTTCAGCGAGGAGTTGACGATACCACTTTCCTACATTTTCGAGGTGTTTCGCGAAGAAAAAGTGCTCGAAGATATTTCGTCCTGTATCATATCCAGTCCTGAGGGTTTCTGCGACGATGGTGCTCGGGTGTGACTCTGGAGAGCTCTGCCAGTCAGAGAGTGCTCGTCATGCTCATGCACGGAGGCTCTCGATATCGACTCATATCCAGAGAAGAGGAAAGAGTCATACATCAGAGAGTACGCTGTATCGTCCTCAGACATTTTTCGGGAGATTATAGCGTGTCCATCACTCAGTATGTGCGAGCATGTCGAGGGATGAGTCTGGGTCGGATATCGTGACGGGGTATACCTGAGCTCCATAGAGTGGCTGATACTTCGTAAAAAAGTACTCGAAAATCCCTATCGTCTCAGCGGTACGTCCAGACTTCGATATGGCAGTGAGGATGATTTTTTTACCTTGTTTCAGAGCGTCTGCCAGATACGACTCGACTCGCATGATATCATAGGTGTCTACGGTATCGAGAGAGATGAGTTCTTTGGTATCTGTCTTTCTCATGTGGAGTGCGTCGAGGATGGCGAGGGTACCGAGATTCGACCCACCGATACCGATGAGGACGAGGATATCTGCGGACATCATCTCATCTGATATCAGAGGGGAGTGAGTATCAGAGGGGAGTGAGAGTGAGGCAAATGGAGTAGAGTATGGAGACTGGGTTTCTCGTGCGATAGCTCAGATAAGAGTATTTCTCGCATCGATTCATCCGTGATAGCTCTGAGCTGCATGAGGTGTGAAAAGCATAGAGTAAGTATTATGAGAATAAGTATCATTATACTATGGAAAAAAAGAAAGAGTACAAGTATTTTTATAGAAAAAATACTTATCTCGAAAAAAATTTGCAAAAAATCAGTGTTTTTATATACTCGTCGCGTTCTGTAAAAGTATGCAAAAAATTTTCCGATTCATCCTCGCTAGTACATTTATTATATCTACATTCGGCTTCGTAGAGCAATCTGCTCTCGCATCACCGTCTGCTGATTCCCAGGCTGTCATCTCTGAGGCATCAGAGCATACAGAAGACCATAGCGGTCCACATATCCCTGCACCAAAGGGCGACATCATAGAGGAGATTACTATCTTTGGTTTTCATATCAGCAATTTTAATTTCTTCGGACTTCATATCACGAATACGGTATTTTCTACGTGGATATTCATGTGCATGCTCTTCGTCCTCATAGGCATCATGCATATCGCTATCCGCACCGAGAAGCTCCCGCGTCTTCGAGCCTTTGGTCTCGATATCATAAATCGTATCTATCTCTATGCATATAGTCTCCTGGGTGATAAAAAAATAGCGAAAAACTATATGTGGCTCCTCTGAGGTCTTATGATAGTGATATTTCTCGGAAATATCACAGGACTTATCTTTGATTGGCTCGTATTGGTATCGAAGGATGAGGCTCTCGGAGCGTATCTGCGACCTATCTATTCAGATCTCTCTACGACACTCGTATTCTCACTTACTGTTATCTTAGTTGCGCAGTTGACTGCATTTTACCTGAAAGGTCCAGTCCATCATCTCGGGCACTATCTTTTTAATTATCATGGAGATTCTACTGCTGAGAAAATCGTATGAGTATTTGTGGGGTGGCTGCACTTTTTCGGTGAGTTTATCCGTATAGGGTCACTCTCTATGCGTCTTTTTCTCAATATTTTTGTCTGAGCGATACTTATCGGTGTCGTCGTATACGTCGGTGAGCAGATACCGTCATTTCATACTGGAGCTTTCCGTATACTCGCGCTGCCGTTTTGGTTCTTCGAGCTTTTGGTAGCATTTCTCCAGGCATATATATTTATGACCTTATCATCTCTCTATATCAGAGAATCGCTCCCGGAGGCGCATCATTAATTTTGGAGGATAGGCTTCGAGATTTTCTACTGAGTCTCGAGCCTGTTCTTCAGGAAAAATATTCCTTTCACTTCCTTATATAAAAATCGGATACTTCCTCTCCGTAAAAATATAGGAAAAATGAATACTTTTTACTTTCTTATTCTAACCTTTTTCTATTATGTACACAGCTTTCGCACTTATCGGTGTTATCGGTTCTGGAGTCGGTATCGGACTTATCGGTATGGGTGCTATGCAGGCTATCGGACGCAATCCATCAGCTTCTGGAGATATAAATGCAAAAATGCTTACAGCTATCGCTCTTTGTGAGGTTCCAGGTCTTCTCGCATTTGCATCACTTTTTCTTATTAAGTAATATCGAGTAGTACAAACGATAGAATTTTTGAAATAGAAACCCTACTCAATCACTCTATCGTTTACTATTCTAGTAACCTCCCATCACTACCATGAACGCTCTTTTTGATACCTCATCCCTTATTATACAGTTTATAAACTTTATAATAGTATTTCTTGTTTTACGTGCTTTTATTTTTAAGCCGTATATGGCATATCTCGAGGCTGAGACACAGAAACGTGCAGATCTCGAGAAGCAGCTTGCTGATGCGAACATGATACTCTCTCAGGCCAAAACAGAGTCTGAAGAGATTCTCGCACATGCGAAAAAAGAGGCAAAAACACTCGGATGAGAAATCGTCGAAAATGCGAAAAAAGAAGCATCTGATGTACTTGCTCAGGCAAATGCTGACGCCGAATCTGCTCGAAATAAGGGACTTACTCAGGTAGAACTCGAGCGGAAGAATATGACCGAAGAACTCAAATGAAAAGTCCTCGATATCGCACTCAAACTGAATGCAAAACTCTTTCAGAAAAATGAAGCACATGTCGAATTTTTGAAAAAAAATGCTACAGAAATCGATTTTTCGTAGTTTTTCCTCATCCATTCGTCATAACCTTTCTCTATGTCTAAAATCGACCTCTCCACATATCCTCGCGACACTCTCGAACAGCTTCTCGGTATCGTAAAAGACTATCGTACAGCGCTGAAACAGATAGGGAAGCGTGCTATACTCATCGATCCGAAAAATCCTCCCAAGGAATCGGCTCGTATCGAGTATCCATCTACTATGGACGCTATATCTGTGTCTCAGTATGCTGCAGCTTGTATCAAATACGCATTTCCAGAATATATAGGTCCCGCACCTACACTTCTCTCTAATGATACTCTTGCATGAGGGGCTCGTGTATTCGTCGGTGATGATATGGTGGATGTATCATTTCAGCGGTTCGAGACTCTCATAAAAAAATAAAACTTTCTTATTTATTATCTACTCACTATTATGTCCCATTCTGCTGTCGATCTTGCTCAAAATCTCATCAAAGAACTCGAAATCAAAATCGATTCTATCGATATTTCTCCAGACCGTGTGAATGCCGGAACCGTGGTATACCTCGGTGATGGTATCGCGAAAGTCGTAGGACTCAGAGATGTCGCATATAATGAAGTCGTAGAGTTCGACTCTGGAGCTCGCGGTGTCGCGATGAACCTCGAGGATCACTATGTCGGTATCGTTATCCTTTCTGGATTTTCGACAGTGGCAGAGGGTATGATAGCGAAAGCAACAGGAAAAATCCTCGAAATCCCAGTCGGTGAAGCGCTCCTCGGACGTGTCGTAGATCCACTCGGGAATCCTATCGATGGAAATGGTGCTATCAAGACGAAAGAATATCGCCCAGCAGAAAATGTCGCGACTGGTGTGATGAGTCGTAAATCAGTCCATGAGCCACTCGCTACAGGTATCAAGGCTATCGATGCACTCGTACCTATCGGGCGTGGTCAGCGTGAGCTCATCATCGGAGATCGTCAGACTGGAAAGACGCAGATCGCTATCGATACTATCCTGAATCAAAAAGGAAATGGTGTGAAGTGTATCTATGTTGCTATCGGACAAAAAGACTCTAAGGTCGTCGCCATCGCAGAAGAGCTCCGTCGAGCTGGTGCCATGGACTACACTATCATCGTATCAGCAGGTGCATCAGCTCCAGCGGCGATGCAGTGGCTCGCTCCATATGCAGGTGCCGCTATGGGTGAGTACTTCATGTTTAAGGGTGAGCATGCACTCATCATCTATGATGATCTCACGAAACATGCGAATGCTTACCGCGAGATGTCACTCCTTCTGCGCCGCCCACCAGGTCGTGAAGCGTATCCTGGAGATGTATTTTACCTCCATTCTCGTCTCCTCGAGCGTGCTGCAAAATTGAACGACGAACTCGGTGCAGGATCTCTCACAGCGCTCCCCATCATCGAGACTCAGGGTGGTGATGTATCAGCGTATGTCCCGACGAATGTCATCTCGATTACGGATGGTCAGATATTTCTCGAAAGTGGACTCTTCAATGCCTGAGTAAAACCAGCGATTAACGTAGGTCTCTCTGTATCACGTGTCGGATGATCTGCTCAGACGAAGGCGATGAAGAAAAATGCTGGTACTCTGAAACTCTCTCTCGCTCAGTATCGTGAGCTCGAAGCATTTGCTCAGTTCGCATCAGATCTGGATCCAGATACAAAGAAGCAGCTCGAACGTGGTAAGCGCATGGTCGAAATCCTAAAACAAGATGTCTACTCTCCAGTTGCATTCGAAAAACAAACTGTCATGATATTCGCTGGAAATGCTGGATACCTCGATAAAGTAAGTGTCGATGATATCGGAAAGTTCGAGCATGATCTCTATAGTGGTCTCGACCGCGAAGAAAAGATTCTCGCATCTATCCGTGACTCGAAAGATTTTTCTGATGAGACGAAAAAAGCACTCAGTGAATACCTCGATGAGTTCGTGAAAATTTTTGAAAAAAATTAATGCGTTTTTATGTCCGTAGAAAATAGTAGTAACATGTACGATGAAATTACAAAAATAGAAACACTATTTTCTGCTGGATTTTTTGCTCTATGAGTCATGATGTGTATGGATGATGTAAAGAAAAAATGATCTCCACATCCAGCCTCTCTCAGTATTCTTACAGCATGAATAGTATCAACAGCTTCCAGCGTAGAAAGGATTATAAATCATAAAACAATTTCTTAAAATATGCCATCAGGTAAAGAAATAAAATCTCGAATCAAGTCTGTCAGAAATACCGGAAAAATCACGAAAGCGATGGAGCTGATTTCGACGGTGAAGATGAAAAAAGCACAGGAAAGCGTCGTGGCTCTCCGACCTTTTGCGCTGGCGACTCTCTCTATCCTCGGGAAACTCGCGAAGACAGATGATATTCTCGGTCTCTATGCGCGTACTCCGGCATCGAAAAAAGAACTCATAGTCCTCGTCGCATCTCAGAAAGGACTCTGCGGTGGATATAATACGAATGTATTTAAAAAAACGACTGAATATATCAGAGATGACTCAGATACTCCCTATACACGCGAATATCACTATATCACTATCGGAAAACGAGCTCGTGATTTTGTCCTCCGTACTGGACAGCATCTGGTGGCAGATTTTTCTGATGAGATGAAAGATCCACTCACTCCCACGGAGTCACGTCATATGGTACGAGCTATTGTTGAACTCTGGAAGAGTGGTGAATATGCGAAGGTCTCTATCGTCTATAATCATTATATGTCTGCAATATCGCAGATCCCGACTGTAAAAGCACTCTTTCCTATTCATCGTGATGATGTGTTTGATTTTCTTTCGAAACATGCTGGTGGGAAATATCAGGAAGAACTCTATGATGGCTCTTATGTGATAGAACCAGATCATGAGACTATCATGACGATGACGATACCACTGATTCTCGATGCTATCACACATGAGACGCTTCTCGAGGCGAAGGCGAGTGAGCATGCAGCTCGTATGGTCGCTATGAAAAATGCGAAAGACAGTGCGAATAAGAAAGCGACAGGACTCACTCTCGTATATAACAAGACTCGACAGGCAGCTATTACGAAAGAAGTCTCAGAAATAGTATCATGAGTCGAGAGTATGAAAGATATGTAAAATCATAAATTATAAATGATAAAACCGAGAATCAACTCGAAAAAATACTCCCCCTTGTATGGGAGTATTTTTTCATATAATGCTCTTATGTATCATAATCCTAAGAAAAAACAGATTATCCTCGTACGTCATGCGAAGGCTCTAGAGCTCTCTGAATTTCAGGGTATGGATTTCGATAGGCCACTTTCTGAAAGGTGAAGCGCTGCGCTCCACATTATCGCGAAATATCTCCGTCTCATCGGAGTCAAGCCTGATAGGATAGTATCAAGCCCTGCTATGCGTACGAAGCAGACAGCCCTTTGACTCTGTGAACAGTTTCGAGATCTAAGTGTCGAATATGTCAAAAATCTTTATAATGGCGGCTCTGTCGGAAAGCGTGATGCAGATACGCTCCACTTAGAAGTAGTTCACTCTATGAGAAAAGATGCTACCATACTCATGATCGTGGGGCATAATGATGATCTCACGAATTTTGCTGAATATCTCTCCTGAGATCATGTTCCATCGATGAAGAAATGATCAGTCGCTGTCTTAGCTCTTCCTGATGGTATGGACTGGAAAGATGTAAAAAAATGAACCCTTTCATTCGTATATTATCTGACTCCACAGTTTCTCCGACTCGAAGAAATCCCTCTCTAATATATAAAAACATATAGAATGAAAGTAATAGTGTATAGTGATGGTTGAGCTCGATGAAATCCCTGACCTGCTGGTTGTGGTATTTATATCATGGATTCCCATGGCACTCCTCTCGAGCGACGACATAAATATATCTGACATGCGACGAATAATATCGCAGAATACACTGCAGCATCTCTGGGTATATGACGAGCAATCGAACTCGGAGCTACGGAGATAGAACTCAGAGCTGATAGTGAGCTTCTTATCGAACAACTTTCAGGTCGCTATAAGATCAAGGCACCACATCTCAAAACACTTATCTCAGATATTCATAGTATGATAGGGAACTGGTGATGACTTATAGCATATACTCATGTGTATCGAGAGGATAATAAAGAGGCAGATAGACTCTCGAATGTAGCAATGGATAGTGCAAGATAATTCATACATATTGTTTATTGCCCAGAAAAAGGAGTGATATGTATCATTGACTTTTGATATATATTTCTATAATACTGCTTATTAATGATAAATAAATATGACTACTGGACTTATCGGTTATACTGGCTTTGTAGGTGGGAATATTTCTGAACAACATACATTTGATTTTCTTTTTAACACGAAGAATATTAAAGAAATACGATGAAAGCATTTTGATCTTCTTGTTTGTGCTTGAGTGAAGGCGGTAAAATGGTACGCCAATCAAAACTCGGAAGAAGATTGGCAAAACATAGAGTCTCTTTTAGAGATGCTAAAAACCGTGACAGCTGATCGATTTATACTCATATCTACGATCGACATCTATCCAGAGCTTATCTGAAATGATGAAGATTATAGTGGTTTCGATAAACAAACTCAACCATATGGGGCTCATAGGTTTATGTTTGAGAACTTTGCCAAGGCTCACTTTCCGAAATCTCACATTATCCGTCTCCCCGGGCTTTTTGGTAATGGCATCAAAAAAAATGTCATATATGATCTCCTTCATGATAACCAACTGGAAAATATAGATCCAGGAGCAAGGATACAGTATTATCCACTTGATCGTATTTGGCAGGATATCGAGACGACTGTCAAAAATAATATTCCTGTAGTGAATTTTTTTGCTTCGCCAATAGTCTCTGAAGATATTATCGAAAGATTTTTCCTAGATAAGAAATACCTCATCACAAGAGCTCCTACAGAAACAATACGGTATGATCTCAGAACGAAATACGCGATGCTTTACGGATGAAAAGACTGATATATCCTAGGATATGATGACATCATAGCATATATGGATGCTTTTATAAAAAGAGAACAACAAAATCTTGATCATGAATAAAATCTTTGATTATGTCATCCTTGGTGCTGGTATATATGGAATGTATATTGCAAAAAGACTCTTAGAGAAGTGACATACAGTAGCTCTCGTAGAGTATGATAGTGCTCCATTTATGCGAGCCTCTTTTATTAACCAGGCAAGAGTCCATAATGGTTATCATTATCCGAGAAGTTTTTCTACGGCGATAAAGTCGGCGAAATATTTCGAACGATTTAATGAAGAATTTTCTTTCGCTATAAATACAGAGTTTAAGAAAATATACGCTCTCTCGAGCGTATATTCGATGACATCAGCAAAGCAATTTGAGTATTTTTGTGAGTCTTCACATATTCCATGTCAAGAAGTGAAACTTCCAGAGATATTTGCCCCTGGAATGATTGAAGCGGCTTATGAAACACTTGAATACTCTTTCGATGCAAAAAAGATACAAGAATATCTCTTTATCGAGATAGAAAAATATAAAAATGGAGAACTTTTTTTCTGACACCGACTCGATCAAGTTGAGAATACCGGGAAAGTCTATAAACTTCTTTTTCTCGACCAACAATCTCCTATCGAGTGAAAGCATGTAATCAATACCACCTACGCATCAACAAATCAGATTCTAAAGAAATTTTGATTTCCTCCGTTTTCTCTCAAATATGAAATAGCAGAACTGATACTCTGTGATGCAGTAGGTTTAGATGGATATGGCATTACCGTAATGGATGGTCCATTTTTCAGTGCTATGCCATTTGGACTTACTGGGAAGTACTCGCTCACTTCCGTAGGACATACTCCATCGAAGACCTCATATGAGGCATATCCTACTTTTGATTGCCAAAGGAAAAACCAGAAATGTTCTCCAGAAAGTCTCGAAAACTGTGATTTTTGTCCTGCTCGACCAAAGAGTAGGTTTACTGAAATGCAGCAGATGGCAAAAAAATATTTTACTGAAAATATTACACTCACTTATGATCGCTCACATTTTGCTATTAAGCCGATACTTCAAATATCAGAGGTGGATGATTCTCGACCAACTATCATTCGCGAATACTCTCGAGATCCGACATTTACGAGTGTACTTTCTGGAAAAATAAATACGATGTATGATCTCGAGGCGCTCTTAGATTCCTAAACCACTCTCTATGAAAAAAGAAAAATGAAAACAATACGTATCAGTAATAATCCTATTTCATGATGATGTCGCTTATTTGCTAAAATTTCTCGCATGGGTGGATAAGCAAGTATCTGAAGTATTCGAAAAATATGAGATTATCATTGTAAATAATTCTTCAGAAAGTATTGATAAAAATATTGAAGCAAACCGATGAGACTATCAAGCAGACATCAGATTGATTGATCTCGCGTGGAGACATACGAGAGAGTTTGCTCTTCAGGCAGGTATTGATTTCTCGATAGGAGATTTTATCTATGAAGTGCACAATAACTATAGTTTCTATGATAACAATATCTTTGCCGAGCTTTTCAATCAGGTGAATAGTGGAAATGATGTCGTCCTAGCAGTACCAGAAGAGACAAATTTCATCAATGCTTCTTTTTATAAGATTCTCAATTTCTTCTCACAACTCCCATTCCAGCTATCTACTGAAACTATCGTCCTCGCATCACGTAGGGCTATTAATAGTGTTCTCAAACATAAACAAATGACTTGGCAGAGAAAAGTGCTTTATAAAATGTCCTGATTTTGAATCTCTGAGGTATTCTTTAGTTCTAAAAAAGTATATTATTCTCAAGATAGTTTTTCTGAGAAATGGAAACTCGCACTTAATCTGCTCTTTAACTTTACGAATCTTGCTTTCACGCTCCCGATTATATTTGCTCTCTTCTTTCTCCTTATCTCGGGTGTTATAGGTTTTTATACTCTTTATGTATACTTTACTCTTGAATCAGTCGTTCCTGGTTGGACGACGCAGATGCTCTTTCTGTCAGGTGCCTTTTCGGGAATATTTTTTATCCTTTCATTTATCGTGTACTATCTTTCTCTTTTATTCTCAGAAGTGCATCCACGTGACTCATATACAGTTAAGACTATACGTTATAAATAATCTTATATGAAACTCTCTATCTCCAACATCGCATGGGATATTCCGATCGATGCATTCATATACCCACTTCTCCCAAAATATGGGTATAGATGAGTCGAGATTGCACCGAAGAAATATATATCTGACATAAGAAATCCAGATATAAAAGAGATTGAAACTTTAAACCATCTTCTTAAGAAATACAATCTCTCTATTCCAGCATTTCAGGCACTTCTTTTCTGAGAAAATAATCTATCTCTCTTCGCCTCAGATTACTCGCGTAAGTCTCTAGAGGAGTATATGCGATGTGTTATCGATCTTGCAGAGAAACTCGATACGAAAGTGCTCGTATTTGGCTCTCCGAAAAATCGTATCGTCCCCCTAGATATGAATATAGAAGAAGCTTGGACTATAGCAAAAGATTTTTTTTCGAATATCTGAGGCTATGCTCATGATCATGGTGTGATTATAGGTCTCGAGGCAAATCCTCCCGCATACGGTGGTAACTTCATTACGAATACATATGAAGCAGCTCACTTGGTCGAAGAAGTGGCGAATCCTTGATTTCGACTTCATATCGATGCAGGGACGCTGATTTTCCAAGAGGAGAATCTCGGAGAAATATTCGAAAAATACCAAAATATCATCTGTCACTATCATGTGAGTCAGCCGAGTCTTATGCATTTTGGTGATAGTATCCATGAGAAGCATGAGGCATTCGCAAGAGTTCTTAGAGAAAAAAAGTATAAATGATGGGTGAGTATTGAGATGCTCGTGAAAGAGGAAGAAGGGAAGAAGGAAATTATAGAAAAATCACTTGAGAGGGTCAGTGATATTTACTTTTAAAAAAATTTTTGTATCATAAAAGTATGAATCAGCAAATCCCAAAATATACAATTACAGAATTCACGCCGAAGAAGCATAAATATGCCATCTGTGTTTTTGTCATCAATGAGTGAGAAAAAGTACAAAAACAAATAAAGGAAATGACTCAGTACTCTGATATTATTGATATTATTATTGCTGATGGATGAAGTAGTGACGGTTCACTTGAGTTAAACTTTTTGAGAGAGTATCAAGTGAGAACGTTGTTAACAAAGAAAGATACTGGGAAGCTTTCGACTCAGATGAGGATGGCTTTTGATTATTGTGAACAGCAATGATATGAATGAATAGTAGTTGTAGATGGAAACGGAAAAGACGATCTATCTGCCATTCCTAATTTTATTCAGAAACTCGATGAGGGTTACGGGCATATACAGTGATCTCGATATATTCCAGGCTGAATAGAGGAAAATACTCCCAGCTCTCGAAAATGGTGAGTTAAGTTACTACATGCGCCACTTATCTCCCTCGCTGCTAGATGGCGATATACTGATACGACGAATGGTTTTCGTGCCTATAGCATCGAGCTTATCCAAGATAATCGTATCCAGGTCTATCGAGATATATTCAGTACGTATGAACTTCATTATTATCTTGCTATCAAGGCGGCTCGATTGGGCTATAAGTGTATAGAAATACCTGTTACTCGTAGATATCCAAAGGGATGAAAAGTACCAACTAAGATAAAATGATTTCGAGGGAATACAGGCATACTGAAGATATTGTTATCTGCTTGTATCTGAAAATATAATCCAAAATAAACTTATGTCAGCAATAATAATTATCATTACCAGCATAGTGTTTTCAAGTACATCACAGATATTACTGAAGCTCTGAGCCTGATCGGTCTTATTTGATTGAAAGCTTATGGATATTGCTAAGAGCATTATCCTAAATCCTTTTATTATATGATGAATCTGAATGCAAGTTGTTGCTCTACTTCTTTGGATAGTAGCATTAAAAAAAGTAGACGTGAGCTTTGCCTACCCATTCATTTCCCTGGGGTTTATATTGGTTTTGGTCGTCTGACACTTTTTTCTCCATGAAACTATTGATATATATAGATTCATAGGCATAGCAACGATATTGGTCTGAATTATTATTTTATCACTTTCTCATGCTTAGTTCTATTTACCAGAAAAATGAGAAGAATATAGTACGATACACTGAGACAATAATTCTATTGGCTATAGTTGTATTTACTTTATATATATGCTTAACACACTTTTTTCTTGAATTTACAACTTTCCAAAAGTATCCAGCAGATTGAGTCTTTCAGTTATATAATGCTTTACGAAGAATTTGAGAGTGAATGAAAGTTTGAGTTGATTTTTTCTATTTTCACTGAATAGGAGTTGCTTACCTCCATTTTCCATTATATTATTTTTTTTGAGAGAACTTATTTTCATCAGAGATATCTAGATACTTCACAAACTGGCTTATAGTCTACTTGGCATGATTTTTCTTTTTAAAATTATTTTGACTTAGCTTAAAGCATGCCATTATTGGCAGCTGTGTATGATTATCATTAGTATGGGTTTTGAATTTCTGAATGATTAATATTTTCATACCATGACAGAGTTCCATTTGAATCAGAAGCTCTTTGCTTATTATTTTTGTATATATACTATATTATTTCGATAAAAATATATCCTTTTATCCTATTAGTAAAGTATGAAAAAAGGTTTTAGTTTTTTTTATGTTCTCACTTTTAACTACTATTCTACTATTCTTTAGTATTGAAAGTGGCATTGCCTTAATTGGATGAACATTAGTTCTATTACCTATTTTATTTCATTTCGCAAATTATAAGCAAGTATTACTATGATATCTTGCATACATATCAACTTTATTGCTATCAACTTTTTTATTATTTTATATATATGCCTGAGAGGGGTCTCTAGCATTACTTAAGTGAATTTTTATTGATATACCCGGAACACAATTTGCTTTTTTTGGAAGTTTTCCGCACCCTTTTCTAGCAAGCATTAGTGAGATATTTTATTTTAAGTGAACATATATTTTATTACTGGAACTTGTATTCATTTGTTTATGAATCCTCTTTAGAAAGAAATTAGTTAAATATAGTAGGGCTGGTATCTTTATTATGCTAATATTAACTGCTTCTTTTATTGGGGCGCTACTTAGTTTATTGTGACTAGCTGTGGACTACTATACACAACCAATAGTTAGATTATTGGTACTTTCATTATTAGCGATTTTCGTCACTTTTATCTATAAAAAAAGAGAAATATATGTAAGTATCTTCTTTATCGCAGCAATCGTATCTATCATAATATCTTCTAGTACTTACTTGGAAAAAAAATGATGATATTTTGATATATATGACTGGACGGAGCGATATAATTCATACTCTACTACAAATAAAGATATAGAACAACAGATACTCGGAGTTACCCTTAATCAAGAGTGGTCTTCATACTATAATGATGCCACTAATCTACTTTGAGAGAATGATGAATTATGGTCAACGTATGCTGGGTTAATCGAAGCTGATAAATGAATATTCCATCCGACAAAGTTTGACTATATAATATTTGTTTTATGAGAAGAAAGTAAGACTGAATACCTAAAGATATTTAATGATAAAAAGCCACTTTTTGTTCAGACGATGAGAAGTGCATTTTTCTGACCCGAAGAAAATTGGATAATGAATAATTTTTGGAACTTTTATGATCTGCTTATTCGTAACTATGATTTAGTTTGAAAGACTAACCATAGTAATATTTGGAAAAAGAGACAATCCTCTTCAGATACTTTGCTGCAACCAATATTTTATCCTGTTGATTTTTCAATCGATTCAGAAACTATAGTAATGCCAATCGAAAGACTCACGGAGTCATGAGCATCACTAATATGAATAAGAATGAAATATAATATAAAAAATAGACTCCAAGGTATCCCTATATTTAGCACACTTACAAGGACAACATTGTTAGGAACTAATACGCTATCCTTAAACATTAGATGAGATATCATTCCTATAACCCTTTTACCTAAGTGAAATGAGATCTTTTTCCCGATACTGATAGATAATAATGAGGAAGACGTTAGGCTAAGCGTTAGGAATTATTGAATTATAGATACTGCAACACTAGATATTGAAGGAATTGAAGTGGTTTACTATGATGAGACTTCTGATTACCTAGATATAAAAAGCCTCTTTTCAAATTAATTATGAACCTAGGTATATTTAATAAATCTTATTTAAAGATCACACTTTTTTGGTTAGTGATACTTTCAATATGATTATATATATTCACTCAATATTTTATATCTAAGTCCCTCTGGATGGATGAGGGGTATTCTGTTATTGTTGCATTAGAGATAGTAAAAAAAGGATTTCCTTATTTTGATTCTGGATACTGGGATGGTACATATATATTTTTCCACTATCTACAAGCAGTCTCAATATCTTTGTTTTGACAATCGGAATGGGCATATAGATTACCTTCTCTATTCATCTCATTTTTTAATCTTTTTCTTGTTTACAGAATCTCAGAAAAACTTTTTTCTACATTAGTGGCTCGATTTACTGTATTAGGACTTTCCTTGTCGTATATATTCTGGGCTTACTGACTTCAGGCGAGATACTATGCTATGCTCCTTATGTTTTACCTCTTATGGGCTGATGTATTGTATGATTATCTCAAGCAAAAGACTAATAGAATGTATTATCTATTATTAGCACTATCGTCGTTAGGTTTATTATTTCATATATTTTTCCTCCTTCCATTTTTTATAACACTTATCTTTGGTATCTTTTTATTTAGGCGAGATCTCAAGGTGCTCGGTTTACTATTTATCATAGCCATATCTATACTGGTTATTCGATCATTATACTTCTCACATTTTTGGTCTACTACAGATGGAATACTCCAGAATATCAGTCATATGTATGGCTATATCTTGCGTTATCATGGATTCTTATGGAGCAATGCATGAATCATGTATAGTTCAGGTTTTATATTCGTTCCATTTTTACTTATTATTTGAAAAAATAAGATATGGCATTCTATAATGGGTATTGTAATTCTTTTTTCAATGATTGCCATTAGCGTTTGAGTTATGTTTTATGGGGATCGATACATGTATTTTACTATTCCATTTTTTTATATTTTTTCTATTGGTGGATTTATTACCTTACTCGAATTATTCACACCACCTAGAGAGAGAAAACTCATGCTCCTAGCTTTTACTCTCGGTTTTCTTATATTCTGAAAGACTATATTTCAAGGAAATAGTTCTTATTCAGTTTTTGATATCTTTGCTCCTGAGCCAGATTTTCAGAGTGCTTATGCATATATTGAGTCAATAGAATCAGATAAGACTAGCTCCAAGATAGTATCAGCATATCCACACATGGATAATATATATCTGCATCACTCAGATGGCTATCTCTATATTGATGAAACATGACTTTGAATATGAGCAAATCATAGCTTTTATGTTCGAGATAGCTCAAACGTATTCACAAAAGCTCCAATCATCGAAAACAAAAATCAGTTAGAGAGTCTTTCATGAAGAGATGCTGGTAGTAGCTATATTGTGTTTGACCAATTAAGCGAAAATAGAATCCGAATAAATAATCCAGAACTCTATCAGTATATTATGGATAATTATATATCTGTATTTAAAAAACAGGATGAACGTTACTTTATCGCAGTCTATAAAAAGAAATAGACGTTTTTAATATACGCGTATGTCTCTATGCTAAAACCATATACCAGATATGGTGTTACATGACTAGGCAACAATTCACACAAAGTTCACCCTATATTTACGTGAATTATGTTGACGTAAGAACTTTTCCTTATATACTCTCCCTGTATTTGTATTCTAGAAACAAGTACAGTCTCTTTTTTTATTTTCTTTATTCATCCTTTTATGAATACTACTCTTACTTCTCGCATACTCGCGGGTAGTACTGTAGCAGGACTCCTCTTTGTTGGAACAGTTTCTGGGGTATTCGGTACTTTTAGTGCTACAATCCTCTCTGGAAATACTTGTTCTGGTTACGGGTATCAGCCTGGTTACGGTTATGGGTATGATTGTACACCAATCGTATCTTCAGGTGGTGGAGGCGGTGGTGGTGGAGGAGGTTCTGCATCTTCTTCGACTTCTTCATCAAATCCAGTAGTTACAACTACTCCAGCACCAACAGTTACTCCATCAACTACCCTCACTCCAGGGATCGTTGCTCGAGATATCCTCCGCAGTCCATATCGTTCTGCTATTGAGACTCTCATCCAGAAGGGTGTGATCAACAATGCAACGAAGATTGCTCCAACTCGTTCGATCACACGTGCTGAGTTCATGAAGCTCCTCTCTATTGCTCATGGATACACAGCTCCAGTTTCAGTAACGAAGAAGTTCGGTGATCTTCCAGCTACGCACACTCTCTACAACTATGTTAACTATGGTGTAGCTATGGGCTGGGTCAATGTGAAGAATGCTAATTTCCGTCCTGATGATATTATCTCTCAGGGTGAGATTAATAAGCTCCTCAATGCTGTTGCAGGTACTGCTACAGCTGATACAGTTGTTAAGGCATCTGCTGGCGTATCTCGTGGTAAGGCTATGCAGGATATATATGATGCATTTTTTGCTGAATAATCTGCTCTTAAAAAAATCCCCAGTATTTCTGGGGATTTTTTATATTTCCTTTTGCATTTCCCCATACTTTCGCTATAATCCGGTCGTTAAATTTTCATTTTTTCTCTTATGGCTCATACAGGTATAATAACAAAAATTATCGGTGTCGTTATCGATGTGGAATTTTCTGATGGATATATCCCAGGTATCTATGAGGCTCTCGAAGTCGAGGGTGCTCCACATAAGCTCGTCCTCGAGACGCAGCAGCAGCTCGGTGATGGTATCGTCCGTACTATCGCGATGAACCCTGTCGATGGTGTAAAGCGCGGACTCAAGGTAACAGCGACAGGTGCTCCTATTTCTATCCCTGTGGGAGAAGGTGTACTCGGTCGTATGTTTAATGTCCTCGGTGATCCTATCGATGATATGGAAGCACCAAAGACTGAAACAAAGCTCCCAATCCACCGTGCATCTCCTAAATTCGAAGACCTTTCTACAAAGACTGAGGTTTTTGAGACGGGTATCAAGGTAGTGGATCTCATCGCTCCGATGCTAAAGTGAGGTAAAGTAGGACTCTTCGGAGGTGCGGGTGTAGGAAAGACAGTTATCATGCAGGAACTCATCCATAATATCGCCTCTGAACATGGAGGATACTCTGTCGTCGCCGGAGTTGGTGAGCGTACTCGAGAGGGAAATGATCTCTATCATGAGATGAAAGACTCAGGAGTTATCGATAAGACTGCGATGGTGTTCGGTCAGATGAATGAAGCTCCAGGACCTCGTGCGCGCGTCGCTCTCACCGGTCTCACGATGGCTGAGTACTTCCGTGATGTAGAAAAACGAGATGTCCTCCTCTTCGTAGATAATATTTTCCGCTTTACACAGGCTGGCTCTGAGATTTCAGCCCTCCTCGGTCGTATCCCATCAGCCGTAGGATATCAGCCTACTCTTGCAACCGATATGGGTGCACTCCAGGAGCGTATCGCCTCGACGAAAAATGGTTCGATTACTTCCGTTCAGGCAGTATACGTACCAGCCGATGACCTCACAGATCCAGCTCCAGCCAATACTTTTGCCCACCTTGACTCGACAGTAGTACTCAATCGCTCTATCGCAGAGCTCGGTATCTACCCCGCAGTAGATCCGCTCGATTCGACTTCGACAGTACTCACTCCGAAGATTGTCGGAGAAGAGCACTATCATGTCGCTCGTGACTGTCAGAAAATCCTCCAGCGTTATAAAGAGCTCCAGGATATCATCGCCATCCTCGGTATGGATGAACTCTCAGAAGATGATAAGCTTACAGTCGCTCGTGCTCGTAAGATCCAGAGATTCTTCTCTCAGCCATTCTTCGTGGCAGAGCAGTTTACTGGTACTCCATGAGTCTATGCGAAACTCGATGATACAGTTCGCGGATTTAAGGCTATTATATCTGGAGATGTAGATCATATCCCAGAGAGATTTTTCATGTATAAGGGGTCTATCGACGATGTACGTGCGAGCTTCGAAAAAGAAACAGCAAAATAATACCTTCGAAATATTTATGAAACTTACTATTACTTCTGCATCTGGAAATATCCTCGAGACACAGTCTTTTCATCGTATCACTCTCATGACTGAGATGGGGGAGATTACTGTGCTCCCTCATCATGAGCCACTCCTTTCAGCGATCCGTCCAGGTATCATGACCATAGAGTATGATGTGGATGGTAAAAATACTACTACTGACTTCGCGAGTGGTGGTGGAGTGATAAATATCTCTCCAGAAAATATCACCATCGTCGCAGATATGATAGAGGGTGGTGCTGCTCTCGATGATCTCGAGTATATCGAATCTCAGAAAAAAGAAGCAGAAGCCCTCATGCGCTCATATCGTGAAGAAAATGGCGATAAGATAGACCCAAAGAGGCTCATAGATCTCGAATACGAGCTCCTGAAATATACTGCTATGCATCAGCTCGGGCAAAGATATCATGTAGAAAATACTCCAGGAAGTCGTCGTTAGTAAAAATCTCTAGAAATTCTAGAGATTTTTTTGATATTTTTGAAAAAGTATGATAGTCTGAAATCATATAAATAAATACATGAAAACATATACACATAATAATCATCCCGCATACGTGGATGAATGAGCCGGATCACTTTTTAATACTATACATCATTCAGAAAAAGATAATTCACTTATTATTATTACAAATGCGCTTCGGATGATATATGATGAGAAATTTAATTTTGATGAATGAGCAAAGATTATATGAGTAAGCTCTATGACTCTACGCATGATACAAAACTGGTATCTCAATGAAAAATTGAAGTATTCATATGGTGAATTAGAAAATAATGAAGCAGGTATCCTGGGACGTAATCATAATAGAGTAGTTTCTAAAAGACAACAAACTCTAGGAGTAAAGATTACTCCCCAAGAAGAAAATCTTATTCATCGATTTCGTAAAGATGTACACTATGGGTTGAAGAATTTTGTAGAAATATTATGACGTTCTATCGTCGAGCAAAAACTGATACAATCATGAATCTATAAGCATGTCCAGGTGTATCTCGCGAGTGACCTCGACGACATAATGGGAGGTATAGATTTAATAGTGGAATGTAGAGATGATAAGGATAATGAGTACCTCATAGGTATTGATATCGCTGTATCGGAAAATGTAGATTATCTCGTAGAAAAAGAGTGAAAAATATCCTCTTATCCACGTGAATATATTTATAGAAAGCAAAAACCAAAGAAACCAATTCCTCGAATCGTGTATGCTCTCGATCCTACAACTCTCGATAAGAGTATTATAAAAATTATGCGTGGTTTCCATGATTTTCAGAACATTACTCCAGAATTTATCGCTAATGCGTATGGAACAAAAAATATCCATATACTGCAATCAAAAATATCTGATCTCGTAAAAAATATTACTCTTCACTAAATTTATGACAAATAATCTTATAGACCTGAATGAGGTTTTTGCGCAAAAAAATACTCTTCGAAAAGAAGCTCAAACCTTACAAAATGCTTCAAATGAATCAATACAGCCGGAAGATATAATAGGTGCATCTTTGCCGACAGCTGCACTCATTAGTCGTCTACTCAATGCCGAGCATTTCTCACTGCAGTAGTAGGGAAGTGTATGATGAGTATCGAAGTGCTCACTTCGGTGTATCTTCGGATGGACGATAGCATGTGGATATACACAGTATTTTTTATAAAATCTTTTGACAGGATTAGTATTATGAATATATTACAAGTGTAATTATAACACTCAATAAAAGAAAGGCCAAAAGATGGCTTAAAAATTTTCTCTATTAATAAGTGTAATATATACACCTTTATATCCTAACTCTATATATATGAACAGAGAAGCACTTATAGTAGTCGACTATCAAAACGACTTTGCAGAAGGATGATCACTCGCAGTAACGGGTGCAAGGGCACTCGCACCAGCTATACAGGGTCAGATGACTCTGACTCGGAGTCAGTCTGGACTGATCGTCGCTACTCGTGACTGGCATCCAGAGAAGACCGTTCATTTCCAGCGTGATGGTGGGGCTGTCTGGCCAGTCCATGCTGTCGCAGGTACTCCTGGATCTGACTATGTCCCAGGTATCGATACAGATATGATAGATGTAGAGATATATAAGGGATATAAAAATAGTGATGATGGGTACTCTGGATTCGAGGGTGTGGATCGTCTCTCCTGAGATCCAAAAAATGGTTTCGAACTGGCACCTGGTGCTCGTAGCCTCGAAGAGATACTCAGAGATGCTCATATCTCACTCCTCCGAATCGTCTGAGTCGCTACTGACTTCTGTGTATTTGCTACGGCGAAGAGTGGGGCGGAGCTAGGCTATGATGTGGAAGTCCTCAGATCCGGTATCGCTGCAGTGAACGCTCCATGACTCCCGAGCGGCGAAGACAGGCTCCGTGAGCTCGCTGATATGTGAGTAAGGATTGTTCCTTAGATTAAGCGTATTATATACATTTATATTAGTTCATATGAAAAATACTTTTCCATACACACTCTCGAACTCATTCGCTGCCGCTCGCGACGAGGCAGAGGTAGATAATCTCCTCAATACTGATGTCTATAAATTCCTGATGCTCGACTTTGTCCTCGCACATCCAGAGTATCGTGATATGCGAGTCCGATGGAAGATGACCATCCGCAACAAGGATGTCCGTATCGCTGATATCATCCCAGAAACTGCGCTGAGAGAGCAGCTCGATGCGACACGTCAGATACGGGGAGTGAGCCAGTCATGACTCTCATATATGCGTGGTATGCAGGTAGGGAATCGTAATATACTCAGAGAAGAGACTCTCTCATTTCTCGCAGGATTCGAGCTCCCAGGATATGACCTGCAGTCTGATGGGCAGGGATGATATACCCTCGAATTCGAGGGCACCTGGCCAGAGTCCACTCTCTGGGAGATATACGCTCTGAAGATCGTAAATAGCCTCTACCTCTATCACTATGCGAAAAAGGCTGAGCTCACTCCATCAGAATGGAATGGTGTCATGACTCGCATGTATGCTCGACTCTATGATAATATAGAGTGAGTCCAGTCAGATGCGCGTATCACATTCTCAGAGTTCGGTACACGCCGAGCCGCGAGTACGGATATCCATAGACAGGTGAATGCTATCCTCTCGAGTGAGCTCCCTGGGCAATACCTCTGAACATCGAATGTCATGCTCTCTATGGAGATGGGGAATGCGAATCCAAAATGAACGAATGCGCACGAGCTCCGCATGATACCGACAGCCTTCGAGGACACTCCAGAGGGTATCATCTCGAAGATGTATGATATAGATAGGCAGTGGCAGGCGCACTTTCCAGAGCTCGGTATCCTCCTCCCTGATACGTATGGTTCTTCATTTTACTTCGAAAATGCTCCTGAAGATATCGTGCGAGGACATACTGGAGCTCGCATCGACTCGAAAGATCCTATGATAGCCATCCCAGAGTACCTCACATTCCTAAAAAAATGGGATATCGACCCAAAGACGAAGATAGCACTCCCGAGTGATGGGCTCACGCTCGATGTGATAGAGCGAGTGACAGATCGGTTCCATAGTGCGCTCGGTGTCCTCACGAATGGGTGGGGGACAGAGCTCTCGAATAATACAAAAGGCACTCTTCCGAGAGTACATGAGACACTCTGACCGTTCGGGTCTATGTCTATCGTAGTGAAGCCAGATGCCGTCTGGCGTCCAGATCAGGAGAGATGGGTATCATGTGTGAAGCTCTCGGATAATCCAGAGAAAGCCATGGGATCTACCGAGCGAGTCGACCTCTTTAAAAAAACATTCGGTGTCGCTGGCATGGAGCACCAGAAAGTGAGTGTATAGATAGTATTGCAAAGTTATATTTTATCAGTATAGTACATTTATGAAAACGCTTATCGCACATCCAGAGTTCGAGTACCTTGCCGATGAGCTGGTCATGAGAAATCCTGAGACTATCAGGAAATGAGATGTAAAATTTCTGAAATTTCCTGATGGAACCCCGGCATTCGAGCTCCCAAATGTAAAAACAGATATCGAGCATCAAGACGTGACTTATATAGCTGATTTTTCCCAGCCAGAAACACTTTTCGAGAATTACAATCTTCTGTTTAATCTCGTCAAGAATACTGCCAGTAAGGTTCGAATTATTATGCCATTTTTCCCTATGGGGACATCTGAACGCGTAGAGAAAAAATGAAAAACTGAAACAGCACATGCTTATGGACATATGATTTCTAGTCTCCCATCAGGATGGTCTGCTAAAAATTCGATACATATTTTTGATATCCATGCCCTCGTCGAACAATCCCTTTTCAATGTGGATCGTATCAATGCGCAGCTTCATACTACGACATCACTCCTCGATATCCCAGAGGGTTCTGCAGTGGTATTTCCAGATGATGGCGCAGCGAAGCGGTTTAAGGAAAATTTCTCAGAAAGTGTCGATAAGATAATCTGTATAAAGGTACGTGGAGCATGAGAGAAGCGTGAGATTACTCTGAAAGAGTGAGACCCGCGAGATAAAGATGTCATCCTCGTCGATGATCTCATCCAGACTGGTGGCACTCTGCGTGAGGCGGCTCGTATGCTCAGAGATAAGTGAGCTCGTAGTGTCCGTGCATTCGCACCGCATGGAGTCTTCCCAGGTGGGTCACATATCGCACTCGCGAGTGAGCTCGATGAGCTCATCGTCACAGATACTATCCCTGCGAACATCGACCGTGCGAACGCAGTGAATAATATGCGAGTCATATCTATAGCTCCACTCGTGGAGAAGATACTCTTACGGCACAAAGAATAAGTGGTGATAATAATCAACAATCAGAAATGGTTGTTGATATTTTGATTATTCAGAATAAACTATCTCTAGTTTATATATAATATTTGTAAAATATATATGTTTTTCTTGGACAAGAGTTTTGAGTGAGATTTCATTAAAATATACAATTGGATAACTAGATATGCTACTGATTTTTATGAAAAAGAGTTCCTAGAAAATCCAAGATTTTATGAAGACTCTAAGAAAGAGTTTACACTAAAAGTTCATGAATGATGGTGGCTTGCACAAGACTATTGTTTAGAGTTGATTTTAGTAATGGAAGGGAGGCAACGAGAAATTGATATATCTATTAAAGATATAAGAAGGGTAGATAAAAAGTATCGAGAAAATGCAAGTTATCTATCTTTATTGGAGGAGAAAAAAACTTTAAGAAATAGAACTATTCTCATTAATAGATTAATGGATACTATTGCGTGGACAATAATCGGAGATTCTACTTATTTTAAATCTTCTGATACGGGAACAGATCATCATTGATATTTAGTTGATAAAAATATAGAGGCTACAAAAAGATTTTGCGAAATAGAAAGAGAAAAGTGAAATTTTGTTTTAATAAATGATATTACAACCTGTGTATGAGAGTGACTATGAGATGTCACTCTCATTGAATCAACATCAAAAAATGTCACCTTTATTGAGCTAAAAGAGGGAAAAATGAATGAATTAGTTATTGAATATATTTCATCTTTTTCTAAAAATTTGAGTGACTGAGAACGTATTGCAATATTGAAGGATTTAAAAGATAATCCAGAAAAGGTTGACCGTTTTGATAAACAGTTGCATAGATTTATTAATCAACATAAACGCTTAAATGATGTTAATTCATACGTAAAGGAATGAATATGAGTCGGGGCTGATTGAAGAAATAGAATAACAATTGAGGAAAAAGAGATTACATCAAGATTTCATTTGGAATTTTTATTGGAGGCAATAGAGAGAACCAGGAAAACTACAGAACCTGTTATTTTTAGATTTTGAGAATTTACTTATTTTGGACTTACGAGATGAGGACATCAATCACAATCAAGTAAGTGGGATATAAAACATCTTATTTATCATTATATACATAATAATTTTCATGAATGTTGTTATACAGGAAAGGATACTGTAAGTATGGAAAAGGAGATGACGGAGTATTATTGATATCAATTTAAAGATTACGTAATTTGGTCTATGTTTGATAAGTATCGTGACCCAATCTTTCTGAAGCCAATACCATTAGAGAGTATTATAGATTTACTTTACTGACAGTTATCAATTTATATCTATTTTGATAAGAATAAGTTTATTGAGATAATGAATTGATTATGAATAAAAACCAAAATTTCTAGTAAACAAGAAGACGGATTTATGTGAATCTCTATAGATTTATTGGGAAACTGAGATATGTATGAGTTAGGAGAGGGTAGATTCTTTGATTTATTTATCAATCTTTTAAACCCTGAGGACTTTATAAATCAATTCATTTCAATTTACAAAAAAGGGAATCAATTCTGAAAATAATTCTACTTTCTTTTGACTTTTCCCAATAAAAGAATATATAGTGTATATATAACACTTAATAAATAGCCAGAATCTTTGGCTATAAAAAATCTCATCGATTAAGTGTAATAATTACTATTAACTATTCGCATATGATATCACTCTCACAGATGCGTGTCCGAGCTGGACAGCCAGATAAAAATCTCTCACAGATGCTACGTGATATGAGTCGCGCGAAAGAGCAGGGGAGTGAGCTCGTGATTTTTCCAGAGTTCGCCATCTCTGGGTATATGCTCGGTGACGAGTGGGAAAATGACTCATTCGTCCGTGAGAGTGAGGATATGAATATGGAGATCATCGATGAGACTCGTAAGCTCGCGATGAGTGCTATCTGGGGTAATGTAAAAACTGATGCTACTCAGGTGAATGAGGATGGTCGCCTGCGCAAGTACAATGCCGCATATGTCGCTCGCGATGGAGTACTCGTGCCAGGCGGACTCTGAGATGGATCCATCATAAAGACTCTCATGCCGAACTATCGTGAATTCCGAGATAAGAGACATTTTACCTCACTTCGCGATGTGGCATTCGAGGATGGTAAGACTATCTGAGAGATGGGTGAGTACTATCGGCCATTCGAGCTCGTGCTAGACTGAGTGCGACGACGAGTAGGGGTCATCATCTGTGAGGATATGTGGGACGATGACTACACTCTGAAGCCGATAGACCTCCTAAAGGCAAATGGTGCTGATATGATCGTGAATATCTCTGCTTCACCATACGGTATCGGGAAGCAGTCGAAGCGAGACCGACTTCTCGCTCGCCAGAGTGCATGAATCGACCTCATCTACGCGAATAATGTGGGTGTGCAGAATAATGGAAAAAATATTTTTATCTTCGATGGGGCGAGTCCAGTCTACCGAGATGGTAAAAAAATATTCCAGGCTCCAGGATTTCGCGAGGGAGTGTTCCAGGTGGATGAGTCTATCACGAACGGAGAAGTCGAGATAGAGAAGATAGCTACAGCGCTCATCACAGGTTTCCGTGACTTTATGGAAAGTGTCTGACAGAAAAAAGTCGTGATCGGACTCTCGGGCGGTATCGACTCTGCTGTAGTCGCGGCTCTCGCGGTACTCGCGCTCGGTCCAGAAAATGTGATAGCCGTGAATATGCCGAGTGAGTATAACTCTGATACTACGAAAGGACTGGCTCAGGATCTAGCTCGCGAGCTCGGAGTGGACTATAGGATTATCCCGATTCAGGAAAGTGTCGAGTTTACTCGTAGGCAGATAGAGTCAGTATTCGGAGTATCGACAGAGTGACTCGTCTCTGAGAATATCCAGGCTCGTGATCGTGGCTCTCGCGTCCTCGCATGAGTCGCCGCATCGCTCGGTGCTGTATACACAAATAATGGAAACAAGACCGAAGTCGCGCAGGGATATGCTACACTCTACGGTGATGTAAATGGCTCGATAGCACCGATAGCTGACCTCTATAAGACACAGGTATTCGAGCTCGCTCGCTATCTCGCAGCGCAGTATGAGTTCCATACCCTGACTCGCATCTCCGATATCCCACCATCTGCAGAGCTTTCACTCGATCAGGCAGTCGATGAGGGGAAGGGAGATCCATTCGTCTTCGAGTACCATGACAGACTCCTCTACCAGCTCATCGAGATGCGACGAGACCCAGCAGACATCCTCGACGCACTCGACCGAGGAGAGCTCGATGCACTCATCGGTGCGCCAGAGAGAGTGTTCGGTCCAGGTGGATACTTTTCGAGCCATATCGCATTCATCACGGATCTCGAGCGTATCTGGAAAAACTTTAAGCTATCATACTTTAAGCGTATCCAGGCTCCACCGATTCTCACGGTGAGTCGTCGAGCATTCGGGTATGATCTCGAAGAGGCACAAAATGGTGTGTACTTTTCTCGAAAATACAATATAGTAAAGAAAAGAATACTCGGAATATAATCTATACATCTATGAACCAACATGAATTCACTACATCTGTAACGCGTGACTCACTCACATTTTTTTATGATTCTCGCTCTCGGAGTATGCCTGAGATAGAGGGATTTCTCGCATCAGATAGGGTAGAGCGTCTCCAGAAGTCTATCGGAGAGCGTGCATATGTGGTCCTCGGTGGAGATGGACTCTTCGTACATGTGGCCAAGATGGCTCATCAGGATGGAGCTCCTATCCTGGGTATCCATTTCGGAACCAAGGGATTTCTCCTCCATGATAAAAAGATATTCGAGCAAGAGAATCTCACGTTCGAGTCTCGAGTATATCCGATACTGCATGCGGAGGTCCATCTCGGAGATACGAGTATCCATGGATATGCGTTTAATGAGGTATACCTTACGCGGGCAGGTGATGCGAGCTCTATACGACTTTCTCTCTCGCAGTGAGGAAAATTGCTCACACCGTTTATCGGAGATGGTCTCATGATATCGACGCCTGCTGGATCAACTGGATGGAGTCGGAGCTATGGTGGGGTCGTCCTCCCACATGAGGCCAATCTGAACGTCCTCACTCCTATCGGAAAGATCGCTCCTCGGGAATTCTCGGCGACGGTCGTACCCGATAAGTGACGTATCCGTATAAAAAACGATACTACACGTGAGGCCCCGACGGATATCCTCGTCGATAATCAGCGCATCGTCTCTATGGAGAATCATGCCTTCGAGCTCGTAGTCGAGCGCGCGAGTGAGTGAGTGCGACTCCTCATAGAGACCTCATATCGTCCCATCTGGGATGCGAAGGTCTATGAGGAGCAGGGGATGAGTACTATTTCCTAATTTATTCTATACTATGAATACTTCTATGATTGGCGACTTACATTTTCATACTACCGATTCGGATGGTGCAAAGACCAATGCTGAGACCATAAAGGATATCCTCGCTCTGGATACGAAAAAGCAGGGCATCTGGGCAGTGACGAACCATGATCGATTTTCTCCATGATTCGTAGAGTGAGCTCGGAGTGAGGGTCTCCAGGCTCTCTGGGCGACAGAAATATCAGCTCATAGCGATGCGCTCGATCTCTCCCTCCATGTGACCTGCTATGCTCCTGTGCTATCTGAGAAGATACGGTCTCTCGTAGACGTCGTAGTCGCAGGTCGCCAGTCGAAAGTGCTCGGACAGATCGCGAAGCTGAGGACGCGAGGATTTCCTATCGATGAGTGAAGTTTTTTCTCCTGGATAGAGGGCTATGGGATGTCTCGGGATGCCGCTACGAACTGGCATATCGCAGAGTATATCTGGAGGCAAAAAGACGCTCTCACTATCGTAGCTGACCTCACAAATGGAACTGTAAAAGATTCGATCGACTTTCTCAAAGAATGTCTCCGTGAAAATGGCGACTTTGCTCATGTGGGCTATCATAAAGTCGCTCGATATGAGCCAGAGATCGATACGCTCGCAGCTATCGCAGCCGAGGAAGATATCGTGCTTTCGGTCGCACATCCGAATTTCTCCTTCACGAAAAAACTCAAAAAAGAGTATCACGCACAAAATAGTGAAGAGATGACTCGATTATTCTGAGAAAAAATCGTGCCTATCATCACAGAGGCTGGTATCAGAAACTACGAAATCAATGCCCTCGCTCTGCCACACTGGGTCGATGTGATACGAGAAACTACACGAAAAACATGAGGATATATCACATTCGGCAGTGATAACCATGGTCTCCCTCAGTCAGACTCGAAACATGGGATTCTCAGCGTCCAAAATATACAGCTTTCTCGAGAAATGTCAGAACCTATCATCGAGAAGCTCAGATTATTTACATAGTTTTTTATACAAAAATCTATTGACTTATGTATCACTTTTAATAAAGTGTACTTATAACACTTAATATGAAAATTATGAGACATGAAAGAGTGATGTATGGAGGAGCATTTAATCCTCCACATCGAGATCATAGTGGTATCATCTCTCGTCTCCTCGAGGAAGTGAGTGATAGCGTACTCATAATCCCTACGGGGAAGCGTATCGATAAGGAGTACATGTGAGTATCGGATGCTCATCGGGAGGATATGATTCGTCTCGCGACAGAGGAGTATGGGGCACAGGTCGAGATCGATACGACATTTCTCTATGGAGATATACCTACTACTACGCTGAATCAGGCGAACTATCTCCGTGAAAAGTACAGCCGCGAGATCCCTCAGGTTTTCGGCTCTGATGTAGCTCCAAAGATGAGTGTCTGGGATCCTACATGATATGTGCCATACAGACTCCCGAAGGTTTTTATCGCTCGTCCTGGACATCCGATATCATCTGAGAGTATCGGGAACTATGAGACGGTAGAGTATGAGTCTCGATGATTCTCGAGTACGGCAGTCAGGGAACTCGTAGGACAGGTACTCCACTGAGATCAGAGTCGAGCGGAGTCCCTCCAGATGATGGTCCATGATAGAGTGGCTCATTTTATCTTCCAGAATTGACTTTTTGTTCCATCAGAACAAGTGTAATAATAAAATCCAATACTATGCAAACACCAACAATAACAGGAAAAAAGATGCTATATGAGTGAAAATTTCTCTCACTCAAACAGCTCGAACTCACGCATCCGAGTGGTGCTGTGACTCCATATGAAGTGCTCGAGCGGAATACGAAAAAAGTCTATGGTATCGTCAGTGTGCTGCCCATGACAGAGGATGGGAATGTCATCCTCATACGGCAGTATCGTCCACCGCTCGATAGTATACAGTTAGAGCTACCAGCAGGATGCGCAGAAGTCGGAAAACATCCGACCCTCGAGGATGCGGTACATGCAGAACTCCGTGAAGAGACGGGCTACATGACACCATCGCTGACTCATATCGCAGCATTTGCCTCCTCATCCGGCATGACGAATGAAGTGGTACATGGATACATCGCAGAAAACTGCCGAAAGGTGAGCGACATACTCACGCTCGATCAGGATGAATATATCGAGACATTAGAAATTCCTTATGCTGAAATCGATAGATATATCGCCTCTGAGGTTCTCTCGGGTGCCATAGTCGAACCGAAAATGCTCGCACTCATCATGCTCTGGAGAAATATGATTGCAAAAAAAGAAAGATCCTTATAATAAGTGTATACCTATACACTTATTATGTCTACACTGCATCCTACCTATACCAATGATATATTCCATCTCTCTATACCAGTGATTGCTGTAGATATCGTCCTATTTACACTGTATCGCGATGAGCTCTGTGTCGTACTCGTCCCTGGTCGAAACGAGTGGGCGCATGGTAAGCTGACACTTCCTGGAGGGATTATCGGGCGTGCTGAGACCCTCGATGAGGCTGCAGATCGCATCCTAAAACGAGACACCAATATCGAATGAGTCTATAAAGAGCAGCTCTATACATTTTCTTCACACGGCAGAGATGACAGATGAGACGTGATATCGTGTTCCTACTACACGCTCGTCTCTGCACATGATTTTTTATCGCAGATAGATCTCACTCGAGTCTCTCTCGTGCCATATGATCAGATTTCTCGTGATACGGTCGCATTCGATCATGCTGATATCATAGTATATGCCCATCAGAGACTAAAATGGAAGATGGAATATACGAATATCATACAGGCGATTTTACCCGAGAAATTTACCCTTCGAGCGCTCCAGGATATGTATGAAAATATTTTAAAAAGGCCATTCGATAAGCGTAACTTCCGGAAAAAAGTACTCTCCCTGGACATGCTCATCGAGACGGATGAATGGGATAAAGAAAACTCGAAACGACCAGCAAAACTCTATCGATTCTCAGGAAAAGAACTTAAAATTATAGGAATTATCTAGTATGATATATATTTTCGGCTGAGCATTCGACCCACCACATGTCTGACATAGTGCTATCGTACGAGCCCTCCTCGCCTATAAAAATCCAGAGCAGATCATTATCATCCCATCGAGCGAGCGCGATGATAAGAGGTATCACGTATCCGATGAGCATAGGCTCGCTATGCTCGATATTTTCGTCCGTGAGGTAGCTGATGCTCGAGTGAGTGTGGATGGCTACTTCGTATCTGAGTGGCAGGGGGAGATGATCACGAAAGACGTGGATACCTATGCGCGTGAGAAATACTGAAGCGATATCATACACATATTCGGGAGTGATACGGTCACGAGTATGCCTACTTGGGATAGTGAGTGATATGCAGCTCGACAGATACGAAAGATATTTATCCCGAGGCATGATGCATTATCTGATGTTCTGAGTTTTGGTATACTCGAAAAAATCTGTGAAGGTGAATGGTGTCGATTCTCCCCCTGAGAAGGGGGAGTGAGAGGGGGTTATATCGAATACGATGAGCATCTCGTAGAGCTTGCTCGAAAAAATAGAAAAAATGCTCCTGAACCAGAGAGTCGGCTCTGGAGTGTTTTACGATGAAAACAGCTGGGTTATAAATTTCATCGACAGAAGCCGATAGGTAAATATATAGTAGATTTTTATGCGCCTGATGTCTCGCTCGTCATAGAGCTCGATGGCGAGAGTCATATAGAGAATATGGCCTATGATAATGAGAGGACGGCATTTTTGAATGCAAATGGTATACATGTCTTACGGTATACGAATCGTGAAATATATGATAATATTTCATCTGTATATGAAGATATAATGAACTGGATAGCAAAAATCGAGCAAACCCACCCTAGCCCTCCCTTATCAGGGAGGGGATATCAGGGCATCGAGAACTATGAGATTTTCTCTGATTCTCATATCCCAGATATCTCATCGACCGCACTCCGTGCCATCATCCCGGATCATACATCGCTCCACGCATATTTCGATGAAAATCCGAAATTCATCATACCATGACTCTCGAAGCAGATATCACAGTATATCCTCGAGAATCGACTCTATCGTCCGAAACTGGAACAAAAACCGAAAATCCTCGTCCATGTCTGCTGCTGACCGGATGCGACGATGCCCATACTCCAGCTCCGTGATGAGTATGATGTCGTGTGCTTCTGGTATGATCCGAATATCCAGCCAAAATCTGAGTACGATAAGCGCTATGATGCATTCGTAAAAGTGTGTGAGATAGAGGGTATCCCATATATAAAGTGAGCCTATGACGTGGGGAATTTTTTCACGCGTATCCGTGGTGTCGAGCACACTCCAGAGCGATGAGAAAAATGCACCTACTGCTATGATATGCGCATGATGGTATCTGCGAAGCTCGCGGCACGACTCCATATACCATACTATACCTCCAGTCTAAACACGAGCCCGAAAAAAGACCTCGAAAAGCTCTTTGTCATGGGACATAAGTACGCAGAAAAATACGGTATCGAATTTCTCGATATCCCATTCCGGAAGAAGTGATGATTCGAAAAATCAGTGGAGTATACCCGTGAACACGATATCTTCAGGCAGAACTACTGTGGCTGTATCTACTCTATCCGTGAGGGCGGAGAGAGTGAGATGAAGAAGCGGATGGTGGGATAATTATCTTTTTAGGATACGGTCGAAGAATCCTTTTTTCTCCACTGCTGCCGTCTCTGGCTCGCGGATGCGGACGATCTCGAGTATGCCGAGGACACATATCATGATAAATCCGTACTTATACCCATGATGCGAGTTCATAAACTCATGTATCTTTCCGCCAAAATTCACGAGCAATATGAGTAGGAGAAATATCGTCACCATGAGTGCGCGACCATTCGATCGTGCCCATGTCGTGAATGCGCTATGATTCGGTTTTAGATATTTCGTCTGGAGCCATGCGAATCCTCATACCACTGCTATCAGTATGAGTGTAAAGAGAGATGACTCGGGTACGCCCATGATAGTCGGCTCTGCGACTTTCGAGAATCATTTCTCGAGCATCTCGAGCGCGGTAAAGAGTATCACGAAGAGTCCGACCCACTGGATAGATGGATACTCCTCGAGCTTTTTGGCGATATAGCCCGATGCGACGACCATGAGGATGATAGAGATGACCAGTCCTATCATGAGGTTCACGATATTTCCATGACTCGCTCCGGCTACGGCGAGGACATTATCGAGGCTCATAGCCACATCTGCGATGATGATGGTCTGTATCGCCGCCTTAAATGTCGTGGCATTCGCACTCCCTCCATGTTCATCATGGTGCTCACTCGCACGTATCTCACGATAAAATTTCCATACTACGTAGAGGAGGAGTATCGCGCCCAGGAACTCGAGCCCAGGTATCGCGAGGAGAAATACGACTCAGAGAGAAAAAATAATACGCAGTATCGTCGCACCTGCTACTCCCCAGAATATGGCTTTTTTCCGCAGTTCTGGAGGGAGATTTTTGGTCGCCATACCGATGAGGATAGCATTATCTCCGCTCATGACGAGGTCGATGAGGATGATATTCAGGAGTGCGAATGCACCTGCAGAGGTGAAAATATGGAGAAAGTCAGATTCGAGTGTGAGGAAAAAATCGAGCATAGCGTGTATATAAAGATAGGTAGTTTATAAGAATATTTCACTAAAATGCAATGATTTTTGACAGGAAAGAGAAGATATGATATTATAGATTATAGATTATTTACTTACTTTTTATATATGTCTTTTACAGAAGCTCAGCAGTTTTCAGACTTCGAAGCAGAGAGTAATACATGAACAGCCGAAAAAGCTGCGGATGGTACTGAAGTGGGCACTCCTGATTCTCAGAAGCTTGATAGTACAGAAAAAAAAGAAGAGAAAAATGAAAAACCAAAAATAACTCCTGAAGCATATAAAGAGAAAAAAGATGTCGCGATGCAAAAGGTCGAAAATGCTAAAGCTGAAAATCCAGACTGGCCACCAGCCAAAGGAAATCCTGAAGCTGAGGATAAACTCGCATGAGATCTAGAGGCATGAATGAATGCAGTATAAAAAACTTCCCGGGTGGGAAGTTTTTTATTATGGTATCCTCACTTTCCCGAGGATATCCTCTATGATCATATCGGTAGAGATATTTTTCGATAGGGCTTCATAGGAGAGTCCGATACGATGTCGGAGGATATCATTAGCCAGATACTTTATATCGTCCGGCATCACGTAGTCACGGTCATCGAGCAGTGCTGCTATGCGAGCTCCGTCTATCAGTGCGAGACCAGCACGCGTAGAGGCTCAGTATGCGATATATGGATGACTCGCATCTCGTGTCATCTCGAGTATGTCGGAGATGTAGTCGTATATCTTCGGCTCTATGTGGATGCTCTCGCGGATATATGCCTGCATCTCTATGAGCTCTGCGCCGGTGAGTGGAGACTTCGATTTTGGCTTTTTTTCGTATGTCTCGCTATGCACGCGGAAGATAGCTTTCTCATCCTCGGGTCTCGGATAGGTGAGTACTATCTTCATAAAAAATCTATCCAGCTCCGCCTCTGGGAGTGGATACGTCCCCTCGTGTTCGAGAGGATTCTGTGTCGCGATGACGAAAAATGGAGAGGGAAGTGCGAGCGTCTCATTGCCTATAGTGACCTGGTGCTCCTCCATGGCTTCGAGGAGGGCAGACTGTACTTTCGGTGGAGTCCGGTTTATCTCATCGGCGAGGAGTATACTCGTAAAAATCGGTCACTTTCTCACCTCGAACTTCGATGTCTGTGGACGGTATATCTCAGTACCAGTGAGGTCTGTCGGGAGGAGATCGGGAGTGAATGATATACGCTTCGTATCGTAGCCGAGGATATGCGCGAGCGCACGGACGGTGCGAGTCTTCCCGAGTCCAGGCACTCACTCGATGAGTGCGTGTCCTCCAGCAAATAGTGTGATGATGAGCTTCCGTACGAGGTCGTGCTGCCCGATGATCTCAGTGGCGAGCGCTGTCTCGATACCGAGGATGATATCCCGAGCAGAGGAAAGGTGAGGATTCATATGAGAAAGATATTTTCTCTAGGATAGGAAAAAATGGGATTTTTGCAAAAAAATAATAAACATGATAGAATAAAGATATGTACTCATTTCGTATTTTTACATCCCCGAGAATATTTTATGAAAATGAAACATGAAAAGCAGCTATTGATACTGAAAATGTGTCTAAAAAAGAAGTGCCCCCATATGCACCCCAAAAAGTACCACCCGAAATTATTGAAGCTGAAAAAGTAGAAAAAAATAATACATCGAATTTAGATGAAACTTTTAAGTTCGCATATCCTGACTATTCTAACGGAAAGAGTATCGCTGAGAATAATAGTGATAGCTTCAAATCTATAGAAATATATCTGGATAAGATGCCAGATAGTCCTGCAAAACTGAGAATGCTAGAACAAATAGCAGCTATAGAAAAGCTCTACGATAATAAAATGATAATAAAATGAAGTACCACGGAAACGCAGTATATGGGTCAACTGATTACGTATGTGAATCAAGAGCTCATTACTGAAAAGCAGTGAGTCATGCTCGAGAAGTGAAAAGTCCTATGAGAGAAAGTCCAAGATGTACAAAAAAAGGAGAGTGAATTCCTCACAAATAATAAAAAATATCGTGAGATACATGCTGATGTGACAAAAAGAATCGAAGAATGGGGTGCGAGCACTGCCACTCCAGATCTGAAAGATCTCGCGAATCAACTTCAGTGATTACTCTTAGATGATAATTATGACGGTATCGAGAAACTTCTCCAAGCATACAAAACAAAGAAGCTCGCTCAAAATCAAATACCTCCAGAAAAAAAATCAAATATCCTCAAAAATATGAGAGAGCTTTATAAAAACTCTCATATCAGCAATTTCTCCCTAGAAAATAAAAATCCTGATGAAATGAGTTATGATGACTTTATGATGAATGCAGAATTTATGATATTATTTCGTAAGGATGTATTATGAGCTGAATTTATAGCTGAAGAGTCCAAAGTATCTTCATCTCCAGAATTAGCTTTTATAGATAAGATTACATTTAGTATCAGGGATGCGAAGAATAGTGCTGAAGAAGTGACATCGAGTGCAGAAGAGCTGATGACGGCAAGCACAGAAAAAGATAAAGCCCTCGCAGAATATAATACCTCTATACGCGAGTACCAATCATTTGTCACCACATCACAAACATTCGAAAAACAATTCTCAGAACAAAAAGTTGCACAAACATATCCGAACTATAAAGTACTCACTTCGAGAGATATCCCAGGTACCAATCCGAATACGTACGAACTCGCATTCGCTGTGAGCCAAAATATCCGAGTATCTGATACATACAGTGCTATTAACTATAGTACATATATGCCACCGAATACGAAGATTATCATACCATCTTCTTCTGGTGGATATAATTATCTGGTTTCTAAGAATCAGGAATGAAATATGTATTTCGGTGTACCGAGAATGGGTGTAAATTATGGTATGGAAGACCCCGCAAGAGATATACCATACTATACGATGATGGCTGAGACTCCGATTATTCGAGATATCTTTAAGCTGTGAAAAGACTATTTTGGTAAGTATTTGCGCGCGATACATACAAAATATAAAATCAGTGCAGATCTGAGATCTGATGAGATGCTCAATGTTATCATACAAGATATAAGATCACGTATACCGAAGGAGATTCCTGTAGGTAAGGATATGCCATCGAATTTTGCTACAGAGATGCGCGCAAGTGCGTGAATCAGAAAATATTTCACACCAGAACGTCAGAGGGATTGGAGAGATGCACTGAAAGCTTCAGGCATTATGAATAAGGATGGTAAGCTAAATACAGTCGCACTCGGATTAGTCCGATAGATTTTTCTCTAAAATAGTATCATAAAAACTCCCTCAAATTTGAGGGAGTTTTTCATGCATTGCTATGCTGCTTTCTTAAAAGAAACTTTTAATATAATTTTTTCATTTGCTGTAATAATATTTTGCCTTTTGAGTTGCAGACATAGGAATCTCTTTTGTTGTTACTTCAGATTGTAATTCTTCACGGGTGATTTGTTCTACACCCTTGTATCCACCACGTTTTTCAAGTTCAATAATCTCACTTTTTTGACTAACTTCTTCTTGTCGTCAATCCGGATATGTGCGTATTCTCTTAACTCATCAAATTTTCTTATCTCCATTTTTGAGATTCTGGCTTGAATTATCGAGGTTAAAATTTCACTTCTCTGTATACATAAGCTTATTATTCTTATCATAATACTTTTTCTCTCATGATATAAAAGTCGTATCACTACCTGTTTTATAGGCAAATTTTCCATTTTCCCATGTATTCGTACGCTTATCTCATCTTTTTCCTTCTGCCAAATCTCAGTTAGAATTACTAATTCCTTTTTCTATAATATTCCCATGTTTTCTATCTACTTTCTTACCCGAATAATCCTCATAGATTGGGATAGAGTAATGCTTTTTTATCCTGAGCTCATCTAAGGCTAGATCTCTTGAATAGTCATCTCTTATCAATAATGCTAATACAAATGAACTTTCTGGAAAATGAGAGTGATATCCAAGTTTTGCTAATTCTAACACCCGTTTTTCTAGAGGCAACTGAAAGGCATTCTTTATGTTTATAAACTCCGCACCTCTTACAAGAATGTATCATTCAAGGACCTTTTTTCACATGGCAGCAAACTTAGCCTCTTTCATTCCATGTAGGTCCAATAATTTACGCTCCTTTTCAGTATAACTCACTCTTTCATTGAGCGGATATGATTTTTTTATATCTGTAGTTTTCGATGTGTCTATTGCTGATTTTAATCAATTTATTTTAAGTTTTGCTCAAAGATGAATTTTGTTTATATCCGAAATATTGTTCTCTTGTGCAATCTTCTGAATAGTTGTATTATTTTCTTTTGCAATTTTCGAAAGAGTATCTCATTTCTTAACTGTATATGTAGGGTTTTCTAGTGACATAAAAATGTTTATGAAAAAATAAATAGTGTATCTACGATAGCACATTTCCTCTTTTTTTGCAAAAATTAGAGCATTTCTCCCGAAAAATCAGATAA
>CAZQUZ010000007.1:0-61503 GCA_964596675.1 uncultured Candidatus Peribacteria bacterium
TCGGTCCACGCAAGAACTATGAGTGTGCATGTGGTAAGTACAAGCGTATCCGCTATAAGGGTGTCATCTGTGAGCGATGTGGTGTAGAAGTCACGACATCTCAGGTTCGTCGCCAGCGTACTGGTCATATCGAGCTCGCAGCTCCTGTGGCACATATCTGGTATCTGAAGTCTGTCCCATCTCGTACGGGACTCCTCCTCGACATATCAGTCAAAAAGCTCGAACAAGTCGTCTACTTTGCATCATATATCGTCACAGATGTGTATGAAGATAAAAGAGATGAGTCACTCAAAGAGCTCGAGAATGCCTATAAAAATCAGAAAGTAACACTCCAGAAAGAAGTCCAGCAGACTGTCGGAGAACTCACACTTCAACTCGAAGAAAAGAAAATCTCGAAAAAAGAGTTCGCAGAGCTCGAAACTATCAATACTCGTCGTATCGATGAACTCGATACCGAGTATGCGAAGCTTCGTGATCTCCTTAAGTCCCTCAAGGAAGCAGAGGTAATCGGGGAGCTCGATTATCGTATCTTATATGAGAAATTTCCTCATGTGTTTAAGGGTGGTACTGGTGCTGAGCATCTCAAACTCCTTCTCGAACGCATCGATCTCAAGGAATTTATTGCAGCCAATCAGGCTGAGCTCAAAATCGCTCCAAAAAGCAAGCATAAGAAAATCCTCCAGAAACTAAAACTCGCTTCTTCTCTCTTTAAGAGTGAACAGCGTCCTGAGAACTTTATCCTCGCAGCACTCCAGATCCTCCCTCCAGATCTCCGTCCGATGATCCAGCTCGACGGTGGACGCTTTGCTTCGAGTGACCTCAATGATCTCTATCGTCGTGTCATCAATCGTAATAATCGTCTCCGTAAGCTCACTGAGCTCGGTGCGCCAGACGTCATCCTGAAAAATGAAAAACGTATGCTCCAGGAAGCAGTGGATATGCTCCTCAATGGTGATGTCCGCTCGAATCGCCCTGGTTACACGACGGCTACGAAGAAGAAACTGAAGTCTCTCGCTGATATCCTCAAGGGTAAACAGGGGCGATTCCGTCAGAATCTCCTCGGTAAGCGTGTAGACTACTCAGGACGTAGTGTGATCGTCGTCGGTCCTCAGCTCCAGATGAACGAGTGTGGTCTCCCGAAATCTATGGCACTTACTCTCTTTAAGCCATTTGTCATCGGAAAACTCATCGAACGTGAATACGCATACAATGTAAAACACGCAGAAAAAATCATCGAAGAACATACGAAAGAAGTATGGGATACACTCGATGAAGTCATCGAAGGAAAATACGTCCTCCTGAACCGTGCTCCGACACTCCACCGTCTCGGTATCCAGGCATTCCGCCCAGTACTCATCGATGGTAAGGCTATACGTCTTCACCCACTTTGTTGTACTGCGTTTAATGCGGACTTCGACGGTGACCAGATGGCGGTCCATCTCCCACTCACTATGGAGGCACAAAACGAGGCATCATCACTCATGGTGACATCGAAAAACATGCTCAATCCATCGAATGGTGAGCCAATCGTGGCTCCATCTCAGGATATGATCCTCGGATGTTACTACCTCACGAAGATAGATCCAGAAGATCAGAAATATGTCTTCGGAAATGGTGACGATGCTATGGCGGCATATGAGAATAAGATCATCACGCTCCATACTCCGATAAAGCTCCGTGTCGATGGTCAGATCCTCGATACGACATATGGTCGCTTTCTCTTTAATGAGATCCTCCCAGATGAGATTCGCTACGTAAATGAAACTATCGGTAAGGGTGGTGCGAAGAAGATCCTTTCTCGCTCATTCGAACTCTTCGGAAGTGAGCCGACAGCATACCTCGCAGACGCTATCAAAAATATCGGATTCAAGTATGCGACACTTTCAGGCCTTACAGTATCGATTTTCGATATGGTGATCCCAGATGAGAAATACGGATTCGTCAAAGAGGGTGAAGAAAAAATCAAAGAAATCCAAAAAGCGCACTGGCATGGTCTCGTCACAGAAGATGAGCGCTACCTCCAGTCGCTCCAGGCATGGAGTGGAGTGAAGTCTCGTATCGAAAAAGAGATGAAAAAGAATTTCGATCACAAAAATCCTATCTATAACCTCGTGGACTCAGGTGCCCGCGGTAACTGGGGAAATGTGACACAGCTCTGTGGTATGAAGGGTCTCGTAGTATCGCCTACTGGTAAGACTATCGAGCTCCCGATCAAGTCGAATCTGAAAGAAGGATTCTCTACGCTCGAGTACTTCATCGCGACACACGGATGACGTAAGGGTAAGGCAGATACCGCTCTGAAAACGGCTCAGTCAGGATACCTCACTCGTCGTCTCGTCGATGCAGCACAGAATATCCTCGTTCGTGAGAATGACTGTCATACACTTCAGTATGAAGAATTCGATCGAGAAGAGTCAAAAACACTCTTCGGTGATACATTCGAAAATAAGATCTACGGTAAGTTCTCAGCACAGGATGTCCTCGATGCTGCTGGTAAGGTCGTCATCTCTGCTGGTACACTCATCACGAAAGATGTCCTCAAAGATATCCTCGCCTCTACTGCTACGAAGGTCGCAGTCCGCTCTGTGCTCACCTGTGAGACAGAAGAAGGTGTATGTCAGAAGTGTTATGGTCTCGATCTCGCGACAGCAGATGTCGTCGCTATCGGTACTCCAGTCGGTATTATCGCTGCTCAGTCTATCGGTGAACCAGGTACTCAGCTCACGATGCGTACATTCCACTCGGGATGAGTCGCAAAAGAGGGTGGAGATATCACGGCAGGTCTCTCTCGTGTGGAGGAGCTCCTCGAGGCACGTAATCCGAAATACCTCGCAGAAATCGCTCCATTCGATGCGCGTATCACACATATCGAAAAGGAAGGTGGCGAAGTAAAAATCGGACTCGAAGCACTCTCGAAACAAACACGTGAATACTATACTGGTGAAGTCGAGATGAATATCCTCGTGAAAAAAGGAGATACCGTCGAGCTCAAGCAGATCATCGCGAAATGAAAAGAGTCAAAACAAAAGATCCAAGCACTCCAGCCAGGTCGTGTCGTGAAAGTGACAGATGATGTCATCACGATCGAGGATCTTGCTCCAGAGGTCGTCGAGTATACAGCTCCGGCAGGACGCAACCTCCTCGCGAAAGAGGGTGACACGGTCAAAATCGGTGCGAAAATCACTGAAGGACACGTCAGTCTCCAGTCTCTCATGGATACGGCTGGTTCTCTTGCTGCAGAGTTCTATATCGTAAATGATATCAAAGAAATCTACTCATCTCAAGGTCAGACAGTAAACGCGAAGCATATCGAGCTCATCGTACGTCAGATGTTCTCGAAGGTACGTATCACGAATGCTGGTGACTCTACATTCTTCCCTGGAGATATCGTGGATATCATCCGCTTCTCGAAGGAGAATCGTGAGCTCCGCGCGGCAGGTCACAAAGAGGCTATCTGAGTTCAGATGCTCCTCGGTCTCACGAAGATATCACTCTTCACAGAGTCATGGCTCTCGGCTGCGTCGTTCCAGGAGACAGTCCGTGTACTCGTCGATGCGTCTACGTCTCGAAAGGTCGACCACCTCGAAGGACTCAAGGAAAATGTGATTATCGGTCGTCTCATCCCGACTCTCGGATACTTCGAGAACAATCGTGATGTTGGTGAATTCTTCTCACATGAGTCAGACGGTGATACTCCATCGTTCGATGATTCTCATTTTGAGATTACGACAGCGAGCACGAGTCTCGTATAGTTCGCGTAAAAAGCTTTGTAAAAATAAAAATCCCTTCGGTCAGGAAGGGATTTTTTTGCGATTTCTCGAAATATATGATATGGTATTTCCATATGCCAAATCGTATCTCCCACATCAATCAGAATATTTTTATAGGATTTGTTCTCTTAAACCTTGTTTGTATAGGATATTTTTCATATATTGATCCTGAAAAATGGATGATATATGGAGTATTTTTGATGAATTTATTTTTACTCTGGTATCATATCGCTCAGAATACTCGCTTCTGGAAAGAACATGAAGAGCTCTTTAGTCATTTTTCAGAATTTATAAAACATAATACTACACCAACACTTTTTCCTGAATGATGAAAATTCGATGAAAATGCTAGATTTCTCTCTCTATTTAAGCGTACATATATAGAGCAAAATCTTCTCAAAAAAGACTATAAAGAGTTGGCATCTGTTTTCGAAAAATTTATCCCGAAGAAAATCCATGATGAAATCGGATTTCGCTGATATGAGCGTATTGTTCTCGGTACAGCAGTGAGTAAGACACTGACTATCATGTTTCTCGATATTATGGGATTCGCGACTGCGAGCACACAGATGCATAATCCCTATCGTACGCTCGTACTACTCAATATATACTTCGATGGTATCGGTGATATCGTGGAGAAATATGGAGGATATATCGATAAATATCTCTGAGATGGTATACTTATCATCTTCGATAAAACAGCGACAGATGATGTGCTCAGGTCGGCTATAGAGATAGAGGAATTTATAAAACAATTCCAGGTAGGAGCGAGTGGTCGTCAGATACGTGTCGGTATCGGTATCAATAGATGAGAAGTGACTCTCGGTACTATCGGTACAAAAAAACGTATGGAAGCTACAGTCATCGGAGAAGCGGTAAATATCGCAGCGAGACTCGAGCACCTCACTCGCACGTACGATGCGGGCATCATCCTGAGTGACTCTGCATATAAAAATATTATCGATGAATCCCTCTTTGGTATAAAATTCCTCGCTGATGAAACGATAAAATGACATACAGATCCTATACGGCTCTATGGGGTCGATAATTATTCTCCGAAGGTCGTCTCTCTCGAGATAGAAAAAATCGCATAGAGGGTTGCATTCTCTCATGTCATACCTATACTCCTCTGTATGACTGTCCGTATCCATCCATCTTGGCTCAGCGTCCTCGAGACTCAGTTCGAAGAGCCATACTGGCATGAGCTCACGGAGTTCATAAAAAAAGAGTATACCTCTACATCATGCTTTCCTTTGGGGAAAAATATATTCCGAGCGTTCGATATGACATCATTCGAGTCAGTGCGGGTCGTCATCCTCGGGCAAGATCCATACCATACCCCCTGAGCCGCTATGGGGCTCTCATTTTCTGTTCCGGATGGCTCTCGTCCGCAGCCGAGCCTGCGAAATATATTCATCGAGCTCGAGTCTGATATCGGAGAGAGGCGTACCTCGACTGACCTGTCTGACTGGGCAGAGCAGGGAGTACTCCTCCTGAACTCTGTCCTCACTGTCAGGCAGTGAGAGCCTGCATCGCATCAGGGAAAGTGATGGGAAGTATTCACCGATGCTGTCATCCATACGCTCTCGCGAGAGCGCTATGGAGTCGTGTTCATCCTCTGGGGTGCCTATGCTATATCGAAACAGTCACTCATCGACGAGACTCGACATCATATCATCACGAGTCCACATCCGAGTCCATTTTCTGCGTATAAGGGATTTTTTGGTTCTCGACCATTTTCTCGGACGAATGCGTATCTCCGTGAGCAGGGAAGTGCTGAGATAGTGTGGGTGAAATAAATTTGATTTCGGCGAACTTTCGCAGATAATGGATATATCTTTTTATCCTCATCTCTATGTATAAGAAAAAAACTCCTGCAGCTGCGAAAAAACCGATTTCTCCATGGATCGTGAGTTCGAGCACACTCGTGATAGTCTGTCTGATAGAGTATTTTTTCTCATTTCCATCGTCATTTCTGCACTCGGATTTCCTCTCTACACTGAGAGATGAGCCTATGGTCTGTACTCAGGAGTATGCGCCACTCTGTGGTGAGGATGGTGAGACCTATGCAAATAGCTGCTATGCGAAGGTAGCCCATGTCACCGTAGCTCATGTGGGGGAGTGTGAATCTGATCGCTGAGAAGATGCTGACGGTGCTATCCCTATCACAGTAGTTCCATCTACACCGACAGACGATACTCCATCGACAGATATACTCACTCCGACAGCTGCGCTCGATGTCACATCGCTCGATACGACTCGTTATCGTCTCTATGAGAACACTATCTACGGATATAAGGTCGCCCTCCCGAAGTATGCCTACTATCAGGGTGGACTCTCCGTAGACAAGAAGAGTCATATCCTCGCTATCGATACGACGGCATCTGGTGTAGAGAGTATAGATACCACGCTCATCCGTATGATATATCAGCCTGCGGGAGCTCCAGAGAGCTATACGACTCCACGAGCTCGTATCTCTCTCTCGGGTGGTGCGACCGTCATCCTCGAGTATACAGAGCCTCTCTCAGTAAAATGACAGGAAATCGCAGATACTATCATATCGAGTATAATTTCGACGAAATAACTACATCTCCTCACTTCGAGGAGATTTTTTGAGCGCTCTCACGCGCTCCTCATAGTCTGGCATCCACTCATAGACGAGTGACCAGAACTTCGCACTATGATTCGCATGGGTGAGGTGTGCGAGCTCATGGATGATGACCGCATCTATCGTCTCTCTCGGATACGCGACGAGTCTATATGAGAATGACAGATTCCCTCGACTACTACATGACCCCCAGCGTGTACGAGCGCTATTTATGCGAATATTCGCGATAGTGCGTCACAGTGACTTACCATGAGAGAGACGGGGTAGGGTAGTGGAGATGTACTCTCTGAGAGCATCTTTCGAGAGCTGTACTATCTCCGTCTCGGTGAGACCTCATCGCTCATATCGCACGCCGAAGATATGATAGTATCATTCGAGGGATTTTTGCTCTCTATACTTCTCTCGCATACGACCCGTATGCTTCTCTATCCATGATGACTTCTCATGGAGAAATACGTCTATCTTCTCGGTACTATACCGCATCGGCGCACGCACGATAATCTCTCCACTCTGTCCTATCTGTATAGCGAGCGTACGACGAGATGAGCGTATGAGAGTATACTCCATCTAGAAAAATATATGCTCTATAAGTATCTTTATGCCTATGGTCACGAGGATGAATCCTCCGATTATCTCAGCGTATTTCCCGATTTTTTCTCACCACTTTTTTCAAAATTCGATACCGAGAAATGACAGCAAAAATGTGACTATACCGATAATGATAGCTGGTATGACGATACTATCTGTAGTAGCCGTCAGAGATATCCCGACTGCCAGCGCATCGATACTCGTGGCTATACCGAGCATGATGAGCGACTTATATCCGAATCTATTTTCTATGATCTTCTCCTCCCCTCATCATTTCCATCATTCATAGGACATATTCGCACCGATATAAGAAAGGAGGATAAAAGCTATCCAATGGTCATAGTGCTCGATACTTGATGAGAAAAAACTCGCGAAAGTAAAACCTATCACAGGCATAATCGCCTGAAAAAAACCAAATATTCATGCCATTTTTAGAGCATTTTGGATATGGATTTTTTTTTCAGATATACCTGCCACCACAGAAACAGCGAATGCATCGGCTGCTAAAGAAAGGGCAATAAAAAGTATCGTGATACTACTCATAAATATAGGTTATCTCCCGCGACCAGCAGCGCGACCGGGTCTCTGCTTATTCGGAGGGCTGAACTTCGCAGCATTCCCACCGAATTTGCTCGTGTTCTGTGGGCCGAATCGTGAGATTTTTTTCGCTGGAGGGATAGAGGGTTTCGGTGTGTCAGTATGGTCTGTATCGAGTGTGTCCTCGGATACGTCGAGTTCGTCAGTCATAGGTGAGTGATAGGGTATAAAGTATTATTTTTTGCCGGCTTGGCGACCTTTGTTCCCGATGGCCTTATATCGGCGAGATCCTCCTGGGCCGTATTTGCTCGGTCACTGCAGGCTAAATTTCGGAGCTTTTTTCAGTTCGATGGCTTCGAGTCGAGCATTTTCGGCTTCTTCATCGACGAGATGTGGTGGGAGGTGAGACATATGAGTAGTATATAGAAAAAATAGAAAAACTCCAATATTTGCATCAAGAGAAAATATATGCTATTCTAGAGAGGTATTTTATATCATTATATTATTTTTTATGAGAAATACTCTTTCGGTATCTGCGACTCAAAATATTTTGAGTCATACTGGCTTACGTCGTTCATTTTTTATCGGTCTCGGACTCGCAGTCGGTATCGGTACGACTTTTTATGCCTATAGTGCTGATGATGCAGCGGTCTCACGTATCGTGACGATGGTACAGAGTCAGTGTAAGGCTGATACAGCATGTATCGCCCAGGTATCTACGAATCTCGAACGTTCTGTAGATACACTCACTCAGGTTATAAAAAAACTCAAAGCTCTCCCATCAGCCCAATCTACATCGAGCACGCCGACTACTCCTAGTACTCCGACTCCTGCGACCCCAGGTACAGCAGCATCTCTCACAGTAAAGCCAACTATCACTGTCTCACGCACAGCATCATCATCGTCACCATCTATCCAGGAAGAGGGTGCTGAGTATATCGTCACATGGAAAGTGACGGGAGCGGTCGCAAAGATAGGATATGAATGTTATATAAAAAATAATAAGTATGCGTCTGGTATCGGGCTCACACCGACAGAAAAGGTGCGTGGTGTATTTATGTTACCAGGAGCTCACTCATGTCGATGGACAGCATATGATGCATCGAATAAATCTATCGCAGAAGCATTCGAGCAGTTTACTGTGCGTGAAAAGAGAGTACCTACTACGACACCATCTACGACAATCGGAGGTGCTGCTACGAGTCCTGCTGGTACAGTCACTCCTCCAGCGACTACCTCATCAGGAATAGTCCAGTCAGATATGGGATGTTACTATAGAGAGTCAGGCGTACTCGATCCTCGTGATATGACATTCCCAGATGGTACCCCTACGAAATATCTAAAACATGCGGGTCGTATGGAGCTCATATCTTCCCAGTTCGGGTGCCGTAGTGTCGAATTTTATTGCCAAAATAAAACTCTTTCTGCACAATCATCTTCTCCACTCCCACTCTCACGCACTATGCTCGCGAAGACAGGTACGAGAGAGCCGATCTATGTGATATATGGAGTGAGTGGTAGCGCCTATCTCGGTCGTGATCCCGCATCATGTAAGAGATCTCAGGAGTACCAAAAACTCTTTCCAGGTCAGTAAAAAAATCCCCCGTCATTCGGGGGATTTTTTTATCGTATATCGGTGATATGTCTGATATACTCTAGAGTATCCTGCTGTATCTGAACGATGGCTTTCGGGAGTCTGGCATCATCTCCGACGAATACTTCGACTGTACCTGGCATTTCTACTCATGGTATACGTGTGACTCATAGTATTTTTTCGGTATTCTTGGGACCATTTTTTAGGATGATATCGAGCTCTCTACTCGTGCCGATAGCATGTATGATACCAAAAGTTCCATCTGGAAATTTTGCATTATATACAGGGCGAGAACCTAGTCTGAAAGAGTCACTCCAGACATAGAGAGCACTCTTTTCACCAGAAAGTCGCTCGATCTTTACTACGGTATTCATGAGATCTCATACCGTATCACGATCATTCGAGATGAGTGCTTTTTTACCTCCTTTCACAGACATCACCCTATAGAGTCTGCCGTTTAGTTCCCTGAGATGATCCGTTCTCCATATTTTTATCGGTTTATCGTTTTTCCCGATAGGGAGGTATCATGTCTGAGTGAGATCTCATGGAGTCATAGGACTACTATCGAGTCGGAGTATAGGTCTTTCATAGGCTCATCATCGGAGATAGTCTATCATAGGGTGGAAGTCTTCACGTTTGCCTCAGGCCGATAGGTGTGTATGATAGGATGCTATACTATCACCATAGCCTACGATACGGAGTTCTGTATTCGGGATTTCCAGAGGATTCTGGATGATGATATCAGGAGTGATGGCTGGATGAGACTCTAGAGGCATGATAGTAGATATGGATAGTATTATCAGTAGATGATAAATATATAATCTATTATGTCAATATATTTTATAGAATCATAACTTATCCTATCTTTTTACCTATCTTCGAGATAATATTGTTCGCGCGCTCGACCCCCATAGACTCGACGGAGGTATATTGAAAGGGGATTGGAAGTCAAAGAAATTAAGAAACCTCAGATTCAATTATATCAAAAATATGCCTAAAATTTTCCCAACTTTGATCACTTATAGTAATAATATTATCTATAATAGCATCAGCAAAATCATCTTTTTTTGCCAATAAGTTATTCTCATTTATATCATAAACGGCTTGTCATGAGTTATTTTCTACAATCTTATTTTTTCATCTGTCACTTTGTTGGCTTAATGAAACACCATTTTCAGTATTATGTCTTCCAGTACGTGTGGAGAAGTCATTTCAAAAATAAAGTTTAGTTCAATTTGGTAAGATTTGCTTAATCTCATCATCAGAAAACAAGTATTCAATTGATATATCATCTTGGATTCGTGACAATGGTTTCTTAACAAGGAAAGCATAAACATTATTTCAAAAATCTTTCAAATTTTCTCAAATCTCATTATTCACACTAGGGACATCTCTATCAAATAATCAAAAAATTTTTCTTGTGTTTGGCACTCTTGCCAAAGCTCTTAATATTGTAAGTAAGCCTGTATTTCAATCTGGTTGTTGAGCATCATCAATAAAATCAATTGCCATAGTTATACCCAGACTATCAATCGCCTTACGAATATATTTCTTATCAGTTTTTCATTCTGTTATTAACATTGGATTTGTTCCAGTTAACAATTGTTCTTCTAATGAAATCTGAATATCACTTAATCGTCTAACTTCCTCTCTTTCTTGAGTTACGTAGGGTGTAATTAACTTAAGTAATCACATTTTTCCGTCTATAGTTGTAGTGCTCGATATTTTTTTAGCCTTGGAGATATGTTGGATATCTTGCTCAATTTCATATCAAACTATAGCTTCATTCTTTTCATTAAGTAAGTTATAAAATGCTGGAGAGTGTGTAGTTAAAAATACTTGAATACCATCCTTGGCATATTCCTTAAACTCATCTGCCAAATCAAATGCCCGAAGCATTTCTATATTATTTTCAGGCTCCTCATATCCCCAAATTGTGCTAATTTTTGGGCTTCAAGTGCCTCTATTTTTATTCATTTCATCAGCAAAATACTTAACTAAAGATGGAATATGCCTAGTCTTAATGCCATCTCACCTTGAGTTCATAGAAATTTTCTTTTTTCAATGCTCTGTGATAATATCAAGTGATTCAAATAGTCATCATAAGTCCTGAGGGAGAGCAATCTCACTTTCAAGTCAAAGATATTGTTTGATTCCTTTAGCAAAGCCAATTGTGTCTGTATTTATAGTTGTTATCAACGAGCTTGACGCTGCCTGTATTCATGTTACATTTGCCTCCGAGAGAACTTTGTAAAGATCCCTCAATAAGGAGCTAAAATAATCGTTACTTTTAATTGCAGGAATATATCTATAGGAGATATTCCTTAACCATTCAGGAAGCTTACTTTTGAATACAATTCAATCAGCCTTTAATGCTGCTTTATATTCTTCAAAAGTAAAATATTTTCTTGAGTCAACAATGAAATCATCATCTTTCTGAAGTCAATTTCGCCTCCAGATCTTTCTCCATTTTAACTTTGGCTCTGGGAATCACTTAGCACTTAATCTTGGTAGTTTGTATGTACTAGGCGGGGAAAGTTCAACTATTATTTCAATCTCCTGTGCTTGTTTAGCTCAAAATTTTGAAAATTTATTCAGGTCTGATGAGAAATTAAATGGTACATTAAAATCAGTTTCATTATTAAAAAAAAGATTTAATGCTTTTAAGTAGTTTGATTTTCATGCATCATTTCAGCCTGTCAGAATACTGAGATCATTTACTAAAATATCATCATCTCATATAGATCGAAAATTCTTTATTCGAATACTTTTGATATACATAGTTTACTCTTACATTATAGAAATCTTATAATCCATCCCCCAACTCAAGATACTCCACCTGTGCGAATCTCTACTGATGATTATCTATCGCGAGAACATAAAGAGCTTCTCCATCGAGTTCACATAGCGCACGAAATTGTTTATTGATACGGAAGTACCAGATACGATCTTCTTTGGGTTCACGGATTTTCAGATCTACATTCGCGAAGTGTCATGCGATGATGAATATTTTGGTTTTTTGATACTGTTTTTCGAGCTGGCGTTTTATGAGATAGTCGAGTGCTTCGGGTGTGATGAGTACTTGAGAGATTTTGACCATACTAGTAGTTTATGAAGGCGCTCTTTGGGAGTTTTTTGGCAGTCGCGAGAGATGCTTGAGTCTCAGGAGAGAGGTCCGATATAGCGACTTCTCAGAACTCGACAGGGTCTTCATACTGTATTACCATAGCGTAGCTCTTGCCATGCTTGGTGATGACGACAGGCTCACGAGGGATAGTATTCATGAGTCGTCCGAAGTTATTCTGAGCTTCGACAGAGGTGATAGTTTGCATATTGGCGGTGCGTTAAGATATAGTTATTATATCGATAATAGCTATTTTGCAAGTTTTTTATAATCCATCTCCCAATTCCAAATACTCCACCTGTGCGAGCTTGCCACCGAGGACTCCACCGAGATCACCATACATACCAGAAGTATTCTTTATGACTTGTTCGAGGAGGGCTTCGCGCTTCTTCCATCTACTCTCGAACGCTCGACGCTCTTCGGCGACTTGGTCTTGCATCTGACGGAATGCATCGATGATGTTCTCGACCTTGTCCTTGAACTTGGCAGACGTGAGATAGTTGTAGAGGACTTCCATCTTCTCATCTTTCGACACGAGACTCGTGCGGAGGTGTGCCATCGACTCTATCTGTCCGCGGAGCATCATGGCGATCGGGAGGACGTACGACCACTCGACGAGCCAGACTCACTTATAGAGACCGAACTTATCGACTTCTTTCGGGAGTACTGCCGTCACGAGGATCGAGACGTCAGCATTCACACGGAGGCGGTCTTCCTTGAGCTTCTCGACCCAGCCATCACTCCATGCCTTGGTATTTTTCGATTCCCAGGCGATGACTCATGCTGTACCGTTCATATTGCGGACTTCCTGGATGATATCAGCTCACTTGATGCCCTTTTCTACGTCGGAGATGACGTCCATAGGGAAGTTCGATTCGAGGACTTCTTTCAGAGCGTCTTCCTGTATCTCTCACTGTATCTGCATGCTGCCTTGGTTCGCCTTGCGATTGGCATCTTCGACGGCGCGCTGCGTCATCTCGAGTTGTTTTTTTAGCTCGGCTATCTGCTTATCACTCTCGAGCTTCATCTTATCAGTTTCGAACTTGGCACGATCTTCGGCAGATTTTTTGGCTTCTTCCTCGACCTTTTTGCGCTCTTCCATCTTCGCGCGTTCGAGTTCGAGGGCTTGGTTTTTTTTCATGTTTTCGAACTCCTGAGACTGACGGAGGTAGTCCATCTCTTTTTTGCGAGCTTCCTCATCACGCTTACGGAGTGACTCCAGTTCGAGGAGCTGTTTTTGTCATTCTTCTTTGGCTTTTTCCTCGGCTTTTTTCACTTCCTCTTGTGCCCAGGCAAATGCTCGCTTCTTCATATCGGTCTCTACTTCGGCACGCATCTGAGTGCGCATCTCTTCGAGCTCGTGCTTCTGGACGTCGGAGAGGGAGAACTGGTGGTTACAGTTCGGACAGGTGATGAGATTCGCTGTAGTCATATGTGAGAAAGATATAGGCGTATTATAAGAAAAAAATCTGTGAAGTACACAGATTTTTCGAGAAGAGAGGACTCGCTAGACGAATATCCATGGAGCAAGGAATCCGAGTATATAGCGGAATGTGAAGAGGATAAAGAGCCCGATGATGATATTTATGACCCATCATTTTGCCTTTTTCGTCTGCTCTTCGCTATCACTACCCCATGCCCAGAGTATACCAGCGCCGACGATGGCGAGTACTCCGAGGAGCATGACGATATTCACGATCCAGCGGACTATCTGAGCAAACATCGCCTGAAATGCTCCGAGTCACTTATCGACTTCACAGACATATTTACGGTCTTCTACTTTTGTGCCAGCTGGACATTCTTCAGGACCTTTTGTTCATGTAGTGTAGCAAAAACATTTTGCTCATGGCACCTTTTCTGTGACTATGACTTCTATAGGTGTAGAGGTTTCAGTTGCAGCATTTGCGATATTTGGGTCAGTTCATGTTGCCTGAATGGCATCAGATGCTATTTGAGCTGGATCGGCATGCCCTACGCTTACCATCATCATACCCACACCGAGAACGAGAGAAAATATATATTTTCGCATAGACTAAAATTAGGATTTCTCGTTTTAGTATATATCTTTTTATGAAAATGCAATATCAATGCCATCCTGATGCTTGCAAATGGATATATTTCTCATATAATCCTCATCATGTGAAAGGATACGGATATCATATCGTTCGATCTCTATACAGGATGAGCGAAGACGCTCGATGTATCGGGATTTTTCCCGGTGTCACCACTCCATGCTATCCGAGTCGAGAAGCCATCTATCGATACGCTCGGTCATAGCACCCGAAAGAATATAGATCTCTCACTTCCTGCCATACTGAGAGCCTCTCCACAGACTGACTATAGGATGCTCGATATCGCCCACCCTGACTATATGAAACGCAGAGGGCTCCATACCTCTCTAGCAGGTGATGGGACTATCGATATCTGTCCTCCACTCCACCCTCCATATGGTGCGCTCGATGTCCGAGGGGAGCCACATATCTCAGATGTGAAGTACAGTGATCTCTATAGACGTACACTCCCATGGTCACTCCATACTCGTCGTATCATGAAAAACACTGTCCGAGGATTTCGTAGGCAGAGAAAGCCTCTGACTATCGTACTGATCACGGCACTCCTCCTCACTGTACCGACACTTTTCTATACAAAATACCTGATCGAAGCAGGGTATAGCTCTCTCGAATCTCTCCGTACCGCAGAGAATAGAGACGAGATCGCGTCGCTTATCCACCGTGCGAGAGGGAATTTTGAGCGTGCTAATATCCTCTTCACACCATTCCGTATCGTGCCAGGCGATACGGTGAAGCTCGCCTCCACAGCACTCTACGGAGGACTATCACTCTCACGAGCATTCGATCATATCATAGGAGAACTCCCTCTCTCTACTACTGGCGCTACGATAGAGGATACACTCGATGTATCGAATCCATATAGACCAGTAGCCAAAAATATATATCCCCTCTCTCGACTCGGTATCACAGAGCCTACAGTCTGGATGAGTGAGCATCGTGATACGATAGTGTATTTTGCTCGTGAACTCAAAGAAGCAGGGCTCCGATATAGTGATGCCGCCACTCTCAGTCATCCACGAGCATCAGAGATAGCGCATGTCGGTAGGGGAATATCAGAGATAGTATCGCTCATCGATGGATATCTCGCGAATGAGTCAGATGTGCTCAGATTACTCGGCTCCGAAGTACCAGAACGATATATCATATTCAATCAAAATCGAGATGAAATCCGAGCCAATGGTGGATTTCCTGGCAGTGTTATCACATTTAATGTATTTCGCTGAAATATCGAAGACTATCGTACGGATGATATCTACTATTATGACTGGAACCTCTATCCATACAAAGAACTCCCTCCTCCATGACTCGCACTCATATCTGGGAATTATGGACTCCGAGATGTGAACTATTATGCAGACTTCCATGAGACTCTCGAAAAGGCAAATACATTTATCGAGCGTTCTGGAGAGCCGACAGTGACTGTCGGTATAGCACTCCATCAGGGTATCATCGAGGATATCCTCGGTGAGATATGACCCGTCACACTCTCATGAGTGACAGAATCATTCGCGAGAGAAAACTTCTCACTCCTCATGTCGACACTCGTCGAAGCTCGCTATGGTGAGCAGACCTCAGCGAAGGATATCCTCGGACGTTTTGTGGGCGCGTTTGTCCATAAAATACACGAAAAACGAGCCTACGAAGAAGTCATCCGTACTCTGAAAAAAGCAGTGACAGATGGTGAAATTCTTTTTGCTTCACGAAATAATGCTATCGATACATTTCTCTCGAAATATAAAAGACCACTTCCATGGCAAGAAGATATGAGCTCTGTAGTCTCTGGAGATCTCCATATCGCGAGTGGTACGACTCTCCGTGAGAACTGGGCATATCCACTCTTTACCTCCATCGGATGAAATAAATCAGATAGATATATCGAGCGTATCTATGCGTCTGAGACGACGCCATCAGCTCAGTGTCGATATACGAATAAGCTCACATTCACTCATAAGCATATCTATACAAAAGATATCGAGCGTCAGGTCAGATCGTACCTCACGCAGATAGGTATAGGAGACTCCTCTCGTGTATCGAAGATGCTGGCCGTGCAGGGCAATAGTACCAATAAGACATACATACGACTCCTCCTCCCAGCGAGTGCGACACTCACTGGTGTGACTGCATGAGTCGATGTATCTGAGACACCATTTTCGAAAGAGTTCGCATTTACACTCGAGACTCCAGTGGGATCCACGACATCGAAGACGATACGATATGTCGTGGATATACCAGGCTGTAGAGAGACTACATATCCTGTGGCATGGTACCGTCAGCCAGGACTCAAGACCGTCGAATGGATAGCTCGTTAATTTTATTCATTTCTTCCCCACTATCTCTCGTACATACTTCTCATACGCTCGATATCTCATAGGAACGCTCTCTGTCATGATAGGGATATGAGGACTCATCTATACACTCCATCTCTCTAGAGAGATGAGTGAAGCTGAGACGCTATGGATAGTGGATACTTCTCTCTCTATGACGATAGAGGATATCCCATGAATATCACCAAATCATCGTATCAGTCGTCTCGATAGAGCCAAGGAACTGATAGAAGAGGGTATCATGAGTATCTCTGGAACTCATGCTATCATGAGCTATGCTCGTGAGGCATATATGGAGACCCCATTTACAGAGGATAGATCGCATCTCACTACTGTGATAGGATGATTAGAGGGGACGCGTTATTTCTGAGGGAGTGATATGGTGAGCCCACTCCTCCTCACTGATAGTCTCTATCGGTGATATACGAAGAAAGTCCATATTATCTGGCTCTCAGATGGAGGTGCTCTGCCATGAGATTTTCCATCGATACCCCCCGGATTCGATATGACGATAGTAGGTATCGGATCTCAGAGAGGGGAGAAGATACCACTCTGATATGCTCCTGATGGTACACGTCGATATAGGACTTTTTCTGGGAGTGAAGTCGTAGTACCGTATGAGAAAGATATACTCGAAACACTGAGTCGACACTATGATGCAGACTTTATCGATATGGGTATAGAGACGTCATTTCCAGAGGCACTCAGGACGACACCTCTGCCGAAAAATGAAAAAAATATATTTCTCTATTTGGGGAGTATGCTTATAATTTTTGGATATCTTTATCATCCATATGCGAGAAAAAAATAACATACATTCATACTATTTGTTTGGGTGAATAGTCATCATCAGCACTATACTCATATCATATAGTATCGTGCTCATATCTCGCCCAGAGTGGACTCCTGTTTTTATGAAAAATATGTCTTTCGAGACTCTCTGAAACTATAATGCCCTCATAGAAACACGATGAATGTCTGGAGATATCGACCAAGTCGTATCTGTATCCATGGCTGGTTATGATGCAGATATCAGGGAGCTCATGGGGGATACTATCATCGCTCAAAGCGGGAGTAAGGATAGAGCACTCTCATATTATAGAGAGAGTCTCCTGTACTCAGATAGAGCACGTGTCCGTGAAAAGATAGATATACTCTCATCTGGATATGCTTCTGGAGAGGCACCTCAGTCAGACTCAGTATCACCTGATACTCGCTCCCAGTGAGAACGTACACTGAGTGGCTATACAGAGTCCCTCGATGGAGCAGGGGCTCGTATCCAGTCTGATGCAGCGAATCGGGGTCGATATCTCGAGCACTCACTCTCACCCGCTCATATTCGTGAGGAGATAGAGTTCCTCGAGATAGGCGAGGAGCGTATGGATTGGTAATCAGAACAAAATCTATGAAAAAATTCCTCATATACATCATGCGACAGTATCAGCGATATCTCTCACCCGACCACTCTCTCTGGGCGAGAGCACTCGATCGTACACCACACTGCAGATATACACCGAGCTGCAGTGACTATATGATAGAGGCACTCGAGAAAAAATGAGCTATCATCGGATTTGGTAAGGGTATGGGTCGTGTCATACGATGTCATCCATGGGCGCGTGGGTGATATGATCCGGTGGAGAAAAAATAAAAATACTCTCTATTTGATTTCGATACGAATCTCAATATCATATACCTATGACTGTACCACACTTTCTTCTCGAGGATTATGATATATCGTTCTTATCGGCATATAAGACGCCAGCACGAGCGAGATACTACTATGATATGACGACGATGGATGATGTGATGTTGCTTCCAGAGATATATTTTTTTGCGGGTGCTGCATGACTCCCTATCGTCATCGTGGGTGGTGGCACGAACTGTCTCTTTGCATTCGATACGTATGAAGGGATATTTGTCCGGAATCGGTATGTCTGATACAGTGAGCCATATGAGGTAGGAGAGAGTCGATATGTCACCGTCCATAGTGGAGAGGTGACGACATCATTCGCACTGGCACTCTATCAGCACTACTCTATATCTACACTCATCCCATGGGTCGGACTCCCTGGTACGATGGGGGGTGCTACCATCGGGAATGCTGGATGTTTCGGACTCGAGACGGCAGATATATTCGTGGAGGCACATATCCTCGATATCCACACAGGAGAGATGCATATCTATAAAAAATCAGATATGCACTATCAATATCGTGAAAGTCAACTCAAGTGAGATGAGAGATATTTCGTCGTGGATACGACTCTCAATGTGGCGCCTCTCGGATGAGCCTATGAGTCATATACTCCGGCAGATCTCCAGGCACTCCGCAGGCTGAAGCAGCCACCAGGATTTTCGTGTGGGAGCTTTTTTAAGAATCCTCGTACTACAGAGTATCGTGAATTTATCGGTGGTAAGGAGCATCTCACTGGCGAGCGTGGACATATCGAGCTCCTCAGTGCAGGGAAACTCATCGATGAGGCAGGACTGAAGTGATACCGCACTGGATGAGTGCATGTGAGTGAGCGACATGGGAATTTTTTTATCAATGATGAAAAGTGAACCTGGCACGATGTCCTCGCACTCCGCGACCATGTGAAAAAAGCAGTACTCGAACACCATGGCATCGAGCTCCATGAAGAAATCCGTATCATATCCAATCCTCTCTAGCATGTTTTCTCTCGTTTTTCTCCATCAGGATGAGAGTGTGTCTCTCGACGTGCGTCGGCTCGAACTCATCGCGAGCGAGGTGTCGAGTCGTGTCGATATCCCACAGCATGGCATCATCCATATCGCGTATATCAGTGATGATGCCATGCGCATGCTCAATCATACATATAGACAGAAAGACTCGACTACGGATGTACTATCGTTTCATTATTTTGAGGATTTCGCATCCCTCGGAGATGATGAAGTCGCGGGGGAGGTAGTGCTCTCACTCTCTCGGGTCACAGAGCAAGCAGGTGAGCACGGGCATAGTATCGAGCGGGAACTCGAGATACTCGTACTTCATGGAGTCCTCCATATCCTCGGATTCGATCATGAGACGGATGAGGACTATATGGAGATGTGGAGCTATGAGAGTGTTATACGCCAAAATTTACTTTTGACAAATTAGTTTATTTTTCTAGAATGAATACAATTTACTTTTTATCATTTCTATGAATAATCTTAATAGTTCTCCGTTGCCAAAAGAAATTGTTTCATCTATGAGTGCGATTCGATCAATAGGATTAAAACTTGTATTTAAAAATTGAAGTCGAAATAGTGAGTCTGAATCATTCTTTCCAGAATTGATTATGAATCGTATTTGATATCGTAAGGCTGAAAAAAATGATACCCCCTATGATGTACACTATTCGAATCATTTCGAAATTTTAACTCCAAAATGAGGGCTAGAAGAGAGTTGATTATATCATCTTACTATCGAAAAATTATCAGATAAAGGTGTAGAAAATATTGGTGGTTTTGAGTTCATTTTTCATAGAGATAAGGAAATGTTCCCAAAAATTCATGATAAAATCGCTTTCACAGAATTTTTACTACGATTTAAAGAGAGTATGAAAACTATCACTATGGACCAAAAGGAGACAGATTTTCGATTAAAATTTGATCTCGGAAAGTCTGCATCGCCAGTGAGACAGGTGGCTGCACGAGTATGAAGAGCTGTCTCATGAATGATACAGAATTCTCGCGCAAAAAAAGTAGAAAAGCAAGTAAAGAAAAAGCAGCCAGAATAAAACATATGGACCCGTATACACTTTTTTATTTTTCGATTTGCTTTTAGAGACGTCATCTCTATAATGCACCTCGTCTTGGCGGGGTAGCTCAGTTGGTAGAGCAGCGGCCTGAAAAGCCGTGTGTCACCAGTTCAAGTCTGGTTCTCGCCACCACAAGATACCAAAATCTCTCTTAGAAGTAAGAGAGATTTTTGCTTTTATCAGGATATCATGCTAAACTGATAGCATAATACTCGTCTTATGAACTACATCAAACAATACGAAGGCATACCATTTAAGAATGTGAAAGATAAGGGTTTCGCGCCATATGTACTAGAAAAAGTACACATCCTCGCCACGAAATATAACACACTCAATATCACGCTAGACTCACTTCCAGATCTCCCACGCCATCCTCAGCGAAAAGAGATACTCCGTGAAATATCCGAGAAGCTCACCGCATACTACGGAGAAAAAGTCGATGCGATATCATGGTTCCTCGTGCTCTATCATGGAAATGATATTTTCGAAAGGTATACCTATAGAGATATCGCTCGTTTGCTCGGGGAGATGGGCATCACTCATACGGGGAAAAATGGACAACAAAATGTCTATCATGACACGAGTATCGCTAAAGTGCTCGCCGAGCTCTGATGGGAATCTCATAAAAATACCACCCATACCGAAAGTGGAAGAAAGAAAAAAGCTCTAAAAAAAACCATAGAGAATAATACAAAAATCATAGCTCTCACTGAAACTATAAAAACCACATTACCGACAGCGATACCGATACCAGTGCAGTCCCCTGATGAGTATAGTACGCAATATGCGAAAAAGCTCTTAGAGCATATTCGAGTCTATTACCCAGATATCGATACATATGGATGACGCGTAAAGGCAAAAGTACTCAATCTTCTTGTATCAGATAGTATTTTTACCTCAGATTCATTCAGATAATTTTAGAGTTTTTCCCTAGTGAGAAAATGGATTTTTCACTCAGTCAGTATTCTCAGGTATGATATCTGAGAGTGTATAGGTGAGATAGCTTCATATAGATATATCGCCACCTTCGATATCTGTGCGGAGTACCTCATCGTAGTCATCGACCTCTGGTGCGGCGAGTTCTGGACGGATGATGATAGTATTTTCTCGGATATCCATGATATATCCATGTTGTTTTTGCTTCATTCGAGCATTTCTCTTCTCCTCATAGATCTCTGATAAAAGAGGATTTATGATATTGATGCGATTCTTCGCGACAGCATCATCGACTTTGCCAGGGAGCTTCGAGCTCGCAGCGAGTGGCTCATCATGATACTGGAATATCCCCACCGATTCGAATCGGTATTTCTCTATAAAGTCGAGGAGTATCTGAAAGTCAGCATCTGTCTCGCCAGGAAATCCTATGATAAACGCTGTACGGATAAATGAATCTGGAAAATGTGCTCTGATGTACTCGATAAAACTATCGATATGTGCTCGGTCATAGTGGCGACCCATGAGCTTCAGGATATTCTCACTCGCATGCTGGAATGGTATATCGAAGTAGGGGAGGAACTTCGTGAGCTTCGCAAGGCGCTCGAGATGAGAGAGTGTGAGGATATCTGGGTAGAGGTAATAGACTCTATAGGTGAAGTCTCACTCGATCGCATCGATCGCCTCGAGCATCTCGATGAGACGAGGCTCACCATAGATATCTGTGCCGTATCTGGTCGTATCCTGTGAGAGTATCTGTATCTCACGGATACCCTCCCGGAGCATGAGCTTCACCTCTTCGACGATAGCCTCGATAGGACGAGACTGCTGGCGACCACGTATCGTCGGTATGATACAAAATGTACAGTTATTATCGCATCACTCTGCGACTTTTAGATACTCATATCCGAATGGTGCATGCATGTAGGCGCGTACCTCGTCACCCCTCCAGACGAATGCTTTTTTTCCTTTTCCTGGTGCCTCTATCGAGGCGAGATAGTTCGAGAGGGTTTTTTCTTTGGATTCTTTGTGTGCTTTTTTTGCTTGCACTATAGCACTGAGATTGAATTTCGACTTTTTCCCGAGGACGAGCTCTTCGATGACAGAGTAGCTCATAAATGGGACTATCGAGACGAGATTTTTTAGTCCCGCGAGAAATGCATCATCCTTCACACTCACATAGCAGCCCATGAGTATGAGCTTCTTCCCGAGAGAGTCATAGTACGAGAGAGTTTCTTCGCTTTCCTGTCGTGCCGATGAGAGGAATCCACAGGTATTTACGATGACGTACTCGGCGTCTTTATCCTCAGGATTATCATAAAACTCTATAGGCGCGCGATCAGAGTATTTGAGTATTTCACCGATGGCGTATTCGAGGTCGACGAGATTTTTCGAGCAGCCCAGATTGATAGCAGAAAATGCGAACATATCGTAAGAAGGGAATGATTATATATTTTGCCTGGAAGTATAGAAAAAAACTTGCAAAAAGCAAATTATTGACAATAATGAATTTATATATGAAAAAAATAAAATCACCTGATACACTCACTATTGAAGAGATTCAGAGTATCTCAGAAAAAACAAAACATACGATACGTTCGTATCTAGAAGTATCTGAAGAGATAAAGAAAGTTACAGAATTATTCAGACTCATCCTTTCCGCGAATACAGAGATTCTCTTAAGAAAATGAATCACTGATATATCTCAAGAGATAGACATAAAGACTATGCTAGATCATCTTCCATATCCCACGAAGGATGCCATGCATCAAGTGCTTGGAAAAGAATTTATAGATAAGGATGCTATATCGAATATATAATTGTATATTATTTTTAGAAAAATATTATGGATACTCCACCAAATATCAAAGTTTCTACCATCAGTAAAATATCAAATAAGTTTAAAAAATCTCTTATCCAGAAACTACAGTGAGAGACATGATATTCTATAGAAATAATACTCGGGTTACTACAGGATGATAGAGAAATCTTAAAGAAGTATCGCATGACTGATCCTGAGACAATCCTGGATATCCCTACATTATTAAGAAGTCTTTCCTCAGAAGCCAGTAGTATTATGCAGAGATTCTTCGATGATATCATATTTGCAAAATCACTCCGTACAATGCCACTCAAAGACATAGATGCGGCTGTAAATGCATTTATACAAAACGGAGGGGAAATGAATCCCGTCATACACTCTACTATTCTATCGAGAAAGAAAGAGTCTCAGAATACTATCGTAGAACCATCAACTAATCTCCCGATACAAAAAATAACGACACATACCCAAGAAAAAATACAAAATACTACAGGACTCTCTCCAGAGCTCTTATCATTAATCGAAAGCTGAGGACTCTCACGATGACTCTGATGAGGTGGAAGTCATAATAAAAAGAAGAGTCAATTTCATAAGAAATAATAATACAATAGCTATAATTTTTGTCTTACTCTTTTTCTAAAAAAGTAACAAAAAATTAATAATCTGTACCTATTATGTTCTCATAATCTATATTTATGAGACGCTTCCTTGTAGCTACTTTTCTCATGTGTTTTATCACGACCGAGGTATGGGCTGGGGTCGAAATCGTAGCCCTACTGCCGAACCCTGTATGAGATGATACACTCTGAGAGTATATAGACATACGAAATACTGGCTGTGAGTCGGTCGATATCGGGGGATATACTCTCTCTGATGTGAGCGCGAAGACTTTCATCATACCATCTGGCATAACCCTTTCTGCCCATGAGGAGCGGAGATTTCTCTATAGTGAGACGAAGATTGCTCTGAATAACTCTGGGGATGAAACCATATATCTGAAGGATACTCTCTGAGTCTTCGTGGACTCCTATAGCTATAACGGCACACAGAAAGATGATGTCATACTTACTATCAGCTATACTGATACATCCTGTGATACTTCTATCATCTCAGATGCGGGGAGTATCGCATCGACGGGCTCTCTAGATACTCCTACAGAGATGAGCTCTGGCACTCTCGCTACATGAAGTGGGGATATCCTCTCAGAAAGTGGTACGAGTATGCCTACTGCATCATGAAGTGATATGACATCGAGTGGTACTGTAGATAGCTCTTCTGGTGCCTTATCCGATACTGGCATGACGCTCTCTGGCGCGACAGGACTCGTGGATAGTACGTCGGGGAGTACTATGCCTACAGATACTGGAGCGATGGTGATACCCGAGATATATACCGAGACGTGATCACTCGCGCCGATATCTCTCGTTTATGATGATGTTGATACAGATAGTAGGATCGATACTCTCATGATACTCTATCCATATGCACTGACATGAGTCCTCCATACTGGTAGTATCGCACTCTACTCGAGTACGGGGTGACTCTCGAGTACGAGGATAGATACTCAGACTGGATATATCGTCGATGCGACTCTCTCTGGATATACTCTCATACTCACTCTGGTCGAGTGAGATATCGAGAAGACAGCACTCAAAATCAATAATAGCACATCGAGCGATTTACGACTGAAGACTATTTCTGATATGGGATTTCGCTCTGTATGATGACAGGTGCCGGTAGGATTTCTCCTGACATCATCGTTCGATAGCTATCGAGCTATCACATCGAACATAGTCACAGTATCCACAGCCTCCTGAGCGACTACTTCATCCGATATCATCTCCACTCCAGTATCATTTCCAGATATCATCCCGACACTCCAGTCTCCGACGAATGCGACGCTCTCGTGATGAGTATTCATCTGTACGACCCGAGAGTGTCGGATAAATATCACACTCGAACCGATATTCTCATCGGGATATAGTATGCGCGACTATGTGTGTGCATTTGGTACTGGTGATATCCTAGAGGCTGACGCCGACTGTAACCCTACGACTGTCTACTACTCCTCGAGTGGCACATATATTATGGAGCTCACATCGAAAACATCTCCTCTCATGTCAGTTCGTGTGAACTATCCTGTTATTTTCGATATCGTGGTCTCGAGCACATCATCGAGCCCATGAGCTTGAGTTATCGATACTATCCGTCCAGTCGCCATCCTCGAGCTCGATGGCAAGTGGAAAGACTACTATGAGCAGATAGGTACCTATGAGATGCGCTGCTATAGCTGGACCTGTAGTCTGAACTTCACGGCTGAGCGCTCGCATGATCCTGGTGGCGGGAAGGTGAGATTTTTCTGGATATATGGGACCAATCGCGTCTGATGGTCAGAGGATCCTGGTACACAGAAGTACACTGCTGGGACGCACGAGATGATACTCAGAGTCATAGATATGGCAGGGAACTATGACGAGGTGCGATATATCGTCCATGTCGTGGGTCCTCGCCCAAAAGTAGAGAAACCGCCTACCGAGAAAAAACAGAAATCCTCGAAAGTATCCGATACAGAGAAATCTATAAAAAAGAAAAAACCGAAAAAACTAAAAATGGTATTTTTCTCACCACCGACCCTCGAGCTCCAGGGGCGCACTGGTACTACATGAGATGATATATATACCTGCCAATACAAGCGTACTCCTCACTGTAGTCTGAACTTCACTCTCGACGAGACACTCCGTGGCTATATCTATAGCTGGATACTCGACTGAGAGCTCGTCCATACTGGGAAAAATCCGAAATCCTGGAAACTCTCACCCGGCGAGCACGCTCTCGTGCTCCGCACCTATCTGAGTGGTGCACTCGAGCCAGTCGATACTCAGCTCTACTCACTCGTCGTCGAGCCTGCTCCTCGAGTCGCGAAAAAACCGAAACCGAAAAAACCAAAATCTCCATCGCCTGCCATAGTAGAGGTCATACCTACTACGTATGCCGATAATTCACAGACGACTCCAGATGCGAGTCATACCGCATGAATCGTTATGATGATATTTTCTGCTGGGATAGGGATGGGGTATGCGCTACGGAGGAGGAAATATCTATAATTAGAATACCTGAGCCCATGTGCTATGTCATGAAGGGATGTTATTTATTGACTCCTCGTAATAATTAGAGTTTTTTATATGACTTTCGGGTATCTGGAGCAATGCTGTTAGCAAGAGTATCGCTAAGAAATTATTAAGTTTTTTATCAAATACCTGTTCTCTGATATCTATAATATTTTCAGCATTGTGTCATGTGGGTATTTTTCTATTAAAAGGGATATTCATGGGATTAGATTTGCTGATGATCTGTCCCACTATTTTCTTTTTTTCGGATATATGACTCACGACATCATGAAACTCTCGGAGCTGTTCAGCGAAGTCTCTCGCTCGTATAGAGTACTCCAGGCCATAGAGTTTCATCAGAGTGGTATCCTCTCTATCAGATACAGCGGATATATCTCATTTCCATCATTTTTCTCGCAAGAGTGCGATAAATTGCTCATTTATATCGAGCGTATCGACTGCTAGACTACGGAGAAAATTATCACTAAAGTGGAGTCACTTTCTCGAAAAGATTTTTTGTATCTGTGATCATGGGAAGATATCGAGATGGAGTGGGATATGTATGAGTGTGATCTCTCGCGTATGGTCGAGAATCTCAGGATATCTCAGTAGTGTATGCATGAGTGTACGTCATCCGAGACTGTGTCATCTGAGTGCGAGCTCTGTATGGTGTCCATGAGAGATATCCGTCTCGATGAGCTCGAGTATCTGCCCGGCGGATGACTCTATAGTATCATCATAGTCAGACTCGATATCAGCACGGAATGATGTCGTCTCTGTTGTGTGTTTTTTTCCGAGATGCTTTATATATTTCTGGATGTTCTGGTCAAATGACTCATACCCCATGCCAGCGAATTCGACTGCATGGAGATGGGTATCTTTTGGTGTGATGATTTTTTCGAGCTTTTGTCCTATCATGTATATCATTATATCACAGATATGTACTTTTTCAAATTTTCTCGAATCATTATAGTTATAGTGACTTTCTCTCTAGTATACTGCCGTCTTGTACACATTTTTCGGAGGGTCGCATCGTCAATCTGGATTTTCTCAATTTATTTGCTTCTAAAAAATATCTCATATAATAGCTTATGTATTCTCTCTACTCTCGTGCATCTGGTCGGTATTTTTCTCTACAAATTATACCGCTTCCTAGGGCGGATGCCATAGTCTCCTATGGAGTCCGATCCGCTGTCATCATATCGAGCAGTACTCGGTATGATCTCATTGCACACAGGGATAAAATAAGATCTATAACGGTATAGAGGGACTATAAAAAATCACCACGTAAGTGGTGCTTTTTTATTATATGCGGGATATATAGTGCTTTTACATTGGTTAATGTAATGATTGTGTCATTCCTGCGTATGCAGGAATCTATGCTCACTGCTGGATTCTGGGACAAGCCCAGAATGACAGAATAGTGTATTATTTAAGTGAGGACTCTATAACATCCGATGCAGATGGAGGATTCGGATTCTCTGTGGGAGCATCATATGTGTAGCGCTCTGTCTGTGTCGTCGTCGCTCGGATATCTGACTGGAGTGTATGTACATGTGTGAAGATTCATGAGATGAGTCTGAGTATCGGTGTACCGTGCTCAGCATTTCTCACACCAGAGCTCATGATATCTATGATAGGGAATAGAAGGATGAGGAGGATAGTATCCATGTATCCTGGCGTGAGTATCCATCCGGCGATGAATATGAGTGTGATGAGAGCCCCCTCGATGATGAGTCCTCTATATGGACGATATCGTGGGATGAAGAGTGACGGGAGGGTGAATAGGTTCCATATCGGGAGTCCGATGAGTCCGACTGGCATGAAGTATGGAGGCATCTCTCCTGATCATGCTGGGGCTCGCTCGAGTGCGCGTCTGTAGTACTCGGCATAGGTCATCGTCTTTTCTCAGCCTACGATGACGCGGAGAAAGAGTCATGCCGACTGCATGCTCGCGATGATATGTGCCTCGACCTCGACTGCGCTCGGGAGGTGTGAGAGCATCTGTGGTGCGACCCATCGCCCCATGAGGAGGAGTGATACCCCCTCGACTACGATCGCGATGATGCCGACTGCCATGACGAGAAATGAGAAAAAACTCTCTCCACCATTCCCGAAAAATGACGTCACGATATAGAGCATCATGAATGTCGACCCGATGATGCGCGCACGCGTGATGAGTGGACTATCATGACGTGAAGAGACGAATATACCGACATACGGTATGAGACTCGCGAGTATGCGGATACTATCCTCTTCGCGCTCTATACGCACTACATCCATATGACCCATACCATCGAGCATATTCGATTCGGAGAGACTCGTGAAGCTATCGGTCACATCACCATGATAGGCTCTATAGGCTCCCCGCATGAGAAATATGATAGAAACCGTCATGATGCTCGCGATGACGATAGTCCGGATATCGATACCGAAAAACGATACTCCGATATATCCTCTGAGCATGAAATATATGATAATCGCCACGAATGTGAGTCCGATGATTTTCGATGATGCCCGTGCGTGCCTCTGCACATAGGGATCAGCGAGTGGAGTTCATTTTTTCGCGAGGAGAAAGAGTGGTCCTAGGAAAAAATAACTGATGAGCGCGTTTATGTGATTTTGGTCCATAGTGTGTGGGATAATATCTCTCACTATCATATCAGAAAACTCTAGAACTTCCAAATTTTGGAGTGGTATTTTTCTATTTTTCTGTTCTCGTGAGAGAGCGGACGGCCGTATATGTCAGTATGAGCAGGAGCACCTGCGAAGCGAGGGTCACCCAGGCAGACCCGATGAAGCTATAAAGCGGGATGAATATGATATTTCCCACGATATTTATGATGGCGACGATAGCATTTATCGTGAGCATCTTCCGCTCGGCACCACGCGCGATGAGGATATAGGTGTAGAGTGATGAGATGAAGTACACGAAAAATATCCATCCCACGATACGGAGTGCATCGACCGAGCTATATCATGTTATCATAGTCTCGATATACTCTCGACTCGATATGAGGAGGAGGATACTATCCGCGAAAAATGTGAGTATGAGGGCTCAGAACGCTCCACCGCTCGCGAGGAGGATGAGAGAGTGTCGGACTATTTTCTGGTATTTCGCCCACTCTTTTCGCTCGATGAGTCCGGTGAGGACTGGGAGGAGCGAGTTTAGGAATATCGTCCCATACATCATCCCGACTTCGACGAGCTTCATCGGGAGGGCGTAGAGTGCGACTGCCATATCTGCTATATCATCTGGCGTCATCACAGAGAGGAGGATGGTGTCCACCTTAAAAAATATGACATTCAGAAATAGCGCGAGTCCATAGGGGAGGGAAGTGCGGATGATATGGATGATATAGTCTCGCTCCCAGAGAAATCGGATACGCATATGTCGACTCGCATACCACCAGGTGAGCGCGGTCATGAGGATATTGCCAGCGAGGCCTGCGAGCATGATGAGCGTGAATCTCTCTGTCTGAGCTGCACTCGCGAAAAATGTCACACACATCACGATCGTCCCGAATGTCAGGAGCTTCCCTGCGGTATTCGCGACGAGAGAGAACTCGGTACGGAGTGTCGCCTGGAGGTAGCTCATGAGAGAGCTATTTATGAGTCCTGCGAGAGTAAATACGCTCGCTATACCCACACCGATGAGTGCCGTCATATCATCATATCCGGGGAGCATGAGTGCGATGATGAGTGATAGTGCTATAATGATGACTCCGGAGAGGGTACGGAGTGCGAGTACATTCCCAGATATGCGCTCGACCATCCGTGCATCGTGTGCATGACTCGATATCTCTCTCACGGTGATAGTGTAGAGTCCGAGATCCGCGATGACAGCGAATATAGAGAGATAGTTATATATCTTCGAGTAGAGTCCGTATCCTGCGATATCGAGGTAGTTCGTGAGGATTTTTATCATCACGATAGAGATGAGGGCGGTCAGGACTTTCGCACCGATCTGCGCGAGCGTGTTCGTATATATCTTTCGAGTAGGCATGCGCCGATTATAGAGAAATGCGGGGAAAAGGCAAAAAGACTACGTTTCTCTTGTGTCAGAGAGAGGAAAGACAAAAAATCCGCGCGAGAGCGGATATCCCATCTGTTATATAGACTTCAAAATTAACTGTATATACGATTTTCGAAAAACCAAAAGAGATAAAGTGTCAAAGAGACTATTTATCCAATACAACGACACTACTGACAGCGCGCCTCCGCCAATATCAGTTATTGCCTGCGACCGCCTCATCACGGCGCGTGCCCAATGCGCGGACACCACCATCACCAAAAAGCGAGCCAGAACCCAACCCCGCCCAATCCCCCAAGTCATACACCTTCGCATCATCAGCATTACGCCAGCCAAGTGGTGCTTGACCCATTGCGGCGAGTTTTTGAAGGTTTGTTTTTCCTTCTGCTGCGTTATAGATATCACGGAGTTCGCCATTATAGTCTTTATCAAGTGTGGCAAGGTGTCCGCCGTTCATCTCTGCCATCCATTTGCGAGCAGCAAAGTTGCGGTAATGAATAATTGGGTAAAATCCTGCCTCTGTGGCTTCGTCTTTTGTCATTCTCGCGATATATGGGAATGCTTCGTACACTTTTTTGAAGAGGTCAAAACCCTTATAAGGTTTTCCGTCGATTTCTTCTTGAAAGTCTTCAAAACTTACTTGCCAATCAATTGGTGCTTTTTGATGATCTTTTGCGAATTGTATTTGTTCTGATTCCGACATTGTTGAGGTATTAACTTCAAAACCTCCTATACCCCCTTCTTCTATAGTTTGTGTAAACTTCTTTTGTTGTTCTGGAGTAAGCGACATACTTTCGAGTGGCATCGCGAGGATTTTCTTGCCTGCTATTTCTATTGTTTTAGGTCATTCAAGAGCAGTTTGTGTTTTTTCTCTAATTCCCTGAACAGTCGAGACTATCCCTGTATGAATCTTTGCTCTCATACGTTGAAGTGTGTCGTAAAGTTTTTCTTGAAAATCCATAAAAAATATGATAAAAAAGTTGACACTAATTTCAGTATAGCCTATATAGTTATATTGTCAATATATTTTTATTGCATATCGATATAAAAGGATATAATAAAATTCACTAAATTAACTAATCATGACATACGTACTGAAACTCTTTAATACTGGACAAGTGACTCTCCCGAAAGCATGGCGTGACCAAGTACAGACGAAGAACTTTATCGCTACTGAAAAAGATGGAGGTCTATTTATAAAGCCGATACACGCAGATGAAAAAGATGTGACATACTATGAGAGTCCAGAGTGATATGGTATATACTCTGAGAGTGGCATAGACCCTGCCGAGCTCATAAAACGTATCGAAAAACTCCATGGATAAGATAGAAAAATTCCTCCTGAAACTCACTCTCGCAGAGCGAATCATCCTCTCTGATATCCTCCGCAAAATACTCACACGTACACTCGATGGACTCGATGTAAAAAAACTCGTCTGAGAAAAAGACTTATTTCGCGTAAGAAAATGAAAAATGCGAATTATTTTTCGTGACGAATGAGAGAAAATGACTATCATAAATGTCGATTATCGAGGTAATATCTATAAATAAATGCCCACTTTTTACGACATCCGCACCGCTCTGACACTCTCTCAGTCACTTTCACGAGGGACATTTTCTGAGTGTATGGAGCGAGAGACGGGATATGCATGGGATGAGACACCAGAGGGACGTATAGCGCTCATGCGGCTCTATAAGGAGCGGGAGATGAGTGATCGAGAGGCAGATATATTCGCACTGGAGTCCCGACTCCTCCCAGTACTCGCAGAGATGGAGTCGCGAGGTGTCGTCCTAGATACCGCATGACTCCGTGAGATCGGTACACGTATCACGAGTGATATCGACAGGCTCGAGCGTGAGATATTCGAGGTGACGGGAGAGTTCCTGAATCTGCACTCTCCGAAGCAGATAGCAGAACTCCTCTTCGGCAAGCTCGGCATAAAACCACTGAAAAAAAATAAAACCGGATACTCTGTCGATACAGAAGTGCTCGAAGAGATAGCGAAAGAGTATGATATCGCGCGTCTCATCATCGAGCACCGCTCCCTCTCGAAGCTCCAGTCTACCTATGTGGATGCGCTCCTCCGGTCCGCGGATCCAGATACGCATCGTATCCATACGACCTATGTGCAGCTCGGTGCTGCGACTGGACGTATGAGCTCTACCGATCCGAATCTGCAGAATATCCCGACTGGTAGTGGCTATGCCGACGAGATAAAGTCGTGTTTCATCCCGAGTGAGGGGCATATATTTCTCGTCGCAGACTACTCTCAGATAGAGATACGAGTGCTCGCATGGCTCTCTCAGGATAGAGCTCTTCTCGAGGCATTCGAGATGGGAGAGGACATCCATATGCGGACGGCGAAGTTCCTCTTCGGAGAGGCGAGTGTGATATCGAGTGAGCAGCGACGTATCGCGAAGACAGTGAACTTCGGAGTGATATATGGCATCACGGGATTCGGGCTCGCGAAGACACTCGGTGCTGCGCCATGGGAGGCGGAGAAGTATATCCAGGCATTTTATGAGAAATACCCTGGCGTGAAGAACTACTATGAGACCATCCTCGAAGATGGTCGTGCGCTCGGATATGTAGAGACGGCGTTCGGTCGGAGGCGATATATCCCAGGACTCACCGATGCGAATAAGACGATACGAGGCATATCTGATCGTGAGGCGATAAATATGCCGATACAGGGGACAGCGGCTGATATGCTGAAATACGCGATGCTCGATATAGATGCGAAAGTTCGCAATAGTGGTCTCCATGGCGCGATGATACTCCAGGTGCATGATGAGCTCGTATTCGACATACCGACAGATGAGGTTGATATATGGCGAGAGATCGTCACGGATGCGATGGAGGGTGTACTCGCGCGACACCTCTCTGGACATGGCATGCTCGGCGATAGAGTCCCACCGATACGAGTCGATATGGGGACTGGTCGGAACTGGTCTGAAGCGAAATAAAAAAAGCCGTACGTACTGTACGGCTTTAATGTATCTTCTACATGTGAGCAGGAGGCATATCCGAATGGATAGCACATGCTCTATAGAAAATGTATTTAGAGTAGTCCTACATCTAATGTGTAGTCAGATAGTTGATCACCTCCTTATGTGAATGATTGTTTATTGACTTCCCAAGCCATGCTACGCATGTGTTTTAGTCCACAATCTTTCACTTCTTTCACTGTGAGATTCATCTTAGAAATTGCTTTTTTTAGGCGTTCAAGTGTAAGTCCGCCTTTTATGCCTTTTAGTGCCGCGATTTCTTTGATATTGCTAATTAATTCTACTAGGAATTGCTTACTAATAGTAATTATTTTCGCATTTTTTACTACAGCTGCGAGTGCCAAATCTACTACCTTACCTTTTTCTGACGACATAAAACTTCTCCTAATTGTACTATAGAAACTTCCTCAAGTTCTTACTTTCAGTCACAGATAGAGCGACACTAGTACGTATTTACTATATACTAAAATATACATATTGTCAAAAGAATATTAATAAAAATTAAGAATCTTTCTCTCTCATTCTCCTTGCGAATATTTCGAATTTCCTTATACTCTTCCTATGCTTTGGTTTCCTCTTATAAACATATTTTTTCTTATCCTTATCTACCGAGTTCATAGGCAGATATTTTATATCGTAGGTATCATCGAAATATTTCTCTATATGGGTGGTGTTGCTTATATAGAGTCTACCTATAGTCTCGCATCGAATCAGTTCCTCTACTATCTCACTCTTACTGGCATCGGACTGATTATTGGAGTGAGTGCTTTTTTCATAGCCATCAGCCTGAATCATAAGCACCTCTACGAAGACACTTCCAACTCTAAATCTGCATAATCGCATTTTATGAATAATTTCGATTCTTTATTTTTCCGAGCATATACGGGTGCAGATGCTGAGATACGAGAAGTATATCATCGGCATCCATTCGTCATCGTAGAGGATATATTGGTATGGGTATTTTTCGCGGTTATCATCCCAGGATTTCTCTACTGACAGGATGTCTTCGGTCTGCGGTCGAGTATCCCAGAGTGGTACTCATATATCTATATGATGGTCATCTATAGTATCCTCATGTATAAGCTCTTCGACTGGTATGTAGATGTGTGGATCATGACAGAGAGTACTATCGTCGCGATGCACTGGAAGTGGTTCTCCTCGAACCTCCTCTATATCCCCTATGAGAAGATAGAAGGGGTCGAGATACGGACACGATCCTGGTGGGCGGCGCTCCTCGGGATGTCTGATGTCGTCGTGAAGCTCAATGGTGCAGAAGAATTCACCCTCTACTCCGCACGCAAACCAAATGCCATTATAACATTTCTCCAGGATGTCGGGAAGAAAAAATGACATCACGCCGAAGAAGAAAAGGAACCATTCGACATCCTCGTAGAGAGCCTCTCTGGAGTCGTGAAGTCACATCTCGCGACGCATGGTAAAGAGTATATCACGAGTGAATATGTGGAAAAGCTCGATGAGACTATGGTACGTGGAATCCCGATAGATCTGCGAACAAAAGAAGAAAAAATCCTGATACAGTCCTGGAAAGAAAAGTATAAAAAATCTCATGATTCTGATGAAATTCATGAGGATAGCGATCATCATCATTAATATGTTTATCCACTAATTTTCATACTTATGACCACAGCACCAGAGATTATCATCCATGCAGCAGATTATCCAGTCGAAAAAGAATCTATCAGTATCCTCATAGAGAAAAATCTCGCCTGAAAAATGGACTCCTATATAAAAAAACATGAGAAACCAAATAGCCCCGTCCGAGTAGAGCTCACTGCGAAGCGAGAAGCGGATGGGAAGGCGAGTGGTAAACTAATCCTCTCTGTAGGACCAAAATCATATCGCTCAGAACGTGAGCACTTCGATAATCTCGCAGATCTCGTGAATCATCTCTTCACGCATATAAAAGATCAGATGGCGAAGTAGGAATCTTATAGTATTTTCATACACATATCTATACTTTCTGTCATTCTTGCGCGCCCTTTGCGAAGTGAAACGAATCATAGAAGTACCCTTGGGGGTGTATGTAGGAATCTATATCTCTGGAATGGATCCTGGGATAAGCCCAGGATGACAGACCATCTCGAAATGTACGTGACTCTAATGAATATACCAACTCCTAAAAACAACGAACCACACCACTCATGACTATATTTCTCGGCATACTCCTCACGATAGCGATTTTTACATGTATCGTATTTCTCCATGAGATGGGACACTTTCTCACTGCCCGACTTACGAAGATGCGTGTCGAGGAGTTCGGTATCGGTATCCCACCGCATGCGAAGACACTTTTCGAGGATAAAAAATGAACTCACTATACCCTGAACTGGCTCCCGATAGGAGGATTCGTGCGGATAAAGTGAGAAGATCCTATGAGTGATGAGGCACATGAGAAGGATGCATTTTCTGCGAAAAAGTGGTGGGCTCGCTCACTCGTACTCATCGCCTGAGTGACGATGAACTTCATCCTTGCTATAGTGATATTTTTCTGATTTTTCATCATCGGGACATCACCGATCTGACCGAATCTTATCCTCGATAAAGACTATGGATCTCTGATGTTGCCATCATTCGATAAGAGTATCGAGACAGGGTATATCACACATAGTGGACTCATGCTCTCACCACTCACGGGGAGTATCGCAGAGCGTGCATGAGTACTCGCATGAGATCAGGTTATCGCACTCGATGGGCAAGTCATCGATGATATCGACGGGTTTCGTGCTGTCCTCGCGGATAATGCTGAGCATACACTTATCGTCTCTGGAACGGGATGAGAGCGACCTCTCGTCATCACCCCAGAGGGTGGAAAGATAGGCGTGCGTATCGACTATAAAGATCTCTCGATAAATGATGCGTATCATATGAAACTCCCTTTTTCAGAGGCTGTAATCGCGAGTCTATATGAAACGTATGCACTCTCACATCTTACGTTCGATGTTCTCATCTCTACCGTCAGGAAGCTCGTCTCTCCAGTGACTCCTAGCGAACGAAAAGAAGCTACAGAAATGCTCTCTTGACCTATCGGTATCGGCTCTACATTTACTGATGTCGTCGAGGCAGGTCTGACGTGGAAGATAGTATTCTCTATCATAGCGCTCCTCTCTATCAATCTCTGAGTCCTCAATATCCTCCCATTTCCAGCACTCGATGGTGGACGACTCGTATCGACGACGGCACGAAGTATTATCGGTCTGTTTTATAAAAAAACAAAGATGCTCGATAAGATAGAGTACATCATCCATGCTTTTGGTATGGTATTTCTCCTTGCGGTGTCTCTGCTTATCGCTATACTGGATATCACGAAACTTCTCTAATCCATATATTTATGCCACTCTTTTGACTATTTTTTACACTGTTTGGACTCACTGTCCTCGCATTTCCAGACTTTCTCGCATATCTTATAGGATTTCTTTTTCTCTTTATCGGACTCAATTCTCTCATCATGGCATGGATGATGCGCTCACACAGTACTGGAAGTCCAAAAAGCTGGAACTTCGGTAAGTATGAAATCATAAAAAAGAAATAATATGGATTATCCGATACTTTCTATTATCACGATAGTTGTTTTTTCGACCTTTCCACTCTTATTTTGGGCATATGGGGATATATTTCTTCGTGATCATGCATGGAATCGTCTCCGATTTTTCGGTGGACTGTTCGGATGAGCACTTTCGGTTGGCATCATCATGATGTTCGAAACATATTTCTCATCAAATAATCTTGCTATCTTAGGTGGACTTATTTGAGTACTATGACTTTTATCAGTTATCATGCTCTATGCTATAAAGAATGGCTCACCCTATATCAGATGATTTCTCTATCAGATACTCTGACTCCATTTTGCATTATTGGTCGTCATGATAGGATTTTGGTTTTTTGGACGGTATATGACAGTTTCCACTTCTATACCATTCCTATCACTCGGATGAATAGTAGGATTTTTTATATCAGCATATCTCGAAGAAGGAGTGAAACATATATCGAGTATTGGACTCTCTTCTCGAGATTTTCGTTTTTCTCGGAGAGATCTCCTCCTCTTTACATTTTTTATCACGCTCGGTTTCGTGATGCTAGAGAATATACTCTACCTTATTAGAGCATACGATGAGGGATGGAAAAATATCGTATTTACGGGATTATACAGATTATTTTTCGCCCTTCCACTCCATGTCTTCGCGGCAAGTATCTGTGTCATGCTCTGGTGGCGTGCACTCTCATATCGACTGTTTTCTTTACGATATATTTTATATTTTATATCAGGATTCATCATAGCGACACTCGTGCATACACTCTATAATCATCTTATCGATGGGGGGTATTTTTTTCCTCTTATCATACTTACAGGGGTAGGGTATATGGCATTCACACAGTGGATTATCGGGGAGGAAGAGGATGTATTATAGGAGGTATATGACATATTGTATATGTGCGTTCGTTTTCAGAAAGAGTAGATATGTGTATCGTCTTAGTTGGGGATATTTTCTCAGCAAGTATCTCTGGCCACTCTATGATACATATGCTCTCAGGATTTCGGAGTATATCATCAGCCCCTATCAGAAATATATCCTCATATGAATCTATACGATACAGATCAAAATGATATATATCAGAACCTTCTAAGGTGGAGTGAGTATATTTCTGATAATAGGTATACGTGGGAGACCGCACTATGAGTGTATCATCCTGGAAATGGTTTCGTAAAAGAGCACGTGCAAAGGTGCTTTTACCACTTCAGAGATCTCCAGTGAGAAAAATCCGATCCCCAGGACTAAGTGGGAAGAGTATTATTCCTAAATCAGTTTCAGAAAGAGTATAGGATGTGTCAAGAGAAAATGATGCTATTTCTTGCATAAGAAATAAATATATGATATGCTTTCTACTGTATCTATAATTTTTTTATATGCAAGAGACCAAACCATCAACACTCTTACCAGCAAAGATATCACATACTTCCATGTATATGACAATCCTTTTTGCTCTTATAGTCGTCCTAGCACTTATAGGACTGAGTATATATAATACATACCTCTCTCGTGCTGAAAATAGTCTCGTATCTCAGATACAACAGACACAAAAATCTATCGAGGAAGTGAGTCGAGAAAAAAGCGTCATCATCGCCAAAATCGAAGCGTCGAATACAGTCCGGCCATCGATCGATCTAAAGTGACTCGTCAATGATTTTTATGATGCAGCCGCACGAGCGAATGTGAGACTCAAGGGATTCTCGATAGCGAATGATGTAATATCGACCTCCCTCATATCGACTCAGTCTGATAGTGGTATTCATCCAGACCCTGCTGGTACTATCATAAAAATGATGCGCACCTATGGGAATACAGCACAATGACGATTTGCGCTCGATCCTATCACTACGATAAGTGGTACACCAGCACTCCGTACTACTGGTATCCAGTTCCGAGTTATATCAGCCCCTACTCCATAATTTTCTTTTTTATGTCACTTTCTGTACTCATGACAAAATCTCGTATTTTTACACCGATTATATTTGGTGTGACACTTCTCATAGCTGTTCTTGCTCTGCGTCCAGTCTATATGACCTATGTAGAGAAAAATGTACGTATACAAGCCCTCGAAAAAGACTATACCAAACTCGAAACCGAGCTCAATCTTCTCAAAAATATTAAAGAAAATATGAGTGGAGCACTTTCGCCTGAAAAACAAGCACGTATCGCAAAGCTGCAAAAGCCATTTTCGACGAGTGATATCATGTCTATAATCATGCTCTCGAGTTATACGAAAAATACAACTACAGAACCAGCAGCTATCACTCTCTCAAATGTGAGTGTCAATCCTGGAAAAAAACTCCCAAATGGACTCTCTCTCGCAAGTGTCGGTATATCACTCCAGGGTAAGTCTATCGCGAATATTATTAACTATATCACATCCCTTACACAGGATTCTCCTTATATTTTCACACTCGATAGCATCTCTCTCCCTATCGATACTGCCCCAGAAGATATCGTCACTGGAGGATATGCACTTTCTATTAGTCTCGGAGTATATTATTATGAGTAGTGTAGATATCATTTTTTCACTTTTTTCTTATGTCCTTTTTTTCTCATATTTCCATCAAAGATAAGGCTCTCTTCTATGAAAATGTAGCGAACCTCCTCGAATGATGAGTAACACTCCTCATGGCACTGAAGTGACTCAGAGATAGACTTCCTGCCTCAAAACTCAAAGAGTGAGTCGATCATCTTGTTTTTTTTGTCGAGGGATGAGATGCTGTGAATGTGGCAATGCGAAAACTTCCTGATTTTTTCCATGAGCAAGAAATCGCTATCGTCGAAAGCGGTGAGCAAACATGACTTATACAGACATCATTTCTCGCTATCGCCACTGATCTTCGTAGTCAAGAAGAGCTCAAAAATAAAATCACCAGTGCTATGACATACCCTGTGATTATCCTATTATTTCTGATATTAGCAGTTTCTGTAGTGATGATATATGTCGTGCCGCAGCTTCTCCCGATACTCGGCAATATGACTGGCGACCTCCCTCTCACGACTCGTGCACTCATAGGAACGAGCAATTTTCTCAAAGAAAATATATTTTTTCTGCTCGCCTCACTGCTGGGTATCGGACTCATATTCGCCTGATATAGTCGTACAGAACATGGTCAGATGAAGCTCGATAAAAATAAGCTTATCATCCCTATACTCGGCCCTGTATATAAAAACTATCTCATCGTACGGACGATGTCTACATTTCACCTGCTCTCAAAGTCTGGTGTCAGTATCGTAAAAACACTCAGACTTACTGGCTCAAGCGCTGGAAATAGTGTCATCGAAAAACTCTTTCGCCGTATTTCAGATGAGATATCTCATGGTGGGAAAATCTCGAGCTCTATGCTTACGGAAGACAGTGAACATGTATTTTTTACACCAGATATCATCCAGATGATCGAGAGTGCAGAACGTACCTCTACTATCAGTGATATCAGTGCTAAAATTTCTATACAGTACAAACGAGAAGTCGATATGGCACTAGGAAATATGGTAAAATACATAGAACCAGCAGCCCTCCTCCTTGCCGGAGTTTTCGTTATGTGGTTCGCTATAGCTATATTCGGTGCTATCATGCAGATTGTCACTATCGCATGACAATAACTTTTTATGCAGATACTAAAATATACATCGGGATTTACTCTTATCGAACTCATGATCGTCATCGCTATGATAGCCATGTTCGTGAGCATGAGTGTATTGCCATATAATTATTACATGGATAGAGCGCGTGTCGAAAAAACTCTCGATACAATATCACAGGAATGGATCGTAGCGCACCAAAAAATCCGCTCCGGACTCCTCCATCCAGGATCTTCATCGCACGCACATATGTATATCGATATAAAAAAATGAAGTCAGGAAATCATATTTTCTACATCGACTGGCAATATCAATGAGAGAAAAGAGTATAAAAAATATGCGTTCGATACAAATATCACTATACTGGGATGGAGTGGTGCGATAGATCCATCCGTCACAGAGATAGTCTATCATATATCTCCTCCCCTCGCTACAGGCATGTTCTCTACAGGAAGTCTGGATGAATCATCTCTGACGGGTATCATACTCCATATAGGATATCTCGGGGCCTCGACGACATCTGGAAGAGCTCGCGATATACTTCTCCGTCCTTACTTTGACTAAACATGCAGATTACTCGTACTCTCATTTCCGAAAAATGATTCACCCTCGTCGAACTCATCGTGGGGATGACTATATTTTCTGTCGGGATGACAGCGATACTTGCTCTACTCCATTCCACGATAGATACTGCTATCCTCTCGCGCCATGAGATCGTCACTTCGAACCTACTCAGAGAACAGATAGAGCTGATTAAAAATACCCGTAATACGAATCTTCGCAATTTTATCCCATGGGATAGCATACTCCTCGATAGTGCTACTCCTAGTATACTCCAGGATGGTGTATTTATTATAGAGAATGATTATAGTACAAAAGAATCTTTCTATAATCCAAGTACAGGAGTATTCGAGAAAAATCCTGTGTTTATGAAAACACTGTCTCCGAGTATATTTTCTAGTACGATGTCCATAGGAGAAAAATTTTCCGCTACACGTCTGTATTATGATGCTCAGGGAAGATTGACTCATCTTATCACAGATAAGCCAGCAAAGTATGCATCATTTCTCACTATCACACCTCTTTCCATACAGACAGCAGGGGGTATCATAGCACCAAAAAAAGAGGATAAAAATCAATGATATATCCTAAGGGCAAGTGTTATAACTGAGGCGAGAGGACGCTATATAGAATATGACCTAAAGACTGTAATTACTGACTGGAAAAAATAACGTATGCATACTTTTCGAAATACATCTTGATTCACTCTCGTGGAAATGGTGCTCGCGACTACGATTTTTGCGATTATGAGCATCATCATCTTATCCATATATCTCCAGACTACCGCTCTCAGCGCTCGGCTCAAGGCAACTCGATACCTCTCAGAAACCTCGAGAGAGATTACTGAGACAATCGCAGACGATATAAAAACTCATGGTATAAGTGCTGTAAATACAACTATTCCAAGCTCATCTCATGTATACTGGAATGGATCGAGTGAATATACAACAAGTGGAAGTGAAATACTCTCTATAGGGGATGGAACTCGCATGTTTATATATGGACAGAAGACTGCTCTGGGTATAGATCCATGTGATACGATAGCTCAGCAGGATATGACTATTCATTGTTGACTCTATCTGATAAAAAATAGCGACTATACATCTGCCTTTAATTTGGTAGATAGCTTTGTCCCTGAAGAAGCAAAAAAACGTGTCAAAGTCAGCCATTTGCGATTTTATATATCAGGAAATGCGAGTACGACAGAAAAAAAAGTAACCATCATATTTCGTCTCACACTCATGCCGCGCATAGGTGTGCCAAATATGAATACATCTGAAAGTAATCTCGATATAGAGACGACCATAAGTGAGCGTATTTTTCAATCACAATAACTTTATGCATACTCACCTATATTCACATCGTGGATTTTCTATCATTATGGCACTCGGTTCTATCGGAGTCCTTATGATTATCGTAGTTGGTATGGCGAGCGTATTTCTCATAGATATGCGACTATCGCGACTCCAGTATGATGCCATCCTTTCTTCCACGCAGGCAGAAGGGGCATTCGAATATGCGATGCTCAAAATCCGTAATCATGCCAATGGTTTCGCTGATGAGATGAGGCCATCGAGTCCTGATGCTCAGATTTTTTCATGAGAGACATCACGTACAGATAAGGTCGCAGTGAGCTATACTATCGTCTCGAACACTACGAAATATACTTTCTCAGGATGACTCGATAGCTACACTATCATACCTCTTTTTTCTGGAAAGTGCGATAGTCTTCTCGATATTTCTTCTTGTGATCCGAGTCAGTCAGATATAAAAAATCAGGTTAAAAAAATCCTCTCCCTCTCAACATCATGAAATCCTGATACTCTCTCATGGAATATAGTTGGCATGGATGATGGTATTAATGTCAGCCTCTCTGGAACTGGTAACATAGATGGAAATGAGACAGGAGTTATGCGTGTCCGTGCAGAGGAATGTTTTGATCAAGATAGTAATAGTATAGCCTGTGAGAGTGCTTTTTCGCTCGAGAGGATTACCTATTTTTATGATAAGAAATGAACGGTTGAATCATTTCTCTCAGGTATCAGCGGGAGTGAATTTTCTGATATCATTCTCACGGAACCATACCTCCTCATATTCTCCTCATGACCAGCTATGGATATTACACTAGAGGCGGATGTTCCATTTACACTCCCAGAGATGGAGATAGTCGCAGAGGCACGCAAATGAGAAGCACTTCAGGCAATCAGATTCCGAGAAGATAAAAGCCGATACTACGATGCCCTGAAATTCTGAGTATATAATAATGAATAAAAAACCTCCTATACTGGAGGTTTTTTTATTCCCCATCATAGTCACCACTTCTGGCGCGCTCTATCTCATAGAATTTCTGATGTTGTTTTTCGAACTTCAGATCCACCTGTCCGACAGGTCAGTTACGATTTTTTCGGATGAATATATTGGTCACATTCGGTGTCTCGGAGAACTCGTTATAGTAGTCGTCACGATAGAGCATGAGGATGATATCAGCATCTTGCTCGATAGCACCAGACTCACGGAGATCTGACATGATAGGACGCTTATCTGGACGAGCCTCGAGGGCACGAGAGAGCTGAGAGAGTGCGATGACTGGGACATCGAGCTCACGAGCGAGAGACTTGAGTCCGCGAGAGATTTCTGAGACTTCTTGTACGCGATTAAAGCTATTTCCACTCGAGATGAGCTGGAGGTAGTCGATGACGATGAGGTCGAGTCATGACTCCATCTTCAGTCTGCGAGCCTTTGACTTCAGTTCGAGGATACCAGCTCCAGCAGGGGAGTCATCGATGTATATCTTCGCGGTCGAGAGTCGCTCGAGTGCATCACCCATCTTCGCGAACTCATCTTCTGAGAGTTTGCCTTTCTGGAGTTTCCAGCTATCGACCGCCATAGATGCGGCGATCATACGATCCGTGAGTTGCTCTTTTGACATTTCGAGAGAAAATACTGCGACATTTTTTCACTTTTCTCAGACATTCTGTGCGAAGTTCATCGCGATAGCGGTCTTACCCATAGACGGACGCGCTGCCACGATGATGAGATCTCCACGCTTAAATCCTCCGAGTCGGAAGTCAAATCCCTCATATCCCGTCGAGACGCTATTGGCCTGGACGAGGGTAGGATCTGCATGGATAGCTGCGAACTCTTCGTATCGGGCATTGAGGATATCCTTGATATGGACGAGCTTATTCTGGATAAATGTCTGCGTGACAGAAAAGAGTGCTTTCTCCGCTTTTTCGAGGAGTTCATTTATCTCCGTGATCTCATCGAATCCTGCCTGCATGATATCACTTCCACTCTTTATGAGCTTACGGAGGACGGATTTATTTTTCACGATCTGTGCATACTGATAGATATTCGCACTCGTGAAGACGCTCGTCATGAGATCCGCGAGAAATGCGTCTCCTCCGATGGAATCGAGCTTTTTCTGGTCGTCGATGACCTCACGGACGGTGAGTGAGTCGATAGGACGGTTCCGTGTGTAGAGGTCTATCATCGCCGCGAATATGATGCTATGTGCTGGATCATAGAAATCGTCAGCCACGAGCATACTCGCGACCTGTATCATCCCATCTTTATCGATGAGGATAGCGCCGAGGACTCATCGCTCGGCTTCTATGCTATTTGGGGGGGTTGTAAGGGCCAATGGAAAAAAATAAATTATGAATTAACAGACTATGCTTTCTCTCATCAGAAATTCCCAGCAAGCTCCTCTTCGGTGACGAGTTTCTGTATGAGGTCGGCGATTTCCTGGTTATAGGGAGTGAGATTTTTTAGCTTTATGAGGGTCTCGACGGCGTCTCGTCTCATTCATGTGGAGATTTGTGCCTGAGAGTAGAGCCAGAGGATCTCAGGATTGTGTGGATACTGCTTCAGATAGCTACGAGCGTATTCGATCGCATCATCTTGGCGCTGCATCTCACTCGCGAGGTGGGTGAGAGTATAGAGGATGTCTTCTTTTTCTCAGCCGATAGCGAGGATCTTTTTATAGAGCTCATAGCTCACTTCATATTTATGCTGCATAGCAAGATCCGTCGCGAGATGAGTCAGGATATCGATATCTTCTGGGTATTCGAGGGCGATATCTTTCAGGATGAGCTCTGCTTTTTCGAATGCATGTTCTCGCTCATAGATGCTCGCCATGATGATATTGAGTTCACGATTATTTTTTTCGATAGCGAGACCACTCACGATGAGTGTACGAGCATCATCGACGTGTCATCGGGCGATGAGTGTGCGAACATTCGCGATAATCTCAGCGAGCTTCTCACGTTTCGCAGGACTGATGGTATGAGGTTTTTTCGTGGTCTTATGATCGATATGTTCTTTTTTTTCTGAATGTGCTCGGTGCGATTTCTTCGATTCTTTTTCTGTCGATTCTGGTAGATTCTCGACTGGCACTATAGGAGTTAGGGGAGTCTCAGGTATGATAGGTTCTTCTAGGCTGTTCGACCCTGAAGGTGGGGAAGTATCTCCTTCCTCAGAGGTCAGCATAGATACTACTGTCGGTGGAATATCGAGAACAGGAGGGAGTTCTGTCACAGTTTCTAGAGGAGTATCAGGCTGTATAGGGGGCTCATGTCAGAGCGCGTCAGTATCATCTGGAGCGATAGACTCTTCGATGAGGGGAGATATCTCATGTATAGGAGTATCTTCGATGAGGCTGGCTTCTGGGGTGATAGGAGCTCATTCTTCAGTATAGAGCACCGGATTATCTAAGATTATCTCAGGGAGCTCTGTGCTCTCAGGGAGTGGCTCGATAGCATCGAGTCATATGACAGGAGCGATGGACTCCTCAGAAAGAGGAGTATTTTTCTCGACTTCGAGAGGAGGTCTTTTAGGAAAAAACACAATCCACACTTGTCGAAGATACAGATAGAGCTCATATCCAAATATTACTCCGAGCAAAAGAAGACAACAGAAAAAAATAAGTGCTTCTACTTGGGCTCATTGATTCGTGAAAAGAAATTCCATAAGGCAGAGTATATATATGGATAGAGTAATACGAAAGTAATATACTCATAAAAACTGGCGTCTATAATAAGGACAAAACTAAAATTTGCAAACGAGAAAAAATCATTTTTTAGTATTTCATTTTTTTTCGAAAAATAATTTGCAATTATCCGCAGTTCTTATATAATCCACCGCGTTTCACCTATATTATACGTTATCATATTTTTATGGACTCTACTCTCATCGCTGCTATCCAGTCTAGCACTCAGGCATATAAAGATATCCCACTTCTCAAGACAGGTATGGAAGTAGAAGTTCACCAGATTATCAAAGAAGGTGAAAAAGAGCGTACTCAGATATTCCGCGGACTCATCATTTCTATGCGTGGTGATACAGCGCTCAGCAAGGTTATCACAGTACGTGCTACTATCGATGGTATCGGTATAGAGAAGATTTTTCCAGTACAGTCACCATTTGTAGGGAAGATAGTCGTACTCCGTCAGTTTAAGGTCCGCCGTAAAAATATCGGATATATCCGTGATCTTACTGGTAAAGCTGCTCGCCTGAAAGAAATCAAGTAATCCTACTAAAAACTCTCCGATTCGGAGAGTTTTTTATTTCTTAGGAGTCTTTTTTGATAAAAGCTTAATTCATAGGTACATATTTCGTAGAATTAAGAATATACCGAAAATGGATGCTCCAATTAAACCATAAAATATTACAGCACCATCTAATCAATCAAGACATCCACATGCAAAAGTAATATTTGGTAAGAATAATCCAAATATGAGCACTCAGAGATAGCTCATAGGATTTGGGTAAATATATAAAATGAGATTATATCCAAGAAAAAATATACTCCAAATTTATAGGAAATAATGATACATTTTCTCATATAAAAATTCACATACTTCACCTTGCTTTTTCAGTGAATTTGGTGTGAAGAGGGCTATAGTGTTTTCGCGAGCAAATGAGGTGTACATCGATTCTGTCAAACTTATTTTTTCTTTTGACTTCAGGAAAGAAAAAGATAAAAAGAATCCCGTACATAAAAGGAAAATAGTGAATATAAATACTGTACTTAAATAGTCAATTATTGTTCTCAGTAGCTCAAATTATGACTTCAAATTTTACATTTTCCCATCTAGAAGAGGTGATCTCGAATCTCTCAGTATCACTCCGTAAACAAGATTTTCTTACGTATTTTAAGAAGTTTTCTCTCTTAGATGTTACTGCAGATTCTATCACTCTATGAGTCATATCATCATTTCATCGAGATAATCTCACGAAAAAATTCTACGAAGATATCAAACAGGCTGTTCAGGCAATCAATAAGGGTATCTCATCCATAGATATCGCCGTGGATGATGCTATCGATGCAAAATGATCTGATCAGGTGATAGACTGTCGTCTATCACTCAAGGCAAGCGAAAAAACTACCAAAAAACAACAAATCGAATGAGTTGAGATAGTAGAATGAATCAATAGTCGACTGATTAGTGATAGATATAGACTCGATAACTTTATCATCGGGCCATCGACTCAGCTCGCTCATGCTGCATCTGAGGCAGTCGCACGCCGTCCTGGCGCATCATACAATCCCCTCTACCTCTATGGCAATGTAGGGCTCGGGAAGACCCATCTCCTCCAGGCGACAGCGAATGCTATCCGTGAAAAACATAAGCACCTGAAAGTCGTCTATACTACGGCAGATAGATTCCTCACGGACTATGTCGCGAGCATAAAGTGACGCTCTGTAGATAAGCTCCGTGAGAAGTATCGCCAGATAGATGTCCTCGTCATCGATGATGTCCAGTTCCTCGCAGGGAAGAAACAAACCCAAGAAGAACTCTATAATATATTTAATATCCTCTATGAGGCAGGAAAGCAAATCATCCTCTCATGAGATCGCCCACCAAAAGAACTTACGGAACTTGAGCCACGACTACAGAGTAGATTTGAATGGGGTATAACGGTCGATGTCGGAGAGCCAGACTATGAGACGCGTCTGGCTATCATCCAGGAGAAATCAAGAGCAAGAGAGTTTATCCTTTCCCAAGAAGTCGCGGAATTTATCGCAGAAAATGTCACAACAAATGTACGTGAAATAGAATGAGTACTGAATCAAATCATCGCGGAATACGACCTCAAAAATACTCCGCCCACACTTGAAAATGTCGCATTTCGTCTCTCGAAGCTCGCAGTTCGCTCTATCACATCGAGCCTCACAGAGGGTCGGAGTATCCGTTCTGGTAACTGTAGTTATGAAGACCTCATACAAGCGGTATCATGACACTTTGGTATAGAGATACGCATGCTCCTCTCAGAAGATAGAAAAAAGGAAAACATGATACCACGCCAGGTAGCGATGTATCTCCTGAAAAATCGACTTCATTATACGTATGAGCGCATCGGAAATATTTTTTCCGGACGCAATCATACTGCTGTTATGTATTCATGTAAAAAGCTCGAAAGTGTAATGAAAAAAGATCAACAGGTCGTCTATGAGCTCAATATAATCAGAGATAAACTCGGGATTTAGAAATAAAAGCAGTCGAAAAGATTGCTTTTATTTTGTTTTAGTTAGTATTGATAGCAATTACTAAATATTATTTATGGCAGGAACTCTCTCCATAGTCTCCACTCCCATCGGTAACCTCGAAGATATCACACTCCGAGCACTCCGCATACTCAAAGAGGCAGACTATATCGCCTGCGAGGATACTCGTATGACTGGTCAGCTCCTCGGATACTATGATATCCCCAATGGTGGACGACTCATGTCATTTCACTCGCATAGCGGATTCTCGAAGACAGATAAGATAATCGAACTCCTCCAGGAATGAAAACATGTCGCGCTCGTATCGGATGCAGGCACTCCTGGGATATCAGATCCAGGATTTGTACTCATACGCGCTGCCGTCGAGGCAGGCATCACCGTCACACCAGTACCATGAGCATCCGCAGTACTATCGGCACTCGTAGCAAGTGGTATGGACTCTCATCAGTATCTCTATCTCGGATTTCTCCCAGTGAAAAAGTGACGCCAGACCATGCTAAAAAAACTCGCCCTCAAAGAATACACAACAGTCGTCTATGAAAGTGTCCATCGTATCGAGAAGACCCTCGTTGAGCTCGAAGAGTACCTCGGAGCTGACCATCATATCGTCATCGGCCGCGAGCTCACGAAGAAATTCGAAGAATTCAAACGTGGAACCATCGCAGAGGTTAGAGAATACTACAAAGGCGATGGAAAGGTGAAAGGGGAATTTGTACTTGTTTTTTAGCTTAAAATTGATATAATATACTTCATAATATTTTTCAGTATTTATTATCAGCATGAAAGCAATTGAGCAGCTTTGAGATGATAGTGCATGAGTTCCATCTCACCTTCATCTAACAATATCATGAGTAGTTAAGTGAGTTGATGCATCTCTTTCGAATGAACTTACCCGAGTAGTTTTATGATGATGACAACTTGTTTCTTATCCAGAGAGATGATGAATTATTACTTCTTTAAAGTTAGGAGGAAAAGAATTACTATTTCAGTGAATGCTAGAAGAGTCTCTATATAATCTATCAAAATCAGTAAAATGAGGTATTCCAGTGCTTTTCCCGAATGCTTGACCACTTACTCTAGAGGAACAATCTAGGAGTGGGTATAGACTACCTCAGCACTGATTTGCACGTACGAATAGATGGAAGGTAATAGATCGAATGGAGACTTCATTGGTACAATCTCTTCATTCTGATGATGTGATAACTCATGATTGATACATGTGGTCAGGCTCTATTACAAATAGCATCGAACTCAATAGAGATGATTGTAAATTTGACTATATAATAACTAATGAATGAGAAAAGCCTATTCCAATCTCATTCGGGATGCATCCATATTTTGATGTGCCACAAGGAGATAAAACTGCGATTCAATGGAAATTCGAAGGATGAAATAAAATCGCTCAAGATGTACAAAGCTGGAGTAATGATGGTACTACAATGATTGATATGCCAAAAGATGGCGTAATTAGAGTATATATCCCATGAATATGATCCTTAAAAATAGAAGCAGATAAAGAATTCAAGCGTCTATGGATATGGTCACTCCCCGGAAAAAATTTTGTCTGTATTGAGCCAGTTATGGGTGATGAAGGTGCTATAGTAAATAATCCTCCAGTTGTATTAGAGCCTAGAGCCACTCTTAGAACAGGCATACATATATCATTTGATGATGTATAAATTCATTTAATGAATATAGCGTACTCTTCTAAGCTTCATAAAAAACCGATAATCTGGGGAGCTTATTGTGATCAAGTGATTACTAAGAACTTAATATAAAACTTTCTATTGAATTTCATACTTTTTCTCTATAATCGAGAGCACTCGAGATGCAACTCGCGTAATTTATTTTTATAGCCGCAACTATATATGGTCTCCCAGCTCAATGCTCGACACAATCCTAAATATACACTTTTAACGTTTTATAAATTCATCGATATACCCGAACTAGAGCTCGATGCTGTCGCTCAGGAACACCTCGACTTTACTCGTGATATCGGACTCCGATGACGTGTCTACATAGGCACAGAGGGCATCAGCTCGACTGTGACGGGCAATCATTGACAGTGCAGAGCGTATCGCTCATTTCTCGAGTCGTCAAAGTATTTTCGTGATATCCCCGATATCGACACCAAGGCGACACCTGTGGAGGATCACAAGTTTCCACGCATGAGTGTCAAAATACGTAATGAAATAGTCACACTTGGCATGAAAGTGACGGCAGATCAGGTAAAAAAATACAAAAAAGAACTTACACCAGAAGAATTTAAAAATATCCTCGAATCTGATAAAAAAGATGACTATATCATCCTCGACATGCGAAATGACTATGAGTATCGTCTCGGTCACTTTAAAAATGCGATACCTGCTGGTACCGTGAACTTTCGTGAAGTACCGAAACTCCTCGAAAAATATGGCGAAGTTGCCAAAGGAAAAAAAGTCATCTGGTACTGTACGGGAGGTATCCGCTGTGAAAAGGCAGCCGTCCTCGCCAATCAAGATAACAAAACCGAGTATTACTCCATCCAGGGTGGTGTCGTGAAGTATGTAAATGAATATAATGACGGAAACTGGCTCGGAAATCTCTATACATTCGATGGACGCGTCTCGACAGAGGTCGGTGATGAGAAGACACATACGACTATAGGGGAGTGCCTCTACACTGGTGAAAAAACAGATAATTGCGAAAATTGTCGTTATGCCCCATGTAATGCTCGACTCATCGCTACAGAAAAAGCATATCGTAAGCATCTCGGATTTTGCTCGAAAGAGTGTTATGAGCATGCGAGAAATGATGGACTCATAAAAGTCGTACCATGGGACAAGATGGACTACCTCTCTCTCGGGCGCACCTGGAGAGTAGACCCAAGCCAAAAAGATGCTATCATCACCGATATACAGAAACATCTCGATATAAAGCTCTCGAAGCTCGAGTGGAATCATCTCGTGAGCCAGAAAGAGGAAGAGATAGTTGAGTGTTAATTACCTCCCTATCTTCACGATAACCTTTACTCCCTTTGGGGAGTTTTTTTCTATACTGAGAGTTCCACGATGGAGACGTGCGATACGATCGATGATAGAGAGTCCGATACCCATACTCTTGTCTTGTCCAGTGCGCGCCTTATCGACTCGATAAAATTTTTCCTTTACGAATGCCATTTCTTTTTCTGGTATACCACGCCCATTATCAGCGAATATGAGAGTATATTCTGTATCAGACTTTTCATATGTGATGAGGATTTTGGCACCTGTGCCTGCATATTTTATCGCATTCGAAAAGATGTTATGCAGTATCTGTATATACATGCTTTTATCCATACTCATAGATGCATCTTTGGGAGGTTTGAGTTCGACAGTTTGTTCTCCCTTTTGGAATTGGGGGAGATATTCTTTTATGACTCACTCTGTGACGGCTTTCATAGAAAACGTCTCTACCGTCACATGATCGAAAATATCATGTGTGAGTGACTCAAAATCCATGATACGCCCTGTGATATTCGTCAGTCGTGTCAGCTCATTTTGGAGGAGAGTGAGAGCGCTTTGATCGAGTTTCATGACTCAATCTTCAAGTGCCTCGATATAGCAGCGTACTGCTGTTATAGGTGTGCGTATCTCATGAGAGAGATCTGAGAGGAAGTCAGTACGTATTTTTTCCTGGATAGAGAGAGTTTTATGAAGATTATTTATCGTCGTGATAAGTGGAGTGAATTCATTATTTCCACCATACCGTATCGCTCAGTATCGTTTACGATCTATGATATTTTGTATGGTCGTAGTGATCGTCCCGATAGGACGAAATATAGATCGTATCCAGAGAAAATATCCGAGCAATACGAGAATCATCCAGATAATATTCACGAGCAGTATCCCCCTGAGAATATTCGTCACAAAACGTCATTCGATACTATTTTCTCAGAAAGCATCGAGATTAAATGCTGGAAAAAGATTTTTCTCACTCGTAGATATAGGTAGAGATATCATCGTATCTCCACTATTTCCTGTTTTCGACATATAGAGTGTCGGATTTTTAGAGATGTTTTCGAGGGAGTCAGAAAGATTCGATATCTCTGATAAAATAGCGAGATACTCTGCCTGCTCAGATGGATCGAGTTGGGATATCTGGAGGAGTGCCTGGAGCTTCTCTGGATCAGGAGATATCGTCGCCTGAGTGAGCTCAGAGATATATACGTCGAAATATCGATTCGAGAGCACCTGAAAAGCAGTGATATTCACGATGGCAGTGAATATCAGGAGAAGTCCTGTGATGAGTGGGATACGATATGAAAGAGGCATAATGGGTGGATTATAGTGAAAATGCCGAAATTCGCAAATAGTCTATAATCGTGCGACATGTTCCATCATGACTCAGATACTCGCTCTCTGCCTCCCTATCTCTTCGATCAGTGGCTCTATACGAACTCGGGTGAGTGTAGTCTGTCATGACTCATCACTTCATCATACCTGTACTCTCATCTTACTGAGCTCTTCTTGCTGTTCTCTGAGTTCTATTTCTTTCTCTCAGAGAAATGTCGAGAGTGATGAGAGTGGAGTGAGGATATCATCTTTCAGGCTTCCTATATACTTCTTACTATCGAAGAGGTTTCATTTATTCGCTCGAGTCTCTATCTTCTCGAGACGGATAACGAGTGATGCTATCTTCTCGAATGTATGAGAGAGAGTATCGAAAGAGTGATGGAGTGTTTTATAGTCTATGTCGAGAGTATTGTTAAGCTCTTCTTTTATATCCTTACTCTCTATCTCTATCTGAGGAGTGAGAGACTGTATCTTTTCTCAGAGGTTTCAGAAAGCGTAGAGGGGGTGGAGGGATTGGTAGAGATGGCGACCGATTTCTAAGAAAAGAATCCAGGATATTATGGAGACTGAAGTCATTTTTAAAATAAAATAAATATTATTATATCCGAAACTCCATATGAGCGTGGGCATAAGAATAATCCATAGAAATATAGCATATCTTTTTATTTCTTTATCATAATGCGTTATTCATTCTGAATCTGTTGTTATTTTTTTATAAAATTCATCAAAAAATCTTATGCCATTCGGGGTTCATTGTATAGTTTCATAAAAAATAGATCAAAATGAAAGCATTCTATCATTAGAATAAAATATTTTTCCAGAACGAAAATAATCTCTTATAAATCAAAAAATTCGTAAAAAGAAATAACCAAAAATGATGCTAAGTGTAGCATAAAAAATCGCAAGATATCAATTAAAGATAATCCAAACATATGGTATTATTAAAGTTGCGATCGTTCAAATAAAAAGCAAAAAGAGTGATATCTTATAATTTGCAGTCAAAAAATTCCTAAAAGTATAATTTTTCTTTACATAAAACCCCCTCTTTTCGAGAATTATTTGTTCTTCTTCTGTGAGCTCTATATTTTCCATATTTCCGATATTTACGATACTCCTATCATACCGTTTCTGTCATTTTTTTGCAAATATTCACCTCATCATATTTCCTATCCTCTTTCCTTTGCTTTTTCCGCTTTTTTCGGTATCTTTATGACGAATATCTATCTCACTCTCTATGACTGTCCGCACCCGCCTCGCGCCATCTCCAACTGGAAATATACATATAGGTACGCTCCGTACTGCACTTTATTGCTACCTCTGGGCAAGACACAATAGATGAGAGTACCTCATACGCATCGAAGATACTGATCGGACTCGACTCGTCGAAGGTGCTGTCGATGGGATACTCGATACACATGATAGCCTCTGACTCATACCAGACGAGAGTGTGCGTCATGGTGGAGAATATGGTCCATATGTACAATCTGAACGTATCGATACTTATGCACCGAGACTGCATAAAATGTGTGAAGATGGAACGGCATATTATTGTTTCTGCACATCTGAGAGACTTTCTGAGCTCCGTGCAGAGCAAGAGTCACTAAAACTCCCGACTGGATATGATGGACACTGTCGACATGTCCCACTCGAGGAAGCACGCGAACGCATAAAAAATGGTGAAAAATGCACTATCCGACTCAAAGTGCCAAAAAATGAGACCCTTATTTTTAATGATATCATCCGTGGGCGTATCGAGTTCAATACGAATCAAATCGAAGATGCCGTACTCCTGAAGTCTGATGGCATATTTCCGACGTATCATGGTGCCGTCGTCATAGATGATGAAGCGATGAAGATATCCCATGTGATGCGCGGTGAAGAGTGGATAAGTTCTATGCCTATACAGATACTCACTGCTCGTGCACTCGGCATCACACTCCCAGAGTATGCACACCTCCCATCTGTCCTCGGAAATGATGGGAAAAAACTCTCGAAACGTACCGGAGATACATCGGTATGAGAGTATCTCGCGAAGTGATACCTCCCTGAGGCGCTCCTGAATTTTCTCTCGCTCCTCGGATGGCACCCGAAACAAGATGAAGAAATCATGACCATGGATGAGATGATAGCGAAGTTCGAGATACGCGATATCCATAAGTCATGAGCCGTCCTCGACCCCGTGAAGCTCGACTGGATGAATGGCGAGTATATAAAACGTATGGAAATCGGCGAGCTCCACACGCGACTCGCGAAGTACCTCGAGCGATATGAGTCCGATTTTTATCGTGATCTGTTTTCACAGAAAGACTATACATGGAATACGAAAGTCCTCCTAGAGCTCCAAACTCGTATGAAGCGTTTCGATGAATATATCGCACTCACAAAGTCGCTCTATGGTACTGCAGAGCTACGTCGAGATCTCCTCGTAAATCCGAAAATGAAAATCGAGTCAGAGGCAGACGCACTCGCTGCTCTCGAGTTCGGACTGCCACTCCTCATGGCTGCAGACTATAACTCTCTCGATACACTGAAGGCTCCTATCCTCGAGGCGATAGCCGCATCTGGAAAGAAAAATGGCCAAATCCTCTGGCCACTCCGTGTGGCGCTTGCTGGTGAGGAGTTCTCTCCAGGAGCATTCGAACTCGCGTATATCCTCGGGCGAGAGGAATCAGAGAGACGTATCCGTGCATATTTCTCATAAATCCATCTATATACCTAAATCATATCACCTTGCTCTACCCAATACTTAAGACCATCATCGATACGACTATCGCACAGTATGTCTGTCAGCAATGTCAGTGAAAAGTCGACGAGAACTGTATCTCAGTCGGCGATACGACAGAAAATGATATCCATCTCGATATCACCTGTCCGCACTGTCATGCTCATGCACATATACATGCAGAGATTGCAAATATGTCTTCTCAAATTATTCAGACGACAGCAGCATCTCCTATACCAAAAAATGAGCACGCACTCAAAGATTCTGATATACAAACGATTACTGAAAATCTCGAAAATGCTCACTCTATAGAAGATCTTCTTAATTAAAATTTTTTATGCTTTCTCGAATTATTGCATTTTTTATCCTGATTATCACTCTCTATATTGGTACAGTATTTCTCTTTCCGGACTTTGCCGATACGATAGGAAGTACTCTCTGGAATGAGAAAATCCGTAATCTCAAAACTTCTCTCGACAGTGCGACAGGGGCTCTAATATCTGAAAAACCTCTTATGGAAAATATAACTGATATAGCCGTACCATATATCGAAGAGGCTCAAAATACTACCAATAAAATACAGACCACCATAGAAACAAAAACTGAACAAGTGCGTGAAGCGGCCGACTCAGTAAAAAAAGCATATGATGCCGTCGAATCGGCAAAAAATAGTGTCCAAAAAATCACCACATTCGGCACTGGCTCATAATTCCATCTATCATGTCATTCACTCGTACTCCCATATCTCGAAGATCTCCTCAAAAATCCGGTCATTGATGGTTACCATTTCTCCTGACGATACTCACACTGATAATGTGAATATGATATTTTACTATAGCATCTGTCGGAGATATAGCTGTGTCTGCAGGGAAGTATACACTCGAGAAATGAGCAACACTCTCATCACTTCCGAATGCACTCGCTATCGATATAGGTACGATGAGATATAAACTCTATCTCCGATTCTTTGCTCCAAGAGTCATATCACTTCAGGCGGGTACATATGAAGTGGAACGTGATATGGAACTATCACGAGTCCTTACTGAGACTCTAAAATCACCAAAATATACCGATCTCACTATCACTATCCTTCCAGGATGGAATATCTATGATATCGATAGCTACCTCAGTGAGAAAAATATTATTCCTACGGGATCATTTCTTATCGCGCTTCGAGATCATTATGATACATTCGTGAAAAAATATGATTTCCTCGAATGACAGTCAAGTCTCGAAGGGTTCCTCTATCCAGACACCTATCGTATACTCCAGACAGCCGATGCCTATATGATCATCGATACACTCCTTGCCGAGTGGGAGAAGAAAATCTGAGAGAGTTATAGATCTCTCGGGGGTAGTGCCTACCAGAAGCTCATCCTCGCATCCATCGTCGAGCGAGAAGAGCGCCGATCGAGCGAAAAAGCTAAGGTCGCCGGCGTACTCGAAAAACGTGTTCGTGAATGAATCCCGATGTGAGCAGATGCGACGGTATGTTATGGATATGCGAAAACTCAGAAACAGTGTACGCCAGCATTTATCGGCTCAGTCATCGGAGACAAGCACCCCTATAATACTCGCAACAAACAAGGATATATACCGAGTCCAATATCGAGTATCTCTCTCGATACATGGGAGGCGACAGTATCACCTGAGTCATCGCCATACTATTACTACCTCCATGACTCTGAGGGACAGATACATTATGGCACTACACTCTCTGAGCATAATGCAAATAAGCAAAAATATCTCCAGTAATTCTTACCTACATCTTACGTATTTATAGTAATATGTACCCATATATTTCATCATTCAGCATATAATAGCACAGATAAATACCTTCCTCTTACCTATCGAAAAAGGCATAAAAAAATATAAAAAAAATATAGGATATTTTTTACTCCTCTTATCGCTACTCTCTTTCACGCATTTGGCTACTACTGATGGACTCAAAGAAAGTGGTGAACAATCCCTCAATCTTCTCTGGATGATACTCTGGCTCCCGATACTTGCACGTGTATGAGATCTCGGTATCGCGAAAGCGTTCATGCCACTTCGAAAAGAACTCGGTATCCTCATGGGAACACTAGCTCTCGTACATAGCCTCATATATATCATACCATTTCCGAGTTATATTTTTTCACGAGATTTCTGGATTTTCGATGGATATATCACCGCCTATGTATGGGGATTTTTTGCTATGATACTCACACTCCCTCTTCTTCTGACATCGAATAATTATGCCATAAAAAAACTCGGCCGCTACTGGAAGACTCTCCATAAACTTGTCTATATTATCGTAATTTTTACGGTCGTCCATGTCGTAGTACTGAAATTCGCACGAGAATTTGAGATATGACCAGTCATACTTCTATGTCTCTACTTTATCTGAAAGACACTCGAATGGAAAGGGATATCATTCCAGTCAAAAAATATCACTTACTCGAAAGGGCAAAAGTGGATCTGTCCGCCATGTGGATTTATCTATGATCCTGTCATATGAGACCGTGATAGTGGCATCGCACCAGGTACAGAGTTCGTCGATATTCCAGCCGACTGGTCATGCCCAGAGTGTGGTGTGAAAAAGTCAGACTTTATCCCCTATGATGCATCCGTCGAGACAGTGAGTTATCCTGCGAAAGTCGTAAGTAGCACGTATCTGAATCCTACAACCCTCGAGCTCACGGTAGAGCTTTCTGAGCATCTCGACTCTCGACCTGGACAGTTTATAACATTTCTCTTCGAGGACGAGACATGAGTATTTACTCGCCAATACTCTATAGTGGAGCAGGAGTGAGAACGGTATACATTCACGATCAAGCTGACAGAGCTCGGTCGATGAGCAAGACTTCTCCGCTCTCTAAAAAAAGGTATGAATCTTCGCATTTCATGAATCTATGGAGATTTTGGACTTAGAGATACGAGTGCTCCGAAGATATTCATCGGTACAGGTACAGGTCTCGCTCCACTCTATAATATGATATCTTCGCTTCCGATAGATGTAAAAAAATCTCTCTATTTTAGCGTATCGACTGGAGCTGAAGTCTTCTATAGAGAAAAACTCTGACAGATATCGAATCTCGAGCTCCACATACATGTCACACGAGAAAATATCGAATGATACGAAACCGGTCGTGTCGATATAAATACTATCGATGCATCTCCTGAGACGGAGTGGTATTTCTGTGGCAATCCCCAGATGGTATCTGATGGCAAGAAAAAACTCACTGAACGAGGATTTACGAAGATATATAGTGAAGAGTTTAACTAAAATTTTGACAGAAATATTATTTTCTATATCATCACCCTATGAGCTATAAGAACCACCTCATATCTGTAGATGTAATGTCAATGCTTTCCCTCGTGGAGAGCTAGTTATAATAAAATCAAACTTTCTTTCCGCGAGATGTACATAGAGATCTATGGAACTCGCGGTTTTTTTATTATTTATTTTTTACATGTATATGAGCACACTCAATCCTCCAAAAATCTTTCTCGCAGAAAATGAACTCCTCGATGATGAAAATTATATACCAGGACTTCTCCATCATGGGAATATAATAATACAGACATTCGCTATTGTGAGTGGTGTACTTTCTCTATGAAGCAAGCATCCTGTATTCACTCCACCTACATGAGTCATAGAAGAATCTCCTAGCAATACGGAAGTATCATTCGCAGAATATCTCCGCACATGATGATATCCAGTCTGGAAAGATATCCTCTGAGATACAGAACTCTCGATAGAAGCGTATCTCCTCGGAAAATATATCACACTCCAGCATCCGTTCTGAGAACAATCCGAACAAGAATCACTCGAATCATGAATCATAGAGCTCGATAATCTCCTCTCCGTATACACATGGAGCGAGGAACAGTGAATCACGATCTCATGGGAAGCACTCGAGAATATTCATAATACACTCATCTATACAGCAAAATATCTATTATCACCCTCACTTCAAGAATTTAGAATATCACTTTGATCTGGAAGATCTGTAGACTTACTCTTTTTTATAAAACATGAGAAAGATATTGGGTGATATATCCGAGAACAGGCCTTGGAAATAGCAATAGAATTTTATAAAAAATCTATCCTCATCCTAAAAGATATATATAATCTAGAACTCGCTCGAGTGGAGGGTAGGACTATCCCTCTCCCTGAAGCGACTGAAGATCTCCCTGAAGAAATACAAAAAATTATCGATACTGTGAAGATATAATAAAAAGCTGAAAAATCTCTCTAAAATAGAGAGATTTTTTGTCTAGTGTATTTTTCCTTTTATCCTTGCGAAAATAGCTCTGTAATATACACTACAGGGTATATCCTAATATTCACCTATGACAGCCAATATCCTCAATAATATTTTTAACAATCTCCTCACGCTCAATGAAGAAACGCTCGATGCATTTTTCGATGATGTAAAAGAAATCTACAAAGATCTCAAAAAAGCTGGTGATATCGATAATCTGAAAGTACTGCGCAATCAGCTCCAGACAATACGTGAGAATCAGTGAGATGCCGTGAGAAAAAAGAGTAAGGATGAGTATCGTAGACTCGTCGATATCATCGATGATATCGATACCCTCGTCACTGATGCAGAGAAAGAGACTCGTAAACATACCGTCCTCGTCGATGTCGTGAAAAAATATCGTAAAAAGATGCAGCCAGTAGCCGAGCTCCCACCAGAAAAACAAAAAACTCACCAGCTCGTCGCCGTGAAAAAGTCCGATATCGACTATGAGGAGGATATGCTCATCCTCCAGCTCGAGCTCGCAAAGCTCCAGAAACATATAGGCGAAACTGGCGAGAAGCTCCTCATCATCTTCGAGTGAAGAGATGCAGCAGGGAAGTGAGGCAATATAAAACGATTCATGGAAAATCTCAATCCTCGCTCAGCAAAGGTCGTCGCCCTCATGAAGCCCACAGATGTCGAAAAATGACAGTGGTACTTCCAGCGGTATATCGCACACCTCCCGAATGCCGGAGAGATGGTATTTTTTGATCGCAGCTGGTATAACCGTGCAGGAGTCGAACCAGTTATGGGCTTCGTCGGACAGCAGGACTATGATAGATTTATGAAAGATGCTCCCGAACTCGAGAAGATGCTCGTAAAATCTGCAGGCATAAAAATCATAAAATTCTATTTCTCTGTATCAAAATCTGAGCAAGCTGCTCGCTTCGAAGAGCGCCGTACGAATCCACTGAAGCAGTTTAAACTCTCACCGATAGATCAGTTTTCTCAGCAGCTCTGGGATAGATATACGATCGCTGAGTATGAGAACTTCACTCGCACGCACACTGACTGGGCACCCTGGACGATCGTAAATAGTGACGATAAGGAAGCATCTCGCATCAATGCTATCAAATATATCCTCTCACAGTTCGACTATAAGGGGAAGATAAAGGCAGAGAAGCTCGCCATCGACCCGGATATCATCCATACTGGTCGAGAAAAAGCGAAAATCCTCGAATCAGAAATCACAGGAAAAAAGTGACTTTTCGAATAATATCACTATGATACGGTATATGTTTCGACGATGGCTCACATCTAGCGTCTTAACCGCTTTTGGACTTCTCATTTCGAGTCCGATTTTCGCGAGCGGATGAGCAGATATCACTCCAGGTGTCATACTCTCGAGCTATGATATCTGTAAGGTATCGATGCAGTGTGAGGAGAGTAGACATGGCTCGTATATTTGCTCGACTGAGAGTGAGCTCATCAGTATGATTGAGCGAGATGTGCATCATATCCCAGCATCACCATCTTACGATACACTCACCATCATATCCGAGCCGAGATACTACAGTTTCGAGACTGAGATTTCTACGATAGACGCTTTTCGCGATACCTCTATCCCGAGTAGACCATATCCATTCGTCCGCATCATAAAGATACAAGTCTAGGATTGAGTATTTTCTCTTTCTTATATTTTTATCTTTTTTTGTATGTCACGTATTTTTATCGTATCTCTTTTTTCGGTTTC
>CAZQUZ010000007.1:61603-65339 GCA_964596675.1 uncultured Candidatus Peribacteria bacterium
GACTTCTCACTCATGAAGTGAGAGTTTCTACAGGCAGGCTATGAGATCATCGGTGTATCGAGCGATAGTGTAGACTCACACATGCTCTTTGCTGAGAAAAATGCCCTAAAAATCAAACTCCTCGAAGATGCGAGCGGAGCCCTTCTCGAGCAATTCGGCAATAAGTGACCGCTCCAGACCTATGGAAATGGTGATGATGTCACCGATATCAGGCGTTCGACATTTATCATCGATAGCACTGGTAAGGCGATATATGCATTCCGAGATATCACAGCAAATGGTCATGCGAGACGTATCTATGAGCTCGTGACTCGTCGCTAATCGGAGAGTTGTTCCGCGATATCCCTCCCAGCCACATACCCACTCGCCCAGCATATCTGGAGTGAAAATCCTCCCGTATATCCATCGACATTCAGCACCTCTCCTGCGAAGTAGAGGTGCTGTCGTATGCGAGACTCCATCGTCAGGGGATCGAGCTCATCGGTCGATATACCACCTGCCGTGACGAACTCATCTCCTGGACGACGCTCGAGGAGTGTGAGTGGGATACCTCTCCCGAGGAGCTCTGCGATACGCTCGCGGTCTTTCCGACTAATGGAGCTCGCGAATGTGTCTGATATATGAGTGAAGTATTCACCAACAAATACATCTACAAATCGACGTGGGAGCTTATCCCCGAGTATGCTCGTGATGACTTTTTTCGGATGCGCTATAAATGTAGATTTTAGATACTCGTCCCAGTCATTTTCAGAGAGAGTCGAGAGTGGACGGAGGTATACGACTCTCTCATGTCATGCACCGATATCCTCCCATGCGAGATGTGACGAGATCATGAATGCGAGTGGTCCAGAAATACCAAAATGTGTGAGGAGGAGTGGTCAGGATAATGCTACGTCATCTGTCAGGAGTGTTGCATCTGAAAAGGCGACTCCAGAGAGCGCATGGAGCCATGTTTCTCCTGTGAGAAATGATGAAAGTGATGGTCAGAGTGTCGTCACACTATGTCCGAGTGCACGGGCGAATGCATATCCATCGCCTGTAGAGCCAGTATGACTATAAGCATTTCACCCAGTGGTGATGACGAGGATATCAGATGTATAGGTTCATTTTGGAGTCGCGAGCTGATACATCGACTGCTTCTGTCATCCTGGACTTGTTCCAGGGTCTATAGAAGAGCTTTGGATTCCTACATGCTCAGGAATGACAGATACATCAGTAATTCACTCCCCATAATGGATACTGATATTATCGCGATATTTCGCGAATATATCCTGAAATACGCCTACGATGTCATTCCCATCATCAGAAATAGGAAATACTCTCATATCTTCCTGTATCTTTAGAGGTACACCATGCGCCTCGAACCATTCTCGACACTTCCGAGGGGAGAATTTGCCCATCGCCTTTCGGATGAACTCCCAGCCTCGGACATACTTCGTAGAGAGAATTTTTTTATCCTCTATCGCGGTCGTTACATTACATCGGCCACCACCTGAGATGATAACCTTTTTTCATGGACTCGTATTTTTCTCGAAGAGGTGGATATGATAGTCTCGTGACTGACTCGACTCCAGTATCGTAGCTGTAGTCATGAGTCCCGCTGCTCCTGCTCATATGATGACGATATGTTTCATAGAGTGATTATATAGAGATTTATATCGGAGGAAAAAAGAAAAAACTTTTTTTGTCACAAAATATCGATATACTCGTCTTTATAATGTACCACTTATGCTTCTCGATACTCTAGAAAAAGCAAAAACATGAGATATAAAGGCGTTTGGTCACCTTTATGATATATCCTATGATCGAGTCTATCGATACATATTTCATCGTACCCTCGATACGATACGCACAGAAGATATCGTGAGCGAAGTATATGCAAAATGTTTAAAGGGGATCAAAAAATTCCGTGGTACAACGGAAGGAGAATACTATAGCTGGATATACCATATATGCTATACGACAATCATCGACGATATGCGAGGAGATATCTGAGTGGATAGCCTCGAGGATATCACATGGGAACCTGCATATAGTGATTATCAGGGTATAGATGCACGAGATAAGCTCGCTGAAGTTATAGAATATATGAAGACTCTCTCAGAAAAAGAACGCAGTATACTCACGATGCGTATATGGGATGATCTCTCCTATGCAGAGATAGCTGCTATCACTCTCGAATCAGAGTCCTCCCTCCGCAAAATCATCTCTCGTACGCTTATAAAAATTTCGAGTAATGTCAGCCCACTTGGACTCCTTATATTTCTCACCTTTTATGTCTAATCACCTCGACGACATCATCGATACCCTCGAAAGAGAAGATTCTCGACATATCCTAGAGATACTCTCGAGCATACGACCGAAGATAGCTATCGATCGGGATTTTCAGCATACTCTCCGAAGACAGCTCCTGACAGAACAAAAAAAACCTATCTTTTCCATAAGAAATATTCTATGGTCACACTGGATAGCTGGAGTGAGTATGGTGAGTGTATCTTGCATAGCGGTATTTTGATTGTATCAGATATTTCTCTATACAGGCACAGAGCCACTCTCTATCACTCTCTCATCACAGTGAGATGATGATGTAGGGAGGACTGTGTACACCGAGGAACGTGCCATAGAGTTCGCGAATGAACCACCTCCTATCACTCCGACGAGGTCATCTCTTTCACTCGCGAAAACTACAGCTGATAACCCACAAGAAGCTATGACTGTAGAGGAGGAGATAGCTGATATAGCGAGAGATCTCCTGACTATAGAGTCTCCGAGGACTGAATCCATCCGTAGGACTCCCACACTCCGTACTACACCTGCTATGATGGCTGGACTCTCTACGACCAATATGACCAATGGTTATAATGAGCTCGAATCATATAGTGTCATCATCCCCTCATATCCGAGCATGATGAATCTCTACTCAAAACCTACGAAGTGGGATAGCCCAGAGATAGCAAATCGTTCATGAGAGAACATGACCACAAAAATCGTATCCACAGAAAAAATGTCAATCATCCAGGAAAAATCTGAGAATCTCATATGATCACGCGCCATCATCTCTGCGACCATTATCTATCAGCCACTTATGCGTATCGTCCGAGATAAGGATACACGCTACTATCTCGTACCAGCGATAGACTATCGTCTCGAGTGAGAGGCACATGTCTACATCCCTCTGATTCGATGATATCGATAAAAATACATTTATATTTGACTTTTTTATAAAAAAGTATATAGATAAATTATCCTAACTCATTTTTCTTATGAAAACTGTCCTTCGTGCTCTCCTCCTCGCGCTCATAGTTCTCGGATTCTCACATGAGACATTCGCCTATACGCTCCGTGAACGTCAATATATGAATCGCACTTCTACGACCGTAACTCAGAGTCGTGCGTATCAGTACTCTGGACTATCGAGTGGTGTATCGTGTAATTTCTCATTCGCGAGTGTCGGTATCGGTATGCTCTCGAACGGTGTCACTGTCATGATAGATTCTCCAGATACCGCTCTCACGCAGTGTATAAAGCAAAATTCTTGGCTCCCGTATTTCCAGAGATTCGGGAATGGTGTCTCTGTGAGTACAGACTACACGACTCGCGGTGTACAGATCATCGTGACGAGCAGCGATGCACAGACGATATCTGACATCCAGAATACTCAGTGGGGACGCGTCATCCGATCTGCACCACGTGTAGCCACACAAAGCCAGGATACTGTCATCTACTATGATAATGG
>CAZQUZ010000008.1:0-63464 GCA_964596675.1 uncultured Candidatus Peribacteria bacterium
CGCGGAGTAGAGCAGTGGTAGCTCGCAAGGCTCATAACCTTGAGGTCGTGTGTTCGATTCACACCTCCGCAACCATATAATTTATAAAATCCTTTCAGCAATGAGAGGATTTTTGAATTGTGATTTTCTCGAATTTTTATTTGTGTTTTCTACATATTTCTGATAAAATGCAAGGGATAATAATCCAACTCATAATGAATCCTAAAGAAATCGCTCCATCATCGAATCTCGAGACACAAAAATCTACACAATCTGATGAAAAACTCCTCGCCTGGAAGCTCATCGATGAGTCCATAGAACAAACATTACGAGATTGAAGTGAAGCCAATATACTTACATCTATCGAAAAACAGAAAATAACACCATATATAGAAAAAATTACACGACTTGCGAAATGAAATAGAGCAAAATATCCTAAAAATAGTCCTGAGAACCTTTTAGATGAAAGTATCTTAGATAGTCAATGTAAGAATACTGATCGTATCACTCAGGAATTAATCTCTGCAACACTTGAACGAAAAAACATCGAAAAGAAATTAGAAACTATGATACATCGTAGTTTTGATGTGAATATTTCTCCCAGAGAGATCAGACAACTCGAAAATACTGAGATAAAAAGCTATCTTTCTAACCGAAAAAGACTCACACGTTGGATAGAAAAAATCACATGAGAAGAGCCCTCTAATACAACAATATGAAAACTCGCGGATGAAATAGGTATCTCTAGAGTCCGAATCGAAGCAAGTACGAGTCTAACGAAAGGATTCACACGATATATACAAACTGGATACATCGACGAAGATGTGGTACTAGAACTTATGGATGACAATCCTCCCCTTTCGAAAGATGAGAAAAAAACTTTAGTACGATACTTTCTTCCGACGATTTCCCTCCGTACACTTATACAGTATGGTGTGATAGATGAGGAAGATATGGGAAATCTCGCAGAAAAAACTATAGATAGCATCCTAAAAGAGGCAGGGATAAATGAAAATACTCTTTCGGAGGAAGCAAAATCTATCATCAAGAATTATACAGAAAATACCTATGAGCTCGAGATAGATACTGAAAATCTCGATAATGCTCGTATCGATAGATTGCTCATGAGTGATGGGAAAAAACTAATAGCAAAATCCATACAAGATAGTATGGAAAATATTCGCGAGACGAATCAGGAAAGAGCTATAGACAGTTTTGAGGAACTCCAGGAAAAAGTGCGTGGACTCGATATCACATGAGCGAAAGATTTTGGTATCGGTGCTTATATCATATCAGATAGGAGCGATGGTGATAGACTCACATGGAAAGTCGAACCAAGCGAGCTTGAAAACCCTGCAAATGGCATCACACTTTCTTACTATAATCAAGATGGCGATAAATTGAGCAAGCTGAGTCCTGATTTTGATACATTTTTAGAGAGTATCGCGAAAGAAAATAAACTCTGACAGCTCTCTATCTCAACTGAACTACCACCAAATAATATTGAAAAGAGACCATTTTCTAATTTTAAGGAATTCATAGAATGGATAGATAGCACTGTCGATAGTCGTAACCGAGGAAAATGATGGGACGATGGTCTCAGCTTCATGGTCAATATCGAAAATACCAAAGAATACTGTCGTATCTCCAATCTCGATAGTACGAACGGAAGATTCGATATGATAGATATGTATGGCGATACTATAGCTCGAGGTATCAGTATCGAGGAATTTTATGACTTTCTCAGCAAAGATGGACTTTATTTCGAGTTCCAGAGAATCGCGAAAATAGATACACTCGAGAATTTCGCGAAAAATAGTAGTATCGCTGGTCTCATCTACGATCATGGCAAACTCCAGATAGAAGATGCTTCTCATAGTACACATGACTGACACTGAGACCAACATGATCATCATAAGGCACTCATACCTGTATGGGGATTTCAGAATAAAGAAGGCAACTATATACATACTGTCTTCGATGGTAATATGGTAACCGTTTTCGAGTATCAGAATCACATCGAAAAAGATGCAAATGATAAGAAAGTACGTCATACAAAATCGATAGAACATCCTCCAATGACTCTCGAATGACTCAAGCAATTTCTCGAACAAAATCAACTCATGACCCCTATCGGACATGACCCACTCACGATAGAAAAATGAGAAATCCATGACTCAAAATCACACATACATACACACAAAAGAGGGTTCCTCGGTATAATAATGGCTCAGAAAAGCTTCGCTGATATCGCGAAAGCTATGAGTATGGGTATCCATATGATAGAGCATATGTTCGAAGAGCAGAATAAAGCTCAAGCAGCTGAGATGCTCTATGGATTTTTCAAAAAAACTCTCGGGGAAGAACATAGCCTCTCCATGCATGCACTCATGGAGTTTGCTGGTGATATCAGCAAACTCATCGAGGAGAAGATGACTCATATGAAAAAACTCGGCTGAGCCCCTCGACGAAAAGAGATTAAGCATATTCTACTCACACGACCTGCTCGTCCTCATGATATCCTCGCAGCCCTCATCGTCACGGCAGAGATGTGAGGACATCTCTATCCAGATAGTTATCTGCAAGAACTCCAATGAGGTCGATACCTCTGGTTCGAGTGACTCTGTGCATCTCTCGGATTCGACTATGAATATGAACTCAAGGCATGTCAGGATAAAGAGGCTCAATCGAATCAGGAAACCAAAGACCACCTCAATGAAGCTATACTCATCGAGCGACTTTTTAAACGACACCAAGATGATAATCATCCATATATCCAGGCTATCGGTGGAGGATCTAAATACTGGTGAGCACTTAGATCGGGACGAGAAAGCCAGGTATCAAAATGAGAAAAAGAAGTGAAAGAAAAGCTCGGAGCTATGGATCGTGCTGAGTACGTCTTCTCAAAAATGATGTCAAATGAACCAGAGATAGCTGCATGAGCCTATCCAGGAATATATGGAAAAGATCCGAGTGCCGAGAAACTCGGTCCAGCATTCGTCTGGGCACTTTCGAACTATCCGAATACGACACATCCGGATATATCGAATAACTTTAAGAATATGATGGATGCTAATGGGGTTGCATTCCATGCACTTCCATTTTGTCGTAATCCTGCGCTCTCACGCGAATATAAATCTCTCATGCCTATAGCCATAAGAGCGAGTGGGGATGCTGCTATGATAGCTGACTGGCATACAGTGGAAGCAGCGAAAAATAATCAAGAACATTATGGTGAATATACCTTTAATCCGAAGCATATAGAGGCACTTTGGAAATTTTGGAAAACGCACCATAAAAAACTCCATCCCATACTCCAGATGACCAATCCAAAACTCCAGCTCCTTATACGAGAGTCATGAGTATCGGAAGTCGATAAATCTATAATAAAAACATACATCAAAACTCTGGGCACTACTGTGAGTGAGTGAGTTTTAAATGATACTAAACCAAATGATATGATCATGAAAATGGGCTGATATCGATATGATGGTGGATCAATGATTATAGATAGGGATGCGAATGGAGATAAGAGCCTAAATCGTGTCCTGAACTATATACGTCTCGATGGCCACTCTGCTGCGATGTCGAATCAGCTAGAGCGCGATCATCTCTGGACTGCACAAATCAAGCGCTATATAGAATCAATTCGAGATAAAGATACCTTTAGTACGAATCCAGAGTACCAAAAAGAGCATTTTAAAAAGATACATGATGAAGTAATATCATATCTCCGTGCAAGCATAACATGAGTGAGTCCTGAAAAGTATAAGGAAGCTTTAAAATCTCAAAAATATCTGCAGGATCTCGATAGACTCGGGTTCGATGTGTCTCGTGAAAATATACTCCAGGAGATACCATTTGGAAAAACAGCTGATTTTGGTGCCGAAGCAGCATTCTATAGATTCATGAATGGCACATCTCATGCTGAAGGTATTCAAAAAAATACAAAGAAAGCAGCAAATGATGCAATATATACACTTGGAGAGCCTCAAAAAGCAGTATAAAACTAAACCTCCACTCCCCTTACATGCCAAAGACGGTGCCCTACGGTACCGTCTTTTTTCGGCATGAGACCGATAAAGTCCACTCTCGCCAGCTCAGGTGAGATATGATGCCGCATGAGATAGTGCATGATCGTACGCTTCAGAGTACGACGCTTCGTGGGCGTGAATGTATCGAGCGGATGACCATGGGACTCATCGTATCGATAGCGCACCTCTATGAAAATATATATATCCTCCTCCTTCGCGACGATATCTATCTCTCCTCCGGGGATGGTATAGTTCCGGTCGACTATAATATACCCGAGAGATTCAAGATAGCGCACTGCCGTCTCCTCTCATCTATCACCGATAGACCGTCGTGATGAGTTCTGTATTTTTTCCATGCCAAGTGACGAAATCAATATACCAATCACCAATATTATCCTCTTTCGACTCGACTTTTTAGAAATGCCATCACCTGTGGACCGAGATCCTCTCGATCGAGTGCGTAGTCGATAGTCGCCTTTAAGAATCCGAACTTATCTCCCGTATCATATCTATCACCCTGCATCTCGAGAGCACGTATCTCTCTGCCATCTGTGAGCATACGAGCAAATGCATCCGCGAGACGTATCTCACCGTCCTTACTCGCTCAGGCACTATCATCTTCGAGATATGAGAACACCTCTGGTGTGATGATATACTTCCCGATGACTCAGAGACGTGACGGAGTTTCTTCGGGCTGTGGTTTCTCGAGAAATCGGGAAACCGTATAGGCGCCATCCGTCGCATCACTCGTCTCGACGATACCATAGGATGACACACGCTTATCTGAGACACGCTCGAGCGCGATGATAGGTGTCTCATACTGCTCATAGGCACGCACGAGCTGGAGAGCACCTGATACCTCTCCTTTTATGAGGTCATCACCGAAGAGTACGAGGCATGGCTCATCACCTATCCAGGCACGCGCATGGAGAAGAGCGTCACCATCACCACGAGGCAGCGGCTGACGGACATAAGCGATATTCGCGAGGTGTGATACTGCCTCGACGAGAGCGAGTTCTTTGGTTTTTCATTTTTCGACGAGCGTCTTCTCGAGCTCGAATGATGCATCGAAATGATTTTCTATCGCTTGTTTCCCGCGACCAGTGACGATCATGATATCCGTGATGCCAGCAGATACAGCCTCTTCGACGAGATACTGTATGACTGGCTTATCTACGATAGGGAGCATTTCTTTCGGCTGAGCTTTTGTAGCCGGCAAAAAGCGGGTCCCAAAACCCGCTGCTGGTATGATACACTTTCTGATGATAGACATAAATTATTCGTTGTCAGTAATAGTCGAATTATTTACACGACTTTCTATCATATTTTCACACATATCTTTCATAGGGCTCGTGAGTGCAGCACAGTCAGATTTTTGTGCATCTGTTTTACGCATAATGATATCAGCCTTACACTGTTCGCTACGATCAAATGGCATAGCTACTTCACCTGAGGCAACTGTCATCTCTGTTTTTAAAGCATCACATTTTGTGATATCTCCGCTCGTAGAGGCCTCACTTGCGAGATATGATATACGACATTCACGTTTATATGTATCTGAGAGCGTATCACAAAGACCTATATTTTTCTGTTCGCTTGATTGCATACTTATAATACCATATTTACATGCTTCTTTACTTTCTGCTTGGGTGAGTTCATCACAGAACTCGACAGATTTCTGTGATTGTGCGAGCTGATTTCCTACCATATTGATACACATTTCGACATTTGGTTTCATACACTGCTCGAACTCTGGAGTATTTTTAATCTTTGATGACGCACTCGCAATAGTTTCAGTATATGACGGTCATGTAGTAGCCGATGGATTATCTGTTGGTGAAGATGTTTTTGATGTACAGCCAGAGAGTGATAGAGTCGAAATAACCAAAAATATAAGAATACGCATAAATGAAAATAATGAAGAAGAAATATATACTATATATAGTATATAGACTTTTATATCTTTGCAAGAATCGTTCAAAGAAAATGTATTGCCATTCAAGAAATCGATTTTATACATTTTTTCCTGCAGCTGCTTCGAGCTTCGCTGTCTGATCTGCGATAGCCAGAGCATCGATGATATCCTCAAGTGCTCCTGTCATGATGACGGGGAGATTAGAGAAATTTGCATTGATACGGTGATCCGTAATGCGATCCTGTGGGAAATTATAGGTACGGATTTTTTCACTTCTATCTCCAGAACCAACTTGAGCGAGACGAGCCGCTCACTCAGCTGCCATCTTCTTTTCCTCTTCCATTGCAAATATTCGCGACTTTAGGACGGATATCGCCGTGAGCTTATTCTGGAGCTGGGAACGTTCATTTTGACACTCGGCGACGAGCCCAGTCGGGATATGGACGACACGGATAGCGGAGTTCGTCTTATTCACATGCTGACCACCTGCTCCACTCGCTCGACATGCTGTGATCTCGAGGTCCTCCTCGCGTATCTCGACATCGACGTCTTCTGCCTCAGGAAGTACTGCCACCGTCGTAGTAGAAGTATGGACACGACCGTTTTTTTCAGTCGCTGGGATACGCTGGACACGGTGCACTCATGACTCGAACTTAAATGTCGAGTACGCTCATGCGCCATCGACCTTAAATATCACTTCTTTATATCCTCAGGCGTCGTTCCAGGTCTCACTCATCATCTCGATATTATATCCAGATTTTTTCGCGAAATTCTTATATGCCTCAGCGAGCTCATGAGCAAAGAGTCATGCCTCATCCCCTCCTGCCCCCGCTCGAACTTCGAGGATGATATTTTTCTCATCGTTCGGGTCTGTCGGGAGGAGTGCGATTTTGAGCGCTTCTTCGAGTTCTGGGATTTTTTTCTCAGCGTCTGCGATCTCCATCTTCATCATTTCGAGCATTTCTGGATCTTTCTCATTGGTGACGAGAGTTTTCGCCTCTTCGTAGTTCGAGTAGATGCGCTTATACTCTTGATAAAGTGTGACGGTTTTTTCGAGGGATTTTTTCTTTTGGTTGGTGGATTTTAGACGCTTTAGATCCGCATAGATGGATGGGTCTGCGAGTTCTTTCTCGAGCGATTCATATTCGGTGATGAGATTATCGAGCTGGAATTTCACGGATACAAGAGTTAGGGAAATATTATTCGCTCGGATTATACAGAAAAATCGAAAAAGTCGAGAAAAAAGAAAAGGGGAACCCCGAAAGGTTCCCTTTTTTATTGCTTTTGGCAATTGCATAACTGAAGTAGTATCAGTTAGCTCATGCCCGACTCACCATGTGGTGAATTCGTTTTGTAGGAAATTAATCCTCTACGGTAAATCATCAAATTTTGGATGATTAAGCGTGTGGAGAGAAGTTCTCACAAAACTTTAGAAACTGTTTTTTCATAATGCTTTCTCCCTATTTGGTTGAATGTATTTAGATCTACAGTACAGGACATATCCTAAGGTCAAGAATCGATGCTGCCTATTGCAATGGCTTTCCAAAAAAATCTTGAAACTTTTTTGCTACGTGGCGACATCTATTGAGATTATTCAGTTCCTGCCCAGAGACATTATTCTTTTTTCTCGTATAGTCAAACTTTTTTTTAAAAATCTTAAATCACTCATTTTTCACTTTGACTTGATGAAGTGAATCGATACTATGTCAGCATCTGCTAGAGATGGTGGAATTGGTAGATGTGCGGAGACCTGGAGCGATAGCGACTTGGTCGGAGCCATACCCCCGAGAACGAGACTTGCGATAGCAAGACGAGATTAGAGAGGGGTACACGGACAAAGAAATAAATACGTAATATTTGCCCAGATGGTGGAATTGGTAGACACGGAGGTCTCAAAATCCTCTACTTTAGGGTATGCGGGTTCGAGTCCCGCTCTGGGCACCAGTTGACGCCGAAAATCAAATTTTTGCAAACTCTCCGGTAAAAGATGAATGAAATCATAAAAGATTCGTTTATCTGGAAGTGTGGTTTGTGAGAATGTAAAAATACTTAAAATAAGCCTTGTTTCTAAAGACAGGGCTTATTTTAAGTATTTAGTTGCCATTTTCTATTTTTTTAATTGACTATGATGATAGAATGCATATTATATTATTTCAATATACTTCTTATAAAGATACACGTATTAAAACCATGGAACAGTCTATTACAAAAGGTACGCTACCTATTTACTTGTACATCCCTAGTCATCAAGAAGTGCAATATTATTCAGAAGTGGCATGAAATCCGAAACAATTAGACAATAACTCATCACAAAATGCTATTTGAGAATCTCCTCTATCCGTGCAATTTAAGATAGAATGAGTAGTCCCAGAATTTAAAACATGAGTGAATATCTCAAATCTCGTGCTTCATATAAGCCATCTTGTTTGACGAATAGATGTTAATGCAGTGGAAAATCAGGTATTATCGCCAACGTTTGAGAATGTTCCTGATTATAATCCAAGAAGGAGAGCACTCATCCTATCAAAACAACGACAGGAACGCATTAGAGAAATTGTTTGAGGAGATCTTTCTGAAGCTGAAGGAGAAATAGTATATACTTCTCTTGGGGAAGAAATTTTCCTCAAAAATACAAAATGAGAAATGAAACCAATCGGTTTATCTGATAATTTTTAGAACATGATTGAGTGCGTATCATTTTCAAGCACGAATCCATGAACTCATAGCCTTATATTGTGATCAGTCCATGGAAATGAAGTTTGTTGATCTATCGCAATTGACCGAGTTGTAAGCAAGCTTAAAGATTGAATTATCCAACTAAATTCAGGACAAATTACCTTCCTACCAAGAGCAAACCGTAGAGCATATGATAACTGAACTCGTGAGGTAAAATATAATCTCAATAGAGTGTTTGGCTCGAGAGAGGCGCTATCAGAGGAACACCGGGTTGCAAAGCTTATCGAAAGCTATATTGATCAAGCCTCCTTCGTTCTCGATCTCCACTCGATTCACGAAGGCGATAGAGCATTTGTTTTTCAAGAATCCCCAATTGAGATCGCAAAAAGTTTTATTGCCTGATTACCTGTTCCTCATGTACTACTTGACTGGGAAAAGCTCTATGGAGAAACGGCAGACATGGATACTATTGCATATGCCACTTCCCGGTGAATTCCATGAGTAACGGTCGAATGTGGAAACCATACAGATCCAAACTCCATAAAAGTTGCTGAAGAATCAATAGATTACGCTCTAGGATTTTTCTGACATGTCACAGATACTAGAAAAGACTCAGTTGTAAAAACAAAATCTATTGTTCGAGCAAAAGAAATAGTATATAGACCAGAAAGGGCAAGATTTTGTAAAAATTGGAAAAATTTTGATCCCATTCAACAATGAGAACTCATATGAACATCGAGTCAATGAAAACATATTGCCCCATATGACGGAGTGATTATTATACCGAAACCCATAGGAGATGCATGAGATGAATGGTATTATCTTGGAATAATAAAATAAGAAAGTTTTGACATTTAACTCAAATCTCATAACATCATCACATGATTTGTTTTTCGTTTCTTTCATCACGTCGTCGTAGCTTTCAATTTGAGAGCTTTGTTGTGATGCACTAAATACAACTCTAAAAAAGTAGCTCTCAATTTTTGGGGGCTTTTATTTTAATAAATTTCCTTCTATGACTAATATCCTCCCCTCTCTCCCTATCGGAGAAAAAGTTGGCATTGCCTTCTCTGGCTGACTCGATACCAGCTGTGCAGTAGCCTGGATGCACAATAAGTGAGTTATCCCTTATGCGTACACTGCCAATCTCGGACAGTACGATGAAGATAACTACGATGATATTCCTATCCGCGCGAAGCAATATGGTGCCGAGCAAGCTCGCCTCATCGATTGTCGTGAAGCACTCGTACAAGAGGGCCTCATTGCGATTCAATGTGGAGCTTTTCACATCAAAACTGCTGGAAAAACATATTTCAATACCACTCCTCTCGGACGTGCTGTTGCTGGAACCAAACTCGTACAAGCGATGATGGAAGATGGAGTAAATATTTGGGGTGATGGAAGTACCTACAAAGGAAATGATATCGAACGCTTCTATCGATATGGACTCCTCGTCAATCCTGAACTCAAGATATACAAGCCATGGCTCGATGAAATATTTACCACTGAACTCTGAGGTCGAAAAGAAATGAGCGAGTGGCTTATCGCCCATGGATACAACTACAAGCTCAGTACCGAAAAAGCCTATAGTACCGATGCAAATATTCTCGGTGCCACTCATGAAGCAAAGGATCTCGAAGAGCTCTCTACTTCTATGCATATTGTGAATCCGATTATGGGAGTGAAACACTGGGATTCAAGTGTTGAAATAGAGAATGAAGTGGTAATTATCGAATTCGAAAAATGAATCCCCACAAAAATCAATGGAAAGGTATATACAGATATCGTCGAGATGATGATGGAAGTCAATGCTATCGGCGGTCGTCATGGACTCGGAATGTGTGATCAGATCGAGAATAGAATTATCGAGGCAAAAAGTCGCGGTATCTATGAGGCTCCTGGTATAGCCCTCCTTCATATTGCGTATGAGCGTCTCCTCACTGGCATCCACAATGAGTGAACAATAGATAACTATACCACTCTCGGACGCAAACTCGGAAGGCTCATGTACGAAGGAAAATGGTATGACCCTCAAACACTCATGCTCCGAGAGAGTATCGTGAATTGGATAGGAAAGACCATCACTGGTAGTGTAACCATCGAACTTCGAAGAGGAGATGACTATAGTATCCTCGATACCATCAGTCCTCATCTCACTTATGCACCTGGGCGACTCACGATGGAGAATGGCATGGGAGAATTTGGACCAAGTGATCGTATCGGACAACTCACGATGAGAAATCTCGATATCACTGACACGAGAAACAAGCTCTGACTCTATGAAACACTCTGAATATTTACTCTCTAATCATAAGACACATGGAAAATCTTTTCTCAATCGCTGATGTTTCAAGAGAAACACTAGAGCATATCTTCAATCTCAGTAGTAGATACTATTTTCCGACCAATCAACTTCAAGGAAAGAATATTGTATTTGCTTTTGCAAAGCCTTCACTTAGAACAAAAATAGCTACAGAAATTGCTATAAATCAACTTGGATGAAACGTGATTCATATTGAGTCAGATGTTTTCTACGGATGAAAGGTATTTTCTATTGAATCCGAACAAAAACTCAATGCTGGACGAGAAGATCTCAAAGATACCGTAAAAAATATAAATGGATGGAGTGATGCAATTTTCGCGCGGGTCTTTTCACACCAGACACTTCTCGATATACACTGATATGCCGAGGAAATAAAAATCGTAAATGCCCTCTCAGATGAGCATCATCCTATGCAAGCCATCACTGATCTCTTTACTATGAGAGAGGTTTTTTGAGAAGGAAAAATGTCTGTAACTTTTGTGGGGGATTCGAACAATGTTGCCTTTTCTCTTGCTGAGATACTCCTCAAGTTCTGACACGATGTGCGAATCGCAAGTCCAGTAGAGTATTCTTTTAGCACTTCGAAACAGCAATACCTCAAAACTCTGGCAAACACAGGAGATGGAATAATTTCATTCCTTCATAATCCTATCGAGGCAGTGAAATGAACCGATTTTATCTATGCTGATACTTTCGTCTCTATGGGGGAAGAAGGGGTATTTGACGAAAAAATGAGTCACTTTAATTGATACCAAGTAAATCAAGAACTCATGTCTCTTTCAGGAAAGGAATGCTACTTTATGCATTGTCTACCTGCTCATCGAGGCATCGAAGTAAATGATGATGTGATGGATAGTAAACATTCTCTTATTTACCAACAAGCTCGCAATAGGATGGTAACTGCCCGAGGAGTATTTCTTACGCTATTTAATATCTAGAAAACTATGAAAACGAAACTCTGGCAAACCTGAGCCAACCTCAATTCACAGATAGAGGCATTTACTGTAGGAGATGATTATTTGATTGATCAAGTATTTCTCCCATATGATATCCAAGCATCTCTTGCACACGCTAAGATGCTCCATTATATTGAGATACTCACCTTTGAAGAATACAAAAACGCGGAAATATGACTCTCTGAAATCAAGACGAAACTCGAGACATGAGAATTCGCTATCCACCCATCTCAAGAGGATGGACACACTGCTATCGAGTCATACCTGACGGAACGCTATTGAAAAGTGGGAAAGAAGATCCATACCTGACGCTCACGCAATGATCAATCCCTCACGATGATTCGCCTCTACCTGAAAGATGCTCTCGAGGAATCAGTAGGGAAGATAGAAAAACTTATTGAAACCCTGAAAACAAAGTGACAAGAAAATCCCATCCCAATGCCGGGATATACCCACTGGCAAAAAGCAATGCCAACCACAACCACCACCTGGCTTGGCTCATTTCATGATGCTCTCGAAGACCAACTTCATATGCTCAATTCGCTCGAACCGATTTTTGACCAATCCCCTCTCGGTTCTGCAGCAGGATTTGGTATCGAAGCTTTTCCGAATGATAGAACCTTCACGGCAAAAGAAATGGGGTTTGCACAAGTACAAACCAATCCGATGTACTGTGGACTCTCGCGTGGACTTTTTGAACATGATTTTCTCACAGCACTTGGGAACTTTCTCCTCGTTCTCTCGAGAATGAACAACGATATCCTCCTCTTCACGACGAGTGAATTCGGTTTCCTATCCCTCCCAGACACGATGACGACCGGTTCATCTATCATGCCTCAGAAGCGAAACTATGACGTATCTGAGCTCGTTCGTGCCAAGATTTCTGTATTTTTCGGATATTCAGACCAGATGCGAAACCTCTATACTCATCTCATGAGTGGGTATCAACGTGATCTCCAGATGACGAAAGGCATATTGCTGAACGGATATACTCTCTGGGCAAACATCATCGATATCATGACACTCGTCACAGAAAATATACAATTTCATGAAGAAAAACTCAAAAATTCCATGACTCCAGAGCTCTACGCCACAGATGAAGTCTACAAATTCGTGATGCACTGAGAGAGCTTCAGAGAGTCCTATATGAAAGTAAAGAATACCTATTAAACCAATTTTTTATGTCTATACATTACTGCTTTGGAAGTGGACTACCTGGGCCAAATATTCTTATTATTTGATCTATTCATGGGAATGAAATATGCTGATCGAATGCTATAGAACAGTTACGAAATCAACTTATCATATGAGGGTTAAAAATTGTATGTTGATCAGTAACCTGTATGCCTTATGCTAATCATAAGGCATACTTGTCTGGGAAAAGGCAAGATACTGTAAATTTAAACAGAATATTTGGAGATGATTGACTCCGAGAAACTGCAACCAATGACGAAAAGGTAGCTGTTACAAAATTGAAGGAACTTATTCAGATAAGCGATTTTGTATTAGATTTACATTCTTTCCCATCATGAGAAGACATACCCTTTATCTTTAAAGATATCAATGATGATACCCTGGATAAGCTGCTTTCGTATATTCCTATTAAATATATAGTATCTTGATGGAATAACTTATATGAGTGAGATAATGTATTAGACAGTATTTGATACACAAGTACATTGACAAAATTATGATGTTGCATAGAATGTTGAATAACTGGATCTACTAATACCAGTGTTGTAGCATTTGATTCGATAATATCAACTCTAGAATTCTTTTGAGTTTTATCAAGAATGCCAGTAAGTAAGGATGGTCCTTTTCATCAAAAAAAGGAAATACGAGTGAATACTATTATCAGAAAACCGAAATGAGGATATTTTGTAAAACCGTGGAAAAACTTTGATAAAATTGATAATAACACCGTTTTATGAATAGATATTGATGGTAAGGAAATTTGCTCCAACCAAAATTGATACATAGTTATACCGAATGAGGATGTTGAAGAATGATGAGAATGGTGCTATTTATGAACAGAGTTTTCACATAACGAAAGAAATTTAAACTATCTAACAAATTAAGTCTAGAAATATATGTCATTCAAGCTTACTAATACCCCAAACCTTGAAGAATGTTCGATTGTTTCTAAATGAATCGACCATGAAAATAAGATACATTGACCTCATATGATACCCATAACAGCAAAAGAGTTATTTAGCAGTATTCAACATCACGGATGACTTGTAGCTAGACATGAGAATACTTGAATGGTGGCAGGCATGGTAAAACTTTCTCAGCTTCATGACGACTTAGGGATATATGAATGGTGATCTCTCTTTGTTATGCCTCAATTTCGATGACGAAAGCTCTGACATCTATTAATCCGAGGAATTGTAGAACAATTTCATAGAAAATCACTATTAATGGTGACAAATGTTCCACAGGTTATACAAGTTAGTTCTCATGACCCGAATCAATCTGAAGTAACAAAAGAGCGTATCTGACCAAAATTACTGCAAGTTATCGAATGACCCCAACCTTTACTCTCTAATGACAGAATTTTCATTAATCAAGCCATGAAGAAACGGATTGAACTTATCGGATAAATTTTATGCCAAACTATCATTTTGATACATATCTTCCCTTATTGCAACAAGCAGACATAGGAATTGCTGTAAGATCTGTGGTTCTACGAGACCATCAGAGAAATATCTCCGAACAGTTGCAAGATCTCGTGAGGATGGGTATATCTTTTAAGCTATTTCATAATATTCCTCCATGAAGCGAGTCTGGTAAACTCCTAAAAGGAATTGAACAAAATAAATGAGTAATCCCGATTCGTATTTCAGATCATGACGATTTTTATGCAGCAAGCATCTCAAATCATGGGAGACCAGAATGATCAGAAGAGCATAAAAAGAAAATGTGAAACAAGCTCATTTTTCTCGAAACTGACCACATTAATGATCATAATAAGTGAAGGCGTATTAATGTTCTCCCTGCTGAAATCATTCTCGATAATCCTAAATGATTATGAACTCTTATCGAGGATACTCGCCTCAGATCTGCATTAATCCTCATGGCCCAATCAGTTGTGAAAAATGGGATTGATCGTATCCATATACTTCGTGCGAATCGAAGAAATGGTATAAAAGAGGAGCTATTTACCCTAGAAGGCGTGGGTACCATGATTGAATGAAACTTCAAACCAGAAATCGGTGATGCCTCTGAAACTGATGTCACAACACTTTTTTCCCTTCTTTCTGCTCATAAATACTCAGGTCAACTCAAGCCTAGGAGTATGGATTACCTTAGGGAGTATTGGGGTCGATTTAAGGTTGCAAAGATTGATGATGTGGCTGTTGGATGTGTAGAAATGATTCCTATTGATAACGATACCATTGAGCTTTGAGGTATCGCTGTCAATCTTGATTTTATGGATTATCGTATAGGAAAGAGGCTCATTGAAGAGGTAGAACTTTTTGCATATTGCCAGAGTAAAAACATCATAGCAGTAACCAACAATCCCAAACTGGGTGGTATGTTTGAAGCACGATGATATATACGAGCAGAGCATATCTTCCTAGATCGAATTGCTCAATCACCATGAAAGAAGCTCTATCTCAAAATAATTTCCTAATCTTTATCATTTATGCAAAATCCTCGTGATATCATCATCACTACTATTGAAAATCTTTATGGCGAAAATGCAAGTCAATCTGTAGAACTATGAATTCCTCCAAAGGGTCAAAGTGCTGATTATTGTTTCAATATTGGTACTCTTGCAAAATCTCTTAAAAGAAGTCCAGGCGAACTTGTAAAAGAAATACAACCAGTACTTCAAAAAGATATTGATACTTTCACCTTAGTAAGCACTGTTGGTATATACATAAACTTATGCTTAACAGATGCTGCCTTTATAAAAATACTAAAAGAATCAACGAAAGAAAAACATCAACCAGAAGAAAAACAGTGAACCGTAGTAGTAGATTATATAGGCGTAAATATTGGGAAGCCTCTCCACATATGACATATATGTACTCCTTCTATTGGTCAGGTATTTTGCAATATTTACCATTATAAATGATCAAAAGTTGTTGGCGATGTCCACACTGGAGATTGGTGAGGAATATTCTGACGTCTCATTGCGTGATGGAAGCGTTGGGGGGATAAGGAGAAGCTTGAAGCTGAACCAGTAAATCACCTTCTTGATCTCTATCAAAAGATTTCTGCTCTTATTGAGCCGGATGAGGGAAACTGAGATGAATCTGTAGACGTAGCATGTAGAGTAGAATTCAAGAAATTATCAGAATGAGATCCGGAAAATATGAAGCTTTGGTCAGAATTTACGGCTCATTCTCTTCACGGAATGCAAGAAACCATCGACCTTCTTCATGTGAAACCGGATGTAGCTATTGGTGAAAGTTTTTATGAGGGACTCCCTCTACCAAAGATCGGAGAGTATCCAGAGCTCCAATATACAATGAAGGATGTTGTACAAGAACTTGTGCAAGCATGAATAGCTGAAAGGAATGAGGATTGAAGTGTTTCTATTAGCTTCCCCGAAAACAAAAAACTTCCATCAAATATACTCCAAAAGCGCGATGGTACTCATGGGTATTTTGCAAGTGACCTAGCTTGTATAAAGTATCGAATGACAAATTGATGGGATCCAAAGAAGATTATTTATTGTACAGATATCCGTCAACAACTTCACTTTCAACAAGTTTTCACAGTTGCCCGAATGGCTGGCTGGATAAATGACGATGTTGAATTGGTTCATGCTCCGAACGGATTTATATCACTTCCTGAATGAGCTATGAGTACACGTAAGGGAAATATTATTCGTCTAGATGATCTCATTGATGAAGCATTTTTGAGAACAAAGAGAATTCTCGAAGAAAAATGACGTTCCATCTCAGATATAGATATCCGAGAAATAGCTGTTGGCGGACTGAAGTATAGCTATCTCATGCAGGATAGAGAGAGAAATGTTGTATTTAATTGGGACAAGGCATTGAATTTTGAGGGAAATAGCGGTCCATATATTCAGTACGCATATGTCCGGGCAAAGAAACTCAAGGAACAGTTAGGAACCGGTCTAGAAATTGGTCCAATATTTGAAGCAGAGCTCTCAGAAGATGACAAAGATCTTATTAAAACTCTCGTAATCTTTGATGAGAAAGTTGATGAAGTATTAAAGAATCATAAGCCTCACGTACTAACACAATATTGCTATACTCTTGCATGAGTATTCAATAGTTTCTATTCTCATACTCCGAGCATAGTCAATGAAGAGGATCAACAACTAAAGAATCTAAGAACCCAACTCGTCAGTCTTTCGGCGGAGCGACTCAAGCTTGGATTCCAACTTCTCGGTATAGAGATGCCTTCTGAGATGTAGATGATTTTACCAAATAGCACGATATATCTTCTTTTATGTCAGAGAGTTCTTAGAATTAGACATAAAGATATTTTTGATGACATAAAAAAACAGAAGCCAAGTTGACTTCTGTTTCGATTCCTCACATAGGAGGTAGCAACAGGCAATGAGTCTGTAAGAAAGGTGGAAAGAGCTATGAATGGGAAGCTCTCGAAGGCAATGGATGGGTACATGGTGTATGGACGCTCTATCCGTATGGGTACCGAGCCAAACATGATGGAAAATGAAATCGTATGGTTGCCTATCTAGAAGAAGCAAAGATTGTACAGGAAATATTTACTATGTTTGTGGATGAATGCCTTGGAACAGGGAAAATTGCTCGTATCCTTGCTGCCCGAGATATCGGGAACAATATTGACAACAGGATAGTCGAAGGAGAACAACTCAGGACGAAGATTCACAAGAATCTCTTCAGACAAGGAATAATCCGAGATATCCTCAGAAACACCACGTATACCTAAGAATAGACTTGCAACAAAAAAAGACAGGGAATTACAGTTGTGACTGAAAGAAGCGTGATCGAGTTTCAAAAGAAAAAATTTGCCCCAATCGGGATATATCCGAAGAAAAAGTGATGGAAGTGGTGTAGATAGAAATAGAGAAATATTTACAAAATCCGTGAGAAGTTCTGAAACGATACCAAGAATGACAGGAGGGAAATAAGAGAGAAACACTGATTTTTAAAGGAAAGAAACATCTTGCCGATATAGATATAAAAATAAGCACAAAGAGGGTTACCTATAAGGATGCTCTTCGTAAGACACTCGAATGAGAAGAAAACGCTGAAACCTACGCAAGTATTGCCCACGCCCTTACCAACGAACTTCGAGACTTGGAAGTAGCAAAACAACGGATAAAAAGTGAGTTAGAATCTCTGAACAAACAAGACGAAGATATGAGGATTATTCTTTCTCGGGTTCAAGAGTACCAGGAAAGACTCAAAGATATCTCGCTCGAGCAAAAAGGAAAGCTAATATGAGAGCTTATATACAAGATACAACTCTCTCAGGAGCATAGAAAGATTATTTTCAATTTTGAAAAACCAGTTGAAGAGATTTCTGAGAAATAAGCATACAGAAAAAGTGAGAAATTTACACAGTTTATTCCGATAAAAACCTCTTAGATAAAGGAAAGTGATGCAAAAATACTTCTAGGAAAGTTTCTCTTTTTGATAGGAAAAAACAGGTCACCTTTACAACTGAAACTTTATCTATACAATCCATTTCATCCTAATTTTCACCCTATGAAGCAAAAGAAAACTTCAGAGAATAAAAATTTGAAATTAGGTTTCAATACACCAAAATAGAATACAATTCCTCAAAAAAATCAAAAATGGTAAAAAAAATAGTGGCATCACCGAAAAAATCACTCGCCAAAAATCCTTGGGTGGATTTTATTAATGCGAGTCTCGATGAGGTGGAGGAAGTGGTGAAGCAATATGATTTTCATCCGCTCGACCATGAAGCCATACTCGAAGAAAATCAATATGCACGTATCGACACATATGATGAGTATATTTTTATGGTGCTCCACTTCCCAAAGTATGAACCCAATAGTGAACGATATGTATCCAATGAGTTTAATATATTTATATCTCATGAGTACCTCTTCACATTTCGATACTACCAAACAGGCACCGTAAAAAAACTCCAAGACATGTACGAAAACTGGCCGAATGATAAAGCCTATCCAAATAGTGGTTTTATCCTCTATGAAGTCATAGAGAGTCTCCTCGAGCACGTCATGCGAATGCTCGAAAAATTCCATAAAGACCTCAAGGGTATAGAAAAAACCCTCTTTATATCGAGTGGGCCGGATCTCATCCGCGAGATAATGACAAAAAAACGAAATATCATCACACTCAAACACATGATATCCCCACAAATAGGCGTAATGAAGCTGATGCGTATCCGTATGGCACAGATGTTCGGCGAGGAGGTAGAGACATACTTCGAAAATCTCGAGGACAAACTCGATAAAATCTACTCCGAAACGCTCATCATCCAGGAAAATATCGACTCCATGGAAGATACTCTCAAAAGTATTTTCGAACTCCAGACAAACTCTACCATCAAATATCTTACGATTTTCTCAGCATTTATGCTCCCTCTTACGCTGATTACGAGTTTCTTTGGCATGAATGTAGAGGCGGGACACTTCGAAAATAATTACATATTCAGCTCTATCATAGGGATAACGTGTCTCATGGTAATACTCACGTACACATTTCTAAAGAAAAATCCACACTAGCCCTTCTTCTCCCTATGCGGTTCTTATTCTTTATTATCATTATCACTCTCACTCTTTTCGGAAAGGGTGATATTTATGCGGATAGATACGAGGAACGGGGTGATGCCGATTTTTTCTTTAGTCAGATGCATCGCAATTTTGCACCCATATGAACTCTCTGGTCAGATGATTCTATAGTCCGATTCGTGACGAAAAAGATACCTCTAAACGATAAAAACTATGCACCAGATGACCTGATAGCCTTATCAGGAAGTAGTGTCGAGCAGGCATGACGGAACTCCTATCTCAGAAAACCCGCACATGAAGCACTCGATAGGATGGGTCGGGATTTTCGTACAAAATTCGGTACACCTCTCGTCGTCGTGAGTGGATATCGGAGTGCGAGCTATCAGCAGCGGCTCTGGGATCTCGGACGATGTACCGATACTCTCTGTGCACCACCAGGATATAGTGAACATCAGCTCGGACTCGCTATAGATGTCTTCGATGCGACGACTGCGAGTGACTACATGAAAAATGCGCTCTATAAAAAATATATCACCTGGATCCAAGCACATGCTCATAAATATGGGTATACACAGAGTTACCAAAAATGACCCAGCGTCGACGGATATGATATCGAGCCATGGCACTGGCGCTATGTATGAATCGATCTAGCCACAAAACTCCGTAACCTCGGTATGACCTATAGTGAATATATCGAGTTCGAAAGTATGCGAGAAATATTTCTCATGATGCAATAAACAAACCTCTAGAAAATAAGAGGTTTTTTTGATGCAATTTTTTCTCTAAGGGCTCATTCGAGGACATGCCCCACCATGAGACACTTCTCCTCACCGAGGACTGGACCGAGTATCTGGAGTCCTACTGGGAGCTCGATACTCGCATCATCTGCTGGTGCAGCATATCCGACTGGGAGGGTGAGACCAGGGATACCAGCGAGCGATGCTGGGATGGTGAAAATATCTGAGAGGTACATCTGGAGTGGATCTGCGACCTTTGCTCAGATCTTCCATGCGACGGTCGGTGCGGTCGGTGTGACGATGACATCCACCTGCTCAAATGCACGAGCAAAGTCATCACGGATCAGCTCTCTGATATCACTGGCTTTCTGATAGTAAGCATCATAAAATCCTGATGAGAGCACATATGAGCCCACCATCATACGACGCTGGACCTCATCTCAGATACTCTCACTACGATTCGCGGCGACATCATGCGCTCACTCGGCTTTATGTCCGAAGCGGATACCATCATAACGTGCCATATTCGAGCTCACCTCTGCTGGACAGATTATATAGTAGACTGATAAACCATATTCAGTATGCGGAAGTGATATATCTACTATCTCTGCTCACATTTCGCGAAGTTTCGCGATAGATGCCTCTATCTCTTTTCGGACTCATGCGTCGATACCATCGATAAAATACTCTTTCGGTACACCGACCCGGACTCATGTGAGAGATGTACGATTCCAGATAGACTCATCTACGGTCACAGCATCATGGAGGGATGTACCATCGAGTGGATCATATCATGCTGTCGCCTCATAGAGTGTAGCTGCATCGCGCACAGTCCGAGTGAAGTACCCGGGAGTATCGAGTGATGATGACATCGCGATGACTCCATATCGGCTCGTGCGACCGTATCCTGGTTTAAATCCAACGACACCGCACATGCTCGCAGGCTGACGGATAGAGCCTCCTGTGTCTGTCCCGAGTGCTGCTGGTACGAGTCCTGCTGCGACTGCCACGGCTGATCCAGATGATGATCCGCCAGGAATACGAGTGGGATCCCATGGATTCTTCGCGGGACCAAAGGCGCTATTTTCTCCACTTCCACCCATCGCAAATTCATCCATGTTCGTTTTTCCGAATGCGATATATCCTGATTGTTTCATCCTATCTGTCACTGTAGACTCGTATGGCGGGATGAAGTCAGCGAGCATCTTCGAGGCTGCTGTCGTTCGAACTCATCTTTCGCAGAAGATATCTTTTACCGCTACAGGAAGTGTATTTTTCCTACCAGGAAAATCTATTGGTAAAGTATTAAATGCATTGAGTTCAGTATTGTACTGTTTCGTACGTTCGAGAAAATAGTTATAGATTTCTTCTGCGGTCGTCGTACCATTTTTTATGAGCTCGGAGAGTTCGAGAAGTGAGAGATTTTTATAGTCCATAAATATGAGGTATAAGCTGATGTCGGCAGTATATAGAAAAAAAATAAAAAACAAGGCTTGACAGAAAATTATAAATACATATAAGACTTTAATATAATTAACTTTCATAGTATGGGTACTTTCATTTCTTCAAAACCTGAGGATAATCTCGCTAGCTGGATAATAGATGGTAGTGTGGGTTTATTCCCTGAAACCAAAAATTGGATTCAGCAAGCAAATATACTCGATAGTGTGACATTACAATTATTATTGGATGCAAAAATAAAATATGCTGCTTTATTGGATAATTTTGATGCGCTGACTGCACTAAAAAATATTAAAATACTCAATACACTCTATCCAGAGAAATCTAAACAGCTCGAAAAAATCTTCTCTGATACTGTCAACCATATATTCTCACAATCCGTTAATCCTCATTAATCTATGGAAAATAAAGCTTTAGACTCGTTACGATATTCTGCGTATAGTATAAAATTTGAGATTCGGACCCAATCAGAACTTGATACTGCATTACAGTTTCATGGAAGTAGGGTGTTTTTCATGGGAAAATTAATAGACTTACAGTATATCGAAAAGGCGGCACTTCACGAAGCACTCTCAAGAGATATAGAATTTCAAAAAGAATGAGAAATCCATGTAGCAGAATTAGTGAATCTCGTAGGAACTGCTAATCCAAATAAACCACAGTTTATCATAACTATCTCCACTTATCGTAATCAGATACGTATAGCATCTCAGGAAAAAATATATTCTGATATCAATGTTCCATATGGCTCTATAGTAGAATTATGAGAACTTTTAAGCACAATAAAAGAGTGACTAAAAAGAAAGGTGAGTAATGTATTAAACCATTTTCTTTAAAATTCAGGAATATTTTTGATTTTCCCTGTTTTTCGATATACTTGGGAACATACTCCTCGCACGAATTTCTTTTCGTGCGATTTTCGTGTCCTTTTGTATAGATTTTTCTCTGTTTTTCGATATACTACGAAGACAATCCAGATAGTATCTCACAATTATTGCTATAAAAATTCGATTTTCTCATTTCTAATCTCACTCTTTATGGAACTCCCTTCTCGTGTCCGCGGCATGCAAGATATCTTCGGTGAATACCAGAGGTATTTCACATTCTTAAAAAAAGTCGCACGCCATGAGTTCCGCACAAACGGATTTACTCGTATCACGACCCCGATACTCGAACTCAAGAGCCTCATCGTTCACTCGAGTGGTGAGGCGAGCGATGTCGTGACGAAAGAGATGTTCGACTTCATGGATAAGTGAGGTCGTGAGGTCGTGATGAAGCCTGAGAGCACTCCTGGAGTCATGCGTGCCTATCTGGAGCATATGCTCGAAGAGCCACAGCCAGTATACCTCTACTATATCGAGCCGCACTTTCGCTATGATAGACCACAGAAGGGTCGATATCGACAGTTCCATCAGGTCGGAGCCGAGATCATCGGAGAAGAGGATCCTATCCTCGATGCGAAGAGTATCTATATCATGAAAAATATACTCGATGGTCTCGGCCTCGCAGGAACATATACGATAAAAATTAACTCTCTCGGTGTACCGAAAGAACGTGAAAGGTATCTTATGGAGCTCGCATCCTTTTTCGAGGGCAAAAAACACCTCCTCGATGAGACTGATCTCGCTCGACTCGAGAAAAATCCACTTCGTCTCCTCGACTCGAAAAATCCAGATGTCCAGGAACTCCTCAAAATCGCACCAAAAATGACCGATTTTCTCAAGAAAGATTCAAAGGAATTTTATGAAAAAGTAAAAGAATATCTCGCGATACTCGGTGTCGAATATGTAGAAGACTCGACACTGGTGCGAGGACTTGATTATTACAGTCATACTGTCTGGGAGTTCGTCGATGGCTCTGGTCGGACACAGGATGCATTCGGTGGTGGAGGTCGCTATGATGGTCTCGCGAAGTCTATCGGATATAAAACTGAGGTTCCTGCTGTAGGCTTTGCATTCGGTGCGGAGCGCCTCATCGAGGCGATGATGGAACGTGGAGTGAAACTCAGAAATAAAGATAAGATACACCTCTATATCATGCAGCTCGGTGATGATGCGAAAAAACTCGCTCTCCCTCTCAATATCGAAGCACGAAAAAAATGACTCAATAGTCTCCTCTCACTCGGTACTCCGAGTATAAAAGTCCAACTCAAAAAAGCGAATCGTGTATGAGCAAGATTCGTCATCGTCATCGGTATCATGGAAGCAAAACGCGGCATATGTCAGCTCAAAGATATGGATAAAGGGACTCAGGTCGAAATGAAACTCGATGAAGTACTCGATGCCATCATCAAAGAAGTCTGAGTCGATGCACTCTCATTCTATCATCCATCACGAGATTTTATCATCACCGAGGCGAGCGTGACGAATGAAGAAGCAATGAAAATCACCGTCGACTAGTCTCACAGATTTCAGATTTTCTTATATGTAATATTATTTTCTCGTGCACCTGCTTATCGATGTTCGTACATCTTGTCTCTCCGATAGAGTACATCTCGCATATGGGATGCTATGGGCAGAGTTCTGGAAGGCAAAACATCCTCATGATATCGTGACATTTCTCGCATATGAATGAGATCCTGTAGAATCGGATGATTGTATTTTTTTGGCACGGAAATCATATTTCTTTGGTAAAAAAATAGCCGCGCATCGTTATGGTCCTGATCGCATCATATCTTTTTCGAGACTCCCGCCGATAGATACATCTATACCAGCTATTGTTCATATACCCGATATAGTAGATAGACTCTATCCATCGAAAAAAGAAGGCATCTTTTCCTGATATCTCGAGCGATATCGCATGAAGGCATCATTATGAAAGATTCGACACATTATAGCACCTTCACGAATCACACAATCACAACTCAATGAATTCTACGATATTACTGAGAATAATATTTCTATCATTCCCTATCTACAAAAGAAAAACACAGATTCCACAGAAATGAGCACATTTTTGCCAAGTGGCATCACGCCAGGATATTTTATCTGTGAATGCACTCCGTGAGATGAGTGGAATCCTCTAGAATTATTACGTACATATAGTCGATATATCCATCAAAATAAAGGAACAGAAAAACTGATCCTCATCTGACACCTCTGAGAAAATCTCGGAATGATATCGACCATCATTCGTTCACTTGATATCATAGATTACGTGAAAATTATCTGACTTCCGACACAATCAGAAAAAGAAACACTCTATGCCAATGCTGATGGATGGATATACATAGGACATACTTACAGCAGATGAGCTACTATCTGTCTCGCCATAACATATGATATACCACTCTATCTGAGTGATATAGAGGAATTCCGTGGGTATCAGGCATCATTTTGCCATCCGAATCATATAGAAAATCTCCTAGAGATACTCGGGAAGCCTAGAGTCCAAATATCACATCCGAAATCCGAAAACATGCTTATATTAGAAGCATATGAGCGCCTTATAGCATCATAAAACTTGCAAAAATCAGACGAATGCATACCATATACACGAGAAATTCTGTATGATTTTAATGCAAAGATTCTCATTTATTACACTTTTTCTTATGTCTAAAATATTTGGTGTAAATACTGGCGCTCAACCCGCCATAGAAACACATCATCATGGCGATAGTCAGACTCTCCATGATTCTCATGAAGTAACCGTGGATATTCATGACTCTCACGAACATGAGATCGATATAGGACAGATTGCTGTGGATGTACTCGATCTTGCAGATGAGATTATCATCGTAGCTCCGGTAGCTGGGGTAGATCCGAGCGATATAGATATTGCTCTCTCTCGCAATATTCTCACGATATCTGGTGATCGCACACATGCTCCGATATACTTAGATGCGAAACGCATGCTCGTGGAAGAATGTTACTATGGAGCATTTTCGAGATCTATCATCCTCCCTGAGAATCTCGCATTTAATAAGATAAAGGCAACTGTAGACCAAAACACTATTATCATACACGTACCAAAAATTACATTCTTTTCTAAAACGATCAAAATCGACGAATAACCATCCCCTTCGTTTACTATGTTTTTCCGAAAATCTTCACATACCGATGAAAGTGTCGCAAATAAAGGACTCAAAAAAATAGACAAGGTTGTCACAGGACTCATCCTCGGTGGTATCATAGCGTCTATCTATGGGATCAAAAAACGAAACGACAAGCAAGAAGATTATACCCACCTAGATATCGATACGAGCAAAGATAGAGCTAAGAAACAAAGTATTTTTTCGCGTATTTTTTTTGGAGATAAGTAGTATGAAGTATTGTATTCACTTCACTCTCGGTCTCGCATCTAGCTCTCTATTATGTGGGTCTGTTTTTGCTGATTTTAGTCAGTATAGACCGAGCCAGGCAGAGGTAATCAGTGCTACTGATAGCTGTATAAAAAATGGAACTCCTCTCGATGAGAGATATACCTGTCCGGTAGGGAATTTTCAGGATACGAGCCAACAAGCTCTGACGAGAGAAAAAATAGAATGTTCTATACAGATGTCACTCGCATTTTATAAAATAGATGAAGAGTCCAAGATATGGACAAAACAACTGCAAAGTTCTCGAGAAAAAGAATTTAATGTATGGAATCAAAATATCAATACTACCCTCTATAAGAAAGATGGTTTTCTCGAAAAATATCGGAGTGTCTGTAATATAAAGAATTGGACGCAGTGAGAACTTAGTGAAATCGGATGTGCAAAAACAACCGAATTTTTCCCTGAAACGACATGTCACGACCTCGCGAAGAAAAAAACAGAATCACTCGAGAATATCTGATATATACTCTCAAGTAAAGGTACTGGAAAGGCATACCAAAATGAAAAAGATACCTATCTCGACACTCAGAAAACAAAATACGATGTCCTTATAGATAAATGGAATTCATATCTACGAATGGTGAGCATCAGTGTACAAAAATTCACTAAATTTATCGAAGAGGCCGTAAAATAATCCTCTAAAGATATTCTCGGAAGTGGAGAAAAACATATTTCCACTTTTCTGTATTGGTCATATTTTTTGTGGGAGATGCCTCTTTCTTTTGTATAGTAGCTATCACGTCATTTACATTGATATCTTCATTCGAGCTGAGATTTGCCTGGTCGACGATATTAGTCACTTCCTCGCCAGGAAGTTTCTTATTTTGTGTAGCTTTTGCTACATATGTTTGATATGCATTCGTCCGTATATAACTTGTCAATTCTTGTTTTATATCATTTCTCGTACTGATTTGGGTATTCATTTCCTCGAGCGTTCCCACATAGGTACTCGTCTGATATTGCTGGAATTCATAGTATCCGATAAGATAGATCAGATAGATGAGTGAGAATACTAATAATACGAGTATGTAACGAAAATGGCTAGCCATGGAAGAAACTTGCAAAGAAAAAATATGTTCTTACAATACGGAAAAATCTATTTTTTTCCACTCGATTTATGAACATTCGATTCTTCTTCTTACTTCTATGAATATGTAGCATTATTTTTACGATATTCTTTGGATGGAATGCATATGGCTATTATAAAGCTATTCATGCTGATGATCCGATAGAACCATTTCTCGCGATAGAGGTGGGTAATGGAAAAATAATACGAGATAATGAGGCGATCCTACTCACAGGAAAAGAATCATATATCCTCAAGAAAGATGATATTATAGAGACATCTCATAGTACATTTTGAGTGATTACCTGGCCAGATAAGAGCATCACTCGTCTCGGAGAAAATAGTCGTATCGTCATACGAAAAATGCAAGTAAGTCGTAACTATGCCGATATACAAATATCATATGATATGAAACGTGGTAAGGTCTGGAATACCGTGATACGGGCCCTTTTATGAGATTCTTATTTCGAGGCTCGCTTACCGAAGGAAAATATTATCGCGGGTGTACGTGGTACTATCTTCGAGATAAACCTCGAGAATAACTATATCCATGCCGTAGAGCATGCTACTGCTCTCTCGGACAGCTCTGGAAAATGAATCAATCTCCTTCCTGGCGAACTCGTAAGTAGTGAGAATATTTGGGTAAAGAAATGACGCGAATGGCTCGATACCACATGGCAAGAGTGGAATACACTCAAAGATGCAGGATATAAAGAATTACGGCTATCAACCATGAAAGAACGTATATCTATACTCGTATCTGAGAATGGGGGATTTTTTTCGAGCATCCAAAATACTCTCCTCAAGAATACCATCGGAACAGAAGAATCAAAAATCCTGACCATGATACGGTCTGGCGATGCGGAATGACTCGCATCCTACTCGACTGAAACACTCTTATCTGCACTTCAGAGAGTGCCCGATCTTACAGATACGAGCGATAGAGAAATGCTCAGGCAGGCAATTCTCAGTAAAAATGTGGATGAAAAACTCTCTCGATCACTCCATCTGCAGTCATTATGGGACTCTCTCGATAGTGGAAATATCACCTCTTCCACACAAGCTTATATGGAAAGTATCGGCACAAATATAACATCTCTGAAGAATGAATGGTTCAATACTATCGACACAGAGCAACTTATCCAAAACCTCTCTGGAAGTCTCGATATCCTCATGAAACGCTAATAACTATAGACCGAAAATAGAGACGAGAATAAGTGTAATAATACCGAGTGCTATCGACGATCAAAAACCAATCAGAACCTTACGTCCATATTCTTTTTCTCAGAATCTATAGGCAATACTTCATTTTACGGTATTGTTCGACATGACTGCGATGAGAATCGTCGTAGCGGCTATAAAAAGCGGTATAGAGCCATCTTTTGCCCCCTCACTCATGGCAAAATTCACAGCATCTACATCAGCAAAGCCTGATATCAGTCAGAGAAAATAATTCGATACAGATTGAGGGACATCATCCTTATAGACCCTTCAGAGGATAGCAAAGAATTTAATGATTACGATCAATCATGCAAATTGCAGGGCTGGAACGAGCTGAAAAGGACTCTCATAATTCCCTTCTTTTTCTGCTTTTACGACAGGAATTTTTTCTTTCCAGGCACCCAGAAAATAGTATACAGTCACTCCTCCGAGTCCAAGAAACATCATAGAACCTGGAAGCAAGATAGAATCCAGGATCGCAGGATATATATATGCTGCGACGACAAGCACACGTATAAACATGATACAAGAAGCGAGAAGAGTCGCTGTAGCGTAGGAATTACGATGTTCTGGATGTTCTGTACTTTTTCGCGTCATAGCTACCGTCGTCGCTGTCGATGAGATGAGCCCACCTACAGCACCCGATGCGAGGATACCGCCTTTATCTCAGAGCGCCTTTCCGAGGAGAAAACCAGCATATTCTACACCTGCCATCACGACGACGAAAAACCATATAGAATGAGGATTAAAAAATTTGGCTATCAGGACTGGATGTATCCATGAAAGTGTTCCTGATAAAAACCAATTTGCCATATCGAGCAATGAATATTTCTCATCTGGTAGGAGTGGAAGTATCACGAGTGCGATAACTCCAAATTTTAAGCTATCTCATAATTCTTTACGAGAAAAATGTGTTTTTAATTTCGTAAGATACTCTTTCGCAGAGAGCACAAGCAGGAGTAATATAGCAAGAATAACAGCCACAATATAATATCCAAGCATTGATATAACACCTATAAAGTAGGTAATCAATCCTGCATATTCGCTCGTTGCTCACATTTTATTCCGCTCAAAAGAAGAGTACATATAGGATGCTAAGATGAATATGCCTGAAAGTATCCCTCCGAAAAGCATCCAAAACTGCGTATGAAGAACCATGTCAAGCCAGGTACTAATAGCTCCAAAAAAAGCAATCGAAGCATATGTACGAATACCTCAAAATCCGGTCGCGCCTCATTCTTTCGTGCCAGACCATGGAAGCTCTCGTTCGGTACCGATAAGTCCACCGAGAGCGAGAGCAAGAAGAAATCCGATAAATACTGTAGGCTCCATAAGAGAGAAGAAAAGTAATATTTTCTATCATATCAGAAGACAGAAATTTTCGCAAATAAAATCCCTCGCCAGAGCGAGGGATTTTATGGGAAGTATTATTTTGTATTCTTTGCCTGATAGAGATTACGTCAGACTCGTTCGATATACTTCTTATTCTGGAGATTCATATATATAGTAGTTGTTTTGACTTGGCGAATTTTCAGTACACGAGCTGTAATCTCTTCAGTCGAAAGTGGCATCTTTGCTTTTACAAAAATATCAAGTATGACATCGAGTACTGTACCATCTTTATATCCCCAATCCTTAAGCACATAAATACCTCGTCCAATGAGGACAAATTCATTATTACGAATCAGTTCATTATGGATAGTCGATATTTTTACTGGCTCAGAGAAATACTCGGTAATCGCATTCGCGATATCGAGAAAATGCATAGACTCTTTCTTCTTTTTCAGTACATAGATAGCCTTATCTTTTAGAGTAGATGGGTTGAGTATCTTCCATTTTTCGAGACCGATAAATTTCTCTTCACCTTTTACTATATCGACATAGATATCGATAATAGAATCTATCATTACAGGCTCTATTTTACCGAATTGGGCAAAAAGATTAATCTTTATCATTTCATAAAGAGTCGTATTTTCGATAATATCACCCTTCTTTTTTAAGATTTTTATAGCTTCTTTGTGGACCGCCTCAATAAGTTTTTTCTGAATCTCAGGAAAATGATAGTATGTTTCTGTACCAAGTTGTGGTTTCGAACGCTGGAGATTAAAGTCCGCCTGGAGGAGAACATCGATGATATTCTCATTTACAGTATCAGCAAAACCAATTTCTGAAATTATAGCCGTAATAAGACGATCTCTCGTCATCACACCACCATGCATCTTTAATATAGCCTCGCCAGCTTCTTGTATACTCATGAGTGGGCTCGAGCGCATAATACGTCCGATTTTCTTGATACCGACATCTTCGATCTGACGAACACGCTCGCGAGTAATACCATATGTATCACCTATTTCCTGAAGGGTCTCTCGATTTCCAGAGAGACCAATGCGACGAGATATAACGTTCCTCTCTTTTTCAGCAAGAGAATCAAGAATGCTGTGAAATATACTATGAACATCGAATGAAGCAGTGGATGGAGTCATAAACGAAAGGATAGTATCTAGAAAAAAATACGGGAAAGAGTGTCAATTGCAAAAAACGGAAAACTATTTCTATCGGAAGATATATAAGATATACTATAGTTTTTTTTTCAAAGTCAAGTTAAATTGGTAAAGTCATATTCTTATCTTCCCCTGTATGAGAATGAGGGCGTGATTTACTTTCTAAAATCGCACTATATTCATCAATATAATTGGGATCTTTCTTTTCAAGATAGCTCATACTCACGGCGCGAGACTTTTCACTTTGGGAGAAGAAATATGCGAAAAGGATGAGGAGTAAGAGTGATACAATAGAAAGTTCTAGTCCAAATCCAGGATTTACAGGCTGCGAGCTCATGCGAGTATAAGCAAAAGAAGTGATGATAGCATGGATGGACGCAACGAGAATCATAGCAGACAAAAAGACGATAGCCTGGGCATCCGAAAGACGAAATGGCACATATGCTCGAAGGTACTCTTTTTTTTCATGAGATAAGAGAAAAAAGGCAATCAGAAAAACAGCAAAAATAATACCATATCCTACACCTCATAAATACAATGAAAAAGCACTATAGCTCACAAGATTTGTCTCTTCTCATCAAAAATATAACCATGGGAAAAAGAGAGAAATGAGGAGTCATACATTCGCGAACATGAGTGCCTTTCCTGAAAATCCGAAACGATATGTACCAAATTGCACACGAGCAAAAAAAGTGAGAATTTGTGTTTTTAGTTTTCGATTTTTAGAATTTCGTATATAATCCATAAGAACATGATAATGAAGCATGTAGACAGAAAAAGAAGTATAATTTTTCTTTTCTACAGAGATACTTTTAAGGTATCTATATCTCTTTTTTTTGCAAATCTTTATGCGTAATCCAGAAAAAAATACGATTATACTCCTGTATGCCTTTCTCCAAGAGTGAACCATAAAGACATATGCGAGTCTCATATGACTCATCTCTGGGAAGAAGCCAGACAAAAATGGACTCATTTGGAGTATGCTGCATGAAAGTATCGTGATCGGGCCAAGAAAATGGAAAAAAACACCAAATGCAATAATGATAGGACGAGGATGGATACAGCCATTATTATTTTTATTTTCTCATACTTCAGCACATGCAGATTCCCAAAAAAATAAATAATCATGGATTTACCCTCTTCGAGCTCATGGTAAGTATGACGATATTTTGACTTATCATGATTTCTGTGCTGGATTCCGTAGCAAATATAGGTATCGCACGGACGAAAAGCATGAGCCGTATCACACTGATAGAAGAGCTCTACTTTTTCTCTGAAAAACTCGCCGCCTCAATCAAAGATGGTTGAATCGTAGATTATGAAGAGTATTGGAATCGCCAAGTCGTGTGAACTGGTACGTCTACAGGGCATTATATTATACCGACTGGATTCGGGAATTATGGGCAAGGTGGCATAGTCGGTACGACGACCTATGGAAACGGATTTTACTATTGTCGGAGCGGGTCAAGTATCGCAGCCAAAGTAGGAACTGGAGGATGTCTGACTACTAAAAATTCGAATCAAATCGGTGGACTCACAAATCAAGATTACTCCACTATACTCCAACGCTATGGCCAATATACTCTCCAATATACCGACTATAATGGAAATGCTGATGATGATACTTTAGCCACACCATCAGGACCGCTCTGAGACGAAGATGGAAATGGAGATATCCGCAATGATGAGGATGATCTCGATATCGGTGATGGACCTGTCACCATATCTGGATCGACTCCCGAACTTTATCTCTATAACCCCCTCACAAAAGAACGAACTTTTTTCCGATGGACGCTCACAGACGATCCATGACTCCCCCCATGAAGCTGTACATATTCATGACCGAATATGTGAAGTGGCTGTCTCGGCAATATAGAATTCATCAGACTCAAATGACTCGATATCTGACTCAATCATATAGGAACTCTCGATGGTGCATTCGATGGAAAAATAGATACATGGGCCTGTCATACAGACTGGAAATGCAGTGGCCCTACTCTGAATAGTGCTATCGCACCTTGAGTCTGAAACCTTTCTGGCACTGGAACAAATGAATGGGTAAAGATGTTTCCTGAATATGTAAGTGTGCGCCAGCTTTCGTTTACACTCTATCCTGTGAAAGATCCATGGAAATCCTGGGCTGCCCCAGATGATCTCACGACTCCTGGTTTTGTGAGCCCATTTATCCAGCCATATGTACGACTCCAGATGACTCTCGGTCTCGCCTGGGAAAAAAGACGCCTCATCCGATGAGACGATCCGAGTATCGCAATATCTACGACTATTAGTCTCTCTCATAATAATATCGAGTAAATTTTTCTTATGCCATACCTCTTTTCGCAGAAATGATCTGCACTCATCGTAGCACTCGTAACACTGACTCTCATCACGATGATGAGTACGGTATTCTTCGAGCGAGTATTTCGTTTTAGCGAACGATCGAATGGTATAGAAAACTCGAATGCAGCATACTATAAAGCTCTATGAAATATAGAAGATGCGCTCTATACTGGCTGAGTGAATAAATATACACCATGGAATATAAAGAATAAGACCGTAACAGCATCGGTCAAAAGTACGAGTGGCTCATCTATAACTGTAGGAACTGGTGGAACGACGATACCGATGCCATGAATGTGAAATAGTCAGTATAATAAAAATTATAATATCATCAGTCTCAGTGAGCCAGTTCAGGTAGTGATACCTGATGCAATAGATTGGTCTACAGTAAAATTTAAATTTCGGATACCACAGATTCCAAATACTTCAACTGGGATTTTTAATTGAGCTCTTAATAATACTGGTTATATCCTCTGGACTCTTGCATCTAGTGGTGCGTCACTTTTTGCAAGTGGCGAATTAGAGATTTTTCAATGAAAAGACCTCACAGATACTGATTTGTCGATAGAGCTAAAAAATGGTACGACAAATTCATGATCAGCTTCGGCATTTACTGCATTTTATGCATCTAGCTACATCGGAATTAATGGTGCCGACTGTCTGAATTATAAATGCACACTTAAACTTTCTCTTATCCGTCCAGTCCCAACAGCTGATACACCCAGTCGTAATATGACCTTTCTCGAATATCAAATAACATGACTAAATAAATCTATCCCATCCCAATATATGAATATCCACGCAGAGTGATATTCATACTGATTTCTCCGTTCTCGTGATATACAGTTTCCACAGATTACCACGAATACTGCACTCGACTTCGCCGTGCTCCAATAATCACTCATTCCATTGCGTTCTATCGACATCACTCATTCATCAGATACTGATCAAAGAATCGATAAATTTATCAAAAAATATCTTCCTGAAGCACCTTTGGGGGGTATTTATAAATGGCTCCGCACTGGAAAAATAAAGGTAAATAGAAAAAAAGTGGATCAGACATACCGTGTCGAGCTCGGAGATACTATAGATATTCATCTGAGAGAGGATGAGATAGAATCATTTCTCGCAAAATCACCGATACCAAAAAATCACACAGGACAAAACCCACAACTCGAAATCCTCTACGAAGATGCGACTTTCATGATCATAAATAAACCTGCAGGACTCAATGTCCATCCATGAGACCATAAAACAAAGGAAGTATCCCTAATAGAGATCATACATGATATGCTCGGAGACACCTATAATAGCCTCTCTTATAAGCCATCTCTCGTGCATCGTATCGATAGAGATACGAGTGGATGTGTGATGATCGCAAAAGAGAAAAAAACATTAGAATCACTGCTCTGACTCCTGCAATCAGGAAAAATCGAAAAAACTTATCACGCTATTGTAATCGGTGCGCCCGAAAAACCACGAGATACCATACGATCTAAACTCCTACGGGTCGAAGATGCAAAAGATGAAGCAAAAGTACAAGTACATCCAAATGGACAAGAAGCTATCACACACTATACTACGCTAAAAACTAAAATACAGGATAAATATAGTCTTCTCGAAATCGGCATAGAGACAGGACGGACTCATCAGATACGTGTCCATATGGCATCGATACATTGTCCGATACTCGGTGATAGGGCTTATGGGGATAAAAGTGAAAATAGTTATGCAAAAAGGATGTTTGGGGTTGATAGACAGATGCTCCATGCTTATAAACTCAGTTTTCTACACCCTATTACCAAAAAATCTATAGAAGTAATAGCACCATATAAAGCTGATATACTTATGCTCCTCTCTTGAAAGAGAGATGCATAAGTATATATCATATAAGAGAGATATATCTGTCAATGAAAATGTGAGCATATTCTTTGCTTTCAAAATAAAAGTATGATAGCCTTATAAGGTAAAGAGCAATGTCTCTCCTCATATATCTATAGTCATACCAATGTATACCAATAATAAATACGATCCGCTTTTTGCCTATGAAAGTGCGCAAAAAAGAACATCATTTTTAAAATCATTTCAAAGAACTTGTAGTTTTCTCATTTCTTATCTCCTTTTATCAGGTTCGATATTTCTCGTACTCCTCGTAGGACTCAACTATAGCGCATACTCGAAAGTCATCATTAACTGGGTAGATCCAAATGCGCTCATCGAGGCACGAGATGAAGTCAATAAAATCATCGCGTCTGCGACAAGCGTATCAGTACATGCAGCAGATAGAGATGAATCAGAAACCCAGGAAAATCTCGATAGCATAACTACAAAGATACGCAATACTGACCCTTCTGTAATTTATTCTCGAAAATATGCGCCTCGAGGACTCATCGCAAATACGAAAAGCTCAAATCCTACTGTAGAATTCGAGCTTACTCCATACGAAAATCGTATCATTATACCTCGAATTAATAAAAATATCCCCCTCGTAGATGTCAGCGTTTCTTCTGGTGCGAGCTTCGAAACGATGCATGAAGTCTTCATGGAAGAACTCAAAAAGTGAGTGGTACGGTATCCTGGCACTGCGGCACCATGAGAAAAAGGAAATGTTTTTATCTTCGGACATTCATCGAACTATCCATGGGTCAAAAGTGAATATAATAGTGTATTTGCACTTCTGAATGAACTCAAAAATGATGATGAAATTATCATTTACTATTTCCAAAAAAAATATGTCTACAAAGTAAAAGAACGAGCTATCGTAAAACCTGGTGATGTGAAAACTCTCGAAGCCCGTGATCCGAACAAAAAAGAGCTCTCTCTTATGACATGTTGGCCTATAGGAACAACTCTCGAACGAATTATTCTTTTTGCAGAACTACAGGAAGATTCTAACTTATAATAATACTGAATATGAATGAAAAATTCACTTATCTTATCTCGAATCTCGATCTTTCTTCACCGAATCTTATAGGATCTATTATCGGGCTCGTTATCGGTATATTATTTGTGGGAATAGTGCGATATATGTTTCTGGAGGGATATGGGTATCTCTTGGTACGTAATGATGCTAAGGAGCTCGCTAAGAAGAAAAGTACTCTCTCAGATCTCATACTCATGAAAGATATCCAGACAGAGCTCGAAAAAGAAATAGAACAGGCCATGCTCAAAGCAACATTCCAAGGATAAAAATAAAAACTTTCTCATATGAGAAAGTTTTTTAATACCAGAGTGGTGCCCCCGACAAGAATCGAACTTGTGTCTAAGCCTTAGGAGTGCCTTGTTCTTCCACTAAACTACGGGGACAGTATAGGAAAATGTATGCGCGATTGTATGAAAAATAAGAGCTTTTGCAAATAGGTTTGCGTGGATGATATTTTTCTATAAAATCAAACTATACATTTCTCTATGGAAAAAACTACACCTACTCCTCGTCCGAAAAAAATCATCCGCAAGATGCCAAATACGAAAGAAAAAGCTATCGAAGCACTCACTCTTTACCAAATCGAAAAGGTGGAATGACTTATAGAAGCCATCGGATCCTCTGGACTCGATGAGTTTATGGAGTATATCCGCTCTCCATGGAAGATGCTCTGGCCGAACTTCGTCGCTGGTATAGCTCGTGGATTCGGTGCGCTCGTGGGAGTCACTCTCGTGCTCGCTGTGCTTGGGTGGATTTTTAGCATCACGATAGACCTGCCGCTCATCGGCAAAGAGCTCGAACCATACATCACGACCGCACAAGATAAGATGAATCACTATATCGAACAGACGAATTATAGTGATGAATTCGGCCGTATGGAGACGACCCTGAAAGCTATAGAGGCTAATACTACTCCTAAAACTGGTACATGAGAATAGGATTTTTCGGTACACCAGCACTCGCGGCCCAGGTACTCTCTGACCTGATCAGCGCCCCTGATATAGAGGTCGCCTTTGTCGTGACGAACCCGGATAAACCCTTCGGTCGAGGCCAAGAAATGCGACCAAGTGCAGTGAAAGTCGTCTCTACAACACATACTATCCCGACATATACTCCAGAGAAGATACGATGAAATAGCGAAATCCTCGAAATAATGCAAAGTTTCGCATGTGACTACTTCGTGGTCGTCGCCTATGGGAAAATCCTCCCAGTGGAAGTACTCGAGCTCCCGAGAAACATGTGCATCAATATCCATGGCTCTATCCTCCCTGCGTACCGTGGAGCCTCCCCGATACAGTCTGCACTCATGCATGGTGAGACGGAGACTGGCGTCACCATCATGAAGATGAGCGAGGGGATGGATGAGGGTGATATCCTAAAGATTCGTACGATCACGATAGATAGAGTAGATACTGCCGGCACTCTCTTCGAGAAATTCGCTGCCATATCTGGACCGACACTCATACAGACTCTCCGAGAACTCGAGACTGGAGGCATCACCCCACTCCCTCAGGATAGCGCACTCGCTACTTACTGTAAAAAAATAGAGAAAGAAGATGGACTCATCGACTGGTCACGACCAGCTCGTGAGATATACCACATGTGGCAGGCCTATACTCCATGGCCGGGGATCTATACGATGTATGATGGGAAGAGGCTCCTTTTAGAAATCGTGAAGAGTGAAGAGTGAATCGTGAATGAAAAAACACCAGGAACCGTCGTGAAAACCGACGATGGTCGTATCGGTATAATTTGTGGTGAATGAATCTTGACTATAGAAACAGTAAAGCTAGAATGAAAAAAAACTCAAGCTATACGAGATTTCGTGAATGGAAATCAGGATTTTATTTCTTCAGTTTTATAGTATTGTCTTCTCTCTTCTCTCGCATCATCTCTGGTGAAATCCCCTCATATAAGATCTATGAGGATGAGTATACGTATGCATTTCTCGATATATTTCCACAGGTACCGGGACACACACTCATCGTCCCGAAGTGCGAAGTCGACCACTTCAGTGATGTCCCAGAGCCCTACTACTCTGCCATCTTCCAGACTGCAAAGCGACTCTCCGGACCGATACAAAAAGCGACCGGATGCCTCCGAGTATCTGCGATGTTCGCAGGATTCGAGGTGCCACACTGCCACTACCACCTCCTCCCGACGAACTCCCTCGCAGAGCTCGCTATCAGGCAGGTAGACCAAGCGAATCCAGCATCCCTCGCAGATATGCAGTCCCACATTATTTCTTTTCTCTAATCTATGCCACGCACTCCCCTCCGATATGAACGAGAAGAGTTTGAAGCGAAGGTAGGAGCACTCCTGTCTTCCCTCCAGATTCTCCCGAAACAGCCGAAACTCTACACACTCGCCTGTATCCACAGAAGCGTCCTAAACGAAGCGCATAATGGCTATGAAGAGTCTAATGAACGCCTCGAATACCTCGGCGACGCCGTGCTAGAGCTCACTATCACCGAGGCGCTCTTTCATGCATTCGGAGAGAAGACAGAGTGAGAGCTCACCGATATCCGCTCTGCGCTCGTACGCGGGCGCAATCTCGCTCAGGTCGCAAAAGCACTCGACTTCTCGAGCGCGATACAGCTCTCTCGTGGTGAGTCACTCGCGAAGTGACACGAGAATCCCTACATCCTCGCTAATACCCTCGAAGCACTCATCGGAGCGCTCTATCTCGACCAGGGATTCGAGGTGGTAAAAGCATTTATCATGAAACATATCTACACGACACTCCCTCGCATACTCGATGAGGCGCTCTATGTAGACCCGAAGTCGTATCTCCAGGAGTATACCCAGTCACTCTGGGGTATCACACCGACCTATACGGTCGTGAGCGAGGAGGGCGCCGACCATAATAAAGTCTATATCATCATCGCATCTCTCGGGGATACATTACTGGGGCAAGGGACTGGCTCGAGCAAGAAAAAATGAGAGCAAGATGCCGCAGAAAACGCTATCGCTCAGAAATGAAGCTGGGAAAAAATCGTGACCCTGCCGAGGAAAGTAAGTGCATAAAAAAAGACCCCCCCTTGTGAGGAGCCTTAAGTAGGCATTAACATCATTCAATATAAAGAACATCTTTGTATCCTGCTTCACCCCATGCGAGACGTCTTAGATGGTCGGGCAGTGGTATGGTATGAAATTTTTCCATGAAGTCATCTGGGGAAATGCTGAATTTTGTATTCCCGAGTAACTTCAAGTTTTTCCAATAATTTTCTTCTATAAAGAACAAATCATGACTTGTAGGCGATTGTTCGATAATAAAAATAATCCTTTCTCGGCCTGAAAAATTCTCATGATGTATTTTTACTGTAGAGGCAGATTGCATAGAGGATATAATTTCAGAGAACCAGGGGTGTTTCTTAGGCTCTAACAAAAATAACATAGCTCTACGTGGACAATCTAATTTATTAGTTTGCAAAAGATTCAGCCTTTTTCCGAGGTCAAAATCTGTACTCCCCCAAGCATCTTCAGGTATAACATATAATTCAAGTAAATTATAAAATTTTTCAAACATAGCTTGACTCAATCCAACATACTCTCTTAAAGTATCATTACTCGCTGCATAGTTTATTTTAAATGTAGCATCTGGCTGAATAGAAAGTGCAAATTCGTCCTGAGGAGAACAATAGTTCAGACACTTTAAGTTAGGTGACTCTTTCATAATCGTAGAAATACTCATAGATATTGCTCCTTAATTTGAATTTGAAGATGTTAATGAACAAAGTTATTATGTATACGACAAATGAAAGATGACTCTCATCATCGGATAGTATACTAACGCTGATATGAGAGTAATAAAATATGAAAATATGTCAAATTAATTTATAAAAATATACTTTGTCAATATCATCTCTCTTCTATGTAAAGGTTTTCTGGATTTCTGTTATATACTTCTCTATTCGATTCTTTGTAAGAGTGCTTCTAGTAATTTACTGGTTTTCACTTTCGTAGTCTGTGTAGATGATATATCATCGAGCGCACTTGGGGAATAATCTCTTGCTGTAAGAGAAAGTATGAGCATAGGCATAACTTGGTGATGGATTTTGTCTCTCAGGATTGTGGAAATATCAGCATAAGATACACGATTTTCTGTGAGTGATGGAACTATGATATGATTTCTTATCGTATGAGGAATATATGGAAGCATCGGTATACGATGAAAATCTGATATCATCATAGGCATATACTCTCACGAATAGGCTTCTCGACTCTTAGTATCAGATATTCCTGGATGAAGTGGCAGTAACTCTATATGTTTCATAACAAGAGTTATATATTTTATATATAACTTGTCAATATTATCTCTCCTCTCTTTCTTGGGATTTCTCTAGATTTCTGCTATACTCATCTCTATGCTACCACTCCAGAAACACGACTATCCCACGGATTTTCACTACCATCGTACGAGCTCTCCCACGTACCGAGCATACCTCGCGACCTGTGGACTCACGACCTTCGATACGACACCTCCGCACTTTTTCTGGAGGAAAAAAATATTTGGCGATTTTTTCGGTGTGATAAAGGTCGAGCGTGTAGCGAATCTACCTGATATCGAAACATTAAAAAAACAAACAGGACTCAAACATGCATTCGTCGTATATATCCCCTATGGCGATGTCACGATACCCTCACCATGGCGACGACTCTGGTTCTCAGACCACTTCGAGGAGACTGGCTATGCTGAACTCCCGATGGCTGATACACCGACCACCGGCAGCAAGACTCCATACCTCACCTCATGGAACGAGCGCTCGAAAAGAGCTTATAAAAAATATGAGAAATCTGGTGCCCGACTCGAAGCTGTATCGAGTGAGGTATTCAGAGAGGCATTCTGAAAGGCGAAAGTCCGCCACTGGTACAAGTGAGCCTATATCAGCTACTATAAGAAAATGTCCTCCATCGACCCTAGGAGTATCCGCCAGTGGGTCGTATATGATACCGAGGGTGAGGCGATCGCAGGACTCGCCGTCCATGACTATCTCGGAGATCACTCCGTGCACCTCGTCGCCTTTACAGACCCGAGATACTATGAGTATCAGGCAGGCACTGGACTCATGCATGAGTGGTTCCGTGACTCCTATGAAAAGAAAAAGAAGTATCTCACCATGGATCACCTCCGCAACCAAAATGGCCCAAAAGACCAAAAATGATATACTGCATTTAAAGAAAATTTTCTCTCGGCACGACTCTCATTTCGAGAAGCATTTTTCCGATTTTTTTAGAGCCCGTTATTTTTCGGGATCTTATAGTACTCGAGGAGGTACTTCGATATCTCAGAGAAGAGGGCTGACGAAGTATTCTCAGAATACTGATCGGTACGAGGACGATCGATAGAGAGTATAAGTACAAATTTTGGATTATTCGCAGGAGCATATCATCCGTATGAGGTGATCGTATGTCCAAGGTCTTGTCCGAGTATGCGATTCTCATAGCCTCATTTATATGGTATCTGTGAGGTACCCGTCTTTCCTGCGACGGTATATCCTGGAACACCTCACTTCTTCGCAAATCCATTTCTCACACCATCGACGAGCATCGCAGTGATTTTTTTAGCTGTTTCTTCTTTTATCACACGTCTAAGAGGGGTTGGGATAGTATCGATTTTTTTTCCATCAGGATAGGTTGTTGATTCGACGATATGGGGCTCCATATAGATACCACCATTTGCGAGCACAGAGTATGCTGCAGCCATCTGTATCATCGTCGCCGAGAGTCATTGTCCGAATGACATAGTAAAAAACTGGGTACGTGACCATTTCTCATATGGTGAAATCTGAGCATAATTCTCACCATCAAGCGTAATATTCGTCTTAGCACCAAATCCAAACTCTTTGATATATTTATGAAAGAGGGATGGTCCGATTTTTTCTATTATCGAGATCATTCCGACATTACATGACCAATTGAGAGCATGAATATATGTATGTCGACCGCTACATTGAGAGGCAATATTAGAGATCCTTCATTTTTGTCCACCACCATAGTCGAGCTCGATGTATCATTTATCGAAATACGTATCATCTGGTTCTATCTCACCACTATCGAGACCTATAGCGGCAGTGATAGCCTTAAATACAGAGCCTGGTTCATAAAATGCTGTAATCACATTATTTGTATAGACTCAAGCTCAAAACTTATTTTTATACATGTATTTTGCGATGGAAAAATTCTGGATTTCTGGAAGTGTGGCCTCTCGCAGCTTGAGGCGCTGTCATTCGATATTAGAAAATATGGTCCCACTTTGGGTATCGATCACAAAGAGTGGTACTCCGAAAAGGTCAAAAAATGGATTTTGGTACTTCACATAATTCACTTTTTGCATCTCATAAATCTGATTAAAATTATTCACATCATAGTCAGGGTAGTTTACCATAGCCTTTATAGCTCATGTGTGTGGATCCATGACGATGACACTTCATGCATTCGCACGAAATTTCTCGACCGCAGTAGAGAGTCGAGATGAGATTTCTTTCTGGATATTTCTATCTATCGTGAGTGTTATATCGACTCCATTTTTACTCGTTATTAATCCTTTGGAGACGTATCATCAGATCGGACGATTTGCACTATCCTTTATTACTCGCTGTGTTGGACTTTCTCACTGAAGAAGATTTTGGAAGTATCCCTCGATACCATATTTTCCATTTCATTCAGCATCGACAAATCATGTAATCTGACTCACGATATTTTTTTCTGGATAAAAACGTACCAGATTATCTTCAATCTTAATAAATGGCACTATAGAGTCTTCTATATACAATTCTTTATTTTTTATAGCACTACGCTCACTCGAAAGTCTTTTTACGACGGCATCACGTGTGCTTACATTCATCTTTCGTATGATCTCGAGATGTCTTTTTTTGCGGATTTCGAGTTTCGGAAGAAGAGAATCCTGCTCTATGCCTAAAACTCCTGTAAGTTTCGCGGCAAGGAGATTTTTATCATTTATTTTCGTAGGATTCGCATACAAATTATTTACGACGAAAAAAAGTCCTGGCTCTTGCCAACTACTAATAACTTCGATTTTTTCTTCATCGAGCTCACGGAACAGTTCCACACTTTCTATCGGTGAATCCATACGAAACTGGAGGTAATTTCGGATTTTTAGCTTTACATCTGTAACCGTAATCTCTCCCAAAGCACTGATATCTTCCCGAATATATGTGCTCACTGACTCAAGACATGTAGTATTATATGTGCAAAATTCATCAAATACGATATCTGTAAGAAATGTGAGGAGTTTTGTTTTGGACCCATTTTGGGAAGGATCGATCGCGAGATTACCGAGATTGGTCGACACACTGAGGACTCATCTGAGTGAATCTTCTGAGGAATAGATACTTCATCTGGAATCTGGATTTCGGAGTATCATCGTCTGCTGATCATAGGCAATTTTTTTATAAAAATCTCCATGTAAAACTGTATAATTAAATGTCGTTGCCAAAAGATAGAATGCATATAAAAGCCCTATATACCATATAACACCGATGCGATCGAGGCGGCGGAAATGGTGATACAAAAGCGTAATAGTATGTTCGAAGAAACGACGCATGCAGAAATCTAGCTATGAATAGAAATAAGTGAAAAATCGGAAAATAAGGAAAGAAGATTGAGTGTCGGAGTGGAACTCACTATAATAATATCATGTTGATGGCTCTCTGAAAACGCGCGAAGAATATCGAGATTTTTTAGTGTCGTCGGATAGCTATATTGTTCGAGAGCGAAGGCATCTTCGATATAAATAATCCGACGATATCGTGCAAGATTATAGTAAAGAATCCTCCGAGTTCAAAAGATAATATCATGTTTCTTCTCATATATATCTATCCATGCCTGGGCACGCCTCGTAGAAGTGGCATCATTCGGCAGTATAGATATATCAGCATCACCATATGCAGCGGAAAAAAGCGAGAGAAATATATCGTCTGGGAATATAAACACCGTTCCATCATCCAGATAAGATACTACATCTTTAGGTGAGAAAATATGGTCGACGAAATGATGAATCTCATGAACCGGAGGATATACCTTATCTTCGCTATCTGGTGACGATGAGAGTACATAATTTTTTTTGTCGAGACGAGTGAGGAGTGGGGTAGGAAGAAAGAGTCATATAACCTTATGGATCAGAAAAAAATATCGCATCGTAATACCCTCTATCATCGATATCATTTCCTCTGAAATAAGAGCAAGAGACGATATGACTCGCACTATTGGCTTCATATCTTCATGCCTCATATGATGAGGTATGAAGATATCTCTTTGTGTTATGAGTCACTCGACGAGAGCACTCCCAAGAGGAACCTCTACAAGTCCTCCCACGGTAATACTCTCTCTCCATTCTGGACCAACAAAATATGTCGATGCATATCGACTCTGACTCCGTGAAAATGGGATGACACTGATATACATATACGAGAGTATATGTGAAAGTGGAGAAATGAGAAAAAAATCCTCTCAAGAATAGAGAAGATTTTTTATGAGATGATTTTATATACCGAGACTTTTTTTGAGTTCTTCTGCTTTTAGCGCATCAGCACTAGCGACAGCTGCTGCTTTTTCCTCTTCTATATAAATATCTTTAAGTTGTTCCCATTCATTTTGCGCTTTCACGACGAGACCCTTAATGATTTCTCCCTCTGTAGGCATGAGCTTACGGAACTCGACTCGCTCATCTTCGAATACCTTTACGAGCTCATCTATCTGAAACTGTGAAAGCGTAGGAAGTGCATCGATGACGCGTTTCTTTTCGAAAGTAGAAAGTGAAAGTGAATGCTCGAGAAGTCAGAGAAATGACTGCTCATCAAAAGTCGTAAGAGGATGTACGAGAAATCTCTGAAAGATATCATCATTCGATGTTTTGGGACGTGGCGGAGGAAGAGGCACTCCTGAGCCTGACTGATCTGCTGGTACTGGAGTAGTATCGTCTGACATAAGAAAAAATTAATTACTCTGATTATAGGCTCTTTTTCTGCATTTTCAAGAGGAAATTTCTAAGTACGAAATCGACTTGCCTCGACTTTTTCTGCAACTTGTTTCCAAAGCATATCAGATATATCTGCATTATTCCATACAGCTTCGATATCTTCATCTTCACTCGCTGCCTCAAGAAATGTATATACCTGAAGTGCAATATCAAAGTCTGTCACTTCACTATAATTTTTGGGTATGTACACAAATCCAGCTCTATCGAATGTATACCCAGCGAGTTCGAGAGCTTTTTTTACACTCGCGAGATCACTGCGAGCTGTATATACATGTACACTATCTCCATCTTTTTTATAGTCTTCTGCATTTGTATCGAGAAGGGCGAGCTCGAATCCATCATAGTCCACTGGTGCCGGGAGGGCGAGCTCACCGAGATAGTCATAGAGAAAACTAGAAACTGATCCCGTCTCACCAAGCACTCCGCCATGTGCGGAGAAGAGATGTCGCATATTCGGAGCGGTACGATTGCGATTATCTGTGAGAGCTCGGATAATCACTGCAACTCACCCCGAGAGGTACCCCTCATAGTAGACTTCTTCGACTTTTTTTTCTCATGCATCGAGACCAGCACCACGACGGATCGCACGCTCGATGACGTCGATCGTCACTCAGGCTTTTTTCGCGACAGAGATAGCATCTGCGAGGGCGTTATTTTCTTTCGGATCCGCACCTCGCTCGGCTGCGAGGGCGATGAGCTTCGCATGGATGGCATTGATTTTGGATTTTATCTTCGCACTCGCCTCTTTCTGGGCGGCGACGGTCGGTCATCTTCACATAAGTAATAGTGATAAGAAGTAGGTGATAAGTAATAGAATATAGAAAGGTGGCATACAGTCAACCTTATTGTTTCTCTATAAGATAGAGCCATTCTTCATTACCCGCCTCTCCTATTACAGTCGATTTTTCTTTTTGCGAAATTTTGCAATTATTATATACAAGAAATTCTTCCCATTCTTGCATTTTCTTTATAACGATTTTCTCATCTTTCGGAACTCAGCGAGGTTGGAGATGCAACTTTCAGACCTCGAACTGGGGCTTCCAGAGAAGGATGATATGTGTATGATTATCTGCGTATGATAGTATACTCGTGAGGATATCATGAAGCGAGATAAATGAAGCATCACAGACGATGATGTCGTATCGATGAGCTCACTGCAATGAGATAAAATCTCGTATATCCACCTGTTCATAACTCGTGACACGTACATCATCACGTATCATCGAATGGAGCTGGTCGGTACCGACATCAACAGCATCTACATGAATAGCACCCCGTTCGAGAAGCACCTGTGTGAATCCTCAGGTCGATGCTCCGACATCGAGACAATTCGCTCCAATAATTCATGTATTAATTCATATTTTTTCGATGAATCCATCGAGTTTTCCAGCACTCCGAGATACCCAGTGAATACGTTTCTCTTCACGAAGAGATATATCCTCACTTCCACTCACATCATATGCAGGCTTTTGTATGAGGAGCATATTTACTGATACATATCACTCTTTTATGAGTTGTTGAGCCTTATTCCCTGTGAGTTTGTACGTATCACGGATGTAATGATCGAGTCTCATATTATATCCAGTCGATTATAGTATCTCGTACGAGTGGATATACGGTTGTCTTTAGGGTTTCTATTTCGAGAGATTGAAACTTCGAAAGAACCCAGTCACTCACGCTCATATGCTCATGACGACCGATACCGACTTTTATACGAGCGAATTTCTGAGTTGAAAGTTTCTCTATAATATCACGAAGTCCATTTTGTCCACCATGGCTCCCCTCCTTACGGAATCGTACCTTAGCAAAGGTCATATCGATATCATCAGATATAACCAGGATATCCTCCGCGCTGTCGAGTTTATAATATGAGACGATACTCTCTACACTCTTTCCAGAGAGATTCATGTACGTTATCGGCTTCAGGAGGATGATTTTTTCTCATGTATAGTGCACGGTCGATGTCACACCAGAAAAATGAGAATCCTGCCACTCAGTTCCACTCCACTCATCTCTGAGACTATCCACCATAAAAAATCCTACATTATGACGAGTAGATGCATAATTCGTTCATGGATTTCCGAGTCAGATAATAACTTTCATAAAAATAGTCTATTATTTCGCCTCCGAAAGTCAAAAATAATAGTAGAACTGATGATTTTTAAAATTGTCGAGAGATATTTGTATAAAAATGTAGAAATATTTGAATATTTCGCATGGATATGATAGTCTTTTACTAGATATATTTTTACATAATTTTTTATGCAGCTTGAGCGTTTTAATTCTCTTATCGATGATATTATCAAAAATAAGATATCTGATCTCCACTTTGGTACGGGTGAATATCCCTATATTCGTAACCATGTGGGCGACATGTCACCTGTGGTTGCATTCGGAAAAACGACAGAAGAAGATATTAAAGATATCATCTCATACTGTATCCCGAGACCATTTACTGAGCAAACCCTCGATACTTCGTATGAAAGAGAGAAAACTCGATTCCGTGTGAATATCTCGCGCGTCATCAATAGTGGAACTACTGTAGCTATGCGTATGATCCCTTCGATCATCCCAGAACCTGAATCTATATGACTCCCAAAACACCTCCTCGATCTCACGGTCGCAGAAAAAGGTATCGTCCTCATCACAGGACCGACATGAAGTGGTAAGTCTACGACGATGGCTGCGATGCTCGAACATATAAATCGCAATACTCAGAAACATATCATCACACTCGAAGATCCTGTAGAGTTCGTCTATGAGAATAAAAAATCCCTCATTCATCAGCGCGAGCTCGGAAAACAGTTCGACTCATTTCCAGAGGGTATCCGTTCTATCCTCCGTGAAGACCCAGATGTCATCGTCGTATGAGAAATGCGTGATCTCGATACGATACGTGCAGCTGTCACCCTCGCAGAAACTGGACATCTCGTATTCTCGACACTCCATACCAATGATACTGTTCAGACAGTAGATCGTATCATTCAGTCATTTCCGCCTGATGAGCAAGCCCAAATCCGTATGCAATTCTCTCTCGCACTCAAGGCCGTCGTATCTCAAGTCCTCCTCCCGAAAGCTGATGGGGCATGACGAGTCGTCGCGAGAGAAGTCATGCTCAATAATGACTCTATACGCAACCTTATAATCCGTGGTGAGACACATCACATGTACTCTATACTCGAAATCTCGAAACAAGATGGTATGATCCTCATGGATGATGCTATCATAGATCTCTATAAAAGAAAATATGTCACTCGTTCGACAGTGGAAAAATTCCTCCACGATAAACAACGTCTCGCTATGCTTACTGAATAATCTATTTCTATGATCAAAAAAAATCTATTTACATCTATTCTCGTGCTCTGTGCTGAATATAAAATCGGTTCTCATGAGTACACCCCATGAGATATCGTCATCGATCATGAATCCAATCATAATCTCTATATTTTTGCTTCTGGATGGTATAGCGTCTGGACTGGAAATGCATTTTGAGGGATACACCAAGTCGGTGAAGTCGAGGCACCGAGCGTGCTCTGAGAAGGGATTTTTTATGGATCATTCCATAAAGAAGTAAAGGTTATTTGTGAAGAACCAGGCCTCGTCTATACTCTCACTGAAAAGGATATCGCAAATATAAATCGTGAAAATCCCACATTTATGGAAGTTCTCATGCGATCCTGTCTCGCTGTAACGAATGAGCGTATCATCGAAGCAAATACGGAGCGGAGTATTAGTTACTCCCTTATGGACGCGCTCGAACATCATAGCTTCGGGAGTATACCGACACTTCTCACGATACTGAAAGATACCTTTTCTTTGAAAGATGCCATATGGATAGAGCGTCATGAGGTACTCCATGATATATTTTCTCTTCGATATCGTGAATCAGTCGGACATATCCCTGTCAACGAACGTATCACTCTCCCTCAGTGAAACTCAGAAACTCCATATATACTCCCAGAATTCCTCGGAGATGGGCAAGCGCATATATTTCCTCTCACCTCAGGACATGAGTGCTTCGGATATCTCATCTATATCTCACCGAAAAAACGACTCCCAGGATACATATCCCGTATCACTGTAGATATGATACCGAACTGCATACGCATAATAGAATCTGGATGGAAAAAAAACTAAAAATTCCGCATATGCGGAATTTTTAGTTTTTTAATTTTAATAAGTGTAATACTGTAGGATGGAATCTGGCTGTATCGTGATAGCATTTCCATTCGTCTCTGAAGCGAACTGTATGATGCAGGTACCCGCGATAGTGGGTATCAGTGTTCCCTCGACGACAGCGACATTCCCCGTCGTCGCGATAGATGCTGTTGAAAGGAGGGATATTACACCATTGTTATAGAGTGAGCGATATTGGGATGTTGTAGCCGTATTATTTACTGTGGCAGTATACCAAAAATTATTTGGGGCTGTCATACGTAGACGTATACCTGTCGCTGCTGTAGCCGCATTATAGATGAGATATGCTCGAAATACATATGTCTTTCCTACAACAACTGGAATCTGGAGAACATTCACATTTTGGTATGTCACATTGCTTGTGTTTGGCTGAGCAACTGTCGTTCGGAGTATCGTCGGGAATCCATTCGGTACTGGCACGACGATACCAGTCGATGTTACTCAGAGAGTGATGACTGCACCACTCGATATAGGACTGGTATTTGTGAGTTGGGTGAGTTTGAATCATGAAGTATTTGCGACGGTAGAGTTAAGTTCGAGTTTTTCGAGAGGATTTGTCGTTCCGATACCGACATTTCATCCGGAGAGTACTGTTATACGCTCAGTATTATTCGTCTCGATACCAAGAGGCTGATTATCATTTGAGCCGAGTATGACCTTCGTACCGAAGGTATTTCCAGACTGGGTTAGCGCTATGATAACTTGATTCGCCATCTCATTCCATTTGGAAATATTGAGGATATCTCCGCTCTGGGCAATGATGCCTGTCCATGCTCCTGTCTGGACAATTCAGGCAAAAAATACTGCTAAAAATACAAGAACAAGTTGGTATAAATATCGCATAAAAAAGAGTTACTTCTATGATGATATGGATTTTTGAGATTTTTCAATCTTCTATAAATTATTTTCTATATGTGTCAATTTCATTTTTGTGAAAGTCTCTCACGAGAGAGAAATATTTACCATAAAATATGGTATCATAAGAGCATATGAAAGGGATTTCTCTTACGAAAGTCATCACGTGGATATGCATCTTCTCAGTATTGTTTGAGGGAAATATTTATGCACTTACTCTTCCGAGTGCTATTCCGAATGGAGTATTTCATCTCGATGCACAGGATATAAATGGAAATGGCAGTACTCTCGATGAACCCCTCAGTGGCACTAAAATTTCACTTTGGTGAGATCTTTTCACTATGAGTCATTCTGGAATCCAAAGCACACTCGCGAAAAGACCAGATTATCTTACCAATCAGGTAAATGGATTTCCGATAATCCAATTTCCAGGAACGAATCAGATATTAGAAGTACTCGATCATACTGATATTAATCTCGATATTTCATATAGTGAAAAATCATTTGCATTTTTCTTTCGTACTGATGCAGATATACTCTCACATCAAATAGTCTATGAACAATCTATCGGAACAAAAGGTTACGCACTCCAGATAGATAATGGGAACCTCTATTTCTGAGTATGGAACACGGAATTTTGGAGTAATCCAGATGAATATAAGATTATCGATCTATGAGCCATCAATTCAAATACTCCCTATAGAGTTATCATTACATGAGGAACAAATATGAGTGCATACCTCGATGGTATCCTTGCTGGAAGCGTGAGTGGACTCGGAATCCAAACAACTCATGGACAGTGTATATTCGATATGAGCTTTGGCTGTGCTCTCTATCAAAGTGGTGGTACTATCTGAATCGGTGGAATCCAAAATGATACCATACGACTTTCTACACTTACTCCGATTTCTACATATCAGGGGAATTTTTTTTCTGGAGATATCGGTGAAATAATAGAATGGAATCACACCCTCACACCAACAGAAATCACTGGTCTCGATGAATATCTACGTGTGCATTGGGGATTCGATACGACACCACCGGTCATTACGAGTGTAAATATCAATAGTGGTACTCTCATACCGAAAGGAAACTTCACCTATACAGTAGGATATACAGATACTGGGTCGAGTATCGATACAGGATCTGTAGACCTCAAAATTTACACATGGAATACAGGAAGTCTCTCATGGAATACTACAGATATTAGTGGACTTTATGAGATAAGTGCATCGATTACGAATAACACATGAAGCTTTAACCTTGCTGGTATGCCTGCAGGAAAATATCGATTCGATAGGAACATCAGTGATACTTCATGAAATACACATATATCGAGTAGTACTCTGTTTATTGACGCCCTAGAGTGGACTGTCAGCACGCCGACATACACTATCGGGGATGCACGTTCTGGTACTGATACATTCGGTACTGGAGAACTGACTATTATCGTGAAGACGGTGGGAGCTGGATTTGATCTCTCTATGATTCGTACGAACGACCTCACACGTGTGACTGATGTGATACCAGTATACGACGGTACAAATGGATGGGGATATACTCAGTGGAATGGCTCACTCTTTCCTCCGACTATCACAGCACATGGTGCGACACAAACTCTCTGAAGCGTACTGAAAAATATAGATCAAAATGGTAATAAAAACACCTTCACGTACCGCATCAAGTATGCTATAAATCCTGATACAAATACTCCTGCAGGAGATTATAATGGAAATGTATCTTTTGGACTGAATCTGATATACTAATATAAAAAACTTCATCTATTTGATGAAGTTTTTTTGTGTAGAAGATTAATTTTTTACAGAAAGGGTATATGTCGTTCCAGAGCTCTGGAAACCAGCATCGAGAAGAGCAATAGATGTCTCTCATGTGAGATTTGGTATGAGATTCATGAGTATTTCGCCTGCTACGAGCGACCGATTCAGAGAAGTCTTTATCAGATATACTCCAGGATCATTTGTGATAATTTCTACATCTTTATCTTCTGTCGATAATCACTGAAAATAAGTAGGATCTCAGAGGAGAGTGAAATAGAGTGTACCAATATTTTTTGCCTCTTTGCCGATACGGAGAGAGAGTGTAGTAGGACTGCGCTCGAGGATAAGATCAGCATCATAGGTGACAGTCGGTTGCTGAGAAGCGATGACATTTGCCTGGAGCGCCCGAAAGTCGATAGGAGTTCCAGTCATCTGTGCTACTATAGCAAATCCGCATACCAGACCAAAAACCCCGGGTATGATATAGTGGTGCTTTCGAGATTCACGATATCGTGTGAAAAAGTCTTTCATAGAAGAGAAAAATAAATATAATCGAGTGTAATATTTCGGATATCATTATATCCTCTTTTTTCTTTTCTGTCAAACTTTCATGACTCTACGACCATACTTCTTTATTCTCTTTATTATTTTTATATCGAGCATGTCCTCTGCGGCATTACTATTGCTCTATCTAAATCCCGAGCTTGATACAAAGATGGCATTTTCACTCATGGGCTTCGCTCTTTTTCTGACTGGATCGAGCTTCCTCTCACTCTTTCTATTTTTTATAAAAAAACTTCACTACCGCGGTGAGGTAACCCTCTCGACGATGAATGCGAGCATACGCCAAGGAATGATCATCACACTATGAATCCTCGTGACTGTACTTCTCTATGCTCTCCAAATTGCCGATAAAAATCTTATACTTATGGTCTGGGCTGCTGTAGCATGTCTGGAAATTATGATACAAGCACTTGAATAAAATATGATTACACGTTCACTCTTGCACATCCTGCGTGAAACAATTTCTCGCTATACCGTCATAATAAGTACCTTAGGAATGATGTATATATGGTATATCTATTCTGATATCCACTACGTAACTGCGAATTATCAGAGCCATATATTTGCGTATTTTGATACCTTTCTTTCATGGAGTGTTATAATTATATTCCCCATACTTCTCGGGAGTATCGTCTATAAGAGTATACTCTTTGGACATAAAACATCCATCACGCATTCCGGAATTGCCTGAATATTCTCTGGTATTATATGAGTCTTTATCACTGGGGCGAGTTGTTGTGGTATTACACTGATTTCTGTTCTTGGACTTTCATCGATAATCGGATTTCTCGAAATATTTCCATATCACGGACTCGAGATAAAAACTCTCTGAATCATCATACTCATCTATGCAACATATGGGAATCTTAAGCATCTCGATTCTTGTAAACGAAAATAAGAATGAAAAGTTTGCATTTTCCATTTTTCTCATATAATCAGTTTATGAAATAAAAAGAGACCTGCTCAGCCGAGCGAGTCTTTTTTTTGACTCAGTTCCCGATTGTTCTATCGAATTACTACTTCCTAATCTATCCTCCTATGTTCGACCTTTCTAAAATTGAAGCTGCTGTGAACCAGATTTCTGCTGAGAAAAAAATCGATAAAAAACGTCTCGTCGAGATCATCGAGCACGCTATCAAAACTGCCTATAAAAAAGACTACGCCTCGAAAGATGCGAATGTAAACGTCCACCTCGATATATCGACTGGCTCTGTCGAGATTTCTGTCGAGAAGACGATCGTCGAGACAGTAGAGGACTCAGATATCGAGATTTCTCTCGAAGATGTCGGTGGTGAAGAGTCTGGATTCTCTATCGGAGATACGGTCGAGATCGACGTATCCGATGAAGTCCTGAACTCAGAAGGTTTCGGACGTATCGCATCACAGGCTGCGAAGCAAGTCATCGTACAGAAAATCCAGGAAACTGAAAAAGAAAAACTCTATCACCTCTTTAAGGATAAAGAAGACACTGTCGTGAATCTCCGTGTCGAACTCGTGGAGAAAAATCGTGTGGTATTTGATTATAATGGGAACCAGGTCGTCCTCCCGAAATCTGAGCAAAATAGCAAAGATAAGTATACTCCTGGTCAGCGCATGTACCTCTACGTACGTAAGGTGGAGATCGATCCAGAGCTCGGACCTCGCGTCGTCCTCTCTCGTAAGGATAAGGAGCTCGTGGTAAAACTATTCGAGATGAATACTCCAGAGCTCGAAGAGGGTACAGTCGAGATCGTCTCTATCGCTCGTATGGCAGGCGTGAAGACGAAGATCATCGTCGCTTCTGACGAGGAAGATGTCGACCCAGCAGGATGTCTCATCGGACCAAAGGGTATGCGCGTCCGTGGTATCGTGGATGAACTCTTCGGGGAGAAGATAGACATCATAAACTATACGACTGACCAGCGTGAGATGGTACGCCGAGCACTCATCCCTGGTACCGTCGAGGAGATCACTATCGACGAGGAGAACACACTCATCCGCGCTACAGTAAAAGATGATGAGAAAGCAAAAGTACTCGGGCGTGGTGGTACAAATATCAATATCGCATGAGACCTTCTCGGATATCGTATCTCTCTCACGACGATCGAAGGAAAAGAAGTGGATCCGAAAGATGAAGTAAATGAAGCATAAATTATGAGTGTTTTAGAGAATATCTTCCTACGTCTCTAGTCATCAAAAAACTCTCCAAATTTGGAGAGTTTTTTTGATTATTGTGTGAGTCCTGGTGGAGGATTCGCTGTCATACGAGGATCACTTTCGATGATCACAGAATAATTATCATATCCATTTTTTACAGATTTCGTCGGCACCTTTCCATCATATGTACGGAAGTAGTTCCAGTCATATGCAAATGATGATATATATGTACAGTTTGTTTCACTAAATGGACAGATTGCTGGGGATTTTGCAGAACCACCGATAGTGTTTCGTGAGATGACACTTCCGAGGATATAAAGCTGATTCTTCGGAAGCTGTGTGAGCTCGGCAGTAGTATCATTATAGATGTTTGCCGATGATTCACCAGAATATACAGTACCCTCAGCGATGAGTGATGCATAGATATTTTTTACATCTCCTCGGATATAGATATTTCCTCATTTTCCAGCAGCATCTTTTATCGCGATCAGTGCTTTTGGTGTAGTACCATTCGCTACATCTCCTGTGATGATGATATCACCACCCTCGACGATAAGTGCACGATTCGATCCGATATTCGATGCATTTACTTTATTTACTACAAAATCATATCCACTATTCTTATAGTATACGACCCCATTGAGATTCTTGGTGGTTGTATTAATCGTATTGACCTGTGTGCTACTTCGTGTAATCAGTGATACATTTTTTCTTACCGTATTTATCATAGATGTAGTATTTACAGCATCGAATTTTGTACCGAGTGCATACTCGGTATCGAATGATTTTGCACCACCAATATTTCAGAGAATCTTTACACGATTTCTAAATTCTGCCGTCATACCACCGAATGGGAGATATCCACCACTATTACTCCATGCATATCCAGTGAATGTCTGAGTACCCGGTATATAGGCTACGCCAGAATAAGTTGCATCCTGTGCTACAAATTCTATCATACCACCAGTATCACTCCAAGCAGCTCCATCAACTTGCCATGGAGTCATGACATTCATATTTGCTGGTGGGATGATATCTCATTTTATTATAGTAAACCAGCCCATCGTCTCAGAGAAAAAACTTCCCGTAAGCGTCTGATATGGTAATGTAGTCGTATCTAGATAGAGTCATGATCCCCCGACAGTCGCCTCCTCTGTAGCAGCTATGAGAGTAATCTTCCCAAAATTTCCTCCTGCAGGTGTCTGGTCAAATACGCCTAAAACATGGGGATTACCATATGTACCGACAAGATTCAGAAATGCTGTAGCAAAAGAAGCCGCAGAGCTCGGGAAAATCCCAGACAGACCAGCAGCGAGTCCGAGGAGTGAACCCAGAAAAGCAGCTGTATACATGTGTGGCATATGAACATGTTTGTGGATATTCTTCATAAAAAGAAAGTGAAAAAATGAAATACACTCTTAGAATATCATAATCAAAAAAATTTTGCAAATTTTAGAGTGATTTTTTTATTAGCCCTATAAATCGCTATGAATAATATCACAAAAACGCTCTATCCCAGCATAGTCAGAAAAAAACTCATACGACCATCCATATGACTGTATCACAGATTCTACAATATGCCTCTGATCGAAGCCAAACTCTATCACCATACGACTCATATGTACCTCTCTGTTTTTTATCTGTGCGAATAATCTCTCATACAGTTCAAATCCGGTCTCTCCTCATCCAAAAAGTGCCATCTTCGGCTCAAAGCGCGTATCTGGACTCATATGTTCCCAGTCTTCCCCTCTGATATAGGGGAGATTCGTGAGGAAGAGGGTGTTAGCTGGATGGTGAATGGATGATGCGAGAGGCAGCTCCGAGATGAGATCCGAGAGGATGAACTCTGCTTTTTTCTCTGGGAAATGTGTACGAAAATTCGCCTCCGCGACCGCGAGAGCACCCTCAGAAATATCGAGAAATATCACCTCATCCACGAGGTCAGCGACAGATGTACCGATGATACCAGACCCACAGCCGATATCAACTACTTTCGCGAATTTTCACGATTTTATGATATCTCGCGCTCTCCGTACGAGCGACTCTGTCTCGAGACGTGGGATGAGGACATCTGGAGTGACACTATATTCTCGTCCAAAAAAATTCACCTTTCCAGTGATGTATTCTATTGGGTAATCGGGATGTTTTTTGAGTTCTTGTTCCATAATTTGCTTCTTTGTTTTGGTGAATTTTCAGATTTTATCCGCAAAGGTTTGTATAAAAATCGAAACTGTCTGACGAGTATGGAACGAGGAGTTTTTCGATTTTAGGAAACCGAGCGGAAAGAAAATCGAAAATGAGACAACTAAAAGAAGAACTTTTTGGTACTTTTTAGTTATAAAAAGTACGTATACGACTTATGCATTATCGAATGATTTTTTCGAGAAGACCCACGACCCAAAAAAGAGAATGATACCAATATACACTGCTACGAGCGCAAATGCTATATACCAAGTCGAGATATCTATCGGTGCAGTAGTCGCGACATAGTTTTTCAGATTGAGAGATTCGAGATTCGGGAAGAGAGTGAGTATGCCCTTCCCCATATAGCCCATCATCGGGCTCCCATCCCATCGAGCATAGTCGAGCATCGTGTATCCACCGTGTCCGATGATATAGCTCGATATCGTGAGGAACATAGCGATTATCGGTGAGGTAAATGTCGAAAAGAAAAGGATGAGTGCGAGGAGTGCGAATAACTTCAGGAGGATACCGAGAAGTGCTGGGAAGATGAGTGGGTCGAGACTAAAGGCTTTGAGCTTTAGGAGGAGGATAAGGAGGACAGACTGGAATATGAGCATCCCGATGATGACGACTGCGAATCCGATGAACTTCCCGAGGAAGATAGCATGACGTGGCACCGGCTTCGACAGCATGAGGAATATCGTCCGTCCCTCTATCTCACGCGCGATCATACTCCCTCCGAGAAAGAGGATAACTGAGAAACCTGTAATCTCGATAAATGAAAGTCCAAAATCATACATCATCCGCTCGAGCTCACCGAGTGCGAGCGTCTCGAGTGCGAATGAGATGAGGATAAATATCACTCCGAGAAACAGGATAACTGAGAAAAATTTATTTCTGATAAGTTCACGGATAGTGTTTTGTGCGATGGTAAACATATGAGTGAAAGTTACACATTTAAGAAAAAATACGGAAATCATTTTTTACTGTCTTTGTATCGAGCGTGTCGCGTTTTTTCAGAAATGTGGAAAGTGCTCCATTGATAAACATACGCCCCTGATCATCGGAGAATCGTTTCGCGAGCTCGATGGCTTCATTGAGACTGACGGCATCTGGGATATCGAATCCCCTCTCATAGAGCATCTCTGTGAGTGCGATCATGATGATAAGGATATGCATGACAGGGATAGTCGCGAGGTCGAACTTTGGCGCGAGGAGACTCACTATAGCTATGAGCTCTGCCTCATGCGCGAGGATAGACGCCTCCATCGTATCGACATATGGGAGCTCGAGGTAGTCCACTCCACTCTCATCGAAGTACGATGCGATAAATGCCTCACGAGAAAAACCTGACCGAAGCTCAGTGCGCGAGTAGAGGCTTTGGAGGAGAAATTCACGACTCCGACGACGAGAAACCATAGAAAGATAGATAATTTTCGAGATTATAGTGAAAAAGTGGGAAAAAGCGAGCTAAATATCATTAAATAAGTGCTCTTTACAATAAAAAAACACCCGTATAGGTGTTTTTTTATTGTATGCAAATTATTATGCACGGATTTTTGTCGGAGTTGCCCCTTTTCCAGTGCGGACTGAAAATACCTTTTTTCCCTTATACTCACCAGTGATCGGCGAAGCAAAGTGTGAGAGGGCAACTGCATCTCCCTGTGCATTATACTGGAGAGAGACACCATTGAGGAGGCGTTTAGCATTGAGGCGTACCCATGCAGCGTATCGCTTTTTTCCGCGAACTTTCGAGAGTTGCTGTGGAGGAGAGATTGTCATACTATTGTAGTTAGAGGTTAACGGTAGGAAGTATAGATATAACTAGACTTCTCAGTTATAAAAAGTTATGCGACGTTCACGTAAATATCGCGATATACACGGCCATCAAAACGTACACGACGTTTTTCCTGGAATGATACCATACCATCACGTACTGCGAAGAGAGTGAAGTCAGCACCTTGCTCGACTCCATTTCCTGGCCAGAAAGTGTTTCCCTTCTGACGGACGATGATGTTTCCAGAGAGAGCTGGTTGTCCACCATAGATTTTTACGCCAAGTCTTTTGGCTTGTGAATCACGACCATTGGCGGTCGATCACATCGCTTTTTTATGAGCCATAATTGAGTGTTTAGAATTTTAGAATTTTTAGGGAGCGAAGCAGACTACTACTTATTATTTGCATAGCGAGCGAAGGCTTTATTTGCCTCAGCCATCTTATAGACATCGAGCTTTTTCTTTACTGCGACACCCGTCTCAGTAGCTGCATCGATGAGTTCCTGTGCGAGGAAGTGACAAAAATCTTTTCCACTTTTTCCACGAGCTGCCCCGAGGATCCAGCGAGCAGCGAGAGCGAATGAACGTCCTGCTGGCACTTCTGTAGGCACCTGGAAGATAGCGCCACCGACGCGTTTTGGACGACATTCGATTTTTGGAGCTACATTATCGATAGCTTTATCGAAGACCTCTTCTGGATTCGTATATCCCTTTTCACGGAGGATATCGAAAGTAGAATTGATAATCTTTTGTGCGAGAGTTTTCTTTCATTCTTTCATGACATAGTTCACGAACTTTTTGAGGCGTTCGTTTTGTGTCGAGAATGATACACTTCCTTTGGTACTCATAATGATTAGTTTAATAGTTTAATAGTTTTTTGGTTAATAGATGTAGGAAAGAGAGGATATCAATCTCCTACTAACGTACTACTTTTTTGCTTTTGGCTTTTTTGCTCCGTAGAGTGAACGAGACTGTCCACGCTTATCGACACCCTGACAGTCGAGAAGACCACGTACGATATGGTATCGTACACCTGGTAAGTCCTTCACACGACCTCCACGAATCATGACGACTGAGTGCTCTTGGAGATTGTGCCCCTCACCTCCGATGTATGAGATGACCTCATAACCGTTCGTAAGACGAACCTTTGCTACCTTTCGGAGCGCTGAGTTTGGCTTCTTTGGAGTACTTGTGTACACCTTGAGACACACGCCACGACGCTGTGGAGCTGCGAGAGGAGAAAGCTCTTTCTTCAGAGAGTTTTTATTAAACTGAAGTGCTGGAGACTTACTCTTGCGAGTTGGGTCTTTACGCTTTTTACGAACAAGTTGATTGATAGTAGTCATAATTGGATATTAGAAGTTGTGCGAGTGGAAATATTTTAACGTTTAGACCATGATCCAGACTTACGAGCCTTATGGAGACCTGGTTTCTTACGCTCTACCTGACGAGCATCTCGAGTGAGAAATCCAGCACCCTTCAGTGCCTTTCGGAGATTCTCATCCACGACGACGAGTGCACGAGCGACTGCATGGCGGATAGCCTGTGCCTGTGCTGACTCTCCAGATCCAGATACCTGGATATCAAAATGGAAAGACTCATATACTCCCGCTGTTTTAAGAGGTGCATAGATAAGAGAAAAGAGGTCTGATCTCTTTACATATGACTCGAGGGGCATACCGTTTGCGGTATTTGTACCCTTGCCCTTATAGAGACGGATTTCAGCGACTGCTGTCTTACGACGACCGACCGCATATGCGTATTTTGCTTCTGACATAAAGATAAATGAGATTAAAACGTATTAGAGAGTGATAGTTTCAGGTTTCTGAGCTTCGAATTCATGAGTTGTACCGACGACGAGCTTGATGCGCTTTTTCATACCATCAGCCAGACGATTTTTCGGGAGCATCCCTTCGATCGCATGACGAAGCATGTGTGTAGGATTCTTTACCTTCATCTTTCCGAATGGAGTCTCCTTCAGACCACCCATGTACTGAGAATGTGTGCGGTACATTTTCTGTGCTTCTTTCGTACCAGTCACAGTGATTTTATCAGCATTCAGGATGACGATATTCGCACCGTTATCGATATGAGGTGTATAGTCTACACGATCTCGACCAGAGATGAGACGAGCGAGTGACGTAGCGACACGACCGAGATTTTTCCCAGCGACATCGACGACGTACCATTTACGTTCATTTCCGAGGATTTGTTTTGCGACAAGAGTTTTCATAGTTGATTTTATAATGTGGATAAGGCTGAAGTTTATAAGGTTTAGGTTTCTATAACTTTATAAACTGTAGAAACCTTGGGGTGAAATGAGTTATACGAGTTCGATTTTTACGAGCTTCGCAGCGTCTCCATCTCGATACTTGATAGGGATGATACGAGTGTATCCACCTTTCATTTCGCTGTATTTCTGTGCGAGCGCGAGGAGTGAGACACTTGCCTCTTTCGTGAAGAGCTCAGCACTTACCATACGGATTTTATTGTACTCAGTATGAGGACCTTTTGCGACTTCGATGAGACGATGTGCGAGAGGCTCGATAGCGAGGGCACGTTTCTCAGTCGTCTGGAGAGACTTGTGAGTGAAAAGTCCTGTAAGGAGATTTCGGATAACTGCCTTACGGTGGCTACTATCTTTTCCATTGAGGTGACGATGTTTTTTGACTCGGTGGCGCATAATACGGTGGAATTATAAATTGAATGTTTGATAAGAGTGAGAGAGACTAGTCATCTCAGAGGAGCTTGAGACCGCGACTGCGGAGAGCATCACGGACTTCTGTCATAGCCTTCTTTCCGAATCCTTTGATAGAAGAAAGTTTTGCTTCTGTACATTTTGTGAGCTGTTCGATAGAGAGGATATCTCAGTTGACGAGAGCATTGAGTGTACGAGGAGAGAGTCCCATGATTTCGATCGGAGTGTATGTCTCCTTCTCGAGATCAGCCTTGACCTCCATTTTTTCGCGCTCGATTACTTCTCGGATATCAGAGATAAATTCGCCACCTACCTGGAGCTTTTCTTCATTGAAGAGTGAGAAGTATGATTCGAGCATCTTACTCGAGAACTTCATGACTTCAGACGGAGACATGACGCCATTGGTGCGTACAGCTATCTCGAGTGAGTCGAGAGAAGTGAGCTCACCATAACGAGCGGTCTTTACTTCGTATTTTACATTTTGGACTGGCGAGAAGTTCGCATCGAGGACGAGAACTTCGACATCTTCTTCACGCTTTTTGAGATCATCGATAGAGACATATCCGACATTTTTCTCTACTCTGAGCTGCATGGAAAAATCAAATCCAGCATCAATCGTCGTAATGTAGCAATCAGGATTAAGGATTTCCACACCTGATGGACATTTGATATCTTCACCAGTGACGACACCACCTTTCTTTTTTGTGAGAGTGAGCCATTCGATATCAGTAGAATCTTTCTTTACGACGAGAGATTTTACATTGAGCATGATATCGAGGACAGATTCACGAACTCCAGGAAGCGTAGAGTACTCATGAGAAACACCCGAAATCTTAACACCAGTAACACGAGCACCAGGAATCGATGAGAGGAGGACACGACGGAGAGAGTTTCCGAGAGTCACACCATATCCACTTGGAAGAGGTTCTATAATGAAGAGTTCTTCTGTAGCAGAGATGATTTCGCGACGAATTTTTGGAACTCCGATGACATTATGGAGGATATGCATAGTTCGAGGGAGAAGTAAGTAAGAAGAAACTGTGGACGAGCGGGGAGATTATTTTGAGTAGAACTCGACGATACGCTGGACATCGATCATCTGGTCGAAGTCACCCTTTTCAGGAAGAGCCGTGACAGTGATAGAAAGTTTCTTTGGGTCTACAGTAAGCCAGCGAGAAGAAGTGATCTGAGCGGTAGAGTTCTTTGATGCAAATGACTGGAATTCTTCGACGAGAGTCTTATAGAGTGGAGACTCTTTCATGCGCTCCTTGAGAGTGATGACATCACCGATTTTGAGTTCAAATGATGGGACATTTACCTTTTTTCCATTTATGAGGAAGTGTGCGTGTCCGACTGTCTGACGAGCCTGCATAATAGTACGAGCGAAGTTCGCGCGGAATATCACGTTATCGAAGCGTCTCTCGAGGAGAGCGAGCATCGCCTCACCTGTCACGCCTGGTGCCTTTACAGCACGAGCGTAGTAGCGAGAAAACTGTTTCTCTGTGAGACCAAACTGTCTTTTTGCAGCCTGCTTTTTACGGAGCTGGACACCAAACTCAGAGAGCTTTCCAGCACGTTTCACCTTACGGTGATTATCTTCGAGATTGTATTTTTCTGTACCGAAAAGGTTGTATCCTTCGCGACGACAGAGCTTCATTTTAGGTCCAGTATAACGCATAAAGTGGGAGTTAGAGATTTAGTTTTAGGGAGATTGTTTTTAGAGCTTACGTGCCTTACGTTTGCGGCAACCATTGTGTGGAACTGGAGTGATATCATAGATACCGATGAGTTCGACTCCGGCGTTTATCACACCACGGATAGCCTGCTCTCGACCTGCTCCGATACCCTTCACATAGACATGAGCCTTCTCTACATTATGGAGAGTCTTTGCCTTGCTGACTGCATTTTCACTCGTGATTTGAGCGGCATATGGAGTTGCTTCGCGAGCACCCTTGAATCCTGAGCTTCCACCTGTAGCCCATGTGAGAACCTGACCAGAAAGATCAGACACGACGACGTGAGTGTTATTGAGTGTAGCTGTGATGCTGACGATCACTTCAGGGACATTCTTACGAGTTTTTTTCGAGCGACGGAGTGTAGCTTTTGCCATAATGAGTGGGTTAGGGAGAG
>CAZQUZ010000009.1:0-39162 GCA_964596675.1 uncultured Candidatus Peribacteria bacterium
GTTCCTGTTCCTGTTCCTGTTCCTGTTCCTGTTCCTGTTCCTGTTCCTGTTCCTGTTCCTGTTCCTGTTCCTGTTCCTGTTCCTGTTCCTGTTCCTGTTACTGATACTGCGGTTATCTGTGTATTACAAGAAGTACTTCATGCAGCATTCGAAACAGTGATACTATATGTCGTAGTCATAGAACTTGCTGGCGTGACGAAGATAGTACCCGTCTGAGGTATAACTGTAGAGAATGGCGAAAGTATACCCGTAGCAACATTTTGTAGTGACCATAATAATATTATTCCAGAACCATTCATGGTCACCATTGTATTTGCCGAAATAGAGCATGTAGGAGGGAGTGCGATTGGTACAATAGGAGGCACTGGTGCAGCTGATACATTCACACTACAAGATGATGTCCCACTACTATTGGTAGCCGTGAGCACATAACTCGTGATACTGTCTATACCTGGTATGACAAATGTCGTTCCAGTAGAGGCGACAATGAGATTTCCTGGATTTATCACTCCAGTATTTGCATTTTGTATAGACCATACCAGCATTGTTCCAGAACCATTTGTCACAGACTGCGGAGTGGCTGTAATGGTACATATAGGAAGAGGAAGTACTGGAGGTAGAACTGGCGTAGCAGTAGCCGTCACTGATACACTACATGATGCTATACCTGATGGATTCGATATATTCAGCACATATGATGTCGTCGTAGAAATCGGTGGTGTGACAAACAATGTACCACTATTAGCGACGATGGCACTGATTGGATTTAAGATACCAGTATTGGTATTTTGGATGTTCCAGGAAAGTAGAGTACCAGATCAATTTTGGACATTCTGTGTACTCGCACTTATAGTACAGCTCGGAAGAGGAAGTGGTGGAGGATTTATTACAGCGAGAGAGCTTAGAAGTGCAAAATATGAAAAATGATTTGTCTCAGCATAGACCGAGCCTGATGCACTAACTATATACTCTTTATTTCACATCTCTAGATCGCTCCAGACTATACCATCTTCACTCGTAATGATACGATAACTCTCTCCAGTTTTTAAGCCAGAAAATTCTATACCAATGGCTTGATTGAGCCTCATTCACACCCCTCTTTTATCTGCTCCTATTTTTAGGATACGTGCTATGTTCTGATGTGGTATCAGTCCATTATTTTCAGACATACGTGCAGTATCGGGAAGGAATAGTGATGGAGCAATGTCTTCTCAGAGAATAAATCCACCCCTCCATGCTGTGGAACCAGAGGCATAAGTCAGATCCGTCACTGTAGTAACTCATGAATGAAAATGAAGATGAATATCGGAATTTTCTGGGATCGTTAACACATGAGCACCCGTTGCTTCGAGAATAATGCCACTTCAAGAAAGTTTACTCGGAGCAGTAGTATTGCCAAAAAATGTGAGAAGAGAATTTTTCGTCTGAGATATTGTACGACTCGTATTCGGAATGATATTTGGGAGCATTATACCGGTATGAGTTCCCACAAAAGAATTTATCGAATATTGATTAGAAAAAGTCTGAAGCGTATAAAATGATTGCGTGTTCGGATTAATACTAAATGCATATGTATACCCTTCTGGTTTTTTCGTTCCAATAGGAGAAAGTCGTGTAATCTTTTCATTGGTATTTCCTGTATTTGTAAGCACACGGACATATCCTGCCTTTCCTGGATCAAAATTCGATCCACTTACAGATAATTCAGTACTCAAGATGACATTTTGTCCTGACATTTGGTATGAGCGAGAGAGTAGACTTATTTTATTAGGGGTCATGCTCACGTCCTGAAGGAGGTCTATCGGCGACTGAAAATATGTGCTCGGATCCAAGTTATATAGATTTTTAAAGATGACACCATATACCGACCGATAATCTATACCGATTCCGAGAGAATTATTTTTCGCATACTGGATAGACATATTTCCATAACTACCGAGTCAGAGCTCACTTCTGAGTTTTGGATTCGATGTGAGGACGTACATGCCGCCACCATCACCATGATCTGTACCAAGATCTCCATTCGTAAAATTCGTACGACCAAACTCTGAGAATATCACGATAGTAATGTCTTGTGTGTCCTTGATAGCATTGAAGAATGTCGTCACTGCAGAACTCACTGTACGGAGATTTGTATTGAGTCATATACGCTGATTACCATGTGTATCATATCATCCAGCACCACCCATATAAAAAGTACGTCCGATATTGTTATTCATGAGTATTTTTGTAAAGTCTAACACACTCGTCATGTTACCACTCGCTCATGGAGCACCTCATTGAGCCACGGATGTTTTACCGATTTCACTAATTTTTCCTGTATCTCGAAACAAATTCTGCGTATCTCCTGGATATACTCGTGACAGGGTGATATCCTGCATGATATTCATATGTCGTGTCCACTGTCCTCCTCCATTCAGAGGATTCGAAAGGATGACATTTCACCCGAGATTCACATATCGACCAGCTCGATATATATTCGGGAGCTTTGCACCGAGAGAGATAGTATGTGTACTTTCGAGTTCATTTTTTACCAGATGTCCAAATGCTCACTCTGCACTCAGTGAAGTGGTACTATCATACGATGTGATTTGCTTAGCAGCAGCATCATGGTCATTCGAGTGTTTATATCATCCCACTCGATTAAATAACTTCAAATATCACTGATCATAGAGATCTTTAAATCATGGGGCTCAACCACTACCATACGCAAGATTCACATTCATATAATTATCGCCAATATCGACTAAGTCCGATCCAGTAAGGGCAATACTTCCAGAAGAAATAGTACGATTATTCACATAGGTATCATATTCATCTTTTGGTATTATGCTGGATAAATAATCATTTCATCCATAGAGTTCTATAAATAAAAGCTTTCCTGTAACAGTATCGAATAAATTTGTCTGACCATCACCATTCGAAGTGGGTATATCATATCCATGTAACATGACATACTCTGGTTGTGCGAGCATGATACTAAGCATTCATCGTATATATGTATTAAAATACACAGTATTTGTAGGAGCGACAAGTATAGGATTACCAGAGGCATCTTGTGTGAGAAAGTCCACGAGGAACATCCGTACATCTGATGAAAGTCTTTTGTCTCCAAAGAGGAAGAGCTCGTATGTATCGATAATGCTTTCAGCCTTTATAGTGTCAGCAAATAGGATGGAGTTAGGCGCTACACTCAGCGTGCCTGATGCGATAGCAAATTGGGCGCCAGTATTTGTCGTAAATATTCATGCAGTGATCGATATAGTTTTTGTCAGACCATCATATGTTCATCCTGAGAGTGTGATAATACCCATATCTGTCATGATACGAAACTGAGGAAACATGACATTACCAGTTCAGATTATCAGGGTAGAGCCAGATATCGTATCGAGAGGAAGCACCTCACTCAGATTAGCAATTTTGAGTGAAGCAGTATCGGTCGGACTTTGATCATTCGATGCTATAGAATCTATATCTATAACTCCTCCTGTATCAGTATTTCACGATAGAGAAGTATCGACTATCGTGCCTGTTTGGACCGACATGATATCTCATGTACTCGATATAGTAGAACCAGTAAGTTCTACTATAGACAGGAGCGATATAGAGCCCGTATTTATAGTCGCTATATCGACCACACCAGTCTGAGTCAGTCATACGTCGGATATGATAGTCGTACCTGATGCTACGGTAGACTCACCACTCAGACTGAGAGAGGTATTTTCGATAATAGTCGAAAATACTTGCACCTCCTGTTCTTTAGGAAATTCGATGATAAATCCCGTACTCACAACTGGCGCTGAGAAAAAGAGGGTAGATATTTCTGGAGAAAACTCTATTGGTTCAGCTGGAGTCATAAGAAGATTTTCTCCCGTCTCGATAGCCTGAATAGGATCAAGACTGAAGCCATTTTGTGCAATTTGTTCTTCTATGCTAAATCCATCTCCTAAAAAAGCTGCTGTCTCTTCGAGAGAAAATGATTTAAAAGAGGCTGATTTAATCGTAGTACTTAATGGAACAATATCGAGAGTACCAGAAAGTATCTGGATTATACCAGAGAAACTCGTATTATTCCCTGTCATAAGAGGGATAGCCTCATTCAGAATTTCATGATATTGTCCAGAAGGGAGTATGCTATAAAAATCTACTATTCCCGTACCTGTGGTACGATATGTAAAATAATTCGTAGCATTCATCCATGCGGCCTGGGTACTCGTACTGAGCCATTTATAGGAACTATCGAATCCATCACGCCCAAAAACACTTCCTGCAAAATATGGAGTCCAACCCAAACGTCTCAAGAGATTTGTATCATAAACATTGATATCTCATACGATTTTCGAAAAATTATTCTCACGAAGAAGACGGATGGTTCCTATGGTAAGCTCGAGTGGATTTTTATAACGTATACTATTCATAGTAGCATCAGTGTACATACTATCGAGCGCGAGTATTTGCTTTATACTCACATACATATTAAAATTATTTATTTTTATAATAGCTGCAATACTATCTATATCTGCTCTCGCTGGTACATCCTGCATATAAAATCGTGCTATCCTATCTGCGAGAAAGAGAGCAATCTTATCAGCTCGTTTTGCGAATATATATTCTATAGCATTATCTGTGAGTCCATTGTTTCCATTCACAGGATCAAGTATCAATATAGGATCAATAGTTCAAGAAGCAGTATTATAATATGCGGGAGCTATTCCATCATATGCACCAGAGAGAAATTCGAGAGTGCTATCCTTATAGTGATAACTTGGATCAAATGATATCGCATGTGTTAATTTATCTGCACGGAGTCATGTCAGGATTTTTGCGAGCGCACGTACATCTGCTTCCTCATAATTTCGAGGATCGTTATTATCTTTTGATTCACCTGGCTCATATTCGCCCATGAGAAAAAGCTGGAGTAGCTCACGTGCGTAGTTTTCATTGGGTTGCTTCGGGTTATTTTGATTAAAAAGATCGAGAAATGCTCATTCCGCATAGTCTCATTTACCTCCATTATTGGATAACACTTTTTTGACGAGTGTTTGATAATTTCCGAACATATTTACATATATCAGATCATGCATATCAGTAACATCCCTATAGGTAATATCTTTTCCAGAGTCATTATTTACTGCGAAAATATCCTCAAAAAGAGAAAATAATTTGCGTTTTGCCTCATATGGGTCGAGAGAATACACGAGCTGATATCGACGTATGACGTGATTCGCATCTCACCAGTTAAAACCTGAACTCGTATAATTCGATAAAAATGTATCATACTCACTTCGATCTGGTCCCTCAACAGATGGGAATAATATATCGATTGCGGCAGATGCACTTCCTGCATTATAGAGAGTATCCACAGTCGGTCATGATGCCTGAAATAATACAGAACGTGCAAGATGCATAGCCTTTTCACGTGTCCATGGAGATGCCTGATTATTCGTATCGAGAGCCAACACATTCGGAAGATAACTCGTCATCAGAAAGACTATAACTAGTATGGATGAAAATAATTTCTGCATAGATTGAAAGGAAAGGAAATAAAATTAGAAATTTTGTAGTACGAGCCCGCATCCTATGATTAATAGAAAGAATGATGAGAGTACTGGAGAAAATCGGGATATAGCTGGCGAGATGTGATAGACTCTATATTTCATATACCATGTCAGTGTTGCTATAGAAAAAAGACACAGAAATATTCATATGCCGAGTGCCAGGAGAAATGGAATAGCAAGATAGGTCTTTCCGATAGCGATGAGCATGAGAAATATAGTCCAGCCAAAGGCACACGGCGCAAGTCCTGTCATAATAGCTAATCAAATAAATTGTGTATTTGAAGCTTTTTTCATAGACTGGAATGACGTATTTCTAGATATATATTTTCGGATAGAAGATATGAGGAGATATATACTCATACAAATAATGAGAATAGCACTCATCTTGCTGATGAAAGATATATATATACTGGAGTCTAAGTATGCGAACAATAACTTCGAAAGTATGACAACAATAATAACATCCAGTAAATGAAATACTGTAAACAAGAGACAGTAAAGGACACTCTTTCCATAGGACATATTCTCATCAAGTATCTGAGATATCAGTATTCCTTTCGAGTGTCATGGACCCATAGCATGGAGAAATCAGAGCGATGCAATCAAGGAAAGTAGGATAAAAATATTTTTTTTATCCATATCTGCATCTGCGAATTTTCTGATATCTGAAAGAATCTTGCTGAAGTAGACACTTCACCATACGCTACTATCTTCTGTAAGGGTATGAACAATCGTCATTCCTGTAGAGCTATTCTGGACTCCATCATAGGCTTTTTGTCATGGAGAGAGCCGAGAAGATATAGGATCCCAAGATTTTTCTATTTCGAGAGCATCATTATAGCCATCATCGTCACTATCAGATTTATGTGGATTGGTACGATATATATACTCATCTTCATCCGTTATGCCATCCATATCAGTATCCGCGAGTTTTTCTGATTTTAGAGAAAAAGAGACAGAGTGATTATTTTTACGAGCATTGAGCACTCTATAGTCTGATCGTTTCATCTCACCATCTATAGTACGGTAGAGGGATACTTTATTTGTCTGGAGTGGAACATCGACTAAAAAATTGATCGTAATAATAGGATTATATATTTTTGCATCACATCGAAAGATATAAGAAATAGGAAACCCTCATGAGTATATTTCATCTACCATAAGCTCCTCTTGAAAACTATATTCTCAAATCGTACAATTTTTTCCTTGATTTTGGAATTCTATAGTTTCAGCGAGATACGATACCAAAATACCTGTAAGACTATAATAACTATCTACACCGATGCTAGCTGGTGAGATGCCTGCACGAGATACCAAAATACGATCTAATTCGACAGGATGTACATATGTTACACCCATAACATAATCGTCATACAGAGACATCGTAGTATTCGATACATCGAGTGGATGTGCCAAAAGTGCAGAGACACTCTGCATCATCAGAAAAAGAAAAATAGATAATTTTTTCATAAAGAAAGGAAGAAAAAATGATATATTTGTTTTTGTATTTACATGTATAATAAATTATTACATATATATATCAAAATAATCGAAAAACACTTTTTGTATACAAAATAATCCTTTACCATAAATGATTTCTTATCCATATAGAAATATTTTTTTCTTCCCCCATGCTCATATCAAAAACAACTACACCAAATATGAACACTTCCCGTATGAAAAAAGAACAACATTTTTGTACGACACAAAAATTTATATGTCAATATATATTTCTCTATTTTTTATATCTATTTTGGGATATACGAATAAATAAGAGTACACTAAGATTATAACTTTCTCATATATGTACACTCCTCATAATATAAATTACCGCCAAGGCGATATCTATACGAAACTAATCAATGCCATGAATGAATGAGTCTGGATAGGAGATAAAGATGAGCGTACGGTATACGCGAATCCAAAATTCTGCCAAATGATAGGCTATAGACTCGAGGATATCCTCGGGAAAGAATCTTATGAATTCTGGGATAAAGAAAGCGCTGAACGAGTCAGAGAAATAAATCAAACTGATAGAAAATCTGGTAAATCATCATCATATGAATGAAACCTTCTCACACGGAAAAAAACAAAAATCCCAGTCCTTCTCAGTGGAGCACCACTCCCTGATGGTGGAACTATAGGAATCATGACCGATGTAACACAAGTAAAAAAATGAGAGCAAACCGAAAAAATACTCTCTCAAGCACTCGAACATGCTGAGGATGGAATCATACTCCTCAATGCAAAATGAGAGATACTCACATGGAATCATGGTGCGAAAAAAATATTTGGATATAAGAAAGAGGAGGTGGAAAAGAAAAATATTACCTTCTTCTTTCCTGATATCGAAGAGCGCTCATTTCAGAATCTCTCTGGGGATGACTTTATGCGACTTGAACTCATCGCTCATAATAAAACTGATGGTGAACGTATGGTTCAGATATCTATTATGCATATATTTCAGTCTGATGAATGACAAGACCCTTGTAATCTGTGTCTCGTACGCGACATCACCATCATGAAACGCTCTGAAGTAGAGCTCACATCACGATACCAAAAAATAAAAGATGCCTATGAGTGGCTCGGAAAGGTACAGAGGCAAAATGATTATCTCAATGATCTTATCAGCCTTACAACAAAAGAGTACGATAAAAAACAAATTATACCCTCCATACTCCATGCTATTATCATGCTCAGTGGCGGTACCGCATGTGAACTCCGACTCTATGATGAGGTTTCGGATAGTCTCATTTTAGAAGGACATTTTGGCTTCACTATGAATCTCAAGTGATTTAAATCTATCCCCTTTACAAACAGCTGGGCAGAGCACTCATATAAACTCGATGCACCCTACTATAAGATGGATTTTCATGAGGATAAAACCGTACCTCTCGTAAAACACTTTGTCCAAGAAAAACTCCAATCTGCTATCACATTATGATTCCGTGGGAAAAATAAACCCATTTGATCTATTACCATACTTTCATCTGAAGGAAATGTTTTTGATCTCTATGAGAATACATTTCTCCATAAATATCTAAAACTCGTAGAAGTGATTCTTAATGTATTAAAGTAATACATTAAGCATTCAATATAGAGAGTACTTTCGTTTTATACTTTATCTGAATGGGAAGAATAATTTCTAGACATTTTTGGGCGATGTTTTTGATATCCAAATCTGTATATTGTTTCGTGTTGTCTGCAGCATATTGAATATATTGGACCACTTCTATCATACTCGATATAGTTGGATAATATGCATCATCTCGCTCTATGGATGTGAGCAATTCCCTCATTACTCTATCACGTACACTGGACTGAATCGGGAGAGTCTTAATGAATTCCTCATGGGTAGAATAAGAGTCAATTCTTTCGATAGAATTTTCTGGTAAAACTATATGCTTCATTATATCATCGACGCTGCGAAAATGATATGTTCATACATGTTTATCAAAGATACCCTTTTCAAAAAGTACTGAAATAATATTTCATCCTGCATCTCGAATGATATATGCATAGATGCTTTTTGATAGTTCTCGATCCTGAAAGATATCGAGCACCTCTTTTGTCCGAATTTCTGCGGTATATGAACGCCTAACGCCATCATCTATCATGAGTCATCCCGGTGCGATTTTTGCTAGAGAAGATGCAATAAGTTTTTTGTATGGCTCATTATCTATATGAGATGTTCATCGTACTGAAGAAATATAGTGAAATGTTTCCTTCACAGGGAATTTTGCATCTACTTCGCTAAAATCCCCTATATAGATATTTCTCATAAATATTGGCGCTTGTTCGACAATAGCATCACCTCGAAAGTTTTCTCAAAAATACTGTTGAATAAATTTCTCTGGCTCCTGAAAGTATTGCTCGAGAAGTTTTTGTGCTTTTCGGCTCAGTGAAATTAGTTGATTTCTATCCCCATCGAATTCATCATCAGCGAGATATGCACCATTTTGGATTTTTCTAGAGAACAATGTAGAATTATTTTCTAAAAATATACGAAGATTTCTTAGATTTTTTTGAAGCGGATGAGATGCTTTTCATTCACGAAATCGATGTTCTTGTACATCATACTGAATTTGGGTCATGAAAAATCGAGCAAGCTCCGCTCATACCTCGATATCAGCCCCTTGGTAAAAATTCTCGAGCAATCATGAAAGAGGAAAATATATTTTATCAGCAAGTCATACCATATTCCAACGTTTCATCTTTCGTTGAGATCGAATCACCGAGTGACTCTGTGCTTTATGGATATCATGCATTACTTGTCCATTGCCAGCTCAATAATTCAGCGCGATAAATTGTTCAGAATTTTTCGATAATAGAGACTCCTGTATATAATCCATCACTTCATGTTGAGGATGGATTCACAACATAGTACTTTGTACATTATCCTCACGATCTACAAGCCAGTCTCCATACCAGAGAGGAAATGCGATTTTGGAATCATAAATGATACGACGAATGGCTCGTATAGATGGATTATCTGATTCCATAAAATCATTTACGATAGTATCGTAATTTTTTGGGGACTCATCTCCATGTCTCTTTTTTAAGCTGTCAGGGAATTTTCACTTTATGGCGTCTAATCATGCAAATTCAGCATATATGGCCTTATCAAGATCTCAAACAGCCGTATCAAATTCCTCCAAAAAACTCACATCAATCTTTGATCGAATATCAGCAAATCATTGTGCTAATCGAAGAAAATTGAGGTAAGGATTTCTCTGGGTTACAAGTGATGCTTTTTCCATATAAATTATTATATCATAATAAATAATATATGTCAAAAAAACACTCTTAGAGTATTTGCCTCAGCGCTGTAATATTAAATGCGTAATCCATCATCGTGGAACCGAGGATGCCGAGGTATCACTCATAGCCATTTATCTCGATTTTTTTCACTATCATAGTAGATGACTCGAGCTCTGGGATAATGTTCTCTTCTCCGATAAATGCCTGTATCTTCGCACTGATATCTAACTCTGCCAGAAGTGAGAGGAACTCATGCTTATTCTCGAGGCACTTTATCACCTGATACATCTCATCTCAGATGAGTCACTTATGTCGATCCAGGTAGCTCGAGAGTCCGAGATAGTAGGATGCTCCGAGCGCTGGGATACAGGCGAATGTGATCTCGCCTGTTATCTTCGTGAGTCGAGATACGAGGAGATAGAGGGCATCGTCGATACGATTATGCTCGAGCTCACGGACATACTCCTGCTCTGCCTCGAGAAACACAGCAGGCATCGTCTCCATCAGATAGTCTACGAATACCCTGAGTCATCTCGTCGTCGGAAGTCGTCATGCGCTATTATATGGCTGGAAGAGCAGTCACATCTTTTCGAGCGACATCATATCATTTCGAATAGTCGCTGATGAGACCTGGAGATCATGCTTCGAGAGGAGGGATTTCGAGCCAGTAATCTCGCCCGTCTTTATATACTCCTCGACGATAAGCTTCAGGATGTTTACCTTTCTTTGGTCGATCTTACGCATGATTTATACTTTTTTTACTTTCATAGAGACTCCCTTATGTCAGAGGACTTCGACCTTATCTCCAGCGACTATCTCGTCCTCGGCATCGATCAGATACTCGACACCATCGAGAGATATCTTGAGATCACCAGCGATTTTTTTCACGCTCCGTTTCTCACCGATATACTTATCTGCACCCTGTGGGACATCAGGCATACTCGAGAAGAGATACTTCGGGAGGAAGTATGCGAATATCGCACTCGCGACTACGAAGATGAGACCCTGCACGAGACTGAGCTCGAGCTCTTTCGAGAAAAATACATACAGAGACACGACTCCTGCTGCGAGCGCGAGCGAAAGCCCATAAAATGTAGATGTGAGGAGCTCTAAGATGATAAAAATCACGATAATCCCCGTCCAAAAATAAATCAGTTCCATATATAGTATCATTATAAATTATTACTTCTTGAGATTCTAATTAAATTGATTCAATTTTCAATTCATATTATAATTCATCCAATCAAACCCATCAGCATAAGTATAATATAAAAACGTTTTGCCTCTGCACTTAATCATTCAATAGAATATTGTTTACAATTTTTCTGAAAATCATCCATCTCTCAATCATATAAAGACTGAAATTTTACAATACTTCTATTATTCTCTTCTATGAAAGTCTCTTTAGTATCTCAAAGTTGTGAAAGTTTCTTAAGCATCATATCTAACTTCTCTCCTGTAGCTGAACTTATATTTTTTCATGCGAGTTTTGCTGTATCAAGAAATTTCAAGTACATACTTCCGCTCTGTCATTTTATTATACATTCCTCATAGTTACTTTGATAGAGACTTATATCATCATAATGCCTAGGATGTTTCACTCATAACATTAACACCATTGGTTCAACATATTCCTTATGAAAACTTCCTGTACTATCAAAAAAATATCAGATACTTGGGAAAAGAATAAGACAACCGACTAAGATGTATTTTCATTGTCAATTTATCATAAATCGTCACTATTTTGCTCATCCAAAAATCTTCGAAACTCCGGCTAGGATATCACTATCGAGGACATATTTCGTATTTTGACCGAGGGCTCACTCGATGACCTTGAGTTGTTCTTTGGTCACGGCTGCTCACTTAAAGTACGCGACTGCCGCATTGGACTCGAGCTCCATGCGTTTCGCTGCAGCCTCGGCGACAGCGATAATAGCACTTGCCTCACCTTGAGCGCGGAGAAGTTGGGATTCTTTCTCTCACTCTGCTTGGAGGATTTTCGACTGCTTATCACCCTCACTCTTCGTGATGAGCGACTGCTTATATGCCTCAGACTCGAGGATGACGGCACGTTTCTCGCGCTCAGCCTTCATCTGTTTACTCATGGCATTTTGGATATCATCTGGTGGATCGAGACGCTTGATTTCTACGCGCAGCACTTTGATACCCCACTTCCCAGTTTCACGATCCAGGGATTCGAGGAGTTTTGCATTGATAATCTCACGATTCGAAAGTGTCTCATCGAGGCTCATCGTACCGAGTACACTACGGAGATTCGTCTGAGCAAGATTCACGACGGCCATGAAGACGTTATTGATATCATAGGTCGCCTGATATGGGTCGATAATCTGCACATAGATGACTCCGTCGACTGCCATCCCTACGTTATCCTTCGTGATGATCTGCTGCTCTGGAACCGTGACCACCTGCTCACGGATATCGACACGCTTCACTGCCTGGATACCAGGGATGAGAAAAAATATACCTGGACCGACCGTATCAGTATATCGACCGAGGAACTCACGAAGACCGACTTCTCACTGATTAATCTTTCTGATAAATGAAGGTATGAGTACTGCGAGAATAACGAGAAGAAATATAAGTGTACCTGTATCCATAAATCTATTTGATTAAAAAAATAAAATCACTAAGATTCTACGGTTTTAGAGTTAAAAATCAAATATGTCTCACAAGATTGTCGCTATAGGAGGTGGAGCTGGTACATTTAATGTACTCTATGGATTGAAGCAAAATCCAAAATATGATATATCTGCTATCATATCAGTCGCAGATAATGGTGGAACAACTGGACTCATCCGAGATAAATATGGCATCCTCCCACCTGGTGATTTTCGTCGTGCGATCGCAGCCCTCGCGAAAGATACAGGATTCGTGCGCAGACTATTCGAGTATAGCTTCGCCTGAGAAGAGGGTGTCATCGGGAGTAATAAAATAGGAAATATTCTCCTCACAGCGCTCGTGGACATGTCAGATGGTGACTATGAGAAAGCGATAGATACACTCTGTGATATGTTCGATATACGATGAAAAGTCATCCCCGTCACACTGGAAGATGTACATCTCGGTGTCCGTTTCGAGGACTGAGTAGAAATCATAGGAGAGAAAAATATCGACGTATCGGATAAAAATATCATGGAACGCTCACATAATATCGATCAAAATATCGTCGATGCATGGCTCGTGGGGAATCCTGGTACTCTGAATCCTCGGGCAAAAGCAGCGATACTCGAGGCAGATACTATCATCATCGGACCTGGTGACCTCTATACGAGCCTGGTACCGAATCTCCTCTCACAATGAATGAGGGAAGCACTCGCTGAAACCACAGGAAATATCATATATGTCTGTAATGCTATGACCAAACGTGGTGAGACGACGAATATGGAAGTTATAGATTTTATCGATACGATAGAGCGATATATCGATCCGGGCAAGCTCGCCCATGTCATCGTAAATAATGGACACATATCAGACGAGATCGTGGCAAAATATAAAGCTGAGGAAAATAAAAAACCTCTCAAAATTAAAGATAGAGGATTATTCGAAAAGAAACACTATACTATAGTGGAGTGAGATATCGTGAATGATGCTGATGTCGTACGACATGATCCTATGAAGCTCGCACAAATACTCGAAAGGATTATAGATTCAGTTAGAGTCTAGTGTTTAATTACTGATTTTTACTCATTTTACCACCCACCTATTCTTTGAGGTACCGATAGGAACACAGGTGTAGAGAGTTATTTCAGTCGTATTTTTAGAACTTTCGAGACTCATAGTATCATCTGCAGCTATCTCACCAGAAAAATTGACCGTATATCTAAGGAGATTATATATGCCATTATATTTTTTGTATACCCAGATTTCCTCACCCGTATCTACTGTCGGTAGATACTTAAATGCTGTCTTGTAACGACCTACAGATGTTTTATAGTATGATGAATGTCATGCTATGACAGCATTTCCTACTTCTCATAAATATACTGATTCTGGATGACGCAAAACACCGTTTTGTAGGTATAAATTTGTATTTATTGGTGCTCCTTTCATATAGTCTTCATAATCTTCTGAATCTTCTGGAATATTTACCACAGGAACAATAATACCAGATGCAGGAATAATGATATAGGCTCAAACATTTTTATCCCGCTCATCGAGGTGATCGATCCAATAATCTAATTTCCGAGGAGCGGCTGGGGAAAAGTTTTTTTTGCTTGAGACTTTTTAGTAGTAGCATCATCACCTGTGACAACACGTTTATTCGTAACAATCGTAGTACGTTCTGTGAGGGTTTTTGGTCCAGTACCGAGATAACTCTTTACCATATTTTTTGCAGGGATTCTTTTCCAATACGGCTGCACATTTAGACTTTTTCTCTCCATTTGATGAGCAAGCTGGTATCGCGTAAGTGGCTTTTTTGGAGCTTCGATTACAAGTGTTGGATAGAGATTTGTGACAGTATACTGAGTACCATTGATGACAGCACTTCCTCAGCCTCATCCACCACCAGGGCCTACCATAGGAGGAGGAGTGACTCCACCACCACAGTTCGTAGCAGATACTACTGCAAATGAGATAGTGTTTCCTGTAAGGGTAGAGCCAGAAAGTGTAGAATCTACGAGGAGAGTATATGTACCAGAAACAAATGGTGTCGTAGGAGTAATGGACCATACTCCACCTGATGCTATCGTGGTAGTTCCCATGAGTGCACCAGAAGTCGTCTTGAGAGCAAGGAGTGCTCAAGATTGACCTCTTCCATTAAACGTAACATTTCGAGAGTTTTCATTACATGAGAGCTGTATATTTGCTACTACATCTACAGTGGGGGAAGTAATCGTAGGAGGGATAACTGGAAGAAGGTATACTCCAGCGTCTATGGTCATATTTTTTTCTCCATTCGCGAGTCTATATGTTCACGTAATTCCCTGCGCACTTACATCTGAATCAGAGAGATCAGAACCAGAGTTCGAAAGAGTAAAAGCATATGCACTCGGTAATTGTACCTGGATAGAGTATGGAGTATCTGTGAGAAGATTTCGGAATACATAATATCAGGCAGCTCATGTAGGATTGGCATCTGTATCTACAGTACTACTCGTCACAGTGGTTGCTATCACAGCTCCTGATGCATTGAGCAAGTTTACTGTAATATTATTGAGTCCAGATTCCCCCTGATCTTGCTGACCATTTCGATTCACATCGACCCATACAAAGTTTCCGAGTAGTGGCGGGATAAGTCCCCCACCACAGTTCGTAGCAGATACTACTGCAAATGAGATAGTGTTTCCTGTAAGGGTAGAGCCAGAAAGTGTAGATATAGGCGTCAGTGTATAAGTACCTGGACCAAACGATAACTGCGTAGAGTATGTTCCATTTTGGAGAGCACCGAATGTAGCGAGATTATTGCCTGCGAGATTTTTGATCACGATAGTACTACCTATTGTGCCACTTCAGAGAAGAGATACTGTTGTTCCTGTTTGTGAGCAAGATAGATTGATATTGGAAATCGGAGATAAAGACGGAGGATTGTGTGAAGAGATACAATTTGTCGCTGGCAAGACTGTAAAAGTCTGAGAAAGTCCTGTAGCAGTAGCACCACTAAAAGTAGAGATAGGTGTCAATGTATATGTACCCGGCGTAAATCCATAAGTAGACGTCTCCCACCATGCACCATTTTCCGCCACGACAGATGAGACGACCTCCACACCACTCTGTGTCATAACCTTTATCACAGCACCTGGAGTACCTATACCAGTCAGGAATATGCCAGATACAGTAGATCCAGTACATGATGTAGTAAGATCAGCGATAGGATTCAGGGTGACTGGATGCGTAAAAATAGGAACGAGGGAAATAATCACACATGATACACTCGCAGATTCCTTGGAGCTCGAACCAAGTACCGATACTACAGTGAGTCCATATGTACCCTCAGTAAATGGTACCAGACTCTGGCATGACCAAATCCCAAGACTACTCGTCACAGTCGTACATATAGGGAGTCCGTCTTTGCGCACTGTGATATTCGTATTTGCGGTGGCCGTACCTGTGATCACGGGAAATGTATTTGCTCAAGTGATATAAAGAATTTCATTATTATATGGACTCACGACGATAGGAGTCTCGAGAGAAATCTGAGTCTGTGTTTTTTGTGTAATAGTGATGGTATTTCCAGCAGAGTATTGGGCAACATCATTGAGGATAGCTCGTGCTACGAGAATATAGCTACCAGTACTAAACCCGACCGTACTTTGACATGACCAAGTACCAGAACTATTCACTACTGTATCACATATAGGAAACCAATCTTTTTTTACAGTAACCGTTGATCCCGGTACCGCAGTTCCACTCACAGTAGGATAAATCTCAGAACTCTCGATAGAGATATTCTCATTATCATAAGGACTAACGATAGTAGGTGCATCAGCAAAGGCATCAGAAAAAGAAATTAGGGAGATTCAGATAGTGAAAAAAGTAGTAATGAATCGCATAAATAATTTCATAAGTATTTTTTGTAAATAATAAATGTCAATATAAGTCAGAGTGTATAAATAAAATTTGAAAATCAATAGAAATATGGTATATAATATTTAGACTTTAGATTAATGGATAATTATAGTTAATCAATTGTCCATTATTAAAAATAAAAGTATTCTAAACGAATAAAAAAGTACTAAATAGACTCAAAAATTGATACAAAAATGTATACAATATATGGAAATATGTTATCTAAACCCTTACTAAGCTCTCTATAATGAGGAATCTTAAGTAGATTTATAAACTTTGCTCTACGGACTATAGATGAAAATTCGCTAGAAACCACCTATTTATCGGTATTTTTAGGATGAAAAAAGTGATAATATTATATTTTTCAGAAAAAAAATCCTAAAGAAATACATAACGCCCTATAGATGCGCCACTAGTGAACTAATATTGTATTCATGGACTACACTATCTTCTTTTATACAAAAATTAACCATAAAAACCCATAACAAAGCTATGGATTAAGAAGAGATTATTGAAATACCTATACTACATATCTTTCACGACGATAGAAAGCATCTTATTCGGGATAAATATCTCCTTCACGAGGATCTTCCCTGTGATCCACTTCTCGATATCTAGATCTGCATGAGCGAGAGCAGACACCTCTTCCTGTGCCACACCATTAAAGCACGTGAGTGTGCCACGGAGTTTCCCATTTACCTGGACAGCTATAGTCACTTCATCATCGACGAGCATCCACTCATCGTAGGTTGGCCATTTTTGGTCATATATCGAACCATTATTGCCCGATATACTCCAGAGCTCCTCTGCCATATGTGGTGCGAACGGATGAAGGAGGAGTGCGAATTTCTCTTTCCACTCTGTCGCGAACTCCGCATCCGTAGGGACTCCATCATTGAGGAGTATCTGGAGGGCTGAGATAGCAGTATTGAACTTATACTCAGAGATATCTTCGGTGACTTTTTTCACGGTCTTATGGAGAAGCTTCATCGACTTCATATCGTCTTTCGAGATATTTTTCTTATCCGTGTATGAGATATGCGCCTTATCGAGAAATCTACGGACTCCTATGATAGCATCCGTGTTCCATGGAGCTGGATCAGTAAATGCACCCATACTCATCTCATAGAGACGGAGCGTATCTGCACCATACTCTTCGACGACAACATTCGGATTGATGACATTACCACGAGATTTACTCATCTTCTGACCATCTGGCCCGAGGATGAGTCCCACATTCGTGAGCTTCTGGAATGGCTCAGATGTAGGTACGACCCCGATATCATAGAGCACCTTATGCCAGAATCTCGCATAGAGTAGGTGGAGTACAGCATGCTCCGCACCACCGACATACTCATCGACCATACCCCAGTAGTCCATAGCCTCACGACTCGCGAGGGCATCCGGATTTTTCGTATCCATATAGCGCAGGTAGTACCAGCATGATCCTCACCACTGCGGCATCGTATTCGTCTCACGTTTTCATAAAAGGTTCGATGCGAGTCGGACATTTACGAATGATGGCACCGTCGCGAGTGGAGACTGCCCATCACCAGATGGCTCGTATTTCTCGACCTCAGGGAGGAGGAGTGGGAGAGATGAGTCGATGACGAGCTTCCCAGTGAGTCCCTCATATATACGAGATGCTGACTTCCCCCCGATGATGAGCTTCGCACAACCGACATCTCCACAGGTACAGTTCTTACATCGGTTCGTCGTGTCACTCTTATCGAGGACATAGGCCGTATCTGGGACTATCGCCTCAGAAATATCTCTGATCTTCGGGAGCTTCGCATAGTCCTCATGTGAGATATGGATGAGCGGTATCGGCTCACCCCAGTATCGCTGACGAGAAAAGAGCCAGTCACGGAGTTTATAGTTCACCTTTTTTGTGCCGAATCATTCTTTTTCGGCTTTTTCAGTGAGGGCACGACGGGCTTCAGAAGATGACATTCATGAAAACTCATTTGAATCAACAAGTTTTCCATCTTCAATAGTAGGCTCTATTTTTCAGAGAAATAGATTCCAAGCATGTAAATGTGCTTGCCAAGTAATTTTACTAGAAATCTCTTCTTTCGATAGCCATATCATTTTATGATGACCTATCTCAATTTCAGAATGAACTCTATTTTCTGAAGTAAGTTTTACATGATAAAATCTTCATCCTGTTTTTTGATTTTTTTGTTTTGTATGACGGAATCACTCAGAATATATATAACTTCACGCAATTTTTCAGATGATCTCTATATCAGTATATCATGATTCTTCTATAATCTCTTTCTTTACTGTCATTATTTCATCATCTCCATCCTCGATTCCTCCACCAATAAAGTGAAAATCTTGCGGACTATTTTCTTCAATCAGAAGAAATTCTCACTTTTGGTTTTCTAAAATAACATCGATTACTTGTCGATTTAAAGTCTCAACTCATTCTCTCATAGCATTAATACCGCTGTGGATTACCATTTTACCAATACTTTGCCTCATTGGAAGATGATACTTCTTCGCGAATGCAAAATCCCTCTCATCATGCGCTGGTACTGCCATAACAGCACCTGTCCCATACGAGCCAAGGACGTAGTCAGCTATCCAGAGCGGGACAGATTCACCATTGTATGGATTCACGACATACGCTCCTGTCCATACTCCTGTCTTTTCCTTTCATTCATTCGTCCTGTCTTGGTCAGACTTTCACTTCGCCTCTGTGATATATCAGTCACATATGGTTCTATATTCGTCCGTTATGAACTCTCATACCTTCGGATGATCGGGTGCGAGTACCGCATAGGTCATACCATAGACGGTATCGATACGAGTCGTGTAGACACGGATAGACTTCGATGGGTCATCAGATTTCTGCATCTCGAACTCACACCCCTCACTCTTGCCTATCCAGTTGCGCTGCATATCCTTTATCCCCTCGGGCCAGTCGAGACCATCGAGATCCTCGATGAGCCTATCAGCATACTCTGTGATACGGAGTACCCACTGGCGGAGGAGCTTCTTCTCGACAGGGTGCCCCCCTATCTCACTCTTCCCATCGACGACCTCTTCATTCGCGAGGACGGCCTTTAGTGCGGGACACCAGTTCACTGGCATCTCTGCCTCATAGGCGAGTCACTTCTTAAAAAGCTCGATAAAAATCCACTGTGTCCACTTATAGTACTCTGGATCTGTCGTATCGACGACTCTATCCCAATCATACGAAAATCCGAGCGCTTCGAGTTGCTCTGTAAATACAGAGATATTTTTCTCAGTGGTGATACGTGGATGCGTACCCGTCTTCACTGCATAGTTCTCAGCTGGCAGACCGAATGCATCGAATCCCATCGGATGGAGTACATTGTACCCGAGAGCGTGATAGTAGCGCGACATGATATCTGTAGCGGTATACCCTTTCGGATGACCGACATGGAGTCCAGCACCGCTCGGATATGGGAACATATCGAGGATATATTTTTTCGGCTTAGGAGTAGCGAATGGAGGATTCTCAGTTTTATAGGTTTTATTTTCCGTCCAGTATTTTTGCCATTTTTTTTCGAGAGAGATATGATCGTAGGGCATATGCGAAAGTGAGTAAATCTATAAATCAATCTCACTATAGTAAAAGTCCACCAAAAGACAAGAAAAAACTCCCTCTTTCGGGAGGGAGTTTTTATGAGGTAGATTAACCGATAAGGGCCTGGAGTACGAAACTTACGATGAAGTATGCGAGCCACATTACGACGATACCGATAAGTACATTGATGATAGTCTTACGTCCAGACTTCACCTTCTCTTCATCACCACCAGCTGTCATGATCTGGAAACCAGCCCAAAGACAGTATGCCACAGCAATAATAGTAATAAGAGTAAGGAGCTGAGTAATAACTTTTGTAATAGCAGTGTATGGATCTGTAGCACCATCAGTCTTAAGCCCAGTAGCCTTATCCTGACCGAAGAATGTAGACGCTGCTGCTGCAAATGTATTTTCAGCGACGAGAAGTCCAGCTACCATCGTATAAAGAGATTTCGTAAGAGTCATATAATTAAAAATAAGAAGTAAAATGACGTACATCATGATATCACGCTCATAGATGAAAGTCAATAGATTTTTCGAAAAAATAAGCTCTTCTCGCCTAAATATCTTACTTCTTGGCTTTATAGTCGTATTTTTGACAAGACAAAATACCCATTTACAATGAGTATTTTATCTATATATTCCGCACTATACAGCGACCGTAGTCTCATCGAGCTCTACTACTGGAGCAGATACTGCTGGAGTAGCAATGACAGCTCCAGATGGGCGAGTCACTTCGAGGACGTATGGGAGGAGTGCCATGTAGCGAGCGCGTTTTACGGCTGCGGCGAGTTTTTTCTGGTTCGCGAGAGATACGCCAGAGTAGTATCGTGGGATGATACGATTAAACTTCGTGAGGTACTGTTTGAGAAACGTAGTATCCTTATAGTCGATAACCTTGATGCCGGCAGCATCGATAGGACAGACTTTTTTGGTTTTAGTAGCCATAGTGAATGAGTTAAATGAGTTAGAAGTTATCAAGTTCAAAGTGGAAATATAAGCAAACACTCTGCTGTAATGATAGACTATAATATTATACAGGATGAATGGTGGCAGAATTTTGGTACTAGAATTTCTCTTCGAGATCTGAGAAGTCATCATACTCATCTGCACTGACAGTATCAGCACCGACTGAGTCGAAATCTTCACGCTTCGAGAGGAATATGAGCTGACCGACGACAACCTCTGTCTTATGGAGCTTCGTACCGTCTTCTTTGTCGATGACACGAGTCTTCAGGCGACCTTCGATATAGACGAGCTTCCCTTTCGTGAGAAATTTATCTACCTGATCGGCGAGAGGACCCCATGCGACACAGTTCGTATACTCAGCCTCAGAGAGAGACTCTCCAGTAGGAGACTTATAGTAGCGGTTCGTCGCGACAGTAAATGTAGCGATTTTTTTATCGAGAGAGGCACCAGTAGACTTAATAAATGGATCTTTCGTAATATTTCCGATAAGGATGACTTTATTAATCGTTCTCATAATATAGAAAAATAGAGAGTAAAACTAAGCCTCAATCTTCGTGAACATATAGCGCCAGATATCTTTCTTAATATTGAAAGAATTACTAATAGCGACAAAATCACCATCTTTCTCGAGTGTGTAGAGGAGATAGTTCCCTGTCTTTGAACCATGGATATGGTATGCGAGCGTCTGCACGCCTGGGTGGTCAGTAGAGATGATAGTAGCACCTGAATCTTTGAGTTCAGTAGCTATCGTCTCTATAAGAGTAGATGTCTCAGCTTCTGTAATAGAAGGATTGAGTATCATCATGAGTTCGTATTTTCTCATAGAATCCTGTGGGTTAGTATCTTACGAGATATTCGTAAGAAGGATATAAAGTGCACTTCTAATAAAATGCTCGCGGATTATATAGAAAGGGTCGTCGAATGCAAGAAAAAAATAAATATCGCCAAGAGAAATGCCTCTCCCCTGTCTCACTGTATACCAAAAGAGGCGGAGAGTATAAAAAATTTTTCTGACTCAAAAATATAAAACGGCAAGAGAAAGAATTTGCGAGAAAAAAAAGGATATGATAGGATATATCTATGTTACTGATAGGGGCTGTATCCGAAAAATTCATTCACTTCATTTTTTAGAAATTTTTATCATGCCACGCACACCAAAATCATCACCACGCCTCAGAGAACTCTTCTGAGATGTAGACGATCATGAAGCCAGCCGCAAACTCATAAAAAAACTCCTCCAGTACAATATGCAGTATGAGGAAATCACGAAAGTTATCCTCTCACATACCGAGCGGGCATTTCTCGATGCACGTCTCATCACACTCGAAGAGTACTACCGAGAGCTCCAGGATACGAAAAAAAGTGAGATTACGAGCTTTCTCGAGAATCTCCCCGCTATCGACACTATGTCAGTCCGCACTCTCGGCCAAAAGTAAAAAATCTCCGCGTATCGCGGAGATTTTTAGAGAATATGAAGACTACTTTACATCCTTAAATGTAAACTCTACGTGCTTACGAAGCTTCTTGTCATATTTATTGAGCTTCAGCTTCTCACCTTGTGGGAGATTTTTTTTATTTACTGCGTAGACGTATCCCTGGAGACCGCTCTCTGATTTTCCTGCCTGGAATGTACTTTTTCCCTTTGCCATACTGATAATATTTAGAGTGTAGAACTTCGGTCACGTACGATACGATGACCTAGAATAGATGAATGATATAGAATTTTTCTATTTTGCAAGTTTATTTTTGCTTTTTTTCTGTTTCTGTCTAATCTCTAAGAACTAATCTCTAATATACTACAGAATGTTTATCGATGAAGTCATACTCACCTGCCGTGCTGGAGCTGGAGGAGATGGTGCTGTATCCTGGAGACGAGAAAAATATATCCCAAATGGCGGACCATTCGGAGGAGATGGGGGAAATGGTGGAAATATCATCCTCAGAGCCACGACACATGAGACGACACTCATACGCTATCGCCATGCCAAAATCATCAAAGCTGCACTCGGAGAGCGCTGAGCGACACAGGAAATGCACGGAGCGAATGCAGAAAATACCATCCTCGAAGTGCCAGTTGGCACGCTCGTCACGGATATAGAAGATGGCGAGATTATCGTGGATCTTACGACTCCAGGACAGGAGTTCACACTATGTCATGGCGGAAGAGGAGGATTCGGAAATGCACACTTTCCATCGAGTACACGCCAGGCTCCGAACTTCGCAGAAATCGGAGACCGCGGCGAAGAGCGCGAAGTGAAGATGGAGCTAAAGCTCGTGGCTGATGTCGGGCTCGTCGGGCTCCCAAATGCGGGAAAGTCTACCGTAATACAGTCTATTACCAATGTAAAACCAAAAATCGCGAATTATGCATTCACGACACTTATCCCGAATCTCGGAGTCATGGAGCACAAAGGACGCTCGCTCGTCATAGAAGATGTCCCTGGGCTCATCGAGGGTGCCAGTGACTGAAAAGGTCTGGGTACCCAATTTCTCAAACATATCGACCGATGTCATATCATCATCCATCTTATCGATGCGAGCGTATGAGTCGAGGAGATGATAGAGTCATATCGAGTTATCCGTAAGGAGCTCGAAAAATGGAGCGAAGAGATGGCAGCAAAAAAAGAACTCATCGTCTTCTCGAAAGCAGATATCTGTGATCCTGAGATGCTCGAAGAGATGGTAGTAGATTTCGAAAAAGCGACAAAACAAAAAGTGACTCTCACTATCTCTGCAGGAGCCTATATCCGTATCGACCGACTCAAAGATATCCTCATCGAGAGTATACCAGAGAAACGTATCATCTCACCTATCATCCGAGAAAATGAAGAGTGATATCTCGAAACTGAAATCATGAAAAATGAAGAACTCGGTGAGCATGTAAAGGTCTATGATCTCAAAAAACATACTGAAAATGCTAAAAGATTCACCATATCACGTATCGATGCGACGAACTTCGAAGTACATGGTGAGCGTATCGAGGAGATAGTCCGTATGACGAACATGCAGTATACCGAGTGAGTAAACCGAGTCTATGATGTCATGGGCAGACTTGGTATCATCCGCAAGATAAAAAGCACTCTCGTCTCCGAACTCGAGAACAGCAACTCAAACGGATTTTTCGAGTGAGAAGCAGATATCGAGACACCGAACGTGTGGATAGCGAGTCGTAAATTCTCTCTCGAAAACATCATCTTCATGAAGTGAGATAATGAATAATCTCTTGTTATATATTTGGTAATCCCCTCTAAAACAGGGGATTATTTATAAAATGTTTTGACAATATATTACATTTTTATAATATCTCATAAATATTACATTTTTATAATATATGATTGGAGCATTCGCATCATTCTTTCTCAGAAATGAAAAAATTACATTTATCCTGATTCTCATAATATCAGTATTTTGACTCCTCTCCTACATACTCCTCCCCAAACAGTATAATCCTTCTATCGTAGCACCAGCATTTCTCATAGAGATACCGAGCTATGGCTATAGTGCACGCGAGGGACACGAATACGTGATCCAATCCCTCGAAAATAAGATACAAGAAATCGTCGATATCGATACACTCTACGGATTCGCGAGCGATGGATTTACGAGCCTGATGGTAGCATTCGAAGTGTGAGTCGACCAGGAAGTCGCGAAAACTCGACTCTATGACAAAATGTATGCAAACTATGATCTCAGACCATTTAATATAGAAGATATACGCATACGCTCTATAGACCCTGAGGATCTCCCCCAGGTATCCTATGCTATCGTCTATTCTGGGAGTGAACTCTCTACGAAAGAACGTGGACAATATCTCCAAAATATCGCAAAGAATCTCCGAGAAGAAATCAAACAAGTGGAATGAACGACGACTATAGAGATTATCGGTGGATATAGTAACGATATTTCCATAGAGTTCATACCTGAAAGAATAGAGGCATTTTGACTCGATATATCAGAAACTATACGCCAAGTCAAAGAAAAATCATGAACATACACTCTCGGAGAGCTCATACATGGCTGAAAAAAAATGAGTATCAAACTCAATCATAAAACCGATACTATTGATACCCTCAAAAACCTCATCATACATAACGATGGTGAGAAAAAAATATTTCTCCAAGATATCGCCTCTATAGAGCGTGGACCGATAGATATAAAAAATCGATACTCTGTTAGCGATTCTACCGATACACACGATGCCGTGTTTATAGGCATAGCGAAGCTCAAATGAACAAACTCTGTCCATGTCGTAGAAAATATCCACAAGGTCGTAGAAACGATGCGAGAAAAACTACCCAAAAATATCTCTATCCTCACTATCCAGGATGAGTGAGAAACCGCAAAAGAAGCAACAAATGAACTCATGCTCCATCTATTTGTGTCTATAGCTATCGTGCTCGTAATCTTGATTATTTTTCTCGGTGTACGAGATGCTATCAATGCAGCATTTTGTATCCCTATGGTACTCGGGATAGTATTTATAGTGGCACTCATACTGGGACTCGATATCAATCGGATAACACTCTTTGCACTCATCCTCTCGCTCGGCATCCTCGTGGATGACTCTATAGTAATGGTCGAAAATAACGCTCGGCATCTCGCTATGATACCACGCACAGGAAAAAGCAAGCATGAAGCTATCATCGACTCCGTAAAAGAAGTCGGTGTCAGTATCATACTCTCGACGATTACTCGTATCATATCATTTGTCGCGATGTTCGCAGTGACTGGCATGATGGGTGACTATATGAAACCGATACCTATCTTTGCCAGTATCGCACTCACGGCTTCACTCGTCGTCGCTTTTAGTATCAATCCGTTTCTCGCGAGTTTCCTCTATAAGCCTCATGCTTCTGGGCATCATGAGAAAAAAGAATGAAAATTTCTTAACTGGTACGGTGAGAAGCTCCAGATTTTTATCAAACGAGATGAAAAGACCATGCGGATGCGAAAATGGCTCAAAATCGGATTTTGGATATCACTCTTCATCATCATACTCACTCCTATCATGCTCGGGGTTTTTAAGGCGCGAATGCTCCCAAAAGCAGATAAAAATCAGATATATGTATGGGTCGATGCCCCGCGAAATGCCACGATAGAAATGACAAATAGTATCGCTTACGATATAGAAACATTTCTCGTCTGATATAAAAAAAATAATCAAAACTGAAATACTGAGTTCGAGCGCATACTCCCAGAAACACTGCGCATCATCGAAAATGTGGATACAAGCGTATGAGATAAATTTTTACCAGACTTCGCGAATCTCTTCCGCGGAGGGAATAATCGAATCAAGGAAAATCAAATCAGCATACGCATCAATCTCATTCCAGCACATGATAGAAAAATAAGCTCAGAGTCATTTACGATCCAACTCCGATCACTACTCGAGGCTGTAATCCTAAAAAAATATCCAGATATCCGTATGCGTCTTCTCGAGGATCCTCCAGGCCCACCGACTCAGGCAACTTTTCATATAAAACTCAAAGGCGAGAGCACTACTGACGGAGCGTGACTGGTACAATTTTCGAACTTTATAGAAAAAATAGTATCGAGTATCACAAAGGATGAGGACATCGTGGATCTCACATCTTCACACAGCTCGAGTGCACCAGGATATGAGATACAACTCAATCATGACAAGATTAGTACAGCATGACTCACGACCGCGCAGGTACAATCCACGATAGAGGGATATTTTTCTCAGATACCGACAGCAATAGCACGGCATACAGAGTGACAGTATGGAGCCTCACAGATATATCTGAGCATCAGTCGGGAAGCAAAGAAAGACCTCAGTCATCTAAATGCAATCTCATTTTTGAATCCTGATGGTAAACGAATACGCCTCGACGAAATCGCTACGATTACACCGACATTCGAGAGTGAGAATATCTATACGGATGGGAGACGCGAGACGATACATCTCTACGGAGAAATGTGAGAAAACTCAGTTATCTATCCAATATTCCATCTCTATACCATCTTCGACTCGAGTGAACTCCCTCAGTCAGGATACAAAAAAATAGCATCATCACCATATCGCATCAGCTTCGAAGAGATAGCTACAGGTAAGCGATATGACCTCGAATGGGATGGCGAATGGAAACTCACGATGGATACATTTCGTGACCTCGGGCTCGCGATGATATTTTCACTCTTTGTTATCTACTTTATCATCGTGACACAGTTCGGAAGTTTTCTGATATGAGGGATTATTATGACGACATTTCTCCTTTCATTTTTCGGTATATTTCCTGGGTTTTCCCTCCTATACCTGACATCTGGCACATACTTCACAGCAACTGCAATGATAGGAGCTATAGCTCTCGGTGGTATCGTAGTCGGGAATGCACTCATCCTCATAGATTATATTAATCAGCTCCTCCGTGAATGAAAAAGTCTAGAATATGCGGTCGTGGTAGGATCAAAAAAACGATTTATCCCTGTTATGCTCACCTCAGTCGCTGCCGTCGCAGGCTCGTTTATCATCACGAGTGATCCTGTATGGAGTGGTCTCGCCTGGTCGATCATCTGGTGACTCTCAGCTTCTGCTATCCTCACACTCTACTTTATACCGATTTTTTACTATACCTATCTCAGAAAGTATCACCTCCATGATACAGCAGAAATACAAGAAGCTCGGATCATAGAGCACGAAAAAGAACTTCTCTCTTATAACTAATTTTTTATCTATGCGATCTCTCATCGTACTCATTATTACTGCCCTATTTTGACTCTCGAGCTGTAGTGATACCACTCCAGATATCTCGAAAAAGTACTATAAAACATACTCGACCCAAACAGGAAATATCAGCATACAAGATGATGTCATGACCACTATCGAAGGAGCGAAGACGAGTGATCTCACTTTTCGTACAGCCGGAATTATCACCGATATCCATGTACGACCTGGCGAGATAGTCAAAAAATGACAAATCCTCGCACGGCTAGGTAATAGAGAATCTCTCATACAAGCATGAGGGTTCACGACGATAGAACAGGAGATGCAAAAACTCTGAGACAGCACGAGCCTCATCGGTATAGGCACAGAGAGTATACAAAAAGCAACTGCAAAACTCTATGATGAACGACTCAAGTGAGTAGATCTTAGCATCACGGTGCTCGAAAATACGATTGCAAAAGCAGAACAAGACCTCGATAATAAAACGATAGGACTCCAGGGAAATTTTGATAGTTTTGCTCAGGATTTCGATAGGATATCCACTTCCATGCTCTATGAGTGAGATAAAATACTCGGCATAACGACGAATTTCGAATCACAAGCGAAATGATGGGAGCCATATCTCGGAGCTCGTGTCGGAACCTCTCAGGCAGATGCAGAAAATAAGTGGAACACTCTCTATGCTCTCCGAGGCAAAATCAGAGCCTACACAGAAACCTGAGCGCTCGCATGAAATATCGAAACCAAAATCCAAGATCTCAAAGAGGCCTATCTCGCATGAAGAGCCTACAGTAGTGCGATGAATCATATGCTCCAAAATAGCATCGTATGATGAGGGCTCGCGACCGAGACACTCGATGGATGGATAAACCTTTGGGGAAGTCTCATGAAAGATGCACAAGGCTCTGAGGCAAACTATATCACCTGGACGAATACATCATCTGCACTCACGAAAAATACTACAGGAAGTGGTACTGTCGCAGAAAAAGATATCACCTCTCTATCTCTCGAGCTCGAAAATCTTCGACAGACCAAGCAAACACTCCTCGCAGAAAAAATCTCAAAACTCGAAGAAATAAAAATAAATAGAGAAACGATACAATCGAAAAAATGAGAGATTTCTGTACAAATCGCTCAGACACAACTCTCGAATGCACTCGCAAAAGAATCATCATACTATAATATCATCACAGCACCATATGATGGAGTCATTCTCGAGAAATATCTAGAAGAGTGAATGCTCGCGAATGGAGGCACGAGAGTCATCACTATGACAAGTACTGACGCCAAGATAATAAAAACCTATATAGAAAATACGCTCTATCTCTATAAAAAATGAGATACCATCATCGGAATAAAAGATGGAACCAATGATACCTATACATGAGTCATAACACTGATACAAGAACAAAAAGATCCGCTCTATAATAAGAATTATCTCGAAATACAAATCGAGGGAGATATCGCTATCGGGGAGAAAGTCATATTCCACTTCGAACGCAAGAAAGCAAGCCTCCAAAATGGAGTCCTCATACCTCTCTCGAGTATCATCACTCGGTATGGGCCACCAGGAGTTTATGTGCTCGTCGATAACATTGCACGTTTTCATATGATAGAGATTCTTGGCTCAGATATGAGCCATGCTGAGGTCATCGGGATACCCGAAGGTGCCACCATCATCACTGAGTGAAAAGACAACATTTATGATGGTGAAAAATTAGAGTAGAATCCTTTGACTTCATATTATATTTTCATAATATATCAGATGTAACTACCCCACTATGCAAGAACTCGAAAAAAAAGCGACTGAAGTCGCTCATATCCTGAAGCTCCTCGCTCATCCAAAGCGATTTCTCATACTGTGTAAGCTTCGCGAATGACCGAAGACGGTATGAGATCTAGAGAAATACTGTACCATTGGTCAATCTCAGCTCTCACAATTTCTCGGGAAGATGCGAGATGAAGGTATTCTCGACTCAGAAAAACAAGGACAATATGTCTCATATTCTATACGCGACCCCCGTATCATAGAACTTATGAATACAGCACAAAAAATATTTTGTAAATAATCACCATGCTCACTATCACACCGAAAGAACTCGCTGCACTCATCGAAAAAACTCCTGAAACTATCGAACTCATCGATGTACGTGGAACCGGAGAGTATGAAGAGGTGCACATCCCCGAAGCTCGCAACATCCCACTCCATATACTTCCCCTCCGTATGAAAGAAATCGACACCAAGAAACAAGTTATATTCATATGTCGATCTGGCGGACGTTCGAGCCAGGCATGTGCCTTCGCAGAGAGTGACGGAGTCAAGGCCTATAATCTCACTGGCGGGATGAATGATTTCGAATCTGCATTTGGGACGAAAGTCATCCACGGCGAAAAGAAAAAACTGTTTGGTATTTTTTAAACTTTAATTCATTTATCACCTATCCATATGATTACTATCTATACAAAAGACTATTGTCCATACTGTGTCCAGGCAAAAAATCTCCTCTCTTCACTCGGAGCAAGCTATGAAGAAGTCGATGTCACACATGATCAGGATACCCTTATGAAGATTATGGAAAAGTCCCATATGCGCACGGTACCCCAGATTTTTGCCTGAGATACTTGTCTCGGAGGATACTCAGATATTGCAGCGCTCCATAGCGAGGGCAGACTCATACCAAAACTAGGGCTCTAAAAGCATCTCTTACCATGCTCTTACCTGAGTATGGTATTATTTGTAATATATTACTATTTTGTAATATACAATAACTTTTTTTCTATGTATCCACTTATACTGATACCGCTTTCTGCCTGTATCCACTTATACTGATACCGCTTTCTGCCTGTATCCTCACATCTTGTACGCTTTCTGATTTTCAGAACAAAACCAATACCCTCCCACAAGCCTCTCCTATAACTACCATCAAAACCGAACAAGCCCCACCTGTCACATCTACGACGAGTAATGTCTCCGACATCGCCACAATCCTGAAAGATGCCTACTCAGAAGAACGTCTGGCTGAAGATATATACATAAAGATGCTCGCAAAATATGGAGACTTCACTGAGGTCATGAATATCATCGACTCTGAGGAAAAACACTCTGAACAAGTCGGACGCCTACTCGATGTTCGTGGTATCACTCGTCCGACTGATTATGGTAGCTACTCAGGCACCTATGACACTCTCTCAAAAATGCTCGATACCAGCCTCACACAGGCAATCGAAGTCGGTGTGATGGTAGAAGTCGGCGACATAGATCATCTCTTATCTGAATATAAAACCGTCGAGGATGCAGATGTACGGCGAGTGTTCGAAAATATCGGTGGCGGCAGCTTCAACCATCTCCGCGCATTTCTCCGACTTGCAGAAAAAAATAACTACACTATCACGACAGATTTTGCTCGATATATGACTGCCGATGAAATCCATAGTACTGGACCTCTTAAATCGAAAATGACTGATCTCCTGAAGGCAAATAATCTCCCAACCTATGGTACATCGAACGGTGGCTGAAAGGGGCGAAATCGTTAGAATATGTACCCTCTTCTCTTGCGGAGTAAACAACTTTGTATGTACTCACCATAGCATATAATTTTTCTTTATTTTTCTTCTATGTACTGAACTCACGTATCACATCTCTCTGGAAAAAATGATAAATACGGTTTCGTAAACGAAACTGAAATCCGCATCGCGACTGGTATCACCCTCGTACTCGGACTCATGTCACTCTGTCTCGTCTTACTTAAGGCGAACTACTCTATCCCACTCATACTCGTGGGTCTCATGGTAGCAGATTTTCTCCTCAAGGTATTCATCGGTCCACGATGGAGCATATTCGGCTCATTCGTCCGGATATTTCTGAAAAAATGAGATGAGATATGGGTCGGTGCGGTACAAAAACGGTTCGCATGGAGTATCGGAATATTTCTCTCGAGCTTTGCTCTCTACTGTATACTATTGCTCGGACAGTATATCACTCCTATGGAGTGACCTCAGATGAAGGCAGTCTCAGATATACTCCTCGCCACACAGACGAACATCACAAATGGTGCACTCATCGTCACCGTACTCAATCCCACCATTTTCGCCTGTGTCCTCTGTATTATCTTTATGTGGTCGGAGTCAGTGGTCGGGTACTGTGTCGGATGTCATATCTACAGCTGGCTCGTGAAAAAATGATGGATGAAAGAATATAAGTGACAAAACTGTGTGAATGGAGTGTGTGAAGTATAGGCATTGTATTTTTATAAAAATACATATAATCACATCACTTATTCATCATACAATTCTATGACAAAAAATACTGGATCTCTCGATCGGGTCATCCGTGCTGTTATCGGTACTGCCCTCCTCACGAGTTTCTACTTTATGCAGGATACATACTGGCTTCTTATCGGTATCGTACCACTTATGACAGCATTCATCGGTTTTTGTCCACTCTATCCTCTCTGCAAATGCAACACTTGTGAAAGTGAGGCATGCTGCAAAGTAGAGAAGAAATAATCCCCTATACACCTCCTAAGAGAAGTCGTGCAGAACCCTCTTGGAAGTATGAGTCTGAGTCATTTTCGAGGCATGAGACGTTTTGTCTTCATGTTTTCATAAATACTCACACGAGAACTTCCAAAAATTCTGTGCGATTTTTTATTTTATTGTCTATAATTCACCTATGTCCAAAAAACTCGAACTCCTCATGCCTGCTGGGAATCTCGAAAAACTCAAGTATGCTATCGCCTATGGGGCAGATGCCGTCTATGCATGAGTCCCTATGTTTTCTCTGCGTGCTCGCGAAAACCAGTTCACCTGGGAGACTCTTGCTGAGGCAGTAGAGTACTGCCACTCTCGTGGAAAAAAAATCTACTTCACCGCGAATATCTACGCTCATAATATGAAGATAAAGCCGTTCATGGCGAACTTTCAGAAGATGATGGATATGAAGCCAGATGCATTTATCATGAGTGATCCTGGACTCATCCACCTCGTCCGTAAAGAATTCCCGGAGGCAGAAGTCCACCTCTCAGTGCAGGCAAACAATACGAACTGGGCCCAAGCTGAGTTCTGGAAATGACTCGGTATCACTCGTATCATCCTCTCTCGTGAGCTCTCACTGCGAGAAGTCCGAGAAATCCACGAGATGGTACCTGATATCGAGCTCGAGTTCTTCGTACATGGTGCTATCTGCATGGCATACTCTGGACGATGTCTGTTATCGAATTATTTTTCTCATCGTGACCCGAACCAGGGAACATGCTCGCATAGCTGTCGCTGGGAGTACAAAGTATTCTCGAAAGATGCCAGCCCTGAAGAACTGTATGACTCGACTGGACGACCTGACGACTACCAGGAACTCACATGAGAATTCTATCTCGAAGAACGTGAGAGAAAGTGAGAACTCATGCCGATAGATGAGGATGAATATGGAACATACATCATGAATTCGCGTGATATCTGTCTCCTCTCATACATGCAGGAACTCGCCGATGCTGGAGTTGTATCATTTAAGGTAGAGGGTCGGTCGAAGACAGTGAACTATCTCGCAGGAGTCGGACGTGCATACCGCCCTGCACTCGACGCTGTAGAAAAAAGGGAGACTTATGATATTGCTGGACTCTCTGATGAGGTTTTTGCTATATCCAACCGATGATATACGCCAGGATTTCTCGTCGGAAATCCATGAGAAAAAGCTATATATTTCGAGAAAAATAAAGAGCTTCACGAAGAGGAGATGGCAGGTATAGTCATACCATGAAAAGAAGCTGTACCAGAGAAACTAAAAAATCTCATACACGATGGGAAACTCGCTCGTATCCAGGTAAAAAATCGTATCGATATCGGCGACACTCTCAGGATGATATCCCCTACACAATCTGTCACATTCACACTCGAAAAAATATATTCGCTCTCAGGCGAAGTGATCACATCAGCTCATGGTGGAAGCGTAGATGTCTATATCACAGTGCCAGAATCGCCGACAGAATATGCCATAATCCGCACACAGGAAGACCTGGGTAGTCCAGAAAAATCATCTGAGTGATGAAAAGAGAGAAAAACTTGACCAAAACCCAAGAATAAAGAATATGGTACTATCGAGAAAAAGATGCATCGCATCACAACATTCTTTCGATATTTTCCCATTCGTATACGGTCACTCTTTCATAAAAAGAAAAAATAATCCACTATGAAAAATATATTCATCTCCCTCCTCGGTATATGTCTCACGGGGATAATCACTTTTCTCCTCGTGCCTCGTCCATACGTCGTACACTATCATGCGAACTTCGCCATGTATATCGATGGAACGCAAGAGGACTTCTCGAGTGATGCCTATATGGAGGAGGTCTCTCGATGTGGCGTGACGGATGATGTCCATCCAGCAGATCGCATCCATCTGCATGATAATAAATGATCACTCGTACATGTCCACATGGCAGCCTCGACCTGGTGAGATCTCTTCGCGAATCTCTCATGGGGTATCGGAGAAAAGTATCTCGTGAATCCATACGGAGATATGCGTATCGCCAGTGGGACGACAGATCTCATCTATGTACTAAACGGGAAAATCATCTCGAATCCCGCCAATGAAGTCGTACGTAGTACCGATAGACTCCTTATCTGGTATGGCACTGGCAGCGAATCGGAAATCAGAGAAAAAGCCAACACTCTCATACCGAGTGATGCTGATGAATATAATCATAAACCTGATCCAGCAAGCTGTAGTGGTAATATGTATGGATGGCTCGGACCTATCATGGAATCGATAGAAACATGGAAAGAGAAACTCCCGCACGAACATGAATAATATAAAATGCAAGATTCCTTTCTTGCATTTTTTTCTTACCATTATACAATTATAGAGTATTTTTTACTATTTTTCTATGAATATCTCGCACGAAATCAAACATATCGGATGAGCAGGATGGGCTCGTATCGGTATTGCTGTACTTCTCATCATAGGTGCTTATATCGCAGGAGTGCTCGCTGGCACGAGCCATGATGACTCTGGTAGATACAGTAAAACATGAGGAGATATGCGTCATATGATGCGCGGAGACTACGGAAAAGAAAGAGCCGACATGACTACACATGATCCGATGCAGATGAGTATGGCTGATATGGGTACGATGCTCGAGGGAAAAAATGGCGATGAACTCAACAAGGCATTTCTCGAGGGAATGATACCACACCATCAATGAGCTATAGAGATGGCGAAATATCTCGCAAGCTCTAACAAGCCCGAACTCGTAAAGCTCGGAGGAGAAATCATCGCTGCCCAATCAAAAGAAATCGATCAAATGAAAGCATGGCTCATAGAGTGGTGATATACAAATACATGAGTGACTCAATGAGGGTGAGATGAGACCATAGACCCTATGCTCGAACACTGTCAGATGATGCCAGATATGGCCGGATGTGAAAAATACAGATAAAATAAAACTCCCTAAGGGAGTTTTATTTTTGTAGAAGAGTGATGAGCTCATCTTTGAGATGGAGTCGTGCTTTTTTGAGTTGTTCGAGTTCGAGATCGCTCATGAGATAACCGGGGATATCACTTTCTGCACGACATATTTCGAGATCGAGACCCTCATATTCACGCAGAAGTCGGGCAAAATGTCCATCAGTTTTCTTGAGAGTATGTATCTGATCTTGGAGTTCTGGATGAGATGAGAGAAATGGATGGTGTTCGAATTGCATAAGAAGCAAAGATGAAGAAATATTACTACAGTAGTATAAGAAAAAACGGGGGGAAATCCAGTATATTTTACGTATATAAAAAGAAAAACCCTGAAAATTCAGGGTTTTATGATAGACATATCCATGCTAATACCAATACTTTTAAGAAGATTGGATACGCATGGAAAGTGTATTCAAATATGATTGCCATATTGACGATAGCTTCCATTCTATTCTCCTTTTGTATGTATATGTGGCATACATAATATATACTTATGGCATAAGTCAATACTATCTCACACTTCTCGGAAATCTCCATACCGCATCGATGATACGCTGCCATCGACTCGGTGAGCAGATGAGGCGGTAGAGCCACTCGAGTCAGAGACGCTGCCAGATGATAGGGGCTCGGTGCTGCAGTCAGAGCAAATAGTCGAATGATGAACCCACACCGAGCCCTATGATAGGCATGTTCGCTGGAAGATATGAGAATATATCGATGAGGAGAGACTCCTGTGACTTCATGCCTGTACAGGCAAATATATAGTCTATATGATGGAGCTCTGCATAGTGAGCGATGGCATCGGCAGACATTTCTCACTGGAAAAATACCGCCACCGAAAGGCTCGGATACTTCGAGTGAAGCAATGATGCCATATGTTCCTGGATATATTTTTTTCGGATTTCGAACGAGTTCCTCGGCTCGGTGATACGATAGCTATCGATGATGAGGATATGTCTATCGTGCTTCTCTGTATAATGTACGAGATCTCGTGTGAGATTGCTCCCCTGGATGAGTTCGCCATATCTTTTGGCGGTACGCTTTTTCTGGAAAAATACTTCGAGTCCTGCTCGGAGATAGCTATATCACTCTCGCATATACGATGCGAGATAGAGACCATTCCCATCTGGCACGAGTACGTCGGCACGACCGAGTACATCACAGAACTCGCTATCTCGAGAAGCTCGGAGGAGTATCTCAGGATTCGGCGTGAAGATCAATGTAGGCTTCTCTACGGAAAGGAGTGTGGAGAAAAATTTTTTATACGTACCCGTATAGAGCGAGAGTCCGAGAAATTGCATAGAGAGAAGTATTAGCGAGCATAGTCATCTTCGTAGCGACGGATATCATCTTCTCCAGTGTATTCACCGCACTGTACTTCGATGATGACGAGTGGCTCAGTGTGTTTATTCGCGAGACGATGGAGATGTCCCTGTGGGATATGGCATCACTCATTTTTTTTGAGTACTCGGTGCTGCTCTACATCATGGAACTCTGGAGAGCGGATATCGACAGTAGCTATACCAGAGACGACGGTCCAGTGTTCACTGCGTTTATCGTGTGACTGGAGAGAGAGTCGATGACCTGGCTCGACGATGATCTTTTTCACTTTAAAGAGTGGTGCATCTTCGAGGACATAGTAGACACCCCACGGACGATTCCCGACTTCGAGATATCGTCATTCTCGGAGATTCTCTGGAAGGGACTGGAGCTTTTCTTCGAGTTTTTTCTCATCAGTTTTATCGAGAGATTTTTTCAGGAAGTCACTGGAGTTATGCGTCTTCGCACCGAGACCATCGACGATACGGACTCACTCCGAGCGCAGGAGGACTGCCTCTGGTATCTCTGCAGCAAATCGGTCTCATCACTTCGTGAAGATAATCTCGCTATACTGCCCACTCGACTTTGCCTCATCGATGAGCACCTGGAGACTCGCACACACACTCCCGTCTGTATCGATAGCGAGAAATACTCTATCTACAGGCTTCAGTGCTCGCACGACTTCCATACGAAATTTTTCATCTTGGAAGCTCTTGACTCCACGTTTCATTTCTGCTTGGTGATCATTATTCACGATGACCCAGAGCTCATCGGCTCAGGCTTCTGACTTCGAAAGCTCGAGACACTCGATGTGTCCTGGGTGGATAGGATTCGCGTACATCGATGTGATAGCCAGTGTGGTCATATTTTATGGATTAGAGATTTAGGAGAGATTTTAGCTTTTTTTCGAATGCGTCAAGTGAAAATATCTTCGAACGCTCGATACAATCTGTGTGCATATTTTTCCACTCTTCTTTTGGTGTATTTTGGATTACCTCTTTGAGATGGAGGATAGAGGAGTCGGGAGTCGTCATATCTATGAGCTTGCCTGTTTTTCATGGAACGACAGTCTCGAGAAGTCCTCACTCACGTACCCCTATCACGGGCGTACCACACGCCATACTCTCGACTGGCGACATGCCGAAGTCTTCATCGACTGGGATATAGATAGTCGCTGTCGCTCCTCGGATAAGGTCTATGAGCGCGTCATCATCTGGCGACTCGAGTGCATGGATATGGGGAGCATTTTGGATTTTTTCCAGGATTTCTCGCTTCATGGGGTCGTTTTTTCCATAGGTCAGGATGAGATGCTCTTCAGGCATATCGAGAAATGCAGAGACAATCACATCGACACGTTTCGGTGGAGAGAGTCGAGCAAAGGAGAGAAAATAGTTCTCAAGTTCTCAAGTTTTCAAGTTTTCAGAATCTGTGTGTATCTCACTGTTTGCAGGTACAAAACGACTCATATCTGTCGGTGGATAAACTATCTCGCTCGCATAGCCAGTGAATTTTTCGAGACGTTTTTCTACATTTTTCGAGTTCGTGATGATGGTATCCATCTCTGAGAGAAGTGAGATATACTCTCGTGCCTGGCGGTCGAGGAGTCTATGTGCGAGGCTATGGAGAAACTTCGGGAGCTTCATGAGATACTCGGCCCTCAGGTCGAATATATATCTCGGCGGCGTATGGCAATAGTAGACTTTTTTGGTATTTGGACCGAGATACCTCACTGCTCAGAGACAATTTCCAGAAAATATGACGATATCGTAGTCTGTGAGGAACTGTGTCTTCGTGCGGAATCGATGTGCCAGAGTGATATGTCGTATCCCCTTGGCAAATACAGGACTCCCGAGGGATATCATCTTCCCTGTAAATCCCAGTTCTCTAGGGTCGAAGCTTCACTCTGAAAAAAATCCTGACACCAAATCGGCACCAAGTGCCTCCGCCATAAGTGTGACGAGACGCTCCCCTCCTCATCGATAGAGAAATGCATCATGAAGTATCGCGATTTTCGGCTTTCTAGACATAGAAAGATGATATAGAATCCTCAGGGGAAATCAATCTATTTTTTCTCCGCTCGCTCGAAAAATATCTTACACGAGTCGATGACATGCTTATATCGGTCAGACTGGAGCTGTATCCCTCCGAAATATCGTGTGACGATGAGGAGGAGATTCTGCGCATCCTTTCGCTGGAGCTCACGGAGTATACACATACCTGCACCCGTCTCACCATCATCATTTTTACTCTCGAGCACCATACCCTCAGGTGTCACGAGACGATAGGCATATGAGTTATGTGTCGCCTTACGGTAGTAGGTATCACG
>CAZQUZ010000010.1:0-34175 GCA_964596675.1 uncultured Candidatus Peribacteria bacterium
AGGCTCCGGACTCTGAATCCGGCATCCTAGGTTCGAATCCTAGTATCCCAGCCATAAAAAATCGAGCTCGCAGACCATGTTGCCTGCGTTTCACATAACACTCAGTTTCCGCATAAAATAGAAGGAATTCTCCGATTTGGAGAGTTCCTTTCTTTTTTGATTTCTTGAGGTTATATATGTGTCCTGCTATCTAGAGTTTCTTGGATTCGAACTTTTTAGGATACTTTAAATGATCCTGATTTCTCTATGTAAACTTTTTTATCCTTGAGAATAATATCTGCTTGGATCATCCCAAGTATTTCTCGCTTCTCATCCTTACTTCCGTTGGATATCATATACTTCATATACTCTCTGAGGTTTATCTGTTTTGCAGAGACGACATCTCGAGAGTCTTTTTTGAGGAGTTGAGACTGGAAGAGATTATATCTTCGTATTTCTTCCTTGAGACTATCCCCGACAGATATGGTATTTATATCTATATCATCGAGCATTTCTAAGAGTTGTAGTATGAGAGCATCTTCTCGGATCATAGGATTCTTACATTTATGGTCATGACACTTACTACAGTGGTAGTAGACGTAACTTCTCGGATCCTTTTGTCCGAGAATTTTTTTGAACTTCTCTTGAGCCGTAATCCCAGATCCACACATACCACACTTCATAATCTTCGTGAATTCGAAGTTCTTATTCCTCGGTCTATACCTCGGGGAGAGATTGAGCTGGTCTTGCACTTCATCGAAGAGTTCCTTGGTAATAATTGGCTCGTAGTTTCCCTTACACCAATTCCCACTTCCTCTCGGGTATTCATACATACCGTAGTACATAGAATTATTGAGGATAGAGTATATGGCAGAGACGACCAGTGGTTTCCCACTTCGAGTCCTCATAGGAGTTTCTTCGAGGAGAAATCTCTGTACTGCTCGACCACTCATTCACTCATGAGCTACTTTCTCGAATATAAGCTTAATATATTGAGCTCTCTCAGGATCTATGGCGATTTTTCAGCCATTTCTGAGATAGCTTCGTTCATTCGTATATCCAAGTGGTGCTTTATGAGGGAGATGTCAGAGTTCTGCTTTCGTCTTGAGTCCCCGGATAACATTTATGCTCCTGTTATCGTTCTCGAGCTTTGCTTGAGAGCAGAGAATCATGAGAAGGAATTTCTCATTGGGAGCATTCTTGAATATTTGACCGTTGGTTCTGATTTCTTGAAGTTTCCCTTGATCCATGAGATCAACCACCGACCCGAGGTCTCAAGCATTTCTCGAAAGTCTATCTGGAGCCCAGGAGAGAATCGAGTTATACCGTCATTGTCTGAGTCAATCAAGGAGAGTATTGAATCCTTCGCGAGCTCCTGAAGCTTTCGCTGATTTACTCTCCCTGATGATCTCGACTACATCGAGTTTATCTCGTTCTGCTACCTTTCGCATTGCCTCTATTTGAGACTCTATGGAAAGGGCTTGTCGCTCATCATCCTCCGATGATTTTCGCACATAGAGGCAGTAGGTTCGAACCAGAGTTTCTTCTCAAAAGCTTCGAATGTTTTCCCAAGGATTTCATCCTCCTGTCTGAGGTTTCGTGGATGATGTTTTTGGTCTTTCGAGCGTTTCAATCATAGTCTTGAAGTTATTATCCTACAAGACACATATATGTATTTTTCCACTTGGAAGTCTAGGCGAAAGTGAGAGAAAAGACCATTAAGATGCCAAAAAGCCCATTAAAACGTTCAAATATAGAAACAACGATCCTTTTTCTCGTAAACTGCCGTTACCATCATCGTAAGTGCATCCACAAGATCATCATGTCGTTCCTTTCCAAATCCAACCAATTCTTCTACAAGCATTCTTCATGCTTCAGTATTCGGAAACCGAATCTTTCCAGAACGTATAAGGTCACTTATCAGAATCAGTCGCTCTCGTTTTGATCCTGCTGGCTTACGACCAACAATATCCATTTTTGAGTTTTTCTGGAGGAATTTCTCCATAGCTATTTGGTAGCCGACGGTTTCTATATAAACCTCATGTTTTTTGAGATTATGAAGATCTGAATTCTTTTTATGGTAGAATTCAAGAGTCTCTACTGTCGTTGGGAAATCCATTTTGCTCTTGAATGCATCTATAATATAAATCATTTTATGCTCATGTTTTCCCCAGACGGATCCTGTGACAAATGCTGTATAATCTGCTGAGTCTGATTCAGAGATAGCTAGGTCAACTCCTGTAGCGAGCTGATGAGGATGAGTCGGTTGAGTTTCTTCATATGTTTCGCTCCACCCACCTCTTTCTCTATGAACCATAGAGGATCATCGCTCAGGAAGGACATCATACCAGTGAATCCACTCTGGCTTAATAACCTGTCATTCTGCTCCTGCATCTTCGAGAAGATACTCTGTTCTCCATGCAATCTCACTTCAAATCGTCTCTCTGAGTTCTTGTATATCTTCATCTGTATATCTCTCGCTCCAGAGGCATTTTCCGTGTTCATCGAGAAGCGGATATTTACGAAATACTCATGACTTCTGTCCGCTTTCGATACGCTCTCTCATTCGCATGAGGAGTGAGTCTCTATGGAGCATATTTCCCACGAGAAACACTCGAGTCTTCTTGATGTCTCCAAGGGGTATGAGTTCTTTTGTAAACCATTCAAAAAGTTTATCTCGTCATTCACGAGTTTTTACAGACTGGAGATCCTCTATATCGTCTGCGATGATGAGTTCTGGGCGATGGTTACGATGTCGCATTCAACGAGTCGATTGATCCACAGAAACCACGGTAATACGAGCCTGAGATCTCAGAAGTACAATAGAAGAGGAGTTGAATTCATCTCCATCATCTCGAAATGGTCAGAGATCTTTTTTGAGAAGCTCATTATTGAGAATTTCTTCCTTGAGGTTTCTCATATAGAGTTTTGCTTGTCATTGAGTCTGAGCTACAATAACAATGAACTTATTCTGATGTTTCCCAAGAATACTCCAAATAGGGAATGCTGTATTGATTATGGTCGACTTTCCTGATCATCTGAAAGCCATAATCGTGGTAAAGCGATTTTTCTCATCTTCTATAAAATGAAAGATTTCTTTGTGAAACCATGCCATAGGAGCAGTTACATAGTGAGCAAAGTAAATTTCGAAGAAAAGTTGGAAACTTTCTTTTGCAAGCTCTCTTCGTATCCCTGTGGATTGTTCTATAGCTTTGAGATCCTTTGGATCTATATGAAGTTGTTGACTCATAAATGAAAAATGTAAGTGGATATAAAAAAATGTAATGATTAGTATCTATTATTCTTTGGGCTGATACGCTTTCAGAACTCTTCGAACAATCTCTTTTTGTTCTTTCGTGAGCTCTTCTCGTTCGGGAATATCGACTATCTCAAGCTTGTTACTATATGAAGTATGCCGAGACCTGAGCCAAAAAGCTATAGCGGACATATTTCCGTCTTTCACGGCTTTGAGAAGTTGGGATTCTGCAAGGTCATTCATCATTGCCACTCATTTTGAGAGTGCTTCTCTGGAAGCCTTTGCGAATGCTTTGTCAGATTGCATCCATCGGTAATAGGTAGACCGACCAACTCCACTTTTCTCACACGCTATCTGTACTATCGGGGTCTTTTCGAGATGTTCGAGAAGAAGCTTCTTCTCTTGTTTTATACGATTTTGTAGTCCTGTAGAAGTCATGTGATTTATGAATGAGGGATGGAAGAGGATTCAGAGTCCGATGCCTTACCCGAGCTTGAGAGCAGTTTTTCCTGTGAGCTTTTCCCATCGTTTGATGATACGAGCTATATAGACAGGATTTTGTTCTACCATCACACAGACTCGTCAGGTTTGCTCTGAGGCAATAAGAGTACTTCATGAACCACCGAATGGATCATAGACCGTATCTCATATTCGACTCGAGTTCAATATGAGCTCACGAAGGAGAGGAATAGGCTTCATCGTAGGATGAATTGTATTCTTGCGAACTTTTGCGAATGCAAGAACACTCTTCGATTTTCCTCAGTAGAATGCATGTTTTCCATGCCAGCCATAGGCAATGAGTTCATGCTGAGGAAGATAATCGAGCCGTCAGATAATCGCACTATCCTTGACCCATACGATGAGCTGAGAGAATTTCCATCAGGCTCGAAGCATTCCATCTCGGAGAGCAAATATCATCTTGTCAGCATTGAAGATATAACTCGCATTCTTCTCGCTGAGATATGGAATGATTGGTCATAGCCATCCTTCGGTAAATAGTGCGTATTCTTCATCCGACTGAAATCCATCGTTTGCTATATCTTCATGTTCTTTTGTACTTTCATTGAATCCTGCTTTTGATGCCACATAGTCGATCCCGTATGGCGGATCTGTGAGGAGAAGTTCAATCCTTTTTCCCTTGAGGAAAGTATTGAGTAACTCGGTATCTCGAGAATCAGCACACAGAAGGGTATGTTCTCCAAGGAGAAATCTATCTCCATAAGCAATAGAAGTTTCATTAGTTGAGCTTTCTTGCTGTATTTCCTGTAAGTTGTTCATAACGTTTAATAATTAGGTCTATAAAAATGGGTTCATGTTCCATGAGGACAGCTCGTCGCTTAATTTGTTCGCAGGCGATGAGCGTACTTCCAGATCATCCGAAGAGGTCGAGTACCGTATCTCATACCTTTGTACATCGTTTTAGGGGCTTCTCATGGAGTGTTGGAGGTTTTTCCGTTGGATGCTCATACTCTCCAACTGAGAGTCGTTTAGCGAGCCAAATATCGAAAAGGTCGATGATATCTTCGAGAACTCTATTACCTACACCAACTTCTTTATCTAGCACCTCATGAAGATTTCGAAATTCTGTTGAAAGGGAAGGCTTTCACTTCGTGCCATAGACACATGGCTCATATGCTCGGTTGAATGCGACATTTGGAGTGGCATTCATGTTGTTTTTGATCCAGAGACATACTCTTCGTGGAAGTACACCAAGTGACTCATAGAGAGATTGTATGAGACCGATCATGTTCGGATCACACCACATGAAGATATGAGTATCTTTTTCTGCATACCTGAGTCCGTTATGAAGGGCTTTTTCGAGAAAAAGAAAGTAGTCTTCTTTGGATTTCGTATCATCTGTTTTCTTGCCACCATAACTTTTTCCATTGCTGAGTCACTTGGAGTAATCGAGTCAGATATTATACGGAGGGTCATAGTAGAGCATGGATATCCTCGAATCAGGAGGGATTGTCTCGAAGAGCTTTCGTACATCCTCTTCATTGGTCGAGTCTCCACACATGATCCGATGCTCTCCGAGGGCGTAGATATCTCCGAGTTTTGCCGTAGGAGTTATGATCGATTCAAGCGCTTTTTCTATATCAAATCCATCTTCCTCGACTCCGAGCATATCATCCCAGATGGAGGAGAGTTCAGAGTTATCGAATCCGACATCGAGAAGGAGAGAAAGGTCGAGATCCTTCAGGAGTTCAAAGTCCCATTCTCCTGTATTTTGATTGAGTCTCAGATTGAGCTCTTTTTCTCGCTCTATATCGAGATCGAGATATATCACAGGAACTTCTGTCATGCCGAGTTCTTTCGCTACCTTGAGCCTGAAGTGTCCTCCGATCACGATATTCATACGATCAGGATGTCGGTTCGTAATAATCGGATCCACGAGACCGTATCTCTTGATACTCTCCTTGAGATGCTCGATCTGCTTCGGAGTATGCTTACGAGGATTGTACTCGGCAGGATTGAGGATATCTGCCTTCACATACACTATCTCATGTGAGATATCTGGAATGATTTTGTCTTGTGACATAAGAGTAAAATAAAAGGATAGAAATGAGGTGTCGACTCCCTCTATAAGTTCATGGTGCTTATTTCACCGAGTTACAAAATTATTTTGTTATTTTCTTTTTATTTCGTTTTAGAATACAAAAAAACTCCACTTATAATCTGTGGAGTTTTCTCTAAAAATATGTGGGGTTTGTCACCGGAACTCTATCCTCTAGGTGGAAATGGATCACGTCAGTACGAATTTCTCTCAGAGATTACTCAGTTTCTTTTTTGGATTGTAAGTTCAGCTTGCTGATTCTTTGCAATTTCTCTTGCTCTTTCAACAGCTCAATCTTTTGTAGAAATATGCGCAATATCTCTTTTTCATCATTCTTTATGAATTCTCCATCATCCTTTTTCATTTGGTGAAACCCATATTGCTTTTGATTTAGACATATAGTTTAAAGTTAAGAAATAAGGTATTATTATATTAGCTATTTTCTCAACTTTTTCAATTTTCATTAAATAAATCAATCAAATTAACAAAGTATGGATCTGAAACATCTATTATAGCTTCTTTTGCGAACTCAATTGCCTGAGATAAATCAGTTATATCTTTATTTTTTCCCCATTTTCAAAGATGAGCCTTTGAAACAAGCAATACTATCCGATTATATCTTTCGCTGTCACTAGTATTTTTTTCATCTTTTAATAATTCATTCAATTTATTTATAGATTCATCAAACTCTCCTAATTCATTAATTTGCTTTTCAACAAATGAAATTTCTCGAATAAAGGCAAGCTCATTTTTTAGTTCTTCTTTTTCTTCTTCATTTTTCTTATTCAACTCTTCCTTTTCCATTTCCACTTTACCTTCGAATTCTTTTATCTTTTCATTGTATCTTTTCTCTAATTTCTCAAGAAAATCAAATCATTTTTCATGCATTTCTCTTAAATCTTTATCTACCTTAAAGGAACTATACACGAAAAATACTGCAAAAATAGTGGAGAGTATGCTCATCCAAGTCATCCACCTATCACTATTATCCTTCCTTTCATCTAGGTAGTTCTCGAAGCTTTTATTTAGTTCTGATTTACTTATATTTTCTACTCATATGAGCTTTGAGACGGGAGCAAGTAGGGTATCATGCTGTACAACGTGACTCTTGAATCATATGGTTATAGAATAATCTGTCCTAGAAACCTCCATAAAACCACTCAAAAACATCGATAGGATAACAAAAGCTCAGGCAATATAAAGAAATGGTGTTTTTGTAATAGTTAGTTTCATAATGTTGAGAATTATTTTCCTTCTTCAATAATAGCAATCTCTTCAGGAGTGAGGCTATATAACCTATACACTAACTCACTTATCTGCGATTCTCACTCTTTTGTATCTGTACCTGGATGAACTTTCTTTCTATTATAAATATTCTGAACGAGCAATTCTATCTTTTCTACAATCACTCGATTAGAATCTGTAATCTCAGGAATGGGGATAAGCTCAACAAATTGCTTAAAATATCTAGATCAATTATCTCATAAATCTGTAGCAATTTGTGGAAAATACCAACGAATAACAGGGGAATTTAATATCCCAATAAAATATTTCCTTGAATCACAAGAAATCATATACGCAGTATTATTTAAAAATACTCCAGCATCAACAAGGGAAAAGGTTGGCTCTATAGCCATGTCTGACCATGCTATTCTTTCTTTTTCAAAATCAGAGTAATATATACAAGGTCGTAGATTCCACCAATTTTTTCACTGATCATCTCTTTTATATAGACCACTTCATTTAACTTTTAACTCTCAACTTTCGATTTTATCTCAAATTTCCTTAAGATAGTTATATATTACAGGATAATTTTTATTTATATCGATATCGTATCCCGTTTGTAGTAAATACAATCATGCCCATTCATATCCGTATCGCTTTATGTCTCTTCATCTTAGTATAGGTTTAATGATTTCAGCATTTTTTGGGTCACTTGCAACAAGTTTTTCTTTTATTTTTTCGTCAATTATAAATGCTTCATTTAATCATGTTTTAATACCATAATTTATTTTTGCATTCCATTCTTTTAATGGTTTTCAAATTGATTCAATCTTTTCTTTCAAAGCAATTTCTATACCCGATCCAATAAACCAACTTGGTACATTGATGAAATTTGTAGAAACTGCATTTTTCATTTGCATGCTTAGGCTTTCGGTATGATCTAAAATGGAACACGAAAGAGTTCTGCCAGCATTTACATTATTTTGTATAATAAGAATATTGCTATCTACTGTAGCACTAGTAAAAACATTACCTCAGAGATCAAGAAGTTTTAATGGATTATGATTGATAAAGTAATTTCTAAGTTTTTCTCAATATCAAGCACGCATCCACTTATTGCTTGTTATATAACAAAGTACGCCTGTTTCTTTACGAGTCATTTCGAGTCCTCGCTCATAGAAGAGGCAATAAAGGTCTCAAGTTTTTACGAAAGTACTATACCCAGCATTCTCCAGATCTTTCTGTATTTGAGTACGAGCAAATTTCTGAAGTTGGACATACGGAGGATTTCCTATGACGATATCAAATCCTCACTTCTCCTGAAATACCTCTGAAAATTCAAGTTTCCAGAGGAAGAATGGTGTGATATTTGCTTCACGGAGTCTGCGGATTTCCACGATTCTTTCTTCTTTATTCTGTTCTCTGAGTGTAGCTTCTATGAGTCAGTATTTGAGATCATCGATCTCTTTTTTGAGAGATAGTTTTTTGGTACGTTCTGAAGTTTCGATGAATTTCTTGAGATTATGTTGGAGGAGCTCGTAGAGTTTATTGGACTCGGAAGCCATGAGACTATCCATACTCATCTGTTCCACCTTTCACTTTCCAGCAGAGAGGAGTTTTGTATCATAGAGCTTGATTCACTCATATTCTTCGATGAGAGAATTTCCTTGTACGATACGATAGTTCAAGTTCGGAAGAGGGTGTGGTCTATCTTCATCTACGATAAGTGAGAGCCAGAGACGGAGCTGACAGATTTCTACTGCTCCTGGATCGAGATCGACGCCGTAGATGCTCTCTTGGATAGCATGGAGTTTGAAGTCATAGGCTGTGAGTCTTGATCCAGTGTGTACTGCAAGGATCTGTCTTGCTCGTACGATCTCATTGATCATTCCAAGAGGAAAAGCACCAGATCATACCGCCGGGTCCGCTATACGGACATTTGCGAGTGCATCATCAAGCTTCTGAGCCTGTACTCGAATAGATTCAGGTGTCTGATAGGTATATTCTCACTTATATTCTCTTCACTGAGTGATTTTCTCATCGATTTTTCGCTTCATCGTACGATCATTCTCGAGAGTTCTTTCGCTTTCTCTGATGAAAAATTCGATCTCTTCACGAGATATAAATGGATCAATGCTGGCGAGGTATTCAATAAGCGATTCTTGGCACATATAGTGCACGATAGGACGAGGCGTATAGAATGCTCATTTTGACTTTCTATCACGTACTTCGAGGAGATTTTCGAATATCTTTCCGAGCATTTCAGGATCTACCGCTACTTCTTTTTCGAGCGGTTCATCTTCGGATACTGTAAAATTATATCTATCAAATACATCAAAGATACCATCTCCAATATCACCATTTTTCGTTTTGTGAGTGTTTGAGAAAATCTCATCATTGATGACAAGATTTGTAGTTTCCCAAGAATATCATTTCATTGGTTCAAAAAGCCCACCATTTAAGAATGGAATTCTCGTATTATTGAGTCGTGTATAGATGGCTGACTCTCATCGATCAGTCGCAAGGGCTTCATAAAAAAGTGGCTCTAGTATATCATTGAAGAAATTACTTCCATATTTCTCTTTTCGCTCAAATAGTTTTCGTAAGAAATCCTTTGGTCACTTGCCCCAATCATTATCACTCGCGACTCCAAACCATCACTTTTTCTGGAGAAAATAGAGAAATGCGATTTGTCATAATGTCTTTTTCGCAAAGTTTGCTGTATCGAGTCAGATAGACTCAAAATGTACTCTCACGGTATCATCCGTAGAAACAATACGGTCAATCTCATCCTTGAATCGGAAAAAGCACTCTTTATATTGTTCAAAGAACTCATCCGTAACTTTCTCGACATCAAAAGCATTTTCTATCTCAGCAAGTGTAGTAGAATGAGATTCTTCCATAACAAGAGGAAGAAATCTTGATTGGGCTGTATGAGATTTTTCATGCTTTCAGACAAGAAAAGACCATCTCTTTGCAGGTGTGAGTTCTTCATTGATTTTAATCTTCCCATCACGAATTTCTGGACTATATTCCATTTTTACCAGAGAGAATCTCCAGTCATCAGGATTCGGTGAAACAAAAGCTACAAGTGCACCATCTTGTCGTCCATAAGCATTTCCTCACTTTAAGAAGTCAGCCACAAAATTTCGTTGCATCGTACGAGCATTTTGGAGGCTTGCTGTATTTTTTAGTCGGACTTCAAGTATTGCTATACGCTTATTGGCAGGGTCTTCATATGTTCAGATTACTGTATATGATGAGATAGAGTCCCGAAACGCTTCTCTGACATACGCTTCGCCTACAGTATTATTTATAACTTTGAAAGGTGTTGTCAGGACATTTGCTATGAGTTTCGAGAAGTTTATCGAATCATAGGGATTCTCGAGACTTTCTTGTATGACTCTCTTTGCTTCATCATGTTTCATATGATTTTATTTTAGGAGATAGAGGGAGAGGATAACCTCTTTTGGATTCAAAGAAGAATTTCCACTAGCAACACTGTTTCCAGAGAGAAATCTCGTAGAGATATTCATTTTCAAAAGTGAAAGGAGCTTCATAGGATTCATGATAACATCAGGATTCTCTTGAATTTGTTGCTTTATTTTGGAGACTGTATTTTTTGGAATACTTCATCCGTCAAGTTCTGATATCACTTTTTCTATATACTCCTCATCATCTTCAGTATAAGTAGGAGAATTTCTGATTCAAGGTGAAGTAAGAATCTTGATAAGAAAGTCACTATTACTACTTCATTTTCGAACAGGAAGATCTTCTTCTGGATTTTTTAGAAGTGTTTCAAAGAAGTTTTCATTGAGCTCTTTTAGATTATAAAACTCTGATCAGGCTTTTGCTCTCTGGGTATCTGGAGGGCACTCCATAATTCTAGCTGACTCCATAAAATCAAGCTCTCGAGAATCATTATTTGATGCTATACAAAATTTCTCGATTCTCCCTTTACGAAAGTATGTGAGTACTTCTGAATTCTCTATATTGGAATTTACAATAATAGATCGTGATCTCTTCGGGAGACGTTTTATCTTTTCGAATAGTGCTGAGTCACTATCTCGTATAGATCGAATAATCGAGAGATATTTGAGTTCGCTTTCTATATCCTCTTCTCATGTAATTGTATCTACTGAGAGTATTTTTTCGAATAGAGTATGACTTCATACTTCTTCATCATCCGTAAGGAGCTTTGCATCGCTTCCAAGAAGGGAAATAAATGCTTCAATTTTTGCTTCCGCAGATTCTCTTAGCTTCAGTTGATCATTACCTTCATCTGTCGGAAAACAAGTAAAAGTGTGTATCGATTTATGAGGTGTATCGACACGATTAATTCTTCCGACTCGTTGCATGATTCTGGTTGGATTCCAAGGGATATCATAATTGATAACCACATTTCATCTATGGAGATTGACTCATTCCGAGAGAACATCAGTAGTTATGAGAATTCTAAAGTCATCTTTTTTATGTGAAGCATTATTATCAAAGTTATCAATCACTATGGCTCTTTCTCCTGATGAATTTCCTCAAGTAAACACAATTACTTTATTTTCATACATTTCTGAAAGCTCTTCTCATAGGTATTTTGCTGTTTCTGCTGACTCAGTAAATATAAGAAGTTTTCCTTTTTGAAGCTCCTTCTCCTCACTTAAATATTGTTTAAATGATTCAACTTTCGGATCACGATCAATAGTTTTCCAGAGTTCTTGGATTTCTTTTAAAACTCTCAAATCAGATTCAAGATCTGTTTGTATAGAGGGATCAAAATCATCACTTTTATATTCTTCAGCTTTTCAATCCTTGATAAGTTTATCAATATAGTCCATGTCCCCATCTTCAAGAGCTTCTATGATTTTATGAGTATGTTTCGGACTTACATAAACTTTACCCGTGAGATATAACTCAAGAAAACGTTCATACGATTCTATAAATCTTTCTATTGTTTTCTGAAAGGCAAAGATACTACTTTCAAGACGTTTTACTAAAAGCATTCGCATAAAACTCATCATATTTCTTTGTCATTGCTTTCACATTACTTCTTGTTGTTCGCTTTTCCATAATTCACTTTTGAGCTTGAGCAAAGGAGCATAGCGAGTATATTTGAAATCGTTAATTGCAAGTTCTATAGTGCGATTAAAAACTTCTGATTCATGTGAGTCAAATGTATAAAATATTGGTTTCGGGTTAGTAACCGCAGGAAACTTCATATCTTTATCATAGTATTTTACGATATCATTTCTCGTACGACGAACCATTATGTATTTGAGAACCTTTTCTCGTATTTGATAGGCATTTTCTTTGATGATTCTTTTGTACTCCTCTTTATCATCCTTTCTGTCTAGTCATTTTAGCTTCTTTTCGAGTGAAGCAAAAAAACCCTCTAAGTTTGGGAGATTTGGAATTGTGGAAGATTTTGATTTCTGAAATAATTTTATCTGAGCAAGAATATCTGAGGGATTATTATTGTACGGAGTTGCACTTAAGAGTATCACTTTTTTACCATGACAAATCTCAGACATCTTGGCATATGTTTCATTATCTTCATTTCTAAATCTATGAGCTTCATCAATGAGTACAGTATCGAAAGTATCGAGATCTGAACGATCGAGCACCTTATCGAGTGATCCAATAGATTCACAAATATAATCTCTTGATCGAAACCCAAAATCTTTGAACGCATTTCTCCAACTTCATGGATTATTTTCATCAAGAAGTCTCGGAGGAGCTAGAACAATTGTTTTAGTGCCTGCCACTTGAGCAAGCATTGTTCCCATATATGTTTTCCCAAGACCCACTACATCAGATATAAACACTCCTCCATATTCATCAATAATTTTCTTTGCATTTAGTACAGCATGTTTTTGGTATTCAAACTCTCTAAAATTATCAGGTCGACTATGAAGATCAAGTTCATCAGTCTGATTGATTTCCTCCTTGAAATATTCGTATAAGAATTTTAAATAAAGCTCATATGGAGATATATTTTGATTGAGCCAAGTCTTCTTCTCTATAGTCTCAATATATTTTTCACTTACATCTACTCCTGAGAGCCAGAGTTCCTCAAATTTAGCTTTCGCATATTCATAATCTGATCTATTCTTGAGTTCGACATTGAACTCCAAGTTATCTCGAAAACCAGAAGCGGTAAAATTACTCGATCCAGTAATAACTCTTCCTACATCTCTATCATCTTCATGAAAACTCATGATGTAGAGTTTCGCATGAATTTTTTCTGTTGGATATGCACGAATCTCTAACTTTCCCGATCGAAGCCACTCTATAAAAATATTAATTCCTTTTTCTACTTTCTCAGATTCCTTTATTGATTCAATTTCTTGAGTTACAATTTCTGAGTAAGAGTTTTTTAACTCTGTGTGTGATTGAATAAGAGATTGCTGAATAGTATCGTATACCTCCCGATTTGTGCTTATTCAAATGAGAATCCTTATTTTCTCACTCGATTCTATCTCAGGATAAATCTGCCAAAATCCACTTGTATAAAAATATCCTACAAGGACATCAAAATATTTCGTATCCTTAATAAGGGTACGAAATCTATCTGTAAGAGTATTTCAAGATTCATTTGTAATGAATGTAAGGTCTGAATGTGAATATTGTTGAGTCATTTTTTAAAGATTACTAAAGTCAATCCACATTCACATCATTAGTAATCATTACTGAAGAAGAATAATTGCCTCATGTTTGAAACTGTGGTACATATTTGTTATCCGCTATTATAAGAGGATCTCAAGGAATACAAAATGTATTTTTTAGCTCCTCACAGAAACGTTGCTTAATCTTTTTATATCTATCAGGGACTCTGCTAGTTTCCCATATAAATTCTCGTCAACTACAGAGATATAAAAGAATTTTTCATGTTACAGAGAAATCATTATTTACTGTATCCTCTAAGCCCAGATCATGCATGCTTACATGTTTATCAAAGAACTCTCACTTGATTTTAATATCAAAGAAAGTATTACCAGGAGCTCACTTTTGATATTCAGAGAGATAGAATTCTACATCACTCCAAGTTGTTCATTCGGGGGCTCAAATTGCATAATGTGCATGTGAGCTATTTCATTTAGCATCTTGCTCAATCATTTTAGCGAATTTTCAAGCTCAAACTTTTGCAAGTCTGTCTATTATTGCAGGATCAATATCTTCTCATTCGCTAAGAAACTCTTCTTTAAGTTGACTTTGGAGTTGTGCCTGAGTTGTATATTTATTGCCCTGATAATCTACTCATACCCTCAAAGAAGTCGTCTCGACTTTAGGTGTAGAGATAGTTGGGATTTGAGAAGGTATCGATGTATGAATGGGCATAGGAGAATGTCAAACAAATCTCTCTCATGATGGAATCGATGGAGTTCGAGAAAATCACCCACCAAAAGAGCTTTGTCATCCTCATGAAGTATTGAGAAATGCTTGTCGAAAAATGCTAGTCATAGTTTAAAAGTTATCCTATTGGTGGAAATGGATCATTTCCATGAGAGTTGGAGTTACTAATTTTACCATCCTTATTTTGGATTTTGAGTTCCGCTCATTTATTCTTAGCAATCTCCCGAGCTCGACTCATGGCTTCCGCTTTTGTATCAGTGTGAGCGGAATCACGTTTTGCTCAAGGTGAATGAACCTTCCATCCATCTTCGCCATTTGGGGAAACCCATACTTGATTTGTCATAGTGTGTAAAAATTAGAAAGTATTACTTGGAAACGAGCGAACGAAGATTCATTGGATTCTAAAATCTTCGTGGAGAATTATTGGTTTATGTTTTTCATTGGTAGAACATGGATTGAGAGAAATATAATCAGTATCATAGTGAATTCGTTTAATAGTTGCTTCATCATCGATAAGTGCTACAACTATTTGTCATTCTGTTGCCGAATCGGCTGAACGTACCAAAATAAGATCACCATCATTGATTCCTTCATTATTCATAGAATCTCCTTTTGCTCTCAGGAAGAAATATTTATTCGTTCCATAGGCAATCTTTGTAGATACAGGTATCTGTGCTTCTATGTTTTCTTCTGCAAGAATAGGAAGTCAGCAAGCAACCATTCATACTAACGGTACATTTATGGTATTTTCATTCTGATGGTCTTCCACTACTCAGAGAGATATCTTCCCATCATGTCTTACTAGATATCCTTTATCTACCAAACTATCTATAATAAGTTGTACCGAACGAGTCGAGGCATATCATAAGTCTCCCTGAAGAGACCGAACAGATGGAATTGATCAGTTTTCCCGAAAGAATGAACGTATGATGCTTAGGGCTTCTTTTTCTTTTGGCTTTAGCATAAAAGTAAACAGATTACACAATAATAATACGGTTATTTGAGAAAATGCAAGCGATTTTTCCAGAACGAGATATAAACTTGATAAAATAGTGTTTCTAAGTATATTCCTGAAGCCAGAATCTTATTTATTTTTACTTACTTTTTAGTTGCCCATAAGCGATTAGAAGGGAGGATTGTATCCTCACCTCCTTTTGTTGCTTATGGCACTAAATGAGTAAGATTCTGGCGAATCAATGGGGATCGATCCTCCCTTTTTGTTTCGCCAGACACGATGATTTTGGTATTTACTTCTGTAGATACCTTTTTTGTTACCTATGCAACAACTCGTCAATATCAACAAGATTTTCAAGAATAAAATCTTCCGAATACCCGATTACCAAAGATGATACGCCTGGCAAATTCGACAACTCAAAGACTTTTGGGAAGACATAAACTCACTCGAGGAAGGGAAAAATCATTACACAGGGGTTATCTCTCTTGAGGAAGTAAAAAAGGAAACGTGGGAACAGTGGCACGAAGATAAATGGGTGATTGAGAATAAATGATACGATGTATTTTTTGTGGTTGATGGACAACAAAGAATGACAACCTGTGTGATACTCATTCAAGCCATTCTCGATGTAGCAAAAATGATCCCTGAAAATACATTTGAAAATAAGGAAGACTTCGAGCTTTGTGATACAAAAATCTCAGACATAAAACGAGATTATATAGTCATAGAGAAAAGTAATGGTATACAGAGATCCTATGTTTTCGGATATGAAAAAGATAACCCGAGCTATGAGTTCCTAAAGACAAAAATATTTAATGAGCACTCTTCTTCCAATCAGTGACAAGAAACAATATACACTCAGAATCTTGAGAATGCAAAAAAGTTCTTCATAGATAATCTCCTTGAGATTTCTAAAAATGAACGACTCGAAAAACTCGAGATCATATTTCGAAAAGTTACGAAAAATCTCCTCTTTAATGAGTATGTTATAGAAAGTGATATCGATGTATCAGTCGCATTTGAAACCATGAATAATCGAGGGAAGAAGCTCAGTGATCTCGAACTTCTCAAGAATCGCCTCATTTACCTTACTACATTATTTTCCGTAGATCAATCAGATAAAGATGAACTCAGAAAACGTATCAATGATGCTTGGAAAGAAATATACTTTCAGCTTGGACGAAATAAGGAAAATCCTCTTAATGATGATGACTTCCTCAAGGCTCATTGGACTATGTACTTTAAATACAGTCGAAAAACAGGAGATGATTATATTCACTTTCTGTTAGATGATTACTTTTCCCCAAAACGAGTACTTAAGAAAATCGATGTGGCTATCAAGATAAAAGAAGCTCAGGAGGTTCGTGATGAACTTCTCGAGGATATCGAGGAGGATATTCCACTTGAAACATCTCAAAAAGAAAAGAAATGATTAGAAATTGGGGATATATCTCTCTTTGCTGAAAGTATACAAAAAGCCTCTAGTGCTTGGTATGATACCTATAATCCCGAAACAAACCAAAGACTCACTGGAGATGAGAGAAAATGGCTCGATCGACTGAATCGGCTCTGAATGGGATATTTTCGACCACTCATCATGAGCTCATTTCTCTCAAAAAATACGACAGTAGATGAACGAGTTTTATTATTCAAAACCATAGAGAGGTATATATTCATTGCATTCAGACTTACACAGATGCGATCCAATTATGGAAATAGTGAGTTTTATAATCTGAGTCGAGATCTCTACTACGGTAATACAACTATTGGGAATATCATAGAGGCTCTCAAGGAACGGATCCAATTTTCATTCAATGAAGATGGATCGTTCAAAATCAATGCTTTCTATGATTTTATCAGCAATAAGTTCAGATTCTGAGCAAAAACTGGATACTATTCTTGGGGATGACTTCGATACTTTCTCTACGAGTATGAACAATATCTTCTCGAATCTTCGAAGAATTCTACTGCAAAAATCACATGGGAGAAGTTTACTAAAGAACAGGATATGATTTCTATTGAACATATTCTTCCACAAACTCCTGATAAGGATTGTTGGGCATATTTCCGAACAAATTTTACTGCCGAAGAACTAAATTGCCTAACAAATACCATCTGAAATCTTCTCGCTCTCTCGCAACCAAAAAATAGTAGCCTCCAAAATGATTGTTATGAAAATAAGCGAGTTGACGGAGAAATGAATCGAGGATATTTCAATGGATCATATTCAGAATGTAGAGTTGCTGAGACTTATAAGGAATGGACTCCTGACTCTATAAAAGAGCGAGGACTTGAGCTCATCTGATTCATGGAAGAAAGATGGAATATAAATCTCGGGGATGAGAATACAAAAATGAAGCTATTGAATATAGAATTTCTATAAACATTTGCTTTCCATAAAATTATAGATAGTATAACCATACCCTATGGTTAGGTATATTTAATAACAATTATTTATGACTACGAATAAATGCACATGCAATCCATGTACTTGCAAGACTTGTTCTTGCGGTGATGGAACATGCTGCAACTAAATTGCACATAAAATCCCGCGGATGCGGGAGGTACTTTCGCTAAAAAGTAAATCAAATATACTGAAATCATAGGGTTTTTCAATATTATTTTCAATATGATAATTTCAAAAGATAAAATACAGCTCAATATCAAGAAGGCAATGGGAACACTTGCCAAGGTTCAAAAGATGATAGATGACGATGTGTACTGTGCTGATGTTGCCCACCAGATAAACGCATCTATGGGGTTATTGCAAAGTGCAAATCGTGAGCTTCTCAAAAATCATCTCTCTTGTTGTGGAACAAAGGCTCTTTCATCTGAATGAAAAGAAAAAGAAGATTTTATCGAAGAACTGGTTCGGACTTGGGATGTTGCCACCAGAAAATAATTTGCCTTTTTCTCACTTAATTCGTATACTCAGCATCAAATGTTCTTTCCCTATCAGAAATTCATCAGCGTCATCATAATTCTTGCCGTTTTCCTTTTTGGAAATATGGCTATTGTGCATGCCTGAAGTACACCTCATACAGAAATCATATCTCATTCTCATGATGGTATCACAGAGTCACATATTGTCGAAACTTCCGATGATCCAGAGCCACCTCATTGTACACAAACAAAAGTAGAGATAAATATAATTCAACAAATTCGTGATAATATTGATGTAGAAATAGGAGATTTTTCCAAGGGACTGATCTCCTTGTATAGTGAGAATGACGATACAGTATACCCGCTGACTCAAGATACTTATTTTCAATACTACCCCTGAAGTGAAAATAATTTTTTCTGACATTTGCTTGTAGGAGAGAAAGTACTATTGATTTAAGAAATATATACCATTTTCTGTATACCCTTTTGGTATAGAGATTTTTTTGTATTTCTTTATCACAATTTTTATGACAATCAAACGAAATGTTTTATATTTCGCTATCACTGGTATGCTTGCTTCTCTTGTAGGAAGCTATCTGGTAATGGCACATGGCGGACATGGAGATGAAGAGGCAGAGAACCTCGGGTGAAGTATCTCTGTAGAAACTTCCACAGGAGCAGTATTCACTATGCTGCAAGTAGTTGATACTAATAATCTCTCAGTACCCACCTATCCAGGTACAGTCCTCTCAGATAATTATGGATCGATATTTCCAGAGCGTCAGGGTATCATATGAGAACTCCTTGTTAGTCTCGGTGATACTGTGAAAAAGTGACAGCGTGTTGCTATCATCAACGCTCCGACGAATACCCCAGAAATGGTAAGTATGGTTGCAGGACAAAGAGCAGAGATCGCCATCGCACAATGAGAGCTCCAGAGTGCAAAAGAGAAATTGGCATATATTACCAATGTAGTTGCGAGCCCAGAGAGCCCTTTTAGTCGGGCGTATGATGTCCAGAGAAAAGCACTCGATATACAGTACGAAGTGCAAAAAAAACAACTCGATGCAAAGATCACCAGTCTCCGAGCAAATCTCGAAGCCAGATGAGTGGTCATCGAGAGTAGTCGGCAATCAAGCAGTGCTACCATCGCAGAAAATACACAAAAACAAGAAACAGCCAAAAAGTATCTTATCGGAAAAACCAATGAAGCAATATCAGAACTGCTTACTATTTTCTATAGTGGAGATAGAAACAATCTTGGTATCAATACGACTTCATATGTATTTTACTGGGGATATAACTCGAATTGGGGATCTCTCGGCGTGAGTGATCGCCAAAAGATACTCGATATACCAGAGAGATTTCATAAGAATATGCAGACAATACTCCCGACATATCCTCTTTCTACCGAAGCATCGACGGCAGATCTCAGTAAAACTCTCGCTACGCTCGAAACACTCATCAATGATGCAAATACCATCTATGCGATTATATGACCAGCATCAACTTCAAATTACACCGACAATAAACAAGAACTCCTCTCACTTCTCTCAGGAGATAATGGTATCATTATACTCCAGTCTCGACTCATAGAGGTAGAAAAATGAACTCTGAGTGCAAATGCAACTGCTTCATGAACACTTTCTCAGGCAAATGCCGATCTTATCGGACTTAGGCAAGAGATGGCACTTCTGGAATCAGAACGAGATCTCCTCACGGCTAATAAGAAAAAAGACTATGCAACACTCAGCGGAGAACAATCACTCTCAAGTGTTGACCTCGAAAAACTCAAAATAGAAGCAAAAGCAGAACTAATCGGATCAGAAAATCGTGTCAAAGCCTTCCAGAATGCTCTATGAGCGATACAGAATACCATGAAAGTAAGTTATGCTGTTGCTCCTTTTGACGGTGTTATTTCACGAAAAAATGTCAGCATCGGTCAGACCGTCGATGTGACAACTCCACTTTTTGATATAGCAGGAAAGAGTGATGATCTCGATCTCTTCGTCAGGTTCGAAGTTCCCGTAGCTGAGTATAGCTCCATAAAGAAAGGACAAAATATCCAAGTCAGTCTCCCAGGTTTTGATGCTGATAGCACACAAGCAGAGATTACTCGTTACTCATCATCCGTGAACCAAGATACTCAAACTATCTCTGTCGAAGCCTCCATCGATACATCGCACCTTCCTGTCGGTACACAAGTTCGTATCGTAAAATCAGGACTCACAGGAACAGGATATATCGAAATCCCAAAGACGAGTATCCACGAAGAGTGAGACGAAGCATATGTATACAAAGTCCTCACCAATAAGACATTGAAAAAGTGGAAAATCTCCTATGAAATCATCGGAGAAAAATATATCGTTACAGAGTGACTCAAGGGAGATACACAGATAGTCACAGATGCTTCAAATCCGAAATGGAAAGACGATATGGATGTAAGTGCGATTTTATCCACTAATCCGTAATCATCATGCTCAATACTCTTATAAAATTTGCCCTCAATAGACGACCTCTGGTTCTCTGTCTCTATCTTATTGTTACACTTTTTGGATTCTATAGCCTTGCCCATCTCCCTGTCGATGTCCTCCCAGATCTCAATCGTCCTCGTGTCACGGTATTTGCTGAAGCCGAATGAATGAGTTCCGAGGATGTCGAGAAAATCGTCACTCTCCCACTCGAACGAACACTCAGAACGATACCATGAGTAGATGCAGTGAGGTCGAGCTCAGCATGATGACTTTCAGTTGTGAATGTAGAATTCGACTGGTGAAGTACAGTGAATATCAATCGTCAACGAGTGTATGAGAAAATCCAGTCTGTCACCCTGCCTGATGGAGTACATCTCACTGTTGCACCTGAGTCAGCACTAATGGGAGAAGTCCTCTGGCTCGGACTCACTTCGTCTGACTCCAGTGTGAGTCAATCAGATCTCCGTCTCTATGCAGAGACGGAACTCAGACAATCTCTCTCGACGGTATCAGGGATTTCCAATCTTCTCATCATGGGAGGGTCAGCACCTCAGTATACTATCTCCGTCGATCCAGCAAAACTCGCACAAAAACATATCACCCTCGAAGATCTCACAAGTTCTCTCGCCGAGATAACCAATCCAGGGGGAGCAGGTATCGCTATCGATAAAAAATCAGAATATCCTATCAAGCTCAATCCGATACAAAATACAGAAGAGAAAATAGGATCTATCTCTCTCCCAAATTGAAATATCTTGAGTGATATAGCGAGTATAGAAGTCGGGAAGAATAGCCAAAGACGATGAGATGCCCTTATCGATGGATGAGAATGAGTTATTATCCGCGTTTCCAAAGTTCCAAATGCCAATACCATAGAACTCACGAATACTCTTCTCGAAAAAGTAGTAGAAATACAGAAAACACTTCCTAAGGGAATAGAGCTCAAAGATGATATATTTCGTCAAACATGGTTTATCGAGAAGTGATTGACCAATGTCGAAGAAGCACTCAGAGATGCTGCTATTATCGTTGCTATTATTGTCGTTCTTTTTCTTATGAATGCTCGTACCGCATTTATTACGATGATTTCTCTTCCGATCACGCTCCTTCTTTCGGCTATTGTATTTTATATTTTTGGTATCGGTATCAATATCATGGTTCTTGGGGGGCTCACTATTGCTATCGGTGAACTCGTAGATGATGCAATAGTGGATATGGAAAATATATTCAGGCGACTTCGTCTGAATACCCTTCTTCCGAAAGAAGAACATATTCATCCGCTCAAAGTGATATTCGAAGCCTCAAAAGAAGTACGAGGAAGTGTAGTATATGCGACTATCCTTCAACTTATAGTATTTGTTCCATTTCTTCTCTTGCCTGGTATCGATGGAAAAATCCTTGCACCAATTGGTATTGCTTATATCACTTCGATGATTATGTCACTTTTGGTTGCTGTGACATTTGTTCCTGTGATTTGTAGCTATCTCTTACCTTCATGGATAGAGAAACGGCATGGCAAGATTTCTGAAGATACATGGTTTACAGAAAAACTCAAACACTGGGCAAAAAAACCAATATTTTGGAGTTTAAAAAATCCACAAAAAGCCCTTCTTTTCGCCCTTCTCTCTATACCACTGACTATCATAGGATATATGAGTGCTGGACAGGAAGGACTTCCATCATTTAACGAGTCCAGTTATACCATCTCGATCACGACCAAGCCAGGAAGTTCTCTCGAATACACGCTCGACATCACGAGAAAATTTTCTCTCGAACTCTGAAAAATCCCTTGAGTCGAAAGAGCAGGAGCAATACTCGGGCGTGCTGATGCTGATGCACATGCCCAATGATCCAATAATGCAGAAATCGAAGTGGCACTTGCACCTGATGTAACCAGTGAAGAAAAAGTAAAAATTTATGATGCAATCAATGCCGTCATAGGAGAGTATAAGCAAGTGGCTGTGATGGGCATCGGACAACCTATTACTCATAGAGTAGAGGAGATCATCTCAGGCATCCGAGCCCCTCTCGTAATCAAGATATTTGGAGAGGATCTTGATACGCTCGAAACACTCGGACGACAAGTAGTCGAAATCGCAGGTACAGTAGAAGGAACACTCAATATATCTCTCGAACCACAGACAAAAATCCCGAGTATCAGCGTCACTCCAAATACTCCTTCTCTTGTTTCACAGAAAGTAAATTATAATGAAGTCAAAGAACTCCTCGATGTCGGTATCGGTGGACAAGAGGTAGCACGAGTCATAGAAGGGCAAAATTCGTATCCTGTTGTTATGAGATTTCCTACCTCATGGACAAGTACGCCCGAAGCAATTCGTAGTATTCCATTTTGGGTTTCAGATGAGCGTACACTCTTCGTCGGAAATGTTGCCAGTGTTGAGCTCTCAAAATCTCGAAATATCATCAACCATGAAAATTCAGAGAGGAGAATTGTGATATCAGGATATACCAAAGATCGCTCGATAGTCGATGTTGTAGATGACATCCAAGCTGAAGTATCAAAACTCACCATTCCTGTTGGGTATAGAGTTTCTTATGAAGGGCTTTACTCTGCACAAAAAGAGTCATCGAGACTTCTTATGTTTATCTCTATTGGTGTCCTTGTTACACTTTTTGGAATTCTCTATTGGCATTTCTGAAGCATTGTCCTCGTTCTACAGATATTTCTCGGTATTGTCACAGGATGGTTCTGAGGTATTCTCGGAGTATGGCTTACTGGATGAGTTATATCGACAGCTCATCTGGTTGGTTTTATCGCTCTCATGGGTATCGTCTCACGCAATGGGATTATGCTTATCGATCACTATAAACACTTATGTGTAGAGGAAGGTAGACCTTTTGACCGAGAGACGATTATCCAAGGATCTCTCGAACGCATCGTTCCTGTATCTATGACAGCACTTTCTGCTATTCTCGGATTGCTTCCTCTTGTTCTCGGAGCAGGAGATGCAGGAAAAGAGATGCTCTCGCCTATAGCAACCGTGATATTTTGGTGACTGTTTGTCTCGACGCTTATAGAACTCGCTCTTCGCCCATGAATATTTTACCGATATTATTCTGACGGATTTCGAGAAAAAACCGAGAAAAATCAATTCATCGTCGAATAAATTTATTTCTTTATTTCTCTGGATATGAATACATCCTAATACTTCCTATTCCTTATTTTTTATCTTTTTTTACTTTTCCTTTTATGAAAACTCCTATTATTTTCGGACTTATTGTCCTCTCGACCCTCGCACTCGCAAGCTGTAGTGATACAACTTCTCCTACCAAGACCCCGACAGCTACAATTCCTGCTTCCCCTGTAGCCCCTGCGAAAACATCTTCTGATAATTCTATGGCAGGCATGGATCACTCTCAGATGGACATGTGAAATGGTTCTATGGATCATATGTGAGCATCGACTGAGGAAGAATTCATCGCTAACATGATCCCACACCATCAAGAAGCGGTCGATACAGCGAGCATTATCGTAGCAAAAACCGAAAATGCAGAACTGAAAAAAATTGCCGAAAACATCGTCTCAGCACAAAAAACAGAGATTGCTCTTCTCGGATCATGGATGAAATCATGGTATCCAAGTAGCACTATTAAAACGAGCTATATGCCAATGATGCGAGATCTTTCAAAACTTTCAGATCATGACCTCGATGATGCGTTTATGGATGATATGATCAAGCACCATGAGTGAGCGGTACATATGGCAGAAGAAGTCCTCGAAGTATCTCAGCGACCTGAGATCGTGAAGATGGCGAATGATATTATCCATACACAGAATGCCGAGATCGCAAAATTTAAAGAACTTCTCGGGAATCATTAGTATGCCTCTATGCGTTCACAAAAACTCGATGCTCTTCGGGGTATCGCTGTTATCAGTATGATAGCATTTCATGCTCACTACATTCTCCTGTACTTATTTGGATATACTGGTATAGATTTTCCCAATTTATTCTGGTATATTCTCGGGAGAGTTGCTGTTATTATTTTCATTTTTGTTGCAGGGATTTCATTTTGATTATTTGTAATGAACAAAGATATGAAGATGATCCGTAGGCATTCTCTCAAAAGAACATGTATACTTTCAATCATAGCTTTTATGATCACGATTATTACATACATATGGTTTTATGAACAGCGTATTTCCTTTGGTATTATCCATTTTTTTGCGATAGTTTCCGTTGTTTCTCTTGGTTTTATGAAATTTTGAAGGTGGAATACTATTATTGGAATAGGTATCATTACTTTGCAATTTCTCATCGATATTATTCCTGTAGATACAAATATATTTTTCCCGATATGACTCGTGAATAGAGATTTCTTCTCGGCTGACTACTACCCACTCATCCCATGGCTTGGATATTTTCTGATATGATATGGTATTGTTTCCTTTTTTGATAATAAACAGATGGATCATCTCTTATTCAGAAGATATTCTTGACTATTGGAACTCCCTGCATATTTGTGAAGATATGCTCTTGTTATATACATAGCACATACGCCTCTGATATATATGTTATACAAGATACTTTTATAAGCTATGAACATACTTTTTTCTTTAAGTTTTAATTTTCTTTTGCCTTTTTCTTTCATATTTATATAATATAAACCATACCATATGGTATGGTTTATTGAAAATTACTTATTATGATCCACTCAAAAGATAAAATACAACTCAATATCAAGAAGGCACTTGGTACCCTCACGAAGGTTCAACAAATGATCGATGACGATGTCTACTGTGCTGATGTAGCTCACCAGATCAATGCTGCCATGGGACTTCTTCAGAGTGCCAATCGAGAACTCCTCAAGAACCATCTCTCTTGTTGTGGAACAAAAGCTCTTTCTAGTGAATGAAAGGAAAAAGAGGATTTTATCGAAGAATTGGTTCGGACTTGGGATGTCGCAACAAGAAAATAACCAAGATTTCTGAAAAACATCGAACTTCTTCATACTACTATCACCCAAATGAAATACCTTCTCTCTCTCATCCTCACGCTCCTCATGACCCTTCCCAATTGTGGAATGGTTTTTGCAGGATATGTGGATGTATCTATGAGTCATCACCAGTGAGAGATGTTATCTATGGATACACATGAAGATAATCATCCTATAATAGAAGCAACAGGAAATACTCATTGAACACTTGATTGTTGTCCAGATACTTCCGAGAGTTCAATGGAGAAAAATAGCAATACACCTCTGTCACTGAAAGATGTTCTCATGGTTGTTTCTCTTGAGCGATATCCTCTAGGAGATACTCTAAAAGGAAATATTAACATAACAATCAATGCTCTCTATCGATCCAACGCTCCACCAGACCCAGGGGAATATATATCTCTCATAGGTTCATCTATCAAAAAATTAAACTAATAATTACCCTCTTCTAAGAAATGGAGACATATTTTGTGTGTACTTTTTCTTTTTAGGTATTTTTATTTATTTAATTATTTGATGTATGGTTACGAAAAAACTATTTCAAATTACGGGAATGCATTGTAAGTCCTGTGAGATTATGGTACGAGATGCGATAGAAGAAATCGATGGATGTCGAGTTGAGAATATCTCAAGTAAAACTGGAAAACTCTCTATTGTGTGCTCCAAAGATATCTCTGAGGAAAGTATACAAGATGCAATCCACCAAGCAGGATATACTCTCCATAATGAGTGAAGTCACTGAATTACAAAAAACATTGCGTGGGGTCGTACTATATCCTGGCTTCTTCTTGCTGGAGTGCTTCTCTATCTCCTCTTCCGGATGGATATCTCTCGACTCCTCCCATCATACGAAAAACTCTGATTCACCGTTGCCTTTTTTGTTGGGCTCGTTGCATCTATATCAACATGTCTTGCTGTAACAGGATGAATCGTTGTAGGATATACAGAGTCGATTGTCGACAAAACAAATGGATGGAAAACACAACTTCGCTTCCATATGGGGCGAATCATTACCTTCATCATCTGAGGTTTTGTTCTCGGAATGATTGGGAAAGGCTTCTCGGGTTCAATATATTTCAACGGTTTTCTGAGTATATTCGTTGGATTCGTACTTGCGTATCTCGGAGTCCAGCTCCTCGGACTCGTTCCGAATATCTCTCGATGGGGATTCCACCTTCCTATGAGACTTTCGAAAAATATCACAAAACTCAAAAATCCAAAGTATGCACCATGGGTTGGGGCACTCACATTCCTTCTTCCATGTGGTTTTACACAGGGTATGATGCTCTTTGCAATCGAATCAGGGAATCCATGGCAGGGCGCACTCGTAATGGGGGCATTTGCCCTCGGAACCTTCCCGGTACTCTACACGCTCGGGCTTGGAACCGAGTATATAAAAGACAAACTCAAGGTCATGACCCCGTTCATTGCATCACTCCTTCTAGTATTCGGGGTATTCACGGCGACGAATGGATGGAATATTATCCAGGCTTCGAATCTCCATTCTCCAGCGAGTCAAATCGGGGTCAGAGATACTAGTTCAACTGGAGATACCGAAACTCCTGTGAATAGAAGTATAGTAACAGAAGAGGAATCATGGAGTCATGATGGCTATGGTTTTGCTCCAAAAACACTCACGCTTGCAAAGTGAAAAAACTATCATATTACTGTCACACCAACTTCTGATGGACTTGGGTGTTTTTATTCAGTAATTCTCCCAGGTGGACGAGAACAGTATATCAAAAAATGAGAGGTATTCACCTTCTCTATTGATGGTACAAAACCTCAAAAGATTCGCCTCGTGTGCGGATCGATGGGCATGGGACAGGGTCAGATCGTGATTCAGTAGTTTACTCTCTTACACAAAAATTATGAAAAAATCTATACTATATTCCAGTATCGGTGTGCTTGCTTTTGCTTGACTCCTCTGGAGTGTTGTCACATGGCAATGAGGAAATGTATACCTCTCATTCGAAAATACTATACAAAAACCAATAGAGAGTGATGAAAAAATCTATACTGCCAATGAGTGAGATAGCTCTGTGAGTGTCGTCGATGCAAAAACAGAGAAACTTATGAAGAATATTAGTCTCTCTCGACAATTCTATGGCAAATTCCTCACCTATACAGCACACAATGTACAGGTTGGACCCAAGGGAACAATTATTGCAGTGACAGCGAATATCATGGAAGACGAAGATTCTCACGGAGAAGAAGGTATCAATAATGATGAACTTATCCTAATTGATCCAGCAACAGATACTATTATTGAGCGTATTCCTCTTGGTATTGGTATGCACCTTGCACATGTAGTGATTGATATGAATGATACTCTTGCATACGTTGCCTCCCAAGAACATAGTATCGTATTCGTAGTAGATATACAGAATGGTAGTATCCTCAAAAAGGTGGATCTCCCAGAAGGCTCACTACCGCATGGAATCCGTCTCACACCAGATGGGAAAAATCTCCTTATTGCCATGATTGGAGAGAAAGCAATTGGTATCATGAATACTGAAACCTCTGCTCTCGAACTCGTTCGGACTTCCGATAAGGTTGTTCAGGTAGCAGTGACACCAGATGGAAGATATGTATTCGGATCTCTCTACGGAACGAAGAGTATTGCTCGATATGATCTCAGTACAAAAAAGCTTGATACCGTCCGTCTTCCAGATGGAGCAAAGTGACCAATCCAGCTCTATCCAACTCCTGATAGTCAGTCTCTCTATGTTGCAGATCAGGGATTTTATTTCGACGAACCAACGAGCAATCAGATATACGAGATCGATATTACTTCTCTACAGGTCGTGAAGAGTTATACTGGATGACAAGCTCCTCATGGAGTTGTTGTGAGTCATGATGGAAAGAAAGTCTATGTCACCAATCTTCTCTCAGATACGATATCAGTAATAGATACAACTACAGATACCATTACTAATACTATTGCTGTTGGGGAAAAAACAAATGGCATCAGTATCTGGAAAAAATGAATCTGATGAACACCATAAGGATTTTGAGAAATTTCGTACTTTATCATTCTCCAGCCTTAACAATTAACCATTATTATCATGCAGAAAAATTATGCAATCAAAGGTATGAGTTGTGCGAGTTGTGCACACCATATCGAAAAAACACTCTCGAAAACTCCTGGAATAGAATCTTGTGAAGTAAATTTTGCCACTGAAACCGCAAAAGTAGTTTTTGATGCAGAGAAGGTGCAACTTGCTACCATGCAAGCCAAAGTCCAACCTCTCGGATATGAGCTCGTAGATCCTGAGGTGAGCCATATGGATCACGCAACAATGTCTCCAGAAGACCATAGTGCCCATCTCGGAATCCATGAATCTAAATGAGAAAAATTCTTGGAAATACAAAATATGAGAAAGAATATTCATATTGTGCTTCCTTTTATCTTCATCAGTTTCATCTTCATGATATGGGACATTGGTGGAATAAAAGGATTTATTTCACCAATGGAAGAATGGGTATCTGGATTTTTTCACCATCTGTTCCCGGTAATGGCAACATACACCCTCTTCGTCATCGGGAGACACTATATCGTCGCACTCTGGAGATTCCTCAGAACAGGTGTTGCCAATATGGAGACACTCATCGGACTCGGAACACTCACAGGATTTATCTATAGTTTTGTTGTGACAGCATTTGAGTGACCGCTCGGGCCATATATCGATACAAGTATGCACTACTATGATGTGGTGATTGTGGTAATCGGATTCATCTATTATGGGAAATATCTTGAGACCAAGTCCAAGCTCCAGACAGGCGAAGCAATCGAGAAGCTCCTCTCGCTCCAAGCAAAAACAGCACTCGTCGAACGTGATGGTCAGGAGATTGAGATCCCAATCGAACAAGTTCGACATGAAGATATCATCCTCGTAAAACCAGGATCCAAGATACCTGTCGATGGACTCATCATAAGTGGCTCAAGTAGTATCGACGAATCAATGATTACAGGTGAATCGCTCCCGGTCGATAAGTGAGAAGGTGAGAAGGTAATCGGAGGAACGATGAATAAGCAAGGATTTCTCAAAATCCGTGCCACTTCACTCGGAGCTGACAGTATGCTCGCTCATATCATCACTATGGTACAAGATGCCCAAGGTTCGAAGGCCCCCATACAGAAGCTTGCTGATCAGATATCATCTGTATTTGTCCCAATTGTCCTTGCTCTTGCTATTGCAAGTCTCCTTGTATGGATTCTCGTAGGGAATATGGTGGCAGGTATTATCGCCTTTGTCAGTATCCTCATCATCGCCTGTCCATGTGCGCTCGGACTTGCTACTCCAACAGCGATCATCGTCGGTGTTGGGAAAGGGGCCGAGAAAGGAATCCTTATCAAAAATGCAGAGAGCCTCCAGAAACTCTCAACAGTTACAACGGTTGTCTTCGATAAAACAGGAACTATTACTAAAGGAAAACCAGAACTTGTAGATTATATTGGAGACAATCGATCTTCCAATCTTCAGATTCTTGCAAGTCTCGAGAAACAATCAGAACATCCACTTGCTACTGCGATTGTCGAAAAGTCCCATGAAGAAAATATACATCTTCTGCCTGTGGCCGACTTCATGATGCGAGAAGGAAAGTGAGTAGAGGGCGTCATCAATGATGAAAAGTGGTTCGCTGGAAATATCACCCTGATGCAAGAAGAGTGAATACAGATAGATACAAAGAAAATACTGACACTCACGAAGGAAGGGAAAACACCGATTTTTCTTGCGAAAAAATGAGCTCCTATATCTGAAGTTTCTGTTTTTGGTATTGCAGATACTATCAAAGATAATGCAAAAGACATAGTATCTGGACTCAGGAGTCTCGGCATCAAGACGGTGATGCTCACTGGAGATAACCAACAAACAGCTGAATATATTGCTTCGCTCGTTGGTATTGATGATGTACGAGCACAGGTACTCCCTCATGAGAAGGAAGCAGTGATCCGTACATTTCAGGCATCTGGAGAAAAAGTAGCAATGTGTGGTGATGGGGTCAATGATGCTCCTGCACTCGCCCGTGCTGATGTCGGTATCGCGATGGGAACTGGTACGGATGTTGCGATCGAGACGGCAGATATCACGCTCCTTGCCGGAGATATCAGCAAGATACTTATCGCAATCAGGCTCTCGAAGCGAACTATGCGAACGATCAAACAGAATCTCTTCTGGGCATTTATCTATAATATTGTCGGTATCCCTCTTGCAGCAGGACTCTTTTATCCATTCCTCCTCAACCCTATCTTCGCTGGACTCGCGATGGCAGCAAGTAGTGTGAGCGTTGTGACTAATAGCCTCAGACTTAAAGCATTCAAATAATTCTTAACTTTATATTTTTATGAAATCAAATTCTTGTACCTGTGAAAATTGTAAATGCGATCCATGTGAATGTAGTAATCATGGATGTTGTTCTGAGTCTAAGTGATGCCAATCCAGTTGGTGTAACTGGAAAAATTGACTTCTTGTTTCCTGAATAATACTCATCATTTTATGTGTATTATGGTTTCTATCCTCTGGATTATTATGACGATCGTATCATACTGGAATGATGGGAATGAATCATATGAATACCATAAATCCTACCATATCAAAGACAGCTTCACCAAAAACTCTCAACGACCTCATTCTTACAGAAGATGCCACAGTGACTGATGTAAAGCCTACGGAAGTGGTTAATCTCAAAGATGATGATACTTATGACCTTACTATCCAAAAAGTCCGCAAAGTTATCAATGGAAAATCACTCATTATGCTTTCGTATAATGGAAGTATCCCTTGACCAACTTTCCGTGCTCCAAAAGGTGCTACAATAAAGTTCAAGGTTCGTAATACTGTAAAGGAACTTGCTACTACAATTCATCCTCATGGTGTACGGCTCAACTATATCTATGATGGTGTACCACGAGACCAAGGCGGAGCACAAGATCCAATCAAAGTAGGTGATGTATATGAACAAGTTATTACCTTCCCAGATACGGGAGTCATGTGGTATCATCCACATACACGAGATGACTTTGAGCAAGAACTGGGCGAATATGGTACATTCCAAATATACGACCCGAATGAAAAACAAACAGTAGATAGTGAAAGCGTTATTACGCTTGATGATATTCTTATAGAAAATGGAGTTATTCCACCGTTTGAACAAGATAGCGTGAATTATACCCTGATGGGTCGCTATGGGAATACGATGTTTGTGAATGGAAATACAAACTTCTCACTCACCCTTAAACAAGGTGAAGTAAAAAGACTATACCTTGTCAACACGGCAAATGCTCGACCATTTGATTTTGCTATTCCATGAGTGAAAATGAAACTGGTTGGTGGTGATGTTGGATATTATGAAAATGAGAAGTTTGTAGACCACCTTGTTATTGCTCCTGCTGAACGCTACATAGTCGATATTATGGGTGAAAAATCTGGTAATTTTCCAGTGCAAAGTGTAGGTTGATGAAAGATTGTTCCACTTGGAATACTTACAGTAGAACCAAACACAACTCCCTCAATCTATAAAAAAGATTTTGAAACATTAAAAACCCATGATATTCTCTGAAATCTTAAAAATACACTTTCATCCTACCAATCAAAAACACCTGATAAAAATCTAAAACTCACTATGACCATGGAAGGAATGGATGGTATGGAATGAATGGGAGATATGGGTGGTATGGGTTGAATGAATCATAATATGTGATGAATGGGTATGGGTAGTATGAGTATGGGAAGCGAAAGTCCTGATGGTATAGAATGGGAAGATACGATGGCAATGATGAATAAAAATAGTACCAATAAATCCATAAAATGGATACTCAAAGATGAACAAACAGGAAAAGAAGGCATGGATATAGATTGGACTTTCAAGAAGTGAAGTCTTGTAAAAATCCGACTTACGAATGATAAAGATGCTAAACATCCAATGCAACATCCATTTCATATGCACGGACAACGATTTCTGGTATTGAACCAAAATGGAACATTAAATACTAATCTTGTCTGGAAAGATACTGTTCTTATTCCAAAAGATCAATATGTAGATATTCTTGTCGATATGAGTAATCCTTGAAACTGGATGGCACACTGTCATATCGTGGAACATCTCTTTGCTGGTATGATGTTTGGATATAAGGTAGAATAGTTTCTGGATGGTTCGTAAAGAAGAAGATGGAATCCATTCCATCTTCTTCTTCATAATCGATAAAATTGCTTTTCCATACTCTTCTTCTATAATCTTTTCTCAATCAGTATCGCAATATATTACTAAGGATGATTTCAAGACTTCTCTCGTATCTTCTCGTTATTCATGTATTCCTTTTTGGAAGTATTTTTTGTTGCATAGAAATATTACATACTTATATATGAAATAATACAGCTCCACCTGTCGATCATTGTTGTACGGATAACCATAATGACAAAATACAATCGTGAACTACTCTTCAATATACACAAGAAGGATCATATAAATTCATACCATCTTTTTTCATAAAAACAGTCTTTGATTTTACTTATTCTGAAAAGAAGGAGGTTATAGAAAAAAAGTTCATAGCTCATATTGATAAGCAAAGTTTCTTTTTTGTAGAAACAGTGAGATTGCTCCTATAAGAATATAGTATATTTAGATGTAATACCTACTTTAGGAATTTATACTGTTCCTATTTTTTGAAATACAATCTTTTAAATAAAAAAAGATATATAAATGCCCTAAGGATAGAATGTACATATATAAATAACTCTTATTCTTAACATTTATAAAAATTATGAAAAAAATACTCTTCCTTTCTGTATTTATTAATACAATCATCCTTGCTCTCTTTGGATGAGCATATTATGGATGATACATTCCTCAATCAAAAGAGGCAAAAATAAAAGACTTTTATGATACTGAAAACTATGTTCACGTCAGTCCTCATAGTATCCGAAAAGATATTATGCAATGAAAACAGAAGAAAATCTTGGTAGACTTACGAAGCAACGAAGAATATCAAACTTCACATATTGTATGAGCGATCAATATTCCTGCATATAAGAACCCTGATGAATCAGCGTATGATGAAGTAAGTCGTATTGTTTGAGAGTTTCAGAAACTTCCAAAAGACAAAGAAATCGTTGTATATTGTTATAGTATTCCTTGTATGACAGGAAGAAAAATAGGAAAAATGCTCACAGAAAATGGTATTTATGTAAAACATCTTGGTATCTGATGGAATGAATGGCGATACGATTGGGAAAGTTGGAATCACGAACTTGAATGGAAAAATAGCAAAGTAGAGGAATATGTTTCATCTTGAAATGAGCCTTGAACTTTTAGTGGAACGAATACCAATATCTTTACCCCATGCAGTGCAAATGAAAATAGCGGGTGTTAACATACAAAAAAACCAATTATTATATCTTTTACTATAACTCCTTATGAGACATCAAAATTTAGAAACCGAAGAGCTAACTACTCAATATTCAAAATTAAACCATCCAAAAATACTGATTATATCACTTCTCATTGTCTCAATACTCGCAAGTGTTGGGTCGTCATACTTCT
>CAZQUZ010000011.1:0-2839 GCA_964596675.1 uncultured Candidatus Peribacteria bacterium
CTCTCACCTATGGTGACTATGATATCGCATATGAGCCTGTCTGGGCGATAGGCAGTGGAAGGATACCAAGTCTCATGGAAATATCTACTATCACCACTTCCCTACGCGCTATAGTCTGAAATGCTGGTACACGCATCCTCTACGGCGGGAGCGTGAATGAGTCGAATATCGAAAATATATACAGTGAAACAGGAGTCGACGGATTCCTCGTAGGAGGAGCGAGTCTGGATGCAGAGAGATTCGGGAAGATGATAAAGATTGTTTCTGATTAAGGACCTACATTGGTAGATGGGAACTGGCGAGTAGTACCTGGATATACTATACGGACAGCACCGTGAGCACCATGAGCACCTCTTATTGTACATACATTACTTTCATTTCGACCACCTCCTCATCCAGGATAACCACCACTACCAGGAATATTCTTAGTACAGCCTGGGCCTGTTGCAGATGCTCCTGATTGTCCACCATTTGATCCTCATCCACCTCATCCTCATGCTAATCAGTTCACTCCTGTTATATAATTCGATCCATATAGTCCTATTCATCCTCAGCCACCAGCAGAAGACGTACATGTCCATTTACCACCGCCATGACCACCTCATGCACCGTCGATACCTGGAGCTACTGCTAATCAAGTGTAAGGATTTCAATTATTTGACCAACTTCATACACCACCAACTCACGAATAACCTCATGCACCTCATCCTCAAGCACTCCATCCTGTGCCACCATCAAATTTTACATCACCGATAGAATCTATTGCTTGTCATCAAAGACCTGAAACATTAGCCAGTCCGAGAGATACTAAATTTGTTCTAATGTTTTTAACACCATTTGATGTAATACCACTTCTACCATTTTCTCAAGATGCTGCCTTTAATACAGTTGTACCATTTATTGTAAGTATCGAATCCGTGGGTTTTGGGCTAACAAAATCATAAAACGGAGCTGGATATCCAAACATTATAGCCAGAGTACTATTATTATTTCATGAAGTTCATCGACCTCAACATCCTGGATATACAACAATTATATCACCAGCAGATACTGGATAATTATTTATATATGCCAAAGCTCAGCCTCATCCGCTCTTTCCATCTATCTGGCACGATCCTCCACCTCATCATCCAGCTCATACTGCAACTGCAGAAATAGAAGTAACACCAACCGGAACTATCCATGTAGTTTGAGGTGGGCATATATTTGGATTTGGTATAGTTGGCGATGAAACTACTTCCCCGGCAATACTTCCACACAATCCCACTACGAGACCACTCGGTAAATTATCTCTAAAACTCACCCACTCTGTCATGGAGCCTGTAGGCACATGATATGAATATCCAATAGTAGAAGTAAGTCTTCGGCATCATTCTGGCGTCATGACTTCTTTCGAAATTCATGAAAGAGGACTTGTCCATCCATTTGCCTGAGACTGTACTACGGTGGAACTATTAGGAAAGAGTTCGCTGTAGTTAATAGTAGCATATATAGCCCCACTCCCGAGTATAGATCAGAGTGATATCAAAAATATACGAGAAATATGATATTTTTTCATAAGTATAAATAAACGATATTATTTCTGGGAAAGTGTCACGACCTGAGATTTTAGAGCATCTATCTCTTTCTGTTGTTCTTTTATCGCCTCTATCAGTGGTGCTATGAGGTTCGCATACTCTACAGACTTGATACCAGATGCATCTGTATGGACAAGTTCTGGGTATACCTCTTCGACTTCCTGAGCGATGACTCCTATATCTTTTTGTCCTGTAGATTTCCAGTTATATGTATATCCATTCAGGGAGAGTATTTTCGAGAGAGAGCCTGAGAGTGGTGTGATATCCTTTTTTAGATTTTTATCAGACGAGTAGAGAAATCCCGTAGCCAAAACATTTCCGACAACATGGAGTTTTTGTGTAGGAGCCGCTGTACCGATACCCACATTACCAGATATTATAGCCCCTGCTGCTGGACTCGCTGCGCCGCCATATCATACAGTCAGGCCTGCATTACTTCCGAGAAAATTATTGGTCCAGAAACTTTTCGAGTTAAACGTACGAACCCATGAAGCATCTATCATATAAATTCCTCATCAATATGTCTCACTATACCATCCTGTAGTTCCTCGACTTCTATACCATCCATTATTGATAACATCACTATTTACATCGAGCTTATAAGCAGGTGCCGATGTACCAATACCGACATTACCTGGAGTATTATAGTAGATATTCCCTGGTGATATACCTGACCACTGGGAAGCAGCGCCTGAAACAAGGGAATAAATAGGAGCACCTGTTGTAGGATTAAATGCTGTGACTGCTTGTCCTGCACCTCACACAGTAGAAGTCATAATAGCACCAAGAAATGTATTCATATTTCTACACCTAGACGAGAGAAAGGTAGTACCAGGATTTGTCTCGAATCATACGATAACAGCATTTGTACCACACGGGGATCCGGCAGTATTCGCGACTGAATATGTCTGATTCGCGATATTATCAAAATATTGTGAAAAGTATCCACCACCTGGTACTCATACCGTAGGAGGCGAAGTAGGAACTGCTGCAGAGGCAGAGAGGACACTCTGTGAGAGGATGATAAGTCCTGTGAGGAGAGGAAGAGAAGATTTCATAAGAGAAAATTATGAATAATAATATATTACAGGATTAGACTATCACATATTACAGAATTATGCAAATAATAGATAAAAACTTAATTTGAGTTTTTTGCTTTTTTCCCTATAATTCTGGCGAAAAATATACTCCCTAAAATTATCCTCTATGGCAAAATGAGATGTCATCATCCGATTCGATGAAGTGACCTATGGTTATATGGC
>CAZQUZ010000011.1:2939-4705 GCA_964596675.1 uncultured Candidatus Peribacteria bacterium
CCGACGAATAATCTCGACACCGCAGGTATCTGGCATATGACGTCATTTCTCCAAAACTATGACGGGACGGTGCTCGTCATCTCGCATGATGCCGAGTTTTTGAACTCGTTTACCGATGGTATCCTCTACCTCGACATCTGGACCAAGCAAGTCGAGCAGTTCGTAGGAGACTACCATGATGCTGTCGAGCAAGTAGAGCGCCGTATAGAAAATCAGAATCGTGAAAACTCTCGCCTCGAAAAAGAAATCCAAGCCAATAAAGATCAGGCAAATGTCTTCGCACATAAGTGAGGAAAGCTCCGTGCTGTCGCGAAAAAGATGGTCGAAAAAGCAGAAGAACTGGAAGCAAATAAATGAGATGTTCGCCGTGAAGATAAGACTATCCGAGATTTCAAGATACCGAACCAAGAAGGTATCGGTGGACAGATTATCCAGGTTACGAGCCTCCAGGTGATACGTCATCATCATCCAGAAGAGATGGCAGTCGATGTCTCTCTCGGGAAAAATCGACACCTCCTCCTCTCTGGACCCAATGGTATCGGTAAATCTACACTCCTCGAGAGTATCGTGAACCGAACTGCAAAAGGTGTAAAAATCGGTGACAATGTAAAAATCGGCTACTACCGCCAGGACTTCTCGAATCTCGACTTTTCTCAGAAAGTGTATGACTGTCTCTTCGAGGCATCAGATAGAAAAATGCTCGACAAAGACCTCCGCTCTTTCGCAAGTGGATTTCTCATCACGGGTGAACTCATGGCAACCCCTATCGGTGCACTCTCTGAGGGACAAAAGTGACTCGTCATGTTCGCGAAGCTCGCTATAGAGAAGCCAGGACTCCTCATCCTAGATGAACCAACCAATCATATCAACTTCCGCCATCTTCCCATCATCGCCAAAGCACTCGATGAATATGAGGGCACGATGATCCTCGTCTCGCATATCGATGAGTTCGTCTGGCAGGTACGCATCGATGAATATCTCGAGTTAGAATAATCTAAAAAACTCATCATGCTTCTGATGGGTTTTTTTATCTCGATGAGTATTGCATTTGATTTTTCGCTTCGTATACTTGATTTACTATGACATTTATGGACTTCTCACTCGACCCCAGACTCATCGGCATCATGCTCATGGCGCTTATAGCCCTCCTCGAGCCACTCACGACACTCTCGTTCTATGCGAAGCTGCACCCCGATGCGACACGCAGAGAGTATAAAAAAGATGGTGCTCGGCTCGGGCTCGTCATATTTATTGGTATGATGGTGACATTTTTCGTCGGGCAATATATGCTCGCATTTTTCTGACTCCAGACAGAGTACTTTCGTATCGCTGGAGCGGTGGTGTTATTTTTTATAGCGTTCTCTATGGTACGCGGTGAAGAGGCTGATGCGACGAAGATAAACCCTGTCGAGTGAGATCATATCATCCACGAATACCTCAATAAATGACTCATCATCCCGCTCACCTTTCCTCTCACATTCTCTGCACCAGGTATGGCATATGTCATCTCTATGCATGGGAACGGTATCGCCAATAGTCTCGTCAGTATCACGCTCGCGAGTGTCATCACAGGACTCATCGTCATGTTCGGGGGACGAATACTGAGAAAACTCGGCGAAGTCGGCACACACCTCATTATCCGTATCCTCGGACTCTTTCTCATGGCAGTCGCGATACAGACACTGGGTGAGATGATATTTACCCTTATAAAAAGTAACTTCGGTGCATAATGCCCTACTCTATCTACATCGTGAGGTGTGCTGATG
>CAZQUZ010000011.1:4805-31631 GCA_964596675.1 uncultured Candidatus Peribacteria bacterium
GGTATCCCCATATCAGAAGCGAGCTCGAGGAGAGTACGACGATTTATCCCCTCGAGGATATCACTCTCGACACTCGGTGTGATGAGTACACCATCGCGTACGATGAATATATTCGCCGCGGAGAGCTCAGCGACATGACCCGTGATATCGAGAAAAATCGCATCATCATATCCACTATCGAGTGCATCCTGTTTCGCGAGGACACTATTCACGTATCCACCATTTACCTTTGCTCGTGATGGGATAGCGAAGTCAGGATTTCGTCGCCATGGAGACGTCTTTAGGCGCATGCCATCCTGAGGTACGATAGAGGCAGCCTCATAGAAAAACACTGAGAGTATCGTATGGAGTCCGCGACTCTTCGTCCCTGGGACGAGTGCATCGACATGGATAGTCACACGAGCAAATACATTTTCTCAGATATTATTCGATCGGATGAGGTCCGCTATCATCGTGAGAAATACTCCCTCATCTCGCACGATATCTGGGAGCTCTATCCCCATGAGCTGAGCCGATGAGGCGAGCCTCGCGAGGTGCTCAGAGAGTCGAAATACCGAGCACTTCCCTCCTGACATGAGTATCGGAAATACGGTATACACAGAAAGTCCATAGAGCACCGCAGAAGATGCGATATGGAGTGTCGCCTCCTCACTCGGTATGATGCGGTCACCATGGTAGATGTATGGATAGATATGTGCCATAAGAGAGGATGATTATATCCATCTCATCATAGAGAAATGCTATAAAAAGCAAGAAAATACCCTCCATGAGAGAGGGTATTTTTTATGACTACTGTGCAGCACGGACGGTCTGATATGCTTTCGCAATCTTATAGAGGAAATACTGTCGAGCTGGTGTGATATCCTCCGTTTGGAGTGTTTCATACTGGGCTTCGAGGGTAGTTTTTTGTACGAGTGGTGTCATTTTTTTCAGATTTCGGAAAAATGTATCCACCTCTTTTTTCTCAGCTACACTGAGACGAGTCCCATAGAGAACAGTCTCGAGAGTCGGCTTCTCTTCATCGATATATTTCGCCTTTACGGTCCAGCGACCAGTGATACCACCTATAGGAGTACAGGTAAAGAGAGTGAGATTCTTACCGATACCAGGCGCGAGGATAGATGTATCCTTGGCTGGGGTGTCATATGATGCCTCGACGATATATCGATACTTTTGGTATGCACCAGAGCTGAGTTTTTTATAGACCCAGATTTCTTCACCGACTTCGAGCTCGATAATCTTCTGGAAGTGTGTCTTATATCGACCACTATCAGACGCATAGTATGATGAGTGACCGAAGATGACAGTATTTCCGACGGCACCATATCCGGCATTATTCGTACCCGGATAGACGAGGACACCATCTTTGAGGTGATTATTTACATTGATTTCTCTGCCATTCACGAGCTTCGCATAGTCAGTGCTTCATGAGGCGACTGTATTTATCGGTGTGATCATGCCATTCGATGGGAGGACGATATACTCATCACGATTTCTATCCATGACTGGGAGATTCTCGAGATATGATGTGAGCGTGCCACCTCCGAGTGCGAATGTCGGAGCATCGACTGAGAGTTTTGCATTAAAGAATTTTTTTACGCGGTCGAGGATATTTTTCCCGGTTTGTGGAAGGATCTTCGGATACTGTATACCGAGGACTCCAGCCGTGAGCTCATCACGCACTATTCTCTGATATTGTGCCATTTTTTCGAGATATTCACTATAGAGGGCATCGAGCGGAGTTTTCGGGAGAGTGATATCTTTCTCTATAGATTTTTTTGGAGTCTTTGCTTTCGTCACTCCAGGAGTCTCTACAGGAGTGAGAGGACTGAGTGGTGTATGTGCAAATACTGGGGTATCCTTACCACCGCCCGTACTTCCGCCACCGCCACCTCCAGCACCGATGAGTGGTGCATAGTTCACGATGATGAGAGTATTACTGAGAGTATCCGTCGAGACTCACTCAGCCGCGGTCGCCTGTATCTGTGATGTGATCGTCGTACCGACTGGTCCATCGGCTCGAGAGTCGAGCTCTATCGTCTCAGTATGACCGACTGGAAGTGTCGGGATGGTAAATGTGATGATGTTATTCACACTATCGATGATCACTGAGCCTGTATCGATGAGTGTACCCGTCTGGAATATCACACTTCCAGTAAATACAGAGCCTGTATTCCATGCGAGAGTGACAGAGACATTTGTACCAGTGGCCGTTCCACTATTCGTCAGGGTGAAGATATGATGTATGGAGTCCTGACGATAGAGAGGTGCTCAGGCAGTATCTATCTCGAGGGCTGTCGAGACGAGACGAGGAGCATCTATCTGGACCGGTACGGATGGATAGCCTCCACGAGCTCACTCTACACTATCGCCGACCGTAGCCGTCGTCGGGATGATGGTACCTGGGACGACACTCGTGAGTGCTGTCACCTCATAGACGATAGTACGAGACTGCCCGACAGGGATAGAGATACCAGTGACAGAGAGATATCCTGCACCATGAGCTCCGCCGCTCGCTGTAGAAATATCTGTAGCACCTGGTGGGAGAGATATCATTGTGAATCCTGTGAATCCGCTCGGGATATCGAGTGTGACTGGGATACCTGAGAGAGGGACACTTCCAGTATTGGTAAGGGTGATCGTATATCGAAATACATCTCCGATAATACCTACCCCACCATTCACGTCGAGGACACTGATACTTTCATCGAGGAGAGAGAGCATGAGGGTAAAAGCAGTCGATTTATTGGCATCGATATAGTCATTCACTCCACCACCACTCGTACGTTCTGTATTGAGGATATTGAGTGTACTACTCGTATAGACACCTGCCTCAGATGTATAGGTCACGGTACCAGTGAGCGTATGCATGCTTCCATTTGTTGCTGCATTATCTATAGAACCAAAGATAGTGAAAGTAAGAGGATTTCCTAGATTTACTGGAAGTGATGATATTATAAAATCATTTCCTACTCGTGTTAATCAGGCTGCACCTCCAGAATTCGTGATACTGAGAGTCCCCGTATATGATACGAGCATCGGGAGGAGTGTCGTGAGGTCGATATCATAGGCGGTAGCCGTTCCGGAATTTGTCAGAGTAAATGTATATGGAACTGTAAATCCATCCGTATAGCTATTCGAAACCGAGAGGATGAGGTGTGGCTCGATGAGGGTGATCGGGAGAGAGGTTCCATTTTTTATGATGGCACCACTATTATAGTTCGCAGTCACCGTATGTGTCTTCGTATTTCCATTATTGGTATCGACACTATTCATGACGACGGCATCATATTCGATGACGATAGTTTCTGTATTTCCATTATCGACATCAGTGTTTACGATATCCGTAAAGGCATAGGTAGCGACTTGGGTCTGTCATGCGAGGATACTATCAGAGTCTGGAGAGATGACCGGAGTCACTGTGCCACTATAGCTCAGTGCTGGACTCTCTGTGATCGTGATACTTCCTGGGATGAGAGCCATACCTGTCGGGATGGTATTCGTGACGGTGAGGCTCGCAGTATTTCCCTCAGAGACTGGGACGATTATCTGATAGTGGACGGTATCTCCGATTTTTGTAGCCTCAGGAGAGACACGATTGATGACGATAGCTCCACTATTTATGATATTGATATAGTCTGTATCGACTGCACTATAGCTCCGCTCACCTTCGACTGGTGTCCCTGGATATGATGTATAGATGATGCTCGATGTTCCTGTGAGGATTTCTCATGCGGTGACATTCGTCGCGATGATAGAGTTATAGGTATAGGTACGAGTTTCTCCTGGCGTGAGTGTACCGATGCTGATAGTTCCACTGTATCCACCATCTGGACTCGTCTTTCCGGCAGCGATATCAGTGAGTACCACATCATATGCTGTGACGGAACCGATATTTTGGACCGTGACCGTCGTAGGGAGACTATCTCACGCATCACCAGTATTGGGTGCGTAGACCTTCGTGACAGTGAGTGTCGGCTCGACGACATCGATAGCGGCTGGTCCTGCATTTCTCGATGCGGCACCATATGAGACCGTGACATTCGAGTTCTTTACAGTTCCAGCAAGATTGGCCCCATTATTCTGGAGTACTGCCTCTGTACGGAGAGTCACGCCAGAGCCAGCACCGAGGCCAGTATTATCGACATCACCGAGTGAAAATGTGATGACATTATCAGGAGTGATAGTGATATTCGAGAGTGTATGAGACTTTATACCGTCGATGAGGATGGTACCCGAGAGGAACTTCATCCCTACTGGGAGAGTCTGTGTGATAGTAAATCCTGTAAATGTAGACTGTGGTACGGCGATGACCGTATCATAGGTCACACGCTCTCCGATAGCGACATCCGAGAGTGCTCCACTAAAGAGTACGCTCGTCGTATCACCGAGATCTGTAGCAATAACCGTATGGGCGAGAGCAATATCAGTAATGCTAAAGTTCGCATTACCAGAAAGCGCACCCGTCCACTCATACAGAGAGGCATCATCATCGAGGGTATCATAGATACCAGAGACATTGTTCGTGAGTGACTCATTCGGTGCTACTGCTGTAGTAGGAGTCGCCTGGAATGTAAAGCTCTGTCCACTCGATGTCGTGAGCGTATCGAGCCCGAGACCCGTCGTGAAGAGCTCATTTTCTGTACCAGAGAATGTACCGACCACGAGACTTCCTGTGACATACTGGAGCTTCGATGGGAGGATATCTTGTACTATTATATCATATGCATGTGCGGTAGTGCTCGTATTATTTACTGTGACGGTGTAGTTCACGACCGTACCATACTGTCAGATCGTCGGTGTCGCTGTCTTCGTGAGTGTGAGTGTCGGCTTTCGGACATTCACATTCAGGGCCGATGGTGTAGAAGTCGATGAGTATGAGAATGTCCCATTATCACTATAGTTTGTTCCTGCGGTGGCGTTTTTATTTACCCGGTAGGTCGTATCGATGATGATGGTCTCGAGAGTCACCGTACCAGTATCTGTATTTACGATAGTACCAAATGGTACGGTCACACCAGAAAAACTCGTGCCCGTCGAGAATGTGAGAGATCCACTATAGGATACGACACTTCCTGAGAGAAATGTGAGATTCGCATTATTGGTCTCACTGTAGGTCGCGGCGTTTAGGGTTCCCTGTGGGACCGTGATGATGGTACGATACGTCACTTCTTCACCGACATAGAGATTATTTGTCGTACTATCTGTCTCAGAGGTCGCATATACCGAGCGAGAAAGTGTCGGTGATTTTACCGTGACATTCGCACTGGCCGTGAGATGTCCGAGGTTATTCACTCCATTCGAGAGAGCACCAGAGCTCGCATAGTAGTCGAGAGCTACTGTATTGGTGCGAGTAGCGCCACCCTGTATGACGAAGCTTGTATCTGGAGCGAGGGTATATCGGATAGTGATGATATTTTCTCGGATAGTCGGAGTACCAGTATCATCGAGTGGGATGAGACTCCGAGGACCTGCAGCACCTCCAGTACTAAATGAGATAAAGAGTCCTGTACCTACCTGTGTGATAGCACTATTCGGGAGATCTACGACTGCACCACTCGCCATGATAGATCCAGAGAGGAGGGTCATGTTCGCCGGAAGTGTGTCGATGATATTCTCGAGAAATGCTGGAGCAGATCCAGTATTTGTGATGGTGACGCTATAGTCTATCTGTTTCGCCGTTTCGATATTCGTCGTTCCAGATGCGACCTTTGTCACGGTGACACTCGGGAAGTTCACATCGAATGGGATATTCATGATTGGGAGTGGATTCGGTACTGCAGTATCGTCATTAAATGAGCTATATGCGAAGTTTGTCAGTGGTATAAGTCCTGTAGTGGGCACTCATCCAGCTGGCTTCTGTGCGAGGACATCGACCGTAAACATGATGGCAAATGTCTTTTTTCCTCGTCCATTCCCGAGTGAGAATTCGAGATTATTCGCTCCCGTCGCCTGTATCCATGGAGCATTTGGATAGATAGTCCCTGCCAGTGCGAGCGTGTTAAATGTCGCCGCTGGAGTAGTGCCGTCTTCAGTATTAAAGAGGACTCATGAATTATAGATATCTCTGAGACCTGCACCAGTCTGGAAAGCGAAATCATAAGCACTCGTATTTGGTCCTGCGAGGAGCGGAAGTGCATCGATGACTTTCGGACCGAGAAAGTCTACTTCTGGGAAGTCCATCGTCACAGCAAATCTGAGATGAGAACCCGCTGGGACACTCGTCGGGAGTCCAGTACTCCAGTCATAGACAGTCCCGGTAGGAGTCGTGATAGAGATGAGGTGTTTTTTCGTCGTCGGGGTCGGAGCAGATATGGTCGCTGTCACATTATCGATAGAAACAGTCGTATCTATGATAGATGTATCAGTCTCACCCCACTCTCCTGAGAGTCCACCATCTCCTACCGTACCGTAGAACGATGCAGTATTTACGAGGGTTTCTGTATTTTCATACTGAGTATCACCAGCTCACTCATATGCACCATCGACGACCGCCTGGTAGACGATAGTCGCTGTCGCATCTGCTCAGATGACTCATGAGTTCAGTCTCCATGTGATGGTGGTATCACCATCTGTGTTCGTATTCGTAGAAATGAATGTGAGTGGTGTACCACTCGTGACAGATGAACTCAGTTCACCAGAGTAGGTCATACCATCTGGGAGGATATCCGTGATATAGGTACCACTTCCATTCGTGGTAAATGCTGCATTTTTCGCGGTAGAAAGTGAGAGTGTATACGTCACTGTCTGACCGATGACTGCCTGTGACACATTCGCAGATTTCGTGAGATTCGCGTATCGATTATAGGCATCGATAGAGCGCGGAGGGAGCAGACTCGCACTATTTACGGCGATATCAGAAGTACCGTTGTTCCATGTGGTTGCGGGGTATGGACCTCATACGAGAGCGAGCGCGCCAGTATGCATAGTGACAGTATTTCGTGAGAGATCATGGTGTGGGATGACGCTACCAGTGTCGAGGACTGGTGACGAGCCAGAGTATGATGACATATCATATGCGAGTGGGACTGTCTCATAGACGATAGAAATATCGGTACCAGTCGGGACAGTGACATCAGTGATATCGAGTGTCGCGAGTCCTGGAGATGGGCTATCATAGGTGATATCGAGTCCACCGATATTCCCTCCTACTGGTGTGACGAACCCGCTAAATGCACGATTCATCGGGATGACATCCTGCAGATGAAAATGTCTGAGTGCCCCCATGCTATTGCCATGGATTTTGAGTGTGGTCGTGACAGTCTTTCCGATGAGATTCATCGTAGACTCCTCTTTCGTGACATCGAAAGGAGTGAACTCTGTAGTAGGTTTTATAAATGGGAGTGTCGCGAGGTTCGTCGCGCTCGTGACTAGAGCTGGGAATGTGAGGTCAGTCGTATCTGCCATACTGACACCACTACCGCTCGCCCAGTCTACACCACCAGGGAGCGTACCGGGAGGCGCACCAGTAGGGACAGCACCGCGACCATAGATACTATCATCGACATATGCGAGCACTCCGATATCTCGTGAGACAAATACTCCTGCCGCATTCGATGAGGCGAGCGTGATAGGATAGTGCACAGTGAGTCCATCGAGGATGACGTCATTTTTCGTCTCGAAAAAGACGAGTGTCGTACCACTTGCATGAACGACAGTCCTCGTCGGTGTACCCAGTAATCCAGCGCTCACGAGCGATACTCCTGTCGGGAGTGAGAGGATGACGCCTGGACGATAAGCATCTCACTCTGATGATGATTGATTCTCGAGAGCAATATCGAGGGTAAAATTTTTCCCGATGATACTACTCGACGGGAGCGTCGGAGTGAGGACGAGATTGATATTATTTGAGCCATCACCATCGATCGCATGAGCTCCCTGTGGGATGAGGACGAGATACTGCGCGATGAGTGTGAGAGCGAGAAATCCTGAGAGTGACTTACGGAAGTACATATGATACATGATAAAAAATATACCTCTCTAGGCTATCATATATGCCAAAATAAGACAAAATATCAGACTGGACAGATAGAGAAAATATGACATAATGCTTATATATATTCATTTATCTTATCTCTATGCCACACCTCTACGATATCTCGATACAAAAGACCAATCATGATACTATCACCCTCCGCGAATACGCTGGTAAAGTCCTCCTCATCGTCAATACCGCGACAAAGTGTGGTCTCGCTCCCCAGTTCGAGGCACTCGAAGAGCTCTATCAGACGTACTCGCACGATGACTTCATGGTACTCGGATTCCCGTGTGATCAGTTTGCCTGACAGGAGCCAGAGACCGATGAGACCGTGGAGTCAGTATGCCGGATAAACTTCTGAGTCACATTCCCACTATTGGCGAAGATAGCAGTGAATGGCACAGAGACGCACCCACTCTACCAGCATCTGAAGTCTGAGAAATGATGACTCCTCGGAGATGCTATCAAGTGGAACTTCACGAAATTCCTCATCGATAGAGAGTGAACTGTCATAGAGCGATATGCTCCGACGACGAATCCGCTCGATATCAAAAAAGATATAGAGCATCTCATCTAGTATAGTATACTCTCTATTGCAATATTTTGCGATAGATAAAAAAACGGAGCTATAGCTCCGTTTTTTAGTTACGATCTTCACCCACCACTTTCATGGGGATGAGGATTCAGATATTTTTGTTTTAATCTCGCGAGATCTTCCGGTGTGAGGCGTATTTCGCCGGCATCTTCGAGTGCTCTCAGATCCTCGGTGAGCCCCTGAGGGATTTCTCTGAGTTGCCAGAGTGAGAGAGCGATATGAGCAGCAGCGGCACTGAAACATTCGCATCCGAGGGATTGTGGTATATTGGTAGTCATGATTTATATTCCTTAATATTTGTATAAGAAAACAAAATAAATCCTCGAATATTCGAGGATTTACCTTTTCGTCCTTTCTAAATGAAAGTCTACGCAAAGCATCCCCGAATATCCGGAGATGTACAGCAAATGATGTACATGGTAGCGCTATGCATAAAAGAAATGACGTAATGTCTACCATGAAGATAGAGAAAATATCCTGGAAGTCAAATAAAATATCACTTCTACAGATATCTTATCTATACTATCTAGAACTCAATGCCACCATCACCTCATTTCTCCGAAGCAGCGGAAAGCTCGCTGGAGGATTGTACTGGGCGGATATGATTTCTCAGCTCATGATATATCCATCACGGATGAGGATATCTCTGAGAGCTTTTTTCTTTTCCTCGACTCTCGTGCTCGTCGCATACCATGTATACCGCAGTACTGCTCTCTGAGACTTCTCTACGAGCCTAAAGCGGATATTCGCATTATCGGGTTTTGGGAGAGTTTCGAGGGTATATGAGCTCGGCATGATGAATGCGACGATGCGCTTCCCTGAACTCGAGAGCGTATCCATCACGGGTGCGGTCATCGCGATACTCTCAGATGTTTTCGTCGTATCCATCACGGGTGCGGTCATCGCGATAGAGGACTTCGTAGTATTTCATCCGAATATATATCCCGCGAGCTGGCGGAATCCTGCGCTCATCGCAGTACGCATATCCCCCTCTACCTCCACCTCAGCTATGATATAGCTCACATACTCTCGTATCTCATATCCCTCTCGCTTCTCGACTATAGTATACTGAGGCTCCTCGATGCCACGTATGACGAGGAGTGTACCCGCTATCCAGACGAGGAGTGCTATAGCCGAGATGATGAGAAGTGTATTCATGTACTTATGGTATAGGGATATCAGTGAATAGCAAAGAAAAATCGAAGAAAAATCCCACCGAGAGGTGAGATTAAAAATTGATAATTGTTCACAGCGGTACATCATCAGGGTCATATATTCAATCATTAATCTCAAGGGTGTCGGGATTAAATTCAACATGAGAAAATCCCTTAAATAAAACATGATCTATAGGATTTAATGCGAAGGGATTATGTACCATGAATATATTTATATTATTAGGATTTCAGTATCTAAACTCATTTGGATGATTATTAGAAAAAATTACAGCGCTAATATTTTCAAATTTACTGGATGTAAAAAATCATAATTCTGCACCTCTTAATAACCACTGTCGCTCTGGGTTATTTGACTTAGGGTATTGTAAAGCAAATAAAACTCTATAAATCCAAATTAAATCCCAGTCCCAACCTAGGTTTGCGCTATTAATTGCCATTATATAAGGATTAGTTCATTTTGGTGCTTGATTTTTATGTAAGTATTTTTTAAATAAAGAATTTGCAATCCTTAAGACAATTATATCTCCTATATCAGGAGGTGCCATTTGCACGCTATTAGAATTAGAAATCCTCATAGCACTACCATACTTTCATAATTCGGGAGCAACGCATTCGATATTTACTAGGATGTTATTATTCTTGAAACTAAAATCATAGCCCATAGACGGTCTTAGAATCTCTCAATCTAAAGAATCAAGAGCATTAAAAATCTCTAATTCCCATATTCTTTGGGTAAATTTTTCATCTGAATTTCGTATATCTTCGATAAATCACTTAACTGGAAAATTCTTTGCGAATCTACTAAAAATTTCTTCATATTCATTTCTTAAATCTGAAACGACTCAGGCTTTTAGATATGATTTACTAAAGTTAGGATAATTTGCGCAAAATAATTCAAATTCCTTTTGATTCTTTACAATTACTCAGTCAAAAATGCTTGAATCAAAAATCTTCTTCATTATTAATAAGAATTATTTACTCGTCTCCCTCACCTTAATATGCAGGTCTCGCAGCTGCGCTTCATCCACATATGCAGGAGCATTCATCATCACATCTTCTGCCTTTCCACTCTTCGGGAATGCGTATATCTCACGGATATTGGTCTCGTCACGGAGGATCATGAGGAGTCGGTCGAACCCGAATGCGAATCCACCATGTGGAGGCACACCATACTGGAACGCGGTATACATCGCTCCGAATTTTTCCTGTACCTCTGCTTCTCACTTCCCCACGATGTTAAACGCCTTTACGAGCGCTTCGATGTTATGATTTCGGATACTACCAGAGAGGATCTCATAACCATTACACGCGAGGTCATACTGCATACCGTAGATGCTGAGTGGATCTGGAGACCCCTCGAACGCAGATAGTCCACCATGCGGCATGGAGAATGGATTATGCTCGAAGTCATATGAGCCGTCATCTTTTTGCTCGTACATCGGGAAGTCTGTCACCCAGCAAAATGCGAGCTCAGTCGAGTCCACGAGGTCGAATCGATCTCTACAGGCGAGACGTACCTGCCCGAGGACTTTACATACGAGTTTATATTCACCCGCTCCGAAGAATATCATATCACCCACCTGTGGTGCGAGTTTCGATTCGAGGGTGGCAAGTTCAGCGCTTGAGAAAAATTTTAAAATCGGGCTCTTCGGACCATCTGCCTCATAGATGATATACGCGAGTCCTCCAGCGCCGTTCGCTTTCGCGACTTCTGTGAGTGAGTCGATCTCACTACGAGAGAGAGTTTTTCATGCGAGTTTCATCGCCTTTACCACTCCACCCTCAGCGACTGCACGAGAAAAGAGTGAAAAATCACTTTTCGCGAAGTTTTGCGTTAGGTCTTCGAAGTGCATATCGAAGCGGATATCTGGCTTATCTGAACCATAGGTATCGACCGCTTCTTTGTGTGTGAGACGACGGAACTTGCCATCGACCTGTGCGATGATTTTCTTATCGGTGATGCCAGTGATGAGTGATGTCGCGAATGACTCTGCCACATCGAACACATCCTCCTGCTCGACGAAGCTCATCTCACAGTCTATCTGGTAGAACTCACATGAGTGTCTGTCAGCTCGTGGGTCTTCATCTCGGAAACATGGAGCAATCTGGAAATATTTATCCACGCCACCGACCATGAGGAGCTGCTTATACTGCTGAGGCGCCTGTGGGAGAGCGTAGAACTTCCCATGGTGGAGACGAGATGGGATGAGATAATCACGCGCACCCTCTGGAGATGACGCTGTAAAAATCGGAGTCTGCACTTCGAGAAATCCATGATCCGTGAACCAGTCACGAGTGTACTTATTCATCTCCGCACGGAATGCTATCTTATCGAACACGCTCTTTCGACGGATATCGAGGTAGCGGTACTGGAGACGGATTTCTTCTGCGGCTCCTGTATGTTCATTGATCTCGAACGGTGGGACATCACTTTTCGCGAGTATCTCTGCACTCGTGATGATGACCTCTATGGCACCGGTGGAGATTTTCAGATTCTCCTGTCATGCAGGGCGAGCACGGACTATACCCGTGAGCTTCACGACATACTCCGAGCGGAATGTATCTGCGATAGCGTGAGCCTCAGCATTTTCTGTCGGATCATAGACCGTCTGTGTGATACCATATCGGTCACGCAGATCGATGAAGATGAGTCCTCCATGATCGCGACGATTCGCGACCCAGCCTGAGAGAGTGACTGTTTGTCAGATATGTGATGCGTTGAGCTCGCCAGCGGTATGTGTGCGGTGCATAGAATTAATGATTATAAAAAATGGAAATACTTAATTATGTTCAGATACCTCTTCGCTACTTTCCTCTACACGAGTTCTTATTTCATCTAGTGTTTCATCTCAATACATCCAATAGATAGTACCAGCTGGCCAACTCTTATCAACATATCAAAGTATTATAGCAGCTGCATGTGATGGACTTAGTATCTGTCATTTATATTCAATCTTGCGATCATCAACAACTATAGCTCTTTTATTTTCATCACTCACAAAAGTTAATTCAGATCCTATTGGAATATTAGCCATACTAAATCGAAATGGTGGCCTTCTTCTGCGAGCCTCATCTAAAGCTCGTTGATCTTCAATATTTTCCACAATATCTTGTCCGGGGGTAATATTCTTTAATTCAGCAATCTTGAGTGCTGCCATGACTCGGCTTGGTGCGATTTTAAAAAACTCCCTTTTTGGATTAACTCTATTATCACCAAAAGCCTCATGTAATTGTCGCTCTACAAAATCACAATTTAAAACAGTACATGCGTAAAAACAAGTAAAAGGCAATGGTATACTTGTAGAACTACTTAATTCTTTTATCCGTTGTTCCAGACTTGTTGTCGTTTTACCAATTTTTACATAACCAGGCATTGCCTCATTAGTAAGAATATAAATGATTTGTTCCATAAATAAAAATAAAAAACACACGAAATAAATCCATGTGCTTCGGTTCGATAGTTCGAAAGGTGCCACCGAGGCTGTACTTGATTGTATTTTGGTGACGGAGATTTTCGACTCCGCATGAGTCTAGTGAGCTTTCGCTGTTCTTTCATGAGCTCGCGGGTGTTGGCCGCTCGGACGCTTTTTAGTAAAGTGATACTATAGAGAATCTAGGAAAAGTCAAAAAAATCTCCTTTCGGAGATTTTTCTTATCGCATCATCACAGGGATAGGACGGAGTGGAGAGACAGTCGATCCTGAGAAATTCAGAGTTCCAGTCGGAGTACTCGTATCTGAGAGACTCCATGATCGGATAGAGCTCTCCCCTATCGTATAGAGGCGCTCACCGACATAGACGACACGATCGATGAAGTCACGCGACTCATTCCAGAGATTACTCGCTCGGTACATATCGAGTGTGCCACTTGTCTTACAGTAGTCAGGCGTATATCCATATGCATACTTTGCATTTTTATACTGTGCACAGTCTTTTTTCCATGCAGTGTCGAGTGTCGAGAGAGGAGCGAGGTGACTGACTCGGAACTTCTCGGTGATAGCATTCGGGAAGATGCTCACTCCGACGACTCACTGCCATGCAGATTTCGAGAGATAGGTATTGTTCGGGTCTTTCGCTGAGGTCATGAGAGTTGCTGGGAGGAGGAGGAGATTTTTCTCCTTATAGTAGACGAATGCTCTCGGGTTCGAGAGAGCCTCACTCGAAGATCCAGCATCACCGAGGATAAGTGATGACTCTTGTTTCGGATTTTTTACATCAGCGACATTATAGAGGTCTACTTTCAGTCCGGCATTTTGTGTACCACCCCACTGATTCGTATGAGTGTCATATCAGAGTCCGATGAGCCTATCGGCATCATAGGGATGGAGGTAGGTCGAGTAGCCTGGGATTTTTAGCTCTCAGAGGACTTTTGGATTTCTCGTATCAGCGACATCTATCACGAAGAGTGGATCAATCTGCTGGAATGTCACGAGATAGAGACGATTCCCGATAAATCGAGACGACTGAAAGTTCTCTCCTGGAGCGAGTCCGTCGAGGGTACCGATTATTTTACCACTCGACGAGAGGATATAGAGTCCTGTCGTATTTGCATTTCCATTATCAGTCCATGCGTATTTCTGTGTGACGATACGAAAGTTGCCACTCGCGTCTTCATCCATAGAGTACTGATTCATAGGATTTCATGCTACAGTAGTCGTATACTGATAGTTCAGCATGGCTCCAGAGAGAGCATATTTATGGACGAGTGTGGCACTCGTATAGGTATAGCTCGGAGCAAAGCACTTCGCACCCCTCGGACACGTACTCATGCTCGTCTCAGAAATAACAGACGTGAGATAGAGCGCACTCTTCGACATATGTATCTGAGAGACATCACCGAATATCATCTGACTCGTCATCTTCGCCGTCGGATTATCGATATCGACAGATGAAAGAGAGATGAGCGATGGAGTGAAGTCTATATTTTTCAGAGTCGTCGCATCTGGGAGGACAAATGTCACATCTTTACAGTTCGCGACGGATGAACGGATAGATTGGAGGTATTTTCATTTCGCATTTCTCGTAGATTCTCGTATCTCAGGAGCGAAACGCTTCAGAGAAAATGACTTCGAAACTTCAGCGAGAGATTTCTCCCAGCCATTTGCGTCTTTCAGATATGGTGTCATAAATACTGGAGGGAGACGGAGGTCACTACGAGAGATGAGATAGAGTCGATCATCTATGACGCGTGAGTCCTGATACGTGCCGTCGATCTCAGTGTAGCGCTCGAGTACAGGAGTGGATGGAGAGCTAATGCGATAAATCGCGATAATTGATTTTGTCTCAGGAGCATACCATCGCATACTCGTATAAGAACTATTGGTCGAGTACTTTTGTCCGACGAGGATAAGTCTATCCCCCTGGAGATAGAGTGATACTCCGTAGAATCCCTCAGGGAGCTGTATCGTCTTCGCGAGTGAGAGTCATGATGTCGATACGATACGGACCTCCCTATTATTCTCACTATAGCTATAAATATTTTTACCATCTGTCTTTACAGTGTCGGCCTCATCGACTCAGAGGACTTGCGTATTGGTAGTAGAGACGACTTCATCAGGTGCCTTCGCACTCGTGCCGACAGATGCCTTCGACTCAGCTATAGCTGCTGTCGGGACTGCCATATCGACAGCGAGACGTCATCGAGTATAGAGCATAGGATATGGGTACCAGTATCTATCCTGATATCGCTCGAGGATATCGATGACTCTTTCTTCCATCGCTTCACATGATGCGAATTTTTGCACTTCGAATTTCGGGGTCGTTATCTGTTTCTCTGGGAGCTTACACGCATCGACTGGAGTCCATCCAGATGGGACATCACATGGTGTAGGAAATGCCTGACACTCAGAGGTCGCACTATTTTCTGCATACTGTATCATCTGGACACAGACGCGATCTGCAGCATGAGTCGATATGACACTGAGTCATAGAGTGATGAGGAGAGCGAGGGTACGATATATCATAGAGAAAAAAGTTAGGATATATGTAAGACGTATACTGATATCTTTTGTGACAAAAATCATTATTTACCAAAAACCTGCACGAGATACGTCTTTCCATTTTTATAGTGGTACCCTACTCAGACTTTTATCCATCTATCAGAAAGCATATTATATTTATGAGCTCCGGATTCTTCGAGTCCATCCTGGAGAGACAAATGTGATACACTACCATATCAGATATTTTCACCTATAGATGATGGTATAGCGAGACCTATCTTCTCTGCTAGAATATCTATATAATGTCCGTCTGGATCTGCATGTCATTCATATCCACGGACTATCATATCATCTACCTTTGCCTGAGCAAGAGTTGTCAGTATGGGGTCAAGTGTCAGTTTTTCTCGACCGAGTTTGGTACGTAAAAAATTTAATCTTTCAAGATTACTTTGACGGACACTTGCTATATTTTTCGAAATGGTGCGGATAGATGGATCAGTAAGGGGTTTTATGATAGACCATACTCGTCATCTATAGAGTGGTGTATTTATATATGCTATACCATCCTGCTTGACTACTTCGAGCATATATGATCACTCTACACTGAGTGGTGTACGTATCTGGATAACAGTACTTTTTTTCAGGTACCCATCGGGGTCTATATATTTAGCATCATAGACATATTCTTTCACATCTCCATTTGGTTCTGTGAGATAGTACTTGGATCGTATCCGATAATCTGATGGTGTAGTAAAACGAATATTTGCAATATTTCTCAAGAAAGAAATTTTTACTCCCTCTGGAGAAATAATTTCATGTGTACGATCAAGGATAACAGAACCAGAATACAAAGTGGTGACTGATCTAGAGCGGTCAAGTGATGATGGAGTAGAGAGCTCATATCATCCTATATGGATATATGCTTTTCATAATGAAAGGCTCGTATTCTCGAGGATGAAAGTATTCCCCTCAGCGCGGAATTTCTGAGATCACTGGGAGAGTGAAAGGACTCCTGATATATTCTTTGGTAACATAAGTGATGGTCTCTGGAAAATAGCGCTTCATGCCTCACTCATTGAGGTAAGTGTTATTTTTGGATTCCATGTATACTTCTCTGATTTGAGATTTGGATATACCAATGTATTTTTATCTACAAGACTAATGGTAGCATATTTATCCGTTTTATAACCCTGCCCCTCAGATATGATCATCGTATAGAGTCATGCATGACTCGGAAGTCGCAGAGATATACGAAATTTTTTATCATTCTGTACTTCCGAGAGAGAAACTATTTTCTGATTCTCACCATCAATCAGAGCAAATATAACCATTTTTTGATTTCAAAGTACTTGCCCCTGTAGTGTGAATCATTCATTGGTAAATAGAACTGTTGGTATATCCGTATCGAGCATTATGCCGAGATGAGCAAATGCATCTTTAGGAAGAAATGACTTATTGATTTTTGTCGGAGCATCTCATAAGACGACTGCTTGTATGTCCGTGATTCTTCCACTACTCAGTGGAGTAAATACTGAAAATGCTGACTGTGAAAGATCGAGCATATTCGGGAAACGTTCACAGCTAGAACGACCTGGTTTATCATTTACATCGACTACGACCCCCGTTCATCATCGAGAAAGATACACATATTTTCCCAATAAACTCTCATCACATGAAGCTGCTGAAAAATCACTATTTCGAAATATATCACCATTCACTGTAGAGTTTCCATCTAAACTCGAATGATAATAGGTTGCTTCATATGTTTGATATTCAGAAAAAGCACCGAATGGAGCACTAACGAGAAAAACCAAGAAAAAAATCTTGGTTTTTCATAAGATGTGCAGTATGAAATCGGGAGATTGCATGTGCGGAAAAATGGTAATTTATTCAGTGACTTCTACTTCGGTCTCATCTTCTACTTCACTCGAGCTAATAACCGCAGCGCTCGTAAATGCATCTTTTGGATTTTTTAGCTTTGCGAGGATAACACCCTGAGTCGTACGACCTGTTACGCGGACATCTGTGAGAGGTACACGGACAGTCTGACCATCTTTCGATATGAGTATGACGCTACTTTGGCTTTTTTGCTCTTCTGTAAGAGTAAACGCTCCGATAATCTGCCCTGTCTTTTCAGTCGTTGCTCATACTTTCACACCGCTTCCACCACGACCTTGTTCTCGATAGTCTTCGAGAGCTGATATTTTTCCCATACCATTTTCAGATACTGTGAAGACAAACTTATCTGACTTCCCTGCTACACATCCCTCGACGAGCGAGTCACCAGCACCGACACGCATACCACGGACTCATGCAGCAGCACGGCCCATCACGCGGACATCAGTCTCAGGAAACTGGATAGCCTTACCGCCGCGAGAGACCATGAGGATATTATCCGTACCATCCGTGACACGTACCCACTTCAGAGAGTCACCATCATGTGGCTTCATGACGATAAGTCCACTCGAGCGAATATTCGCGATTTCAGTCATATCGATACGCTTCACGACACCGAGGGCTGAGATGAGGAAGAGATGATTCCCTTTTATATCCGTGAGGTCGAGGATAGCCGAGACACTTTCATCCTTCGCAAGTGCGAGTGACTGGACGATAGGCTGCCCTTTCGCAGTACGCTGCATCTCTGGTATCTCATACGTCGGTAGCCGAAACACTCGACCCGTGTTCGTAAAGAAGAGGAGGATATTATGATTCTTCGTTGAGAGGATACTCGCGATCTCATCTTCATCTTTTACTGCTGTGGTAATTCCCTTTCATCCACGGCGCTGAGCACGGAAGCTCGAAGATTTTACACGTTTGATATAACCGTTCTTCGAAAAAGCGACGACCACATCTTCATTTGGGATAGTATCTGTAGGATTAAACTCTCCGATAGCACCAGCATGTACCTCTGTACGACGAGGATCATTATGCTTCTCTTTGAGTTCGAGGAGTTCATCTCCGATAATCTTTTTTACACGGGCTGGTGTAGAGAGGATATCTTTCAGGTCGAGGATAAGTGCGTGCTTTTCAGCGAGCTCGTCTTCGATTTTTTTACGTTCGAGACCTGCGAGCTTCTGGAGTTGCATCTCGAGGATAGCCTGAGACTGCTTTTCTGATAATGAGAATTTTTGCATGAGAGCAGCATGTGCCTCTTCTTTCGTTTTTGATTCTTTAATAGTCTTAATTACTGCATCGATGTTATCGAGTGCGATCTTCAGTCACTCGAGGATATGTGCGCGAGCCTCCGCGACAGCGAGATCATATCGAGTTCGGCGTACGATGACTTCATCACGGTGTGCGATGAATTCCTGGAGCATTTCTTTGAGATTGAAAAGTTTCGGCTGAAGACCACGACCCGTCAGGGCAATCACATTAAATGAAAAGCTTGTCTGAAGTGGAGTGAGCTTATAGAGTTGATTTAATATTTTTTTCGGGAATGCATCGCGCTTCAGTTCGAAAACGACACGGATACCATCTTTATTGGACTCATCACGGATTTCTCCGATACCGATAATCGTCTTATCGATTACCAAATCAGCAACCTTTTCGACGAACTCTTTTTTATTCATCTGATACGGTACTTCAGTGATGATGATTGCCTGTTTTCCATTTTTCATCTCCTCTATCTCGGCACGACCGCGCATGACCACAGAGCCACGACCACGAGCATAGGCTTCGAGGATATCTTTTTTATTATATATAATCCCTCCTGTAGGAAAATCTGGTCCATGGATAAACTGCATGAGGTCTTCGATAGTGATACTATCAGGATCTGCATGTCCGAGGATAAATGTGAGGGCATCGACGAGCTCTCCGAGATTATGTGGAGGGATATTGGTCGCCATACCGACCGCGATACCCATCACTCAGTTTAGGAGGAGGTTCGGGATACGAGTCGGGAGGACTGTAGGTTCCTGAGTCGAGGCATCATAGTTATCTTTCCAGTCTACTGTCTCCTTATCGATATCAGCGAGCATAGCTTCTCCGAGACGAGACATCTTCACTTCTGTATAACGCATCGCCGCAGCACCATCACCATCCATAGAACCAAAATTTCCTTGTCCATCTACGAGTGGGTAGCGTAGAGAAAATTCTTGAGCCATACGCACCATCGCTTCATATACTGAAAAGTCACCATGTGGATGGTATTTACCGAGAACATCTCAGACGACACGTGCCGACTTACGATGCTTCCCTGTCGCGCGTACTCCACCATCATACATCGCATAGAGAATACGACGATGCACTGGCTTCATACCATCACGGATATCAGGAAGTGCTCGAGACACGATGACACTCATCGCATAGTCGAGATAACATGTCTCCATCTCATCGACGATATTTCGATTTTGATCTCATTCATAGTCCATACCTTGCATCACGAGGGTGGTAGGAGCAGGTGGATTTGGAGTATTAGTATCTTCTGGGGGGAGCGTGTTTTCTGACATAAACAAAAGGTAAGAGAATGAGACCAGTATAAGAAAAACCCTCCTTTTTGCAAATGAAAAACTCCTGGGATTTCCAGGAGTTTTTAGGGTGTATTATTTTTATAAATCAGAGAAATCAGCGTTAGAATCTATAGGTGAAGATGATTCTTGGAACAATGAAGCACTTCATCCATCACCGCTAAAAATCCCATTCGCAATATCTTTCATCGAACGAAATATCACATCTGGTCAGAGATATGTTTTCATATTTTCGAGTCCCATAAATTCTACGATTTTCGGCGTGATAAAGAGAGCAATAACGATAACAATGAGCCCTATTACAGAATATCGGATACTATTGATCGCTGGCTTTACTTTCTCATCTTTCCCACCAGAAAGGATGAGCATGACTCCACCCCATACGATAAAGAGTACAGCACAGATAATTGCCACGAGTACGACGATAGAAACACCGGTCGTTATCATATTACCAGTACTGTAATTACTACTCACATCTGCGAGTGTCATCGCATCTGCTGAAGCATCAGGAATAGAAGTAAAAGAAAATTCCATAAAAATTATAGGTCAGAGAAGTCAGCTGGGAGTGTATCATCCTGGAATTCCGTCGTATCAGTACTGCTTGTACCTCCGAGCAATGTCGCAGAAATCTCTTTCATACGACCAAAAATATCACTGGCACGAAGCTCATCTGCAAAAGGGAGACCAAAAATATCGAGCACCTTTGGTGTAACAAATAAGATAAGGATGAGTACTATAAGTCCTAAAACAGCATGTCGAATATGATTAATGGCTGGTTTTACTTTTTCTTCATTCCCTCATGAAGTAATAAGAAGAAAACCACCCCAAAGACTATAGAGTACTGCGAAAAGTCATGAAAGAATAATAACGACAGCAATGCCTGTTTGTAGCATTTCGATCAGAGAATAGTTGACACTTATAGGATTCATGGAAAAATCTGTTATAGAGATTATACTTTCTGTATAATATAATAAAAAAATCTAAAGTAAAATAAATTATACTATTTTTCAGTACGCCCATCTTCGATGATACGAAGATTCACGCGGGCTCATGCTTTGGAACCATAGACACGGACCACGGTACGGAGTGAATCTATCGTCTTCCCTCCTCGTCCTATGATCGTGCCCATATCTTCCGGCGCTACTTTCAGGGATAGGAGTGTACCCAGTTCATCATTTTTTTCTGTGATTTCTATCTGCTCAGGATGATCGACGAGAGTCTCTATAAGGGTTCGTAGAAAAAGAGTTGCTTCCATATAAGAGAAATTATAAGATAAGGAAAACCCTCGAAATATCGAGGGCATGATTATTACTTATTTTTTGCGACAATCTTCGCGAGTGTCTCAGAGTACTGAGCACCATTTTTGATATACCCCTCTGCGGCAGTCATATCCATATCGAGAGTCTTTGTATGTGGATCATACGAACCGAGGACTTTGATAAATCCATGCTTTACAGCCTGCTTATGGTCAGTGAGTACGACACGATATTTTGCGACATGTTTTCGACCGACGCGAGAGAGACGAATCTTAAGCATAATGGGAAGTGTTAATTTTTAATTTAGGATTAATGTGGTGCCCAGGACGGGGCTCGAACCCGTACTCCCGAAGGAAGAGGATTTTAAGTCCTCCGTGTCTACCATTCCACCACCCGGGCAAGGGGTAGAATTTAGAACTTAGAATATAGAATTTAGATATACTAAGTCCTAAAGACTAAGAACTAAGCTCTATTTTAGAGGATTCCTTTCTTCTTGAGAGTCTTGATCGCTTTTGCTGAAAGACGTACACGAAGAGTAGCTCCTGTGATAGGATCTTTTATGTTTCTCCAGAAGAGATTTACATAAAATTTTCTCTTTGTACGACGTACTGAGTGTGATACGTTATTTCCTGTAGATGTTCTTTTTCCGGTGAGTTGGCAGACGCGAGACATAAAAATATGGTTTAGGATTTAGGTTGTAGCTTCTAAGAGTCTAATATTTGTACTTATTTCTAAGTGTTGAGCTCTTATCGCCTGATTACATGACTTTGATTTCGACACCGACACCTGCTGGGATATTTATCCCCTGAAGGAGTTCGAGTGTTTTTGGAGTCGGATCCATGACATCGATGAGTCTCTTATGGCGGCGAATTTCGAATTGCTCACGAGCATTCTTATTGACGAATGTCGAACGATTCAGAGTGATTTTCTCTATCTTTGTCGGAAGTGGTACTGGGCCTACGACCAAAGCTCCGCTATCTTTTACAGTTGAGACAATTTTTGTCACAGCCTCATCGACGATTTTATGTTCGAAGGCTTTGACGATGATTCGAATTTTACTCTGTGCAACTGCTGTAGTTTTTTTTGAAGCCATGGGTATTTTAAGGATAAGGATAAAAATCTTATGACTCTCCCGAATATTCGGGAGAGAATATAAAACTTCTAAAAGAATTATGCGAGAACTTTTGCTACCACACCAGAACCAACAGTACGACCACCTTCACGAATAGCGAAGCGAAGACCCTGATCCATAGCAATAGGAGCACCGAGTTCGATAGTCATCTGGATATTATCTCCAGGCATTACCATCTCTACACCAGCTGGAAGCTCGATAGAACCAGTCACATCAGTTGTTCTGAAGTAGAACTGAGGTTTGTATCCCTGGAAGAATGGAGTATGACGTCCACCTTCATCTTTTGTAAGTACATATACTTCTGCTTCGAACTTTGTATGAGGCTTGATAGAACCTGGCTTACAGAGAACCTGTCCACGCTCTACGTCAGTACGCTCGATACCACGGAGGAGAAGACCAGCGTTATCACCAGCTTGACCTTGATCGAGGAGCTTATGGAACATTTCGATACCAGTGACGGCAGTCTTGCGAGTATCACGGATACCTACGATTTCGATTTCATCACCGAGCTTGATCACACCCTGCTCAATCTTACCTGTTACTACAGTACCACGACCCTTAATAGAGAATACATCTTCTACTGGCATAAGGAATGCTTTATCGAGATCACGCTCAGGAACTGGAACGTATGCTTCGATAGCATCGAAGAGAGCGATTACTTCTTTTGCACCGTATGGCTTTTCCATATCAGTAGGATTTTCGAGCGCTACGAGACCAGAACCACGGATAACTGGGAGGTCATCACCAGGAAAATCATATTTAGAGAGAAGCTCACGGATTTCCATCTCTACGAGATCAAGCATCTCAGCATCATCAACCATATCACACTTATTCATCCATACGACGATATAAGGAACACCTACCTGGCGAGCAAGAAGAATATGCTCACGAGTCTGGGCCATAGGACCGTCAGTAGCAGCCACTACGAGAATCGCAGCGTCCATCTGAGCAGCACCAGTAATCATGTTCTTTACGTAGTCAGCATGTCCAGGACAGTCGACGTGTGCATAGTGACGATTTGCAGTCTGATATTCGACGTGTGCAGTATTGATAGTAATACCGCGTGCCTTTTCTTCTGGAGCTCCATCGATCTCATCATACTTCTTTGTTTCACCACCGAACTTTTGAGCAAGAACGAATGTAAACGCAGCAGTAGATGTAGTCTTACCATGGTCGACGTGACCGATAGTACCGATGTTAATATGGGGCTTTGATCTGTCGTATGTAGCCATATGAGGAAAAAAGTAAAAAATTAAATGCTGGGGAATTATAGAGAAAACCGAGGAAAATGCAAATGAAAGTAATATTAGACTATAGCTAATATGTCATAAAAAATATTTTTTATATTCATTATGAGCTATTAGCTATGTGACTAGAATTATTTTTTTGTCTTCTGCATTTTCTTATTAATACGAGTGATTGCTTTTTTGAGCTTCTTGTGAGCAGATGAAGTAAGGCGTGGCATAAGTGATAATTAAAAGGTAAAAGTAAAGTTAAGTTCTTAACTGTCACTTATTATATTTTCGCGATATTAACAGCGTATTTTTTAAATTTTGCCAAGACAATAGTCATCGCATTTTTAATCCAGAGAGTCTCCCCCTCTATACTGATACGCTCTTGGAGTTTTTTATAATGAGCGATGGCATGCTGTATTTTTTTACCAGAATACGAACCTTTTCTTTTTACAGAATAGATCATATTATGGGGACGTTTGTTGCGGACTCACATAGGATAAATAGTTTAATAATGGTGGAGCCTAAGGGAGTCGAACCCTTGACCTCCTGCGTGCAAAACAGGCGCTCTAGCCAACTGAGCTAAGGCCCCAGAAAGGGGTAAACCGGAAAATGGCGGTGCTGACGAGGCTCGAACTCGCGACCTCTGCCGTGACAGGGCAGCGCTCTAACCAACTGAGCTACAGCACCAAAAGGCGGAAACATGACATTTCGAATAGCTTTTGTATACGGGACAAGCTTCTAAATGCGAGCGGAGTATATATACGTTTTTCGAAAATGCAAATATTTTTCTGAGAAAATATCAGGAAGTAAAAAATCACCAGAAACCTACACGCGTACATACCTACGCACTGCTATCCATGCAGATAGTAGTCCGACGACAAAGAAGATACCTATTTCGAAAATACTTTGATGGAGTAGAGCATTATAAAGAGCCTCATGGAGTCACTGCAGTGGTCCAGTGACGAACTCTACTGGTATCGTAAAGTTAAGCAAGATTAAACATATAAGAGCGCACATTGTCGAAATCACTCCATAGAGAGCTCACTGTAATAAAAATGGTCCATAGATATAGAGGGATTTTCCTCCGACAAGTTCGATAATCTCAATTTCTTGTCTATGAAAAAATACAAAATTTCCAATTACGGTATACAAAATCACTGCTACCGTAAAAAGGAATAACAATAGAAGTGCATACACTCCGTATTCTATCGTACGTAATAATTTCACTACGAGAGTGATACGATCAAATTGGCTTTTATAATCGAGGTATTTTGCATTCATAGCATCCTTATCATAGAAGAGCATATCTTTTTCGGATGAAATAATCGCATCAAAATCAGGATAACTATCGAGCGGAATATTATCGATACGGAGAGAATCTGGAAGTGGATTTTCTCCACTATTTTCTATAAGAGCTGTGAGATCTGGATTGCGTTCTTTTAGGAGAGCAAATGCTTCTTTCTTAGAAATAGGATCGATACTAATACCTGTGAATGCCGTCTGAAGTGTCTCAGCAAGAGTCCGCACGCGGATATCACTCACTGTATATCCACTCTGGAAACTGATAGTAAATGAAATACGATCATTCACGCTCTCGATAAATCGTCCTGAAGTAAATAAGACTCCAAGAAGGATATTTACGAAGAAAATAAGCAGCGTAATGACGAATATCGAGGAGAGAGAGAGGAATGGATTTCGTACGATATTACGAAATGCGTAAGCAAAAATGCGCATGAGGAATATATGAGATTATGCAGAGCATCATATCGAAAAATCAGGAAAAAGCGAGGAGATTTTGACTAAGAAATAAAAGCTGATTCAAAAATTTACACTAAAAAAGCCTCACTTTCGTGAGACTTTTTAATTTTCATATGGTGGGCAATATAGGATTCGAGTGCTCTCCGACACACTCGTCTCTCCTCGCTCTCGAAGTGACATCAGTCACTTCTCGCCGGAACAGCTCGGATTCTCATCCTATAATTTCTATCTTTCGCTACTTAAAAATCCACTCACAAGGAGTGGATTTTTCTGTATCGAATGGTGGGCAATATAGGATTCGAACCTATGACCCCCTGCGTGTAAAACAGGTGCTCTAACCAACTGAGCTAATTGCCCGAAACTATATGGTGGATCATACTAGATTCGAACTAGTGACCTCTTGGATGTCGACCAAGCGCTCTAACCAACTGAGCTAATGATCCGAAGTAGACACTAGTCAGATAGTGAATAGCGACGAGAAACAGGATAATATCCTATGACTAATAACCAATAACTAACCCACTAATGACAATAGCAAAAAATTTCTCCCCAATGTCTTGGCATGTATCTACTCTCCCACGTGAAACCACGAAGTACCATCGACGTAGTGGAGCTTAACTGCTGTGTTCGGAATGGGAACAGGTGTACCCTCCACGCTATACACACCAAGACATTAAGGAGAAATCTAAGAATTTTCATTAATATGGCACTCATTATTTAGATGTTATGACTCTATAAAACTATTTTTACTCTGAAACATGTGCGAATTTTTATAAATTCTCTTTCCTACCATTGTATCAAGCTCCCATTCATACCAACGGACATATAATCCGAGGAGGAATAAAAAGCATGCATAAATATCGTTCGTGCTATTAGTAATACTCGGCTACACATATTTCTATGCTTCCACCTATATCCTATCAACCTTGTAGTCTCCAAGGGCACTTATGATCCTTACAGACCTGAGATATCTTATCTTTGAGTTGGCTTCCCACTTAGATGCTTTCAGTGGTTATCCATTCCGAACTTAGCTACTCGGCAGTGCAGTTGATCTACAGCCGATCCACCAGGGGTTCGTCCATTCCGGTCCTCTCGTACTAGGAACAGATCTCATCAAATATCTAAACGCTCACAGCAGATAGGGGCCAAACTGTCTCACGACGTTTTGAACCCAGCTCGCGTACCTCTTTAAATGGCGAACAGCCATACCCTTGGGACCTTCTCCAGCCCCAGGATGAGACGAGCCGACATCGAGGTGCCAAACTGCGTCGTCGATGTGAACTCTTGGACGCA
>CAZQUZ010000012.1:0-23413 GCA_964596675.1 uncultured Candidatus Peribacteria bacterium
ATGGCTGGGATACTAGGATTCGAACCTAGGATGCCGGATTCAGAGTCCGGAGCCTTACCGCTTGGCGATATCCCAATATACTGGAGCGAGACGGATTTTATAGAAAGTTCTTTATTTTGCAAGTGAATTTACTCGATTCACTCAGCATCATAGACGTGAGTGTTATTTTCGACATGCTCCTGGACTAAGATTTGATTTATGAGAGCATTAGTTTTCGCGATTTCTTGGTCGTAACTGCCCTTCGCTGTTCTAAATGCTCACATCAGCATACGCTTTATCTCTCGCCACTTTACCCCATAATCTGCAGTCCCCTTATATTTCGAGAGCTCGTACCGTACGTTCGCTTGCATATAGTCTACTACTATCTTTTGGCGATCTTCGGTGCTATAGGTCTTTGTTGTATCGAGTGTATTTCTAAAATTCTGTTTCAGTGCATTTTGCCATATTGCATACGTTCATATTGCTACAGATTGAGTTCCTGTATTTTTTCGGCGAGTATATCCGAGTTCCTCATATGGAGTCGATACATTGCCCATATATTATTTCTGAGGTACAGTGATAAACGGTTTACCAGAATCCATCCCTCACTCGAATGCGCCGAGTGGATACGCAGTACCTACGCCGATGAGGAGCATGCCGATGAGGACGATAGCATTTACTGTGCCGCCAGTATACTGCTCTGCCCATCCCCAGTTGCCTGTGAAGTTATGTATCTCGTATCGATAGCGGATGATAGCGATACCGAGTGCGATGAGGATGATGCCGAGGAGGAGATTCATAATATGATTATACCATATAAATATATTTTTACCAAATAAAATAGCGAAAAATGACCCAATTTTTGACAAAAAAATAATAAAAGAATACCATGTAGGGGTATATTTATTTTCTTTATATGAAAAATCTTTATCGTCTGTCTGTGCAGATTGCATCATTCGTATCTATAGCATGTTGTTTATCGATCGAAGTATCTGCGACAAGCGTTTCACTCGTTTCATGAAGCCGTAATTGTAGCGTGACACCAGCAACTTTTGACCTCGAGTTTAAGGAGTTACCTTATTATACATATACGAGAAGGTATGCCTTTCATCCGGGAGCCGAAATTTCACTCAAAGAAGATAGATCAAAAAACGTGTTCTGAGATAGACTATATCAAGACCTCACGCCTTCTACGATAAATATCCCAGAGTGCAGTCCTCCACCATGATTTAGCTGTAATGTGTCATCCTCATGATTTCCTCCACCCTGACAATGATGGGCACCATATTGGTCTATAGTCGGCACAGAAGATGCGGGTATGCTCTATATAAATACAGATGGAAAAATCACGCGAACTATAGGTGATAATTTTACCATATCAGCAATGACAAATGCTGGAGATCCTGCTCAGACGACACTGACCTTATGAGGAACAAGTTATACGGAAAGTGGTGAGCTCATATCTATCACACTGAGTCGTCCATCGAGTCAATACGTGAGAATGGAAGCGGTAAAATGAAGCGGTACGGGTTCTGTAGTATTATTTGATGTAGTATCAGATCATAATGATAATCTCGATGTCCAAACAGCGACATGGACTCATGGAAATAAAAGAGAATTTGAATTTTCTGGTAGTCTCATGTATCTCCCTATGATAGGTACACCAATCTCAAATCCATATTTTTATGCGCAAGGGAGAACGCCGACATCACCATGAGTGTTACTGTCTGGATGATGAAGTGCAACAGTCGGGATTATTCGCAGACAATTTCAGATTACCGGTACAGGAACATATAATTCATTCGGTGGATCGCCACAGTATCGTGTTCCTACAGGGGGTACAAATACGTCTACTATGGCTGGAATGATGGATAGCTGTATGGGTTCTGTTTTATGAAGCCCAGCAGCTCTCCTACTTCCCCAGTCAGGAACTGGGTATCATCTGAACTATGTCAAAAATACTACTCCATGAGCATGTACAGATATAGGGCAAATTTTTCATCTTGATTGGCCAAAATTTTGGCCATACTCTACAGAATTAAAAATAGAAAAATCTATCATTAATTGTACCAAAACAACAACACCTCATTATACGATAAGTCATCCACGATTGGCTGCATGAAAACATATACCTGGGGATATCAGTATCAGTACGCTTACTACTCCATCGGTTACTATCTCATGATCACCAGTCACTTTTACAGTAAATACTGCTACACCATGAGTTGCTCCGCCACCACTTCCCTGAATATGAGTATTTACATTTACATGAGCATTCGCTACTGTGAATACCAATTTATTTGATTATCTCGGTAGGATGAATGTATTTGCTACCAACTCACCGTATACGATCTCTGGACTCCAATATGTCACCGCACCAACCTGATCTGGCACAAAAATCGTCACTACAGTAAAAATGATACTCCGTAAGCTGAATGGTGAAATAGTATGATGATATACCGAAGACCTCGCTGCAGGATGGCTATGGTGAAGTTCTATCATGCTGACAGGAGCTATCGTAAATCTGAATATCGATACCGTCACTGATAAGCAATGAAGTTATCGTTTCGAATTTCTTATGCAAGGAAAAGATGCTTCAAATAATCCAGTACATATAGGCATGGTGAATATACCGCTTGTCATACTTCCGACGAATAATATGCGCTATAATGGCAATCTAACGTATACTCCATCTTTTCCTACATGACAGATGTATGCAAATGATACGCATACTGGAAGAATATGTTTTGACGTAAGTGATGAATTTGGGAATACTATCTCCTCTACTGATGCGGTCAGTACTCTGGCCAATAACTATCTCTGAAATAAAACGCATCATAATTATCAGATACCCCAAACACTATACCGTACTCGTACAGGGGTTATCGTTACCACTCTATCTCAGCCACTCAGTAGAGTGGACTCTATTCCAGTTGGTATAAAGCGCGATCAATATGCTAATGTTGGTGAAGGAATTACTGTTGTCGATAAACAGACGCCATTGGATCCATTTGTACGATTTGAAAATTCACAAGTGTGTTTTGAGATTCGATCAAATACCCCTGATAATAAACAACTTCAATTTTCTAATATATACGTTCCTCTACATAATCCTGATCATGATATCACTCCAACAGGATGAGTAGTACAACTCTGAAGTACTCCTATATGGACTCCAACGATTCGTTTCGATAAGCCATTTACTGGTGCTCTCGCTATCCATGATGATACGGAGTTTAAGGTCGGTACAACACAGACGATGAGACTCGATGTCACGAAAAATCATACTGCATGTCCAAATTGTAGTGATACATATACGATAGATGAGTTCCAAACGAGCCTCATATCGCCGAATCCTGATTTTTCTATCATAGAAAAACTTCTCCAAATCAATCAATCTACCTCAGTGCCAACAGCTGGATTTTTCCGTAAGGTAACTCCATGAAATGCCACAAAAACAAATTTTGTTATGGATTATATAAGTACAAATACCATCAATCCTACTGCTGGTGTCGCACAATCAAATCCGTGGATTAGCTATAGTCTAGGTGGACAGACAGTGAGATATCGACTGACTCCTACTCCTGTATGAGGCACTGTAGATCCGGTGAATACGAGTAGTATATTTCGTGGACTCCAGTCACTCGGAGCACTTCAGGGTAATATCCTCACGAAAGATAAACAGGTAATCACATGACAAGATGCGAATACTACAAATATATCTCGTAGCACTCTCCGAAATCGTCTCCTAAAAAATGTAGCGCTTATTGTACGTTCTCGACAACCACAGACGATCGTATGATGTAATAATCCAGCACAATATAATTTCGGGACATGCTATATCACAGGTGATGTCGTACTCAATGCATGAAACGCATGAATACCAGGACAACTGAATCAAAACTATGATACACTGATTATAAAAAATGGAAATCTGACGATACTCGGAAGCGGAGCTGTACTCACGAAAAATCTCGGAATCATACTCCTCAATGATGATCTCTCTCTATCAGCATCATCCAAATGAAACATATACGTCGGGCCAGATGTGACATATATGAAAGTATTTATCTATACAGATGGTGGTATCATCTCAGTCCAGTCTGATGGTACCCAGTACATGAGTGATTCTCCTGCACGTACGAAAGATCTCTCGAAGCAGCTCACTATAGAGGGCTCTCTATTTACACAAAATACGATTGGATGAGCTATAGGCTGAGCGTATAGTGCTCCTGGAGTATCGAGTGTGAGCCGATTCGATGCACTTCAGTATGATCTGAATTTTCTCAGACGAGGTACACTCTGATGGGATAAAAATAATAATGGAATCTTAAATATATGAGAAAATAATCAAGATGCACTTATTATTAAGTATAATCCGATAAATATTACTCATCCTCCGCGAGGATTCGAAGATATGGAATATTAGATGCTGTAAATATCTATCCTGTATCATCCCATCTCCGTGGGATGATTTTTATACGGATTTGGTAAAAATACATTCATCGGTATACTTTTTTTATGGCACTCTATGATAGTTTCGCATCGACATTTTCAGACAGTAGGCGCGCGCATCCATGGCCTGAGATAGATCAGGTTATCGATGAGATAGTCCCGCTCGGTGATATCTCCCTCCTCGATGTAGGGTGTGGGAATGGCAGATTCCTAGAAGAGTGTGAGAAACGGTGATATACCCTCTCATCATATCTCGGTATCGATAACTCATCAGGTATGATAGATGAGGCTCGAAAACTTCATCCTGACAGGGATTTTTCTGTCGTGCCGATGAGCGCTATGGGCAGTCTCAGGAGCTCATATGATGTCATCGTATTTCTCGCGTCATTCCATCATCTCGAGACTGTAGAGGAACGTATGCGAGTGCTCGAAGCTACGAAATCACTCCTCGCGCCATGAGGACGTATCTACATGACGAACTGGAACCTCCTCGATCAGCCACGATATGTACCATCGCATACGTGAGACTGAGATTTCCAGATAAAAATCTGAGCCTATGCCAGATACTATCATGGATTTACACTCGATGAGCTCACTTCCCTTTTTACCTCCACGGGTTATTCTCTCATAGAGCATCAGATATTCTCTGGTGGACGAAATATATTTTCACAGATACGACCTACTTCATAGAGATGAGCTTCCCTTCTATAAACTCCGGTATATCGAATTTGATACGTTCGATGAGTCTATCGTAGAGATAGTAGTCATCATCTTCATCATTCTTTAGGATGAGATGTACGATCATCTCATTTTCATTGCGTTTGCTCGTGGCGATAGATTCGACATTGAGCCCGACATGATAGAATATATCTGCCAGATGACGGAGTACTCCTATCTTATTCATAAATACCATTTCTATATCGAGGAGCATGCCCTCATTTTTCATATTGCTCCAGCGCGCTGGGATACGTCGGTCGAGGCTCGTACGAGTTATCTCTTTACAGTCGGCGCGATGTATGGTGACGATTTTTTGTCCGATAGACCCGACGATACGATCTGCTGGAGTAGGGAGACAGCACTGTGCCATCTTGTATGGGATATCTGTCTCCTTACCGATGATGACGGTATCGATATTTTCATTTGATATTTTCTTTGGCACTGGAGCAACTGACTCTGCTTGCTTCTGAGCCTCGAGCATTTCTTGTCAGAATATTTCTTTGAGCGTCTGAGTACTCACTCACTTTATGATACTGCCAGGTTTACGAGAGAGATTTCCGAGCTGGACGAGAACATCTTCCTTTTCCTTGGTATCGAGGACTCTGCCATCGATATTTTTGAGGAGAGAGAGCTCTTTATCGAGTCACTTTCCATAGTTTTTTTCGAGGTAGCTATTAAGGATGAGTTTTCATTTTTCTATAAAAAAACTTCTCTCTTCACGATTGATAAATTGTCTGATATGTTCTCGAGCCTTTGGTGTCTTTACGATAGAGAGCCAGATAGGATTGGGTTTTTTGTGTGGATCGGTCGTTATCTGTACACTTTCCCCATTCGTAAGTGTATAGTCGAGAGGGACGACATGTCCATTTACTTTTGCGATCGTGAGCTCGTTTCAGAGCTTCGAGTGGATAGCATAGGCGAAGTCTATCGGTGTCGCTCCTTTCGGGAGAGTGATGATGTCTCCACGCGGGGTGAATACAAATACCTGATCTGAAAAGACATTCATATCCATCTCTTTCATAAATTCCCCTCATTCCATACTATTTTCTACGATATCTTTTATCGTCTTGACCCAGTAGCTATCGGTCGATCGGACACTTTTTCATTTTTCGCTATAGTCGAAGTGCGCGGCTACTCAGATTTCTCACTGGATATGCATCTCTGGAGTACGTATCTGTATCTCTGTCGGCTGAGAGCGAATCTTCGCAAAAAGACCGACTACCGTCGTATGGAGTGATTGATATCCGTTTTCTTTCGGGAGGGCGATATAATCCTTGAATCTTTTCGGCATTGGGACGAATACATTATGGAGAAATCCGAGGACCTCATAGCAGCGAGGGATTGTATCTGTGATGATGCGTACTGCGAAGAGATCATAGAGGTCGCGGACATTCGAGTAGGTGAAATTCTTTCGTTCAAGTTTCTTATAGATGCTATAGGGTGCCTTTATGCGGTAGGAGATATCGATAAGAGGTACATTTTCTGGTATCATCTTACGGATGATGGTCTTCGCTTCCCCGATAAAGTACTCTTGCTCTTCCTTGAGTGCGTCGAGTTCTTTCGTGATTTTCTCATATGCCTCTGGTTCAAGGACGCGGAAACACTCGGTTTCGAGCATTTCTTTCATGCGAAATATACCGAGTCTATCGGCTATCGGTGCATATATATTTAGGGTTTCGAGGGCGATACGCTCACGTTTTTTCGGATCGGGATGATGCTCGAGAGTCTGCATATTATGGAGCCTATCAGCGAGCTTTACGATGATGACGCGTAGGTCTTCGACCATGGCGATGAGCATCTTTCGTAGACTCTCGATAGTGCGCTCTTCTCATCGATATTTGATAGCGGAGAGCTTCGAGAGTCATTCACAGATGAGTCCTACCTCATGACCGAATCTCCTCTCTATCTCCTCTCTATCATACTCAGTATCTTCTATCACATCATGGAGGAGGCATGACTGGAGTGTCACGAGGTCTGGCTTTAGGTGGAGGAGAAAAAAACATGCCTCTATCGGGTGGATGATATATGGGTCTCCACTTTTGCGCATCTGTCCATGATGCGCATCACGTGCGAATGTATAGGTGTCATAGAGCGTTTTCTCTATGATGGTAGGATCTATCTGCATATACGACTGTACTTCGCCGATGAGTTTATGGATAGTCTTCTCAGCGCCACTGTAGTCTATAGATGTTATAGATGTCGTATCGTTCATATATATTTTAGTGTAGCAGAGTCATAGAGAAATAGCAAGAGAATCTCTCTTGCTATTTCTAAAATCTCTTGACGCTCTCTTATTCTCTTGCTCGATTAGACACTGCGGAGTTCATAGCCATGCTTCGCAAGTGTTTCTATGACCATATTTTGGACTTCGAGAGCCTCACTGTCAGATATCGTCGCTTCATGATTCGATAGGACAAATGAGAAATTCACACTCTTCTTCCCTGATCCTATTTTCATCTCATCTTCGTAGATCGAGTCCACGATAACATCATCTATCCATGGGTGTACAGCATTGATTATATGTGCTATATCTCCTGTGGGTGTGCGAGAGTCTGCTAGAAAATTCAGCTCTCTTTGTATGGTTTGATATCGAGAAATCGGATGAAATCGAGCATCTTTATCGATATAATGTTGTTTTATGGTATCGAAATCCATCTCAAAATAAAATGTATCCGATGGCAGACCAAAGGCTGAGATGGTTTCTGGATGTACTTTACCGAAAGATGCTATAGTCAGATTATCTTCTCTATACTCTCAGGATATCCCTGGATGGAAAAAAGCTAGGTGTGTTCCACTGTGTACAGGTGGAGTGTATCAGAGGATATCTATCATATATGATTCGAGAGTTTCACGTATTTGTGTGAGAGTGGTCCCTATTGAAACTCATGCGATGACTTTTTTCTCTGGAAATGGTTTTATTGCGATATTTTGCAGGAGTGTATTATTTTTATCTTGGTGCATATTTTTTGAGTATACCTTTCCTATCTCAAAAAAATGAAATTCTGTATGATGTTTTATATTTTCACTCGCTGCTAAGAGGAGCCTCGGAGCAAGTGAACGTCTCATATGAGTATATTCTTCATTAAATGCATTTTTTATAGATACAGCATCAGACATATCTTTAAAGAAAATACTTTTATCGAGAGATTCATTTGTAAATGAATATGTATATACTTCATTCCAGTATGAGGATCGGAAATATGAAAGAGTATGATCTCGCAGTATGGTATCGATATTCTTCGTGATAATAGGTGATGATGTCGGAAGTGTTGCTGGTGGTATATTCTCATATCCGATGACACGGATAATCTCCTCGGCGATATCCTCCTGTATCGATATATCCTTGCTCGCACGATGACTCGGTACTGTCACGACCATGTGAGCTCACTTATCAGCCACGCCAAATCCGAGCGAGCGGAGTATAGAGTCGATACGAGATTTTGCGAGCGGGATACCAGCTTTTTTCTCGAGAAATGCATAGTCTATCTCGAGCTCGATATGATGTACTTTTATAGTATTTACATAGTTATATGTAGATTTTGGAGTCGGATTTTTCCCCAAGAATCGGAGATACTCGACTACACGACCAAATGTTGTCCCAGCCAGGACTGGATCGAGAGACTTCTCATATCGAGTACTCGAATCTGTACGGACTCCATGTCTCTGTGCGCTGAGGCGTATCGTCGTAGCGTCAAAACACGCAGACTCATAGATAACGCGAGTCGTCTTCTCGGTGACACTCGACCTGACTCCACCGATGATACCAGCGAGAGCGAGTGGTCATACCTCATCGGCTATGACGATATCTGCATCCGTGAGGGTATAGGTCTTTCCATCGAGTGCATCGAGTACCTCTCCTGCTCGTGCCATACGGACAGATATCTTCCCTGTTATCGTATCAGCATCATAGACATGCATCGGCTGGCCGAGCTCAGTCATGATAAGATTGGTCGTATCGATAAGGTCGAGCTTCGGAGTCTGTCCTGCGCGCTCCATCATGATGGATATGCCATATGGACTATGGGCTGGAGTGATATCGTCTATCGCCATGAGGTGATATGAGGAGATATCATCTGCTGATATTTCTACAGAGAGAGTATCTTTGGTTTCGATAGTGATATGAGTATACGGGGTGAATGTCGTCCCGAATACTGCATGAAACTCTCTCGCATTTCCGATGACAGAGAAGAGATCTGGACGATTGGTGATAAATTTATTATCTATCTCGAAGGTCGTATCTCGGAGAGGATAATGATATGCTTCCCCATTTTTTCCAGGAAATGGGAGTGTGAGATCGAAAAATGATGTTCCGAGCATCCTCTCGAGTACAAGCTCTTCCCATATCGTCTCGAGTATGAGTATACCCTCTGCACGCTCTGTAGCGAGGCCGAGCTCATCATCTGAACATATCATCCCACGACTCATCATACCTGCCATCATTCGCTCTCCGATGACGAAGTCTCCAGGGAGTACTGCTCATACCATCGCGACGGCTACATATTGTGCATCTTTTATATTCTCAGCTCCAGTGAGGATAGTAGTATTACCGAGTGTGCCCATCTCGACTTCTACGATGGAGAGCTTCTTTGACTCTGGATGTCGCTCGCAGGATATGACACGACCCACGACAACTTTATCGAGAAAGTGTTCCTCGATACCGTCTATCTCAGCGGTGTGGATAGAGTATTCATGGGCGAGTTCTTTTGGAGTATATTTTTCGAAAAGTGATGTGACCGGGCTATAGAGTGATATCCAGGAAAGAGGTATTTTCATATAAAAAATGAGAGATTTATGAAGTCCACTATATAAAAACTCATAAAAAAAGCAAAAAGAGTGAAAAGTTTTGTATTTTTATGAGTTGGTGATATACTTTTGGTATAAATTTCTTCTCTATGTTTACCATTTTTAAGTACATTATATTACTCTCTAGTATTTTGTTCTCCCCTTTTGTATTCGCAAACGACCCTACATTCCCTACAATCCTATGAGCACAACCTACTGGTGATAGTGCTGTAGTCACCCCTACAGATGTAAATAATGCTGGATCTTATAATACATCACTTGGGACAATGGGAACTTCGAATCCATCTCAAACAGCTCCAGACACGAGCTCGACTGATAATATCCTCGGCATCTCTACAAATCGCCTCCGAACTGGTGATATCGGTATGAAAGATATCCCCGTCATGATCGCCTCTGCCGTCGAGTATCTCATGGCGCTCGCAGGGTCTATCGCAGTCGTCGCACTCATATATCATGCAGTACGTATGCAGCTCGCGAGTGGTATCACGGGTGATAGCACATGAGTCGATAAGGCAAAGCGTGGTATGAAGTGAGCGGGTCTCGGATTTATCCTCGCTATGAGTGCCTGGTTCCTCATGTCCCGACTCGTCGCACTTTTATCTTCTCTATAGTCTATGTATCACTGGCAGTTCTCATCTGGACACGATCGGCCTCCGAGCTGGTATATCGCCGCATTGGTGGTTGTTATTTTTTTCGTGGTGTATGGTGTCGTGACGGGAGCATATCTCATGTCGGTTGCGGCATTTCTCTTCGCGGGTGTCTATATCATGATAGAGAATAACTCCACTCCCCTCTCCGATGTCCATGTCACAGAGCAAGGCGTGCAGGTGGAGTCGACATTTTACCCATATGCAGATATGCTCCACTTCTCTCTCGTATATGAGGAGGGTATCCCGCGACTGCTGCGTCTCGGTATGAAAAAATGAATCACTACCCTCATAGATATTCCTCTCACGAGTGATGTAAATCCCCAGGTGCTCAGATCATTTCTCCTCGGATATCTTGAGGAAAGCGATAAGACCGAGTTTTCGAAGACAGATAAGGTGATACGTGCTATGAGGCTATAAAAAATCCCCACTGTTTTAGAGGGGATTATGAGAATGATTCATATATACCGTAGATTATTGCGGTGAGCGCACTGAGTATATATACTATAATCTGAGAGGGTATAGGCTTTCCGAATTCATATATTATGAATAGGAAGCATATAATCATCAGGAGATGAATAAGATATTTATATTTTTTGAGTAGATGAATCTTGCGAAAGAGATATTTTCCTATGTAATATGGTGGTATTACCCCGATGAGTATCCATAGGATAGCGCGTAGTATCGCTATATCCATAGAGTTCTCCTAATGTAAAATCAGAAATAATCTTCTTGCATAGCCCATACATAATCCGAATATTCCTATAAGGATGAGTGTAATAATATTCAATATGAGAGAATCGAATCTCACGAAGTAGATTATTACAATAGAAGCTAGCAAGCTGAGTATAGCATAATAGAGATATAGGCGATATCTCGTTTCCGCCTGACAGAGTGGTTTAATTTTCATATCGTGTAAACAATATAGTCCACTTAAATATGTGCCTATAAGAATGCTCGGTATGAGAAATAAAAAAATAATTGTTGACCAGGAAGGCTCCGAAAATGCATTAAGCATAAAATTCTCCTTTATTTATGTTTGAGTATGTGCGAAATAACTGCAAATAGATTATATATAGCATTATATATCTGTCAAACAAAAAATCTACCCATATGTAAATGAGTAGATTGAGATGGAGTCCTAGATATTCTAGAGAAAACTATGATCCGATGATGATTGTATATCTTTTTTTGTATCTATACTCTGTTAATAATTCTGCAAATGGATAAAGCAAGAGCAGTGTAGCAGTAAATATGGCTAGAGTATTAATGCCATAGCTTACATTAGAAGTTCCATTATATATAAATGGATATAAAATAAAACATATACTTGATATTATGAATAATATCGCAAATATTGCTAATTCTACAGAATGTATATGTATTTCTTCTCTCCTATGATTGTCTACAAGATGACTGTATTTTTCTATACACCAAAATATAGTAAGTACTGCCCATAAGATCAAACTTAATACCGATACTGCATAACGATAGTCCATTTTTGTCTCCTTGATATTAATATAATATGTATTTTTGAAATCCAGAATATGTGGATTTATTATAATCATAATAAATTAAACATAATTGTCAAATCATATAGAGTACTGCTTATCTATACGAGCTTTACTTTTGAGCTTTTTTCTATAGTATACGCCACGAAATAATCCTTTTTCCTATGTCTTCCACTTCTTATGATAGTAGTAATATCCAGGTCCTCGAGTGACTCGAGCCTGTGCGCAAACGTCCTGGTATGTATATCGGATCGACCGATGAGCGCGGTCTCCATCATCTCGTATGGGAGATCGTAGATAACTCTATCGATGAGGCTATGGCTGGTCACGCGAAAAATATCATCGTCACCATGCATGCTGATGGCTCAGTATCTGTCGAGGATGATGGTCGTGGTATCCCTGTCGATATCCATGCGAAGACGGGTAAGTCTGCACTCGAGACGGTGATGACTGTGCTCCATGCGGGTGGTAAGTTCGGATGAGATGAGAGTGGGTATAAGGTGTCTGGAGGTCTCCATGGTGTGGGTGCCTCTGTCGTGAACGCCCTCTCGACGAAGATGCAGGTCTGGGTGCATAAAGATGGGAAGATATATACTCAGTCATATAAGATCGGTGTTCCTGATGCTCAGGTCGAGGATACAGGTGAGAAGACGAAAAAACATGGTACTGTCGTCAGATTCTGGCCAGATGCGAGTATGTTTACGACGGTAGAGTTCGACTATGAGACGATCCGTACGCGTCTCCGTCAGCAAGCATACCTCACGAAGGGTATCACTCTCACACTCCAAAATGAGTATACTGATACGCAGTATCGATTTTTCTTCGAGGGTGGTATACGCTCATATGTACAGTACCTCAATCGCTCTGCAGACCCAGTGTGTGATGATATCTTCTACGTCGATAAGCAGATCGATAATGTCGCCGTCGAGATAGCGCTCCAGTATAAAAAAGACGACTATAATGAAAAACTCATCTCATTCGTGAATAATGTTATCACTCCAGAGGGTGGTACGCATGTCGTCGGATTCAAAATGGCGCTCACTCGTACCATCAATAAGTACGCTCGTGAGCAAGAAATCCTCAAAGAAAAAGATACCAATCTCGCGAATGAAGATGTCGTCGAGGGTCTCACCGTCATCGTCTCTGTAAAGGTACCAGAGCCACAGTTCGAGGGGCAGACGAAGTGAAAACTCGGTACCCCAGAAGCAAAAGGTATCTCTGATAGAGTCACAGGTGAGGCGCTCTATGACTTTCTCGCGGAGAACCCGAAGGCTGCGAAGGCCATCATCGAAAAATGTCTCCTCGCCGCTCGTGCTCGTGCTGCCGCACGTAATGCTCGTGATACCATCATCCGTAAGGGTGCGCTCGAGGGATCTGGACTCCCTGGTAAGCTCGCAGACTGTAGCTCGAAGGACCCATCGAAGTGTGAGCTCTATATCGTGGAGGGTGACTCTGCGGGTGGGAGTGCGAAGCAAGGACGCAACCGTGAGTTCCAGGCTATCTTACCACTCCGTGGAAAAATCCTCAATACTGAGCAAGCTCGTCTCGATAAGATATTCGCTAATGGTGAGATCAAAAATCTCATCATCGCACTCGGTACCTCTATCTCTGAGTCATTCGACTACTCACGTCTCCGATATCATCGTATCGTCATCATGACCGATGCGGACGTCGATGGTGCTCATATCCGCACACTTCTACTGACATTTTTCTTCCGATACTTTACGAAGCTCGTAGAGAATGGACATATCTTCATCGCGAATCCTCCTCTCTATAAGCTCACGAAAGGAAAAGGTGCATGGTATGCGTACTCTGATGAGCAAAAGATAAAAATCATGGAAGCTGAGGGTGTCACTTCTGAGGGTATCCAGCGATATAAGGGTCTCGGTGAGATGAATCCTGAGCAACTCTGGGAGACGACTATGGATCCTGAGCAGCGGAAGATGTTCCGTGTGACGATCGAAGATGCAGAAAAGGCAGATGCTGTATTTCGTATGCTGATGGGTGAGGATGTTCCACCACGTAAGCACTTTATCCAGTCGCGCGCTACGAGTGTCGCGAATCTCGATGTATAACTACTCATTCGAAATAACCAGTTTTAATACTGGTTTTTTTCTTGTTATATTGACGATATTGTTTGATTTTGTCTCCGGCAATCCATTATTTACTAGGAGTTGAAGGTGTTTTTTTCGTGGAAGAAATATGTCTTTATCGGCATGGATTCGCTCCCCGAGCTGTTCTATAGAAAATGGCTCTATTGTTCAGAGGTATTGTTTTGCATATTCGAGATAGTCATCATGAGAAATCTTTTGTCACTCGGCATCGTTATATATGCCTCATATGTTGAGTATGTATGCCATAAAGCAAAGAAATCAAAAATACTGATTTGCATCATCTATGATTACATCTTTCCCTAAAAATTTATGATATATTTTTATTAAAAAATCGGTTTCAGCTATAATATTTTTTGTAAAACTATAGTCTATAATATATTCTCGAAAAAAATATTCTCATCCATGTTTCTCTATATTGGCGCCGAGTTCATCTGTGATTTCTGACTTGATTCGACGTTCGAGTATCCGTGTATTTACAGATAATTCCTCAGTATCAAGTAGGAACTTATTTGGATATTTTTCCATATTATTCTGTTATAAAATGAAGCACGATATAATATCTATTTTCACTTGGAACCACGATAATATCGTATCCCATTTTTGTGAAATATGGATTGATTATCGTCTGATAGTGTGCATCGTAGGATTTTCATTTTTCACTCATAAAGAAATCCCATGTCGTATGTATCGCAGCTATCAGAGAATCCGTGCAGTCTCATGATGTACAGGTATAGTATCCATAGCCTACATTTTCTGTATGTTTCGACCTATTTCTGACTATGGGATTGATTCCACGAGCAGCGAACCATGTATCTATCACAGGAAAGTTATAGTATCCATCGCCTGGATTCCTCGTGTGATGATTTTGTCCTTTTCCTGCTGCAAATCGTATATTCCAGTCATGTGCAGTGATATCGAGTCGTGGATCATGCAGATAGAGCCCGAGGCCGAGAGATCGGCGATAGTCATTGTACCATCCAAAAATCGTAGTATGAATGCGACTCATATCAACATTTGGTACTGATGATGGCTTCGATACTGTAATAAGAGACGTTGTAACTATGGGTTTTGTGGGTGAGATAGCTGTCGGAGTGGATATCACTTTTTTCTTAGAAATCTGCACTGATCCCTGCACTCATGTTGTTCTTTTTTTTGCTATGGCTTGGAGTCTCGTGAGATTCATAGCCTTTTTTTCTGCTATGAGATTCACTGTATTTATCTTCGACTGCTTTTGCATCTGGGTGCTGAGACTCGGTCGGAGTACTCATGTAGCCGCCTCAGTGCTCGATACAGAGATGCAAAATAGCATACAGATGAAAGCAATAGATTTTTTCATGGTTATATTATACCATATTATTTATAAAAAACAATATACGAAAAACTCTCCTCATGTTAGGAGAGTTTTTTCTTTAGTATGTCGGTAAATATTTTTGGATTTCCCTGCCCTTTCGATGCTTTCATACACTGTCCGACGAAGAATCCGAAGAGTGTTTCTTTGCCTCCTTTGTACAGAGCGACCTGGCTCGCATTTTCTATGAGCATAGTATCGACTATCGCCTCGAGGACGCCCGTATCATTCGATTGTTTCAGTCCGAGTTTTTCTACCCACTCTGTAGCGAGTCCTCATTCGAATACGAGTTTTTCGATGACGAGTTTCGAGTTCGTAGAGGAGAGTTCATCAGCATTTACCATCTGTATGACTTTTCCGACTTCACTCGCTCATCATCTCACATGGGATAGGTCTATCTTTTCTGTATGTCACTCGAATATCGCGAAGAGTATCGTCGTGATATAGGAACATGATTTTTTGGCATCACTCGATATACGTACGAGTTCTTCGTAAAAGTCACTCGTGAGCCTATCTGCAGAGAGTATGCGAGCATCATCCTCACTGAGTTTATACTCATCACGATACTTTATACGGCGATCTATCGGAAGCTCATCTACCTGACGTTCTTCTATATACTCAGTCGTGATCTGAAGTGGTGGGAGATCTGGATCTGGGAAGTATCGATAGTCCATAGCATCTTCTTTCGATCGGAGTGGAGTCGAGACTCACTTCTCATCGTTCCATCCGCGAGTCTCCTGATCTATCGTACCACCCTCTTCATATATCTCGATCTGGCGAGCATACTCGACGTCGATAGCACGTCCTATAGAGGAGAATGAGTTAATATTCTTGAGCTCGACACGATTGCGAAATGTCGTCTCACCGACCTCGCGCACTGAGATGTTCACATCACAGCGAAGCTGTCACTTCTCCATATCCGCATCAGATGCTCCGCACCATCGCATGAGTTTTTGTATCTCTTCGAGATAGGCGATGACGTCTGCCTTCGAGCGGAAGTCTGGTTCTGTCACGATCTCCATGAGTGGAGAACCTGCACGGTTATAGTCACAGAGCGTCTTGCCACCTGCGTGGACGAGCTTCCCTGCGTCATTCTCGATATGCATATGGTGTATGCGAAATGTCCGTATCTCATCTCCGACAAATGTCCGCACTTCCCCACCCATCGCGATAGGATGATAGAGTTGTGTGATCTGATATCCCATCGGAAGGTCTGGATAAAAATAACTCTTACGATCGAAAATACTCTCTTCCATCACCTGACATCGCATCGCATGACTCGCGCGGACGGCGAGGTCTACGACACCAGCAGAAAGGGTCGGCAGCATCCCAGGGAATCCCATACAGATAGGACATACATGCATGTTTGGCTCGGGAGCGAGCTCGAGCGCGTTTGCACAACTACAGAACATTTTGGTATGAGACTTGACTCGGACGTGGGTCTCGAGTCACATGATGATTTCGTATGTTTTGGTCATAGGGTCGATAAAATATGGGCTCATCCTATGAAAAAGACGAGAAAATACAAGTCGAAATGGCAAAATAAAAACCCTGCTAAGAGCTGGGTTTTTGTGTATCCTTTTGCGGAGGATTTATATCTTTTTCACCCATAGCAGTGAGTGCTAAGGCGAGAAGTGCTGCCAAGAGAGCAGATTTTGTCATGATTTGTATTCCTTTTGGTATTGAGTGTCCCGACTCTCGAAAAATGCGTTCGAGAGTCGGGGAAGAATGTTAAGAAAATAAGATAGCGAGAATCGGTTTTCGACCTATGACTTTAGCCGACTAAAGCACATGCTGCGAGTAAGGCTTTCATGTCGTTCTCCTTAAAAGTATTTGCATCGAGATTACTCTCGATGAGGCACCATTCTCAGGTGGGTTAGCTTTGGTTTTAGAGGCCAAGAGCATATGTCCATGGAAGACACGTTCTAGATGGAATCCATGAGCAACGAAATGGAATATATAACTTTTTACTTTTTTGTCAAAATTATTTTCTCACGATAACTTTCTGATTCAAAAAAGTACGTATGCCATCGAGACCGAGCTCTTTCCCATATCAGGAGTCTTTTATCCCGCCATATGGTAATCATGGATAGCTCGTGACGATACCTCATAGGGTGACATTCGCGCATGCTACACGTTCGGCTATATAAGACTGCTCTTCCGTCGTGCCTCATAAGATAGAGCATCCCAGTCCATATCGACTCATATTCGCGAGCTCGATAGCATGATCGATATCTCGTGCTCGTATGAGTGGTGCTACTGGACCAAAAATCTCTTCATCGAATACACTCATGCCAGGTATCACTTCCGTGAGTACAGTAGGCTCATAGTAGTATCACTCCCCTGCTATTTTTTTTCCACCAGTGAAGAGGCGCGCTCATGCAGCTATGCTTGACTCTACATGTGCGTGTATCTCTTCGAGAAGATCGAGCCGTGCGAGCGGTCAGATCTCAGTATCTCTATCGAGTGGATTTCAGAGTCGGAGTGAGGATATTTTCTCAGTAAATGTCTGGGAAAAATCATCATAATATTCATCGAGTATGATGATACGTTTCGATGAGTTACATTTTTGTCAGTTATTGGCCATGCGGCCTAGTATGGCTTGTCATACTATTTTTTCTCTATCTGTATATGAGAGTATGATAAGCGGATCGCTCCCACCGAGTTCGAGTACGGATGGTTTTAGGTATTTTCCTGCGAGTCCTCATATCGTGCGTCATGCCTTATCTCCACCAGTGATAGTGACACCGATGATATGAGGATGACTGATAATATCCTCGGAGTATGATCAGGGTATCGATAGGTGTGTGTAGACTCATGTTGGAAACCCAGCCTCGAGGAACATAGTCTCGAGTTTTCTCGCCATTTGGGGTACATTCGATGCATGCTTTACGAGCATGACATTTCCTGCTATGATATTTGGTATGGTAGATCGGATAACTTGATTGATTGGGAAATTCCATGGTGCTACCATATACACTGCACCCATAGGTTCATATCGTATTTGTCAGCGTATATCATCTTTCTCGAAAGATTCAGGAGCGATCATTCTTTCAGCATTTTGTATAAAATAAGCAATATTTGCTATAGACTTCGATACATCACCGAGAGCTTCCCGTATAGGCATACCCATCTCTATTGCATCGATACGAGCGAGAGTTTCTTTTTCTCGTTCGAAAATATCTATTAATGTTTTGAAGTATGTGCTTTTGTCAAAAAATGAAATCTTCCTCCATTGTGTATATGCCTTATGGGCTTGCTCTATTTTAAGCATGAGTTCATCCTTTGAGATATATCTTATTTCTTCGAGGGTTTCCTCGGTAGCAGGATTTATAGAGTAGACGGACATAATTGGTTTTATAATCTCTATAGAGTATGAGGAAATTTTCTTAATATACAACTTTTCATAAAAAAATCCCACACGATGTTTTGTGTGGGAAGTACTACTCAGCGACTTTCTCCATAGACATATATAGTCTATAAATCAGACTACTGGAGATGTATAACTACAAGAAAATTTAGGGAGGATTTCTCGTATGTAAGATAACATTGCTAGATTACCTTACGAGCCGTAAATTACGGATTTTGTAACATAAGTCAAATTTTTTATAAATTTGCATTTTTTTATAAATCCCTATCATCTATGTGTAGGAAGTATATTATTTATTTTTCCTATGCAGTTCACTCATCACTCATAATACCTCATCCACTCCAGATTTTTTTGGAGTGGATTTTTATATCTTACCTCCCCCCTATGACTCTCCTCTTCTGGATAGGACTCTACCTCATCATATCTATCAGCATATGACTCTATGCATCGAGACATGTGAAGACGGATACCGACTATATCCTCGCAGGACGCGGACTCCCACTCTATATCGTCATCGCGACTACATTCGCCACTTGGTTCGGCTCGGAGACAGTACTCGGTACGTCATCGACATTTCTCGATGACGGGCTCCTCGGTATCCTGGCAGATCCATTCGGTGCGGGACTCTGTCTCATCCTGGTATGACTCTTCTTCGCGCGACCTCTCTATGATGCGGGAGTGAAGACGCTCGGAGACTTTTATCGTATGAAATACGGACGCACCGTAGAGCTCCTCGCATCGAGCATGATCATCGTATCATATATCGGCTGGGTATCGGCACAGATAGTGGCACTCGGACTTATCGGAGATATCCTCACAGAGGGCTCTACTCTATCATCTCTTACGCAGATGCAGTGGTCGCTCATCGGTGGTCTCATCGTGCTCGTGTATACGTTTTTCGGAGGGATGTGGTCGGTGGCGATGACGGATTTTTTCCAGATGATCATCATCGTGGTAGGTATGGCGATAGCCGCATTTTTCGTGACGGGACTCCCGGGTGCGGATGGTATGGGGCATGTCATCTCGACTGCCTATAGTGCCGGAAAGCTCGACCTCTTGCCAGATGGATTCTCCCTGGTTGCCATTATCGGTATCATCGCGAGTGTACTCACGATGGGGTTCGGCTCGATACCACAGCAAGATGTATTCCAGCGTGTACTCTCTGCAGATAGTCGAGAGCACGCACGTACTGGTGGTATACTCGGCGGGAGTTTTTATATCGTGGTAGCATTTCTCCCGATACTCCTCTGATATGCGGCCTATATGGTCGCACCAGAGCTCATCGCTGGTACGGATGATACGCAGCGCATCCTCCCGACACTCATCCTCGAATCGACTCCACTCTTCGTGCAGGTGATGTTCTTTGGTGCTCTCCTCTCGGCTATCATGTCGACAGCATCTGGGACACTCCTCGCACCATCAGCACTCTTCATGGAGAATATCCTCCGACCATTTCTCCCTCATATGTCAGATAAGAAAGCACTCTTCCTCACTCGTGCATCGGTAATAGGATTTTTCGCGATAATCATCAGTTTTGTCTCCTATAAATACTTCCAGGAGGAGGCTCGCATATTCGAAATGGTGGAAAATGCGTATAAAATCACACTCGCATGAGCATTCGTCCCGCTCGTCATGGCTATCATACATAAACGGGTGCATACCATATCCGCACTCCTCTCTATGATAGTCGGTATCGGTGTATGGACGACATTCGAGTTTTATCTAGGATTCACAGAAATCTATGCTATGCCTCCACACTTCTTCGGATTTCTGATGGCGATAGCTGGATACTATGCTGGTGATATGCTCTATACATGGGCTGGTCATGGTAAGCACGAAAAATGAGTGAAATAAATTTGACTTCAAATTTATACATTATATAATAATCTGAATTTATTTTTTCTTATGTCATGAGATAATCTTGGTTTTCGCCAGCATATACATATGCCGAGTTCTAATACGCCCGTGGATTTTATGAATTTGCATATGCAGGCGGGGGTTTTTGATAAAAATACTTCACTAAAGACTCCAAGTCAATGAATATTAGTATCGCAAAAACTAAAATCGAAACTCCTCTCACTTCTATCAGTCTGATCAAATAAATCAGAATAAATCTAAAAAATCTCACTTAATTTTTTAATATAATTTCTTTATGCTTACAGCAAATTCTATTACTGATCCGCGTGAAATCGCTGCTGCATTTGAAGCAGATCAAAATGCGGATGATTTAGCGCTAATTCGGGGTCAAATAAATACGCAGGTGATGACTATCGTCTCTTCCAGTGCAATAATATGACCTCTCCCCATGACTCAAATAGCTGCTGAACGAACAGCTGAATAGTGCTGAGAAAATAGATATTTTCGCTTGCATTTCCTTATTTTTCACTATAATCATCCCGACTCATTTTCGGAAAATGAAAATGACGTTGGGATTTTTCGTATGTTATGCTCGCGCGTAATAGCAAGGATACCTCCTCCTCTGCCCTTTCGGATAGAGGCTCCGTATCTGACGAGATGTCCCGCAAGGATTATTTTTTTACTTATTTTTTCTTATGTCAAACGCTACTCTCATAAAGAGCATGCTCGAAAACGCAGTCCACATCGGACACAAGCGTGAATACTGGTCTCCTAAAATGCGAGATTACATCTATGGTGTCCAGAATGGTATCCATGTATTCGATCTCTATAAAACTGAAGAGAAACTCGCAGAAGTAAAGGCTCTCCTCGAAGATCTCTCATCTCGTGGGAAGTCTATCCTCTTCGTCGGTACAAAAGTACAGACTAAAGATCTCGTAGAGGCTCTCGCGACATCGACAGGTCACTACTATGTGAACTCGAAGTGGGTACCAGGTCTCCTCACGAATTTTGCTACTATCAAAAAACGTATCGGCTACTATAACGAGCTCGAATCGACTCTCGCGAATGGTATGTTCGATGGTCTCACGAAGAAAGAAGTGTCTGTAAAGATGAAAGAACTCGAAAAACTCAAGGCTGCATACGCCGGTGTAAAAGATATGAAGCGTACTCCTGATGTGGTCGTCGTCGTCGATGGTCACTATGAAGATCTCGCCCTCACTGAGGCTCGCACTCAGGGTGTCACGACTATTGCTCTCCTCGGTTCTACTGGTGATATCGATAAGTCTGACTACTTCGTCCCATGTAATGTGAACTCTATTAAGGCGCTCGCATTCATCCTCGGAGAGCTCAAATCATCTATCAAGGCTCGCAAGAGTGAAGATAAAAAGCCTCTCGCTGGTGCTCCAGTGAAGACTGAGAAACTCGCTCCAAAGACTCCTATGGGAACAAAAAAAGAAGAAGCAAAAAGTGAATAATTTTAGTTTCTAATATTTTATAGTATGGATACTCCTACTGTATCTCCTCAGGAGAAGCTCGCGAGTGCGCTCGCATCATTTTTCTTTTTTGCACCATTTCTTATGGGCAAAAAAACTCCATATGTAGTAAAATATATGAAGCAAGGGTTTTTTATCAATCTGATAGAGCTCATTTGTTCTATACTTTCCTCTATACTATGGTTTATATTCGGACTGTTTGGACTCATTAGTTTCATCATGTTCTGTGCATCTATCATGCTCGCTATCCGTGCCTATAATGGTGAGGATTATACGATAGGATGGATATATGAGAATGCTGAGAGAGTCATCCAGAATCTTGGACTTGTTTCCTTATTTACTCCTGATACAAAATAATATCCCCTAACTCCCCCACTCTATGATAACTCCCCTCATGATAAAAGAACTCCGTGAGCGTACTGGTGTCGGTATGTCCGACTGTAAGAATGCGCTCGTAGACTCAAATGGTGATATGGATGCTGCGATCGATATCCTCCGTAAAAAGGGTCTCGCGAAAGCAGCCAAGCGCGCTGGTAATGAGACAAGCGAGGGAAAAATCAAAATCGTCACTGAATGAAATACTGCCTATGTAGCAGTTGTCTCATGTGAGACAGATTTCGTCGCACGTAATGAAGTCTTCGATGCTATGCTCGGTCACTTTATCGATATCCGCAAATCATCTGCTACAGATGAAGAGGCAAAAGCAAAAGCTGAAGAGCTCAAGGCATCTGAGTACACACTCAAGGTCGGTGAAAATATGGAAATCCGTACTCTCACGAAGATCGAGGGTGAGGTCATCGCGAGCTATGTCCACTCGAACTATAAGAATGGCGCACTCCTCGTAGCTAAGGCTGGTACTGATGCTGATAAGCTCAAGCAAGTCGCTATGCACGTCGTCGCTGCGAATCCACAGGTGCTCTCTCCGAATGATATCAGTGAAGATATCGTCGCGAAAGAAAAAGAGATCCAACTCTCTATCATGAAGGAAGATCCGAAAAACGCTGGTAAGCCAGATGATATCCTCACGAAGATCATCGATGGGAAGATGACGAAGTTCCGTGAAGAGAACGCTCTCCTCACTCAGCCATTCGTCGTGAACCCTGATATGAAAGTCGGAGC
>CAZQUZ010000013.1:0-22553 GCA_964596675.1 uncultured Candidatus Peribacteria bacterium
TCGTGGTTTTACCCTCGTCGAGCTCATGATCGTTATCGCGATTATCGGTATCCTTACCGCTGCTCTCTTCCCATCGTTTGCGAATTATATCCAACGTGGAAGAGATGCCTCAAGGCTTTCCAATATCGATAATCTCGGTAAATGACTAGCATTATACTTTTCAGAAAATGAGAAATATCCTTTATCAGATGCCCAAGGATGTGTAAATAATGCAGCTTTATCAAATTATTTATGATGAAAGAATATTAATGATCCACAACCCGCACATTCAAATGGTTGTGGAACAGTCTGACTCTATGGATATGCTATGTCGACAACCATTTTATCAAATCCGAATGTCTTCTCCCTCCTTGCTATTATGGAACAACCAAAATGATGAAATTACTCTGGAAGTTTAGTATGATTTACAGGCACACTTACACAATCTGCATATAATACCGGACTACTATATACAATTAAATGAGATGGTGCGTATTATATACGTATACCTTAAAGTTTATATTGTAATAAAATTCCCTCTTTTGTGAGGGAATTTTATTTTTTTGGAAGAGGGGCAGGGATCTTATTGCTCCGCACATGAGTCGTCCTACTTTACTCGAGAAGTGACTTGGGTCACTTCTCGTCACTTCATGAACGCTCGGATTCTCATCCTTATCTCAGAAATAATGCTTCAAAAAACCGTCCTTTCGGACGGATTTTGTGAATCAAATGTCACGTGAGACAGAGATTCGAACCCCGCTACCTTGCGGTCAAGAGGCAGTTTATTCCATAAAAAAGCATCCTACTTAGGATGCTTTTGGTATCAATATGGCGGAGGGACAGAGATTCGAACTCTGGGTACCTTGCGGCACGGCAGTTTTCAAGACTGCTGCAATCAACCACTCTGCCATCCCTCCGGATGTGTGGTAGGAGGAGTATATGGGCAGAGTGCATTTTGTCAAAATATTTTTATGATTTTATAAGATTTTTTATATACATCCCATCTCCGAAGCTAAAAAATCGATATTTCTCCTCTATAGCATGCTGGTAGGCATGCATCGTGGCATCATATCAGAGAAAGCCAGAAACGAGCATAAGGAGCGATGACTCTGGGAGGTGAAAATTCGTGATGAGATCATTGACTATATAAAATGATTTCCCCGGATAGATATATATCTGTGTCGAGAAGTCTATCAGCATCTTCTCTCTATCATACACGATGCTATGGATATACTCCTCTCTCGGGATTTCGGCTGTGAGTGTATCCCAGTAGCTCCTCGTATCGGTATCGAGAGTATCGATGATCTCAGATGGGAGTGACTGATAGAGGTAGGGGAGTGACTCGAGTGTACGGCATACGGTCGTCCCGACAGCGAGTATGGAGCGTCCTCACTCTCGCCTCTCTCGTATATGAGCAAATATACTCGCATCGACTCGTACCATCTCACTATGGATATGATAGTCTCGTATATCTTCGGTATCCACACCCTTAAATGTACCCATACCGACATGGAGTGTCACATAGGACTGCTCATGAGGGAGCTTCTCGAGGAGTGCTCTCGTGAAGTGGAGCGAAGCGGTCGGCGCAGCGACTGAGCCATCACTTTCCGCGAAGCTCGTCTGATAGTCATCTTCTTTTGCTTTCGTATACTCGATATAGGGTGGCAGCGGCAGCTCGCCATAGGTCTCCATGATAGACTCTATGGACGCGCCATGCGCACGCATATATCTGCCACTTTCAGACATCCCTACGACCTCGAGAGAGCTCTCTCCGAGGAGGATTTTAGTGCCGATTTTATACTTTTTCCCAGGACGTACCATCGCCTCGAATGTCCCATCCACTTGCTTCTGGCAGAAGAGAATCTCACCATCGTGTATGATGCTCGTATTTCCATCTGTATCTATGATGTCTATATCATGGAGGCGGATGCGCGCTGGGAGCACACGAGAATTATTAAAAAAGATGACTCTATCGTCGGGTATATATCTATCGAGTTCCCAGAAAGTAGACTCGTCGATAATTTTCCCGTTGGTCCTATCGATGATGAGGAGTCTCGCATCATGGTGTGGATGGATCGCTTCCTGGGCGATGAGTTCTGGAGGGAGGATGTAGTGATAGTCTCTGAGAGCGTACATAGGTATAGACTATAAGATGTGTGTAGTATAGTATGAATTCTCTTCTTGTAAATTTTACTTTGTTTTATCGGAGTTTTCCTTATAGTGGATGTATGTATTTTTGGATTTTTCCCATACTGATTATTTCCCTTCTTTCATCTTGTGTCCGCACGGGAGATACTTCATCGGTCCTCACAGGGAGCCTCTCAGAGACTCCCTATATCACTACTCTTACTGACGATGAGCGTATAGCGATGGCGAAAAAACGTCGATCGCAGATTACAGGGATTCGGAAAGGGGATTTTTATTCCCTTCGAAATGCCCCGGAAGAAGCCCTAACATACTATATGGAGGCGCTCGAAAAACTCCCAGAAGATCCGATTATTCGTAAGAAAATCGCTCATGTATATGCTCTTATGAAAAACTGGGCACGTTCGTATAAAGAGTATATCCAGGTACCACAAAGCGAGCTCAATACAGATGAAGTCAATGAGATGCTTCAGGCTCTTTTTTTTGATGAGTCTACATTCGATCGTCTCGGAGAACTCACGAAACTACAGATTCAGAGCGGAGCACTTGAGTATTATGAAACTGTGGATGTATGCTATAGCACTATTCATAATTGTATCATCCATATACAATCATATACAGGTACGGAAGCACGTATTATTGATCTACAAAATCAGATACAAAAAGCTGAAAAAATCTCACCAGATTATCAGTATAGAAATCTGCTCGTCGCAGCAAAATACTATGAACAAAGGATGTTTCGTGCTGTAGAAACGATACTCTATGAGGTCTTAGGAGAACGCCCGGACTATATCGAAGCGAAAAAAATGCTCGCACTCGCACTCTATGAACTCGGTAAATATGAAGAATCAAAAAAATATCTCCTCGAATATCTCGAATGAAATCCTCGAGATCTCGATGTGATAGCGACACTTGGTGAAGTATATTTTTTTATCGGAGATTATGTCTCGTCGAATCTCTACCTAAATAATGCTATAATAGCAGGGTATACTCCTAAGACAAGTATAGAGCGAAGACTCGCATATAATTATTCACTGTTAGATGATACTATCGGTATGATGAAGGTAATGAATTATCTACTTCAAGAAGATGATGTGGTAGAGGATGATTTTGTCGTAGGAATCTCCCTGGCACTCGAAGAATGAAGTTATACTCGTGCCGCATCATGGGCGCGATCTGGTCTCGAAAAATTCCCCGAATCCAGAAGTATTACTCCTCTCTATGTCGAAGCACTCCGTCTCGATGATCAGATAGATCTCGCATCGTCTCTCTTACAAAATACTCCATCGGATGTATTTCTTGAAAATCCGAGCTATCTCTTAGAGAAAGCTATTATCGATATGGAACTCTGAGATATTATGCTTGCTAGAAAAACATTTCTCGAGCTTACAGAGCTGACGGATTGGCCCGATATCTCACAGGAAGCACAGATGTACCTGACTCGTATCGATACAGCATCAGGTACCATCACCCCATAAATTATGTACAAAAAAGACTTTCCCATATTTACATCTCATCCTGAGACTATCTACCTTGACTCTGCCTCGACTGCCGAGAAGCCACAGAAAGTCATAGATGCGATAGTGGATTTTTATCGTCATGACTATGCGAATATCCACCGTGGTGCCTATGATCTCTCAGAGCGCTCAGAGCTCCTCTATGAGACATCGAAGGAGAAATATAGGCAAGCTATCCATGCAGAGTCACGCTATGAGATAGTATATACGTATAGTGCGACCTATGCGATGAACTATCTCGCACGCTCACTCGCAGATAGTGGTATGATATCACGAGGAGATACGATCGTCCTCTCTCTCCTGGATCACCATGCGAATATCGTCCCATGGCAGCTCATTGCTCGCTCGCTCGATCTCCAGGTGCGCTATATCGGTGTGACCCCGGATGGTCGTCTGGATCTCTCAGATATCGATGAGAAATGTGAGGGTGCTCGTCTCATCGCGGTGACAGCAGCATCGAATGTAACGGGTGCCATCACAGATATCGCGAAGATTCGTGATAGCGCTCGAAAAGTATGATGAGATGATATTTTTCTCATTATCGATGGGAGTCAGGCTTTGCCACATTTTTCTGTCGATGTTGTCGATCTCGACATCGACTTTTTCATATCGACAGGACATAAGATGATGTCAGACACGGGCCTCGGTATCCTCTATGGGAAGAAGGCATACCTCCAGCAGATGGAGCCAGCGTTTTGTGGTGGTGGTGCGATAAATAGTGTCACTACTCTCGGCTATGAAGCCGCAGGACTCCCATATCGACATGAGCCCGGGACTCCGCATATCGCATGAGCGGTATCACTCCTCGCAGCACTCGAGTATATCGAGTCGATCGGAGGATATCCGGCTATAGAGGCATATGAGCAAGACCTCATAGAGTATACACTGTCTCGTATCCCAGAGCTGCCACCTCATATTCGTCTCATATGACCCATGGAGTCTGCACATCGACTCGGAGTATTTTCGTTCGACATCGTCTGACATCACCCTGCTGATGTGGCAGATGCGCTCGCAGCGGAGAGGATATGTGTCCGTGTCTGACATCACTGTACTGAGCCACTCCATGACGCACTCGCACTCTCTGCGACCCTCCGTATGAGTCTCTATATCTATAATACACGTGCAGATATCGATAGATTCTTCGACACGATTGTGCGTATCTGTCGATAAATAAATCCCCGAAAAGGGGATTTATTCTTTATGGTCATGTTTCGCTTCGCTGTCTTCAAATTCTCCTTTTGTTCCAGCAAGCGATTGGGTATTTGTGATATCAGTAGCAAAAAGTGTTTGTTTCATGAGGGCACCAGTATCTAGATGATGTTCATGATGAGCATGGTTGGTTCATCCGAACCCGAAAGTATATCCGATATATGCACGTGTCTCAGATATGTATCATTCGGTATGAGAGATTCAGCCCATCCAGCCTCCACCATTTCAATATTCGAACTTATATTCTCGGAGTCTATTTTCTGTAGCAAATAGACTCGTACGAACCTTGCCAGAATGATATTCTACAGCACCGAATCCAATAGCTTGATTATGTGGTTGTGTGATATATTCTTTTCCGATCGTGCCATATACATATCCATGGTTATTTCATATATTCAGATTACCTCACGCACTGAGTGCAATAGAGCCCCATGTTTCTCCGATAAATTCTTTTTCTCATTTTCCACTTCCAGAGCTTTTTCCATATCAGAGGGAAGCAGTAATATGGTCTATCCTTTTTCATTCTTCTATACGATGTATCTCGACATGACTATTATTTTCTATTATATTTCATGCATCTATTTTGGTGGATGTACGCGCATGTGTTGGTACTAATATATAGTGTTCTCCTATATGGATAGCTCATGCAATAGTATGATTATCGCCATAATTCCCCATAGATTCTCATCGATATCATATACTCCATCTATCTTCTGTGTTCGTGAGAATGGCTTGTGTTCCGACACCACTGCCTTTAGTTCCAGCCATTCCATAATTGCTCCACGAGCCCTTGTACATATCCTCAGTCTCGTTTGCATAAGAGACCCCATTTCATAATAATAGACTGCCGACAAGGAGTGTGGTTATATTTTTCCGATGTAGAACAGTAGAATTTTCCACCCCTGATTGACCCAAACTAGAATATTGACTTTTATTAATTTTCATTTTTAAGTTAAATTAAATATTGCCAAATATAATATTTAAAATACGTGACTTGTCAAAAAAGAAATCCGGTATTTTTATCTATCTCAGAAAATATCGCTAAAATCTTCTTTTTTCCCATCTTGCTTCCACTCATGGAGAGCATTTTTTATGGCGAGGAGTCCTATGAGCGATGCATTTCTCCGGCGTGGTGATATCCCTTCGCCGATGAGCTCTCGCACATAGTCTTCGTCATAGGTGAGTATAGCTTCGACTGAGAGCCCGATGATAGACTCTCCGACGATACTCGCACATGCGGTCGCGATGATAGACATATACCCATCGAATGAATACTCCACGATAGTTCCATCTTCGATACGGAGAAATACCTCGATGACATCTGCACAGACACGATTATGCTCGCGGTAGCGTATGGTCGCATCCTCCATGATATATTTATTCGATGGAGATTTCGAGTATTCGATGATGATATCGTTGGTATCCACTGAGTATGAGAATGATTATAGGTCTGAATTAGTGATGTGCGTGTCAGTCACGGTGCCCGTCATGTGCATCATGATGCTCCGTATCGTGTCCGTGGTGCTCATCCGCATGTGCATCATGGTCTCCATGATCATCGTGTCCATGACCGCCACCGTGATCTGCGGCATATTCTTTATCTTCTTTTTTACAGAGGAGATATGCCTCATACCATGTCGCCTCCACGAATATCTCGAGAGTAGAATTGAGATGTACGATGAATATAAATAGTATCAGGCTCAGTAGTCCAAAAATAAGAAGAAAGATAAGCTGTACACTGAGAATGGTAAAAAACGTAAGGATGCTCGAAAGGAAGAAGGGGAGAACGAGAAATATCACAGCAACTACGATCGTGCGTAAGTATAAAAGTATCATGGTATAATAGAGTTGTAGTGTTATACCTATATGCCTCACAGCCATACCAGTCGAGAGTGAGAGACTTTCTATGACACCTCTATTTTCGAATATGATAAAAAATTTCGCATAGGAAAAACACATATTCAGAAAAAACGAAAAAATAAGATATCCTCACATGATATATGTAATCGGCTCAAAATATGATTTACCAAAGAGACGGAGGAGGAGTATATAAAACGTCAGTATAGCCAATGGGCGAAATACAGAGATTACATTATGTGCTTCAAACAATGGAAGAAAGTGTCGTAGTCCATCGAAAAGTCATTGAAATGTCCGGTGAAGTTTTTTCCCGTCAGATTTTCTATATGAATGTATCATCTCTACGAGAGCTCATTCAGCTAAAGGCGCCATAAAAATATATAAGATAAATAGTCATCAAAATGAAAAGAGGACTTCCATAAAGTAATCCTTATGCATAAAGTCTGAAATCATCTGGAAAAATCGATCTTTTTGCTTGAAGACAATAACGTAGGTAAAGCTGATTTGATATATTAATACCAAAAGAAGCCAGAGCATCCCGATAAAAGATGGGATAAAATTCAATTTTTTAAGTGAAGGGAAGTCTGTTACCATCTCCCACGCTCGCAGTGCGATATGTTCTTTCATAGGAGGTATTTAGTGTGTTGTTTTCCAGAGCCAAGAGAAAAATCCAAAAAATCATTTTCATTCAGTATTGAGTACGTATTGCTCTTTAATGCTTATTTTCTCTATTACACTTCTCAGGGTGGTAATATCTTGGAAAGTGGCTAGAGTCTTCACTCATTTTAGACTCCTATCTATATAAAATACATGTAATGGGCTCGAAATCGGTAAGAAAAAAGCTTCCTCATAGATATATTCTCAGATTTGATAGAGGATTTCTTTTGTTTTTTCAGGTATGTATGATATGCGAAGATTCGCGAAAAGATTGTCTAGGCTTTTACTTTCAATTTTGGCAAAATTAATACCGTTCTTTGCCTCACTCGAGAGAAATATTTGACCTATGCGAGAAAATCGCCCATTTGCTTCGAATCCAATAATAAGGAGGTCATAATTTTTCTCTCCCTTTTGGAGCATTGCTCCAAAATCTTTACTCGTCATCACAGTAGTTTCTGTTTTTATACCGATTCCCATAAGGGCATTAGCCACTTTGGTCGCGTATGTCTCGAGCGATCCAGGATCACTGAGGTATATGAGTTTCAGCGAAAAAGCTTCTCATTTGTTATTATAGTAAAAACGAGGATTAAGAGCTTTTAGGGCATCCCTTTTTTCATTAATAGATTTTTTCCTCTCTTCTACGAGTGCTGGAGTATTGAGTTTTGTGAGATAGGTTGTATCCAGTATATCCTTCGCATTCTTCATGCTGTCGGTATCTTTATAGTACATCACTGTTATACTATCTCGAGTGGTTTTGATTCCAGCAAGAGATTCGAATTCTAGAGTATAGACATTTTCTCCTTCTTTGAGTGTACTATTTTCGAGACTTACTTTGTACATGAATCTATCATTTCCAGGTCGAAATTCCTGAAGAGTATATCCGTTTATGATGACACTTTTTACACCTGTTGGTACATTTCCACCGAGAGTGATGCTGCCGTCAGCCACTTCACTCCATATTATTTTTTCTCGTGCTGGTGTATCAAAATAAATACTTTTCTCATATACGATGCTTGAGCCAGTCAGCATGCCGGTTTCTTGATCGAGAAGTGCTAGAGATTCTTCGATTTTCTTATATCCCCCACTTCGCATTATATCAGAGAGATTCTTTTCGAGCTTTATTCACTTTGATGTATCTCGTGGGAATAGGCTCGATATGGGTGTCTCATTTTTTTCTACACTTCCAGATAGAACTGATTCAGCCTGAAGAAGTATGTTCTTACGTACAGCATTTCATATAGTGTCAGTATTTTGGAATAATCCTATATATTCATAGGTAGCATATTCATATGGAACATACCGTGGACCGAGAAGCATCTTGGAATATGGAGCATCAGGCAGTATAATACTGAGAATATCAGCACTTCGTTCGAGCGCGCTGTCATCAGGAAAGAAGAGAAAATTATATTTATCGAGCCAGCCGATACTATTATTCTTTTCATTTCTTCCGAGAGTGACTCTATCATATCCATATTGTGTATTTTTCTCATTTTCTATAAAGATGTATGGTCCAGATGTGACGTAGCCATCTTTACCGAGACGATCAGTTTTGATCCTTTCTATCATATCAGATCGGAGTATCGGCGATGTGAGAAGGTCGAGCATAAGAGAGTTTTTCTCATTGGCTGTGATTTTTACAGTATCCCTTTCTTTTGATATGATGCTGACATTTTTTAGAAAGTTCTTCATTTTCTCACTTCCAGGATTCTCTTTCCATGCCTGGTACGTAGCGATGATATCTTCTACTTGAATATTTGTATTATCCGACCAATGCCCGGATCATGTGAGTATACATGTCACTTCTGATAGATTACTGAGATCACACGTTCCGAGATCTCATTCATATATAGCGAGCTCGCTATTGTATCTGATCAGTGAACGGAACAAAAAACTTAAAATAAGATCATGTTGCTTATTTTGCCCATAATTCATAGGATTTGGTATCTCAGGACTTTGGCCCACGAGGCCGATATTTATACTTCCACCAGGTACACCTATCACGGTCCCTCCCTCATAAATATATACCCCGATCAGATGGAGAAATGTAAATAATCCAAGAATACTAGCAATCCAGATGGCAGGAACACGAAACCGCAGCAGATTCATGAGAATAAAATAAAGACAAGAACACGCTCCTACTATGCAATAAAGTATGATATGAGCGCGAGTCCGATGAATACGATAATCAACGCTATCGTAATATTGTGAAGTACTTTTTCTGGTCCTCGACGTTCGAATTTACCGAAATCACCAGAACCTGGGATGATAGAAAGTCCGCTCCCTTTCGCCTGAAGCATGGTAATAATAATAACGATGAGCGCGAGGATAATAAGAAGTGTATGGACGATAGACATAGATAAATAACAAAAAATAAATACCAGATTTCGCGCTGATTATATAAACAAATAATGTTTTTGCAAATTTTTGGATTTTTTCAAAGAATATGGTATGATACGACTATATATACTATTTCTTATGCGATATATTTTCACTCTCATCTCGATTGCACTGGCTCATATGGTATTTTTTGGATTCGTCTATGCCGAGAATACGACAGATATTACGAAGCCAACATATAAGATACCTTTAAGCACCTTAGATCCATTTAATTCTTCTGCGAATACAAGTGTATGAAAAGCTGCGCTCGTGTGAGAAGAGTGAGTAACACAGTTATGAGGATTGCTCTGAAAAATCGCTGATATACTTTTTTTTGCTATACCTATTATTGCAGTGATTTCTCTTATAATTGCTGGATACTATTATATACTTTCGAGTGGAGATAGTGAAAAAACAAGCCAAGCAAAGACCATTATAAAATGGAATCTTATAGCCATTATGGTGGCACTATTATCATATACGATGATCTATCTTATTGCCAAAATGCTCGATGGCACACTTTTCTAATTTTTCTTTATGCAAAATATTCTCTTTGTATTCATATCGTATTTCTTGTCTATCCAGATGAGTTTTGCAGTGAATGTAGATGCTATTAAGCCACCAGATGGTGTGGTCGGAGAGGGCGGTACTTCTGTGGATTTTATCACGAGTGCTATCTCATATGGCATCTGACTAGCAGCAGTACTCGGGGTTATCGGTATCACGTGGTGAGGGATCGAGATGATACTCTCTGTATGAGAAGATGAGAAACTGAAAAAAGCGAGAAAAACAGTGATTTACTCTATCGTGGGAGTAGTGGTCGCAGGTCTCGCATATGGCGTCGTGAATCTTGTCGGTAATTTTCGTTTACCCTTATAATACAGCATATGCAAAAACTCTATATTTTTTTTATTCTTTCTCTCATAAATGTGAATCATATTTTTGCTGAAAGGCTCGGTATTGGTATTAGTCCTGATAATTCCCTCGCGAATGGGAATGGGGCTTCATGGGAACTGATCGATATACTCGGGTTTATAGAGTGATTGCTTCTCAAAGTGGCGCTTCCCCTTGTCATCGTAGGCTCCTCTATATATATCGCATATGAGCTCTTTCTCGCACAAGGGAATGAAGAAAAAATGAAACAGGCATGGAAATCGATGACCTATGCATTCATCGGAGTTATCGCTATCGCTCTGTGATATGCTATCGTCTCGTATGCTTCACGTCTTGCATTCTAAATTATTTTTTATGAAATATATTGTATTCATAGTCATCTTTCTTTCCTCCTATAGCATGATGTTCGCTATACCTGAAACTTGTGTTTTTGTTGATGGGCAAAGTGCAACAAATATGCTGACTGCCTGTGGAGCAGGAACACATGGTATCGATCCGCTCGCTGACTCTGATGGAAAAGAGGGAATAAAAAATCGTATTATCACTATCGCACAAGTTGCCATCACACTCTGAGCACTCTTGGCAGTGGGTGCTATCGTATGGGCGGGTATACAGTATACGTATTCATATGGAGAAGATGAGAAACTGAAAAAAGCGAAATCTACAGCCCTATTCGCATTGATTGGATTGGTATTAATTATGTGAGCATTCCCATTTGTGGATATATTTATAAATTTTATCTATAGGATTGCCTGAATGTAAAAAACAAAAAACAAAAAATATATATTCTATGGTTCGATATAGTATCCTCTTCATCTTCCTTTTCTCATTTTTTGCTTCTCATATGTATGCAGAACAGGGATTTATCGTAGAATCTATCGGAAATGCTCGTACTATAGAGTCGCGGAAGAATCTCATAAAAGAAGTCCTCTCGAGTGATGAGATGCAGTTCGGCTATCGGGCACTCTCTATCGTGCTCGATAGCGGACTCATCGAGCCGCGTGGACAGATGAAGTGAAAGCTAATTCGATTATCACCACATGTATCGAGAGATGCAGAGTTTCTAAAACTACTCGTCCATGAAGTCGCACACTATATAGATATCTATACACTTATAAAATGATCGAATCTACAGGATAGCTCACTTGCTTTTTATCGTATCAGCTGGGAGGCTCCGAAGACGAAAAAATGAGAAGAAACGCTTTCGAGTTTTGTCTCAGGATATGCAGCGACGAATCAGTATGAAGATTTTGCTGAGTCATTTACTTTTTATATTTTTCATAATAGGATTTTTGCAGATCGTGCACTGAAGAGTGAATCTCTCAGAAAAAAATATCTTTTTTTCCGGAATGAAATATTTCCAGAATGAACCTTTGAAGATACAGATTTTAGCATCGGAACGATACCAAGTTATCTCTGGGATACTACGAAAGTGCCAGTTTCTGTAAAGAAATATTTGTATTTCCTCGCAGATTCTATATAATAGTCCATATATTGGTCGTTAGATTCCTGTGTTTCCATAGAAATTTGCCGATCAAACCATTAGAGTCTATATATACTCGTTTGTTCGTAACAATCCTCATGATTTTTCTGAGGCCTCTATTTTCTATCTTTTAGCATATTTATGTGAAATATTTTTGGTGATAGTGATGATATCACTTTCGGAGGTGTCTCTGCGTCTCCACGCGAAAAAATCTCTCCAGTACGTGAAGAACGTAGAGAGGAGAGACCACGCCAGACTCGTCCTATGAGTCCAGCTCGCCCATCTGACCGCCCTATGCGACCACGCATGACAGAGCATCGTCCGAAACCTACGGGTCCTGTAGTAGCACCTACAGCAGTATCTCTTTCTGTCAGCCTCACAGAGCTCGTCTCATCGATGAAACCAACATATTTTCCAGTGGTTTCTCCTGATACTATCAGACTCGTATCACTCTCATCAGCTGCACATAAAGACCCTATGTTTCTCACCCGTACTGGCGATGTGACTCTTATTTTTGGTACCGGATTCACGACCATCGAAAATGTGGGCACCACCTATCCGAGCTTCCCAGATATGCGTCTCATCGATAGTGAGAAAGATCATCTCGCTGGATGGGTGCTCCTCGAGACTGGTTTCGATCTCGTGACATTCCAGATGATACTCGAGATGCTCGGTTTTCCATTTGTATACGGTTCTCGCGATGTTATCGCATATATTCGCGATAATGTGAAAGATATAGAGTTTCTCGATAAGTGTCGATTTTTCGAGCTTTTTTCACCTGGATCTGATGAGAGAAAGATTGCCGAATTTACTCTGAAAAATACGAGTACTGGACTTTCGGTTTCTGTCGGGAATAAGGGATATGTCGATGCAGTACACATGATAGACTCGACAGCCATACTCACATCAGCCTACCCAGTCCTCTCGAAAAAGGATGATATTTATATATTTCCATCACTTGATACGACATTCGTCTCTGGTGAGATACTCGATATTCTCGGTGCAAAAATCCAAAAACAAACCCTCAAATTTACATTCGATACATTTTATGTGGATGCTCAGTCTATAGGAGTCGCTGCAGGATACGCTCTCAAAGATCGAGCGGAGCTCTCGACTAATGGTGTGCTCACATTCGTCCTCGAAGAAGATGCTCGTGCACGAGCGATTTTGGGACATATTTTTATCGACTCACGAGGTTTTGTCCATGCGCATGAGATGATGAGTGTCCATAAGCAGATACTGAAGTGAATACGCCATATCTATGAAGATGCTATCATCAAAAATCCTCGTATAGAACGTGGTGAACTCGTCCAAACACTCCGTCGTGAACTCACGAAATACTGCTATCTCATCACTGGTCGTACACCGGTCGTGATGCCTGTGATTATTGAGAGATAATTTCTCACTTTAGAGATGAATTTCTATAATACATCTCATATCTAATACCTAATATATTTTTTTATGCGAAACAAACGATTCCAGAATAATACTGGAGCTACTCCAGCAGGAAAAGGTGCGCCTCGTAACTTTTTCGACTCTGGGAAAAAATTCCAGTCCAATCTCCGACCAGGAGACTCATTTATCTTCGAAGATTCATTTCGTCCGAAGCGCTCATATCCATTTCTGACGCCGGTCCAGGCACTCCGTAAATTTCTCGGTGAAAAAGAGGAAAAGGTAAAACCTCTCCAGAAAGAGACACTTCGTGTCATACCATTCGGTGGTATGGAACAAGTCGGTCTGAACTGTATGGGCTTCGAGTATGAGGATGAGATGATCATCGTGGATATGGGTATCCAGTTCCCAGATCAGTATCAGCTCGGTATCAACTCTACTATCCCAGATCTCTCATACTGTCGTGGGAAGAAAGTCGTCTGAGCCTGTATCACTCATGGACATATCGATCATATCGGATGAGTCTACTATATGATGGAGCAACTCGGACGCAGTACTCCACTCTATGCGACGCCTATGGCGTATGAACTCATCAAGCTGAAGCAAGCCGATATGGGTGCCGCTCTCCCGAATCTTCGCGAGTATACACGCTATGAGCCGATACAGATCGGGAAGCACTTTCAGATTACACCATTTGTGGTGGATCACTCGATCCCAGATTCTGTAGGTCTCCTCATCGAGACTCCAGTCGGGAGATTCGTCCATACGGGTGACTGGAAATTCGATAAATCTCCACTCCCGAATCGTCCCTCTACGAACTATGAGTACCTCGAAAATCTCGGAAAACGTGGCGTGCGCGGACTTTTTTCTGACTCGACGAATGCCCATCTCCTCGGCTCATCTATCTCTGAGTCTGCTGTCGTCCACTCCATGGAGGATATTTTCGAGAAAGCGAGTGGTCGTGTCATCACGGCGACATTTTCATCGATTATCGACCGCGTGATGCTCATCATTTCTACTGCAGAAAAATACAATCGTAAAATAGTCCTCCTCGGTCGATCCATGAATAACTATATCGATATCGCGATAAAGCTCGGGTACGTCCGACCACAGCCAGGGACTATCATCACGATGGAGGAGGCTGCGAAGCTCCCAGATAACCAGGTGACGATATGTTGTACTGGTGCTCAGGGCGAGCGTTATGCTGCCCTCATGCGTATCGTGACCGGTGAATCTCGTGAAACATCACTCAAGAGCGATGATACTATCATCTTCTCCTCATCTGTCATCCCAGGCAATGAACGTGCTGTGCAGGGACTTTTCGACCTTATCACACAGCAGGGTCCACGAATACACCACTATAAGGAGTCAGAGATCCACGCAGGATGACATGCGAAAGAGGAAGATACCAAAAAAATGATCACTCTCCTGAATCCTGAGTACTATATCCCGATCTATGGATATCCTCATATGCTCCGTGGAAACATGCGAAATGCATACGACCTCGGATATGCGAAGGATAAAGTCATCATCCAGAAAAATGCGAAAATCCTCGAATTTACCAAAGATGAAGTCCGTATCACGGATGAATATGCTCAGAAAAAGCTTGTTACTATCGATGGTCGCATGGTCGGCTATACAGCAGAGCGTGAGCTCCATGATAGATTCCAGATATCGACGCAGGGAGTCCTCGTCATCGGTATCGTGAAGAAGTCATCTGGATTCGCGATAAAGTATCAGACTGTCGGTCTCCCAGCTGTAGAGTCTATCGCGACGCTCGAGAAGTCACTCGATCTCGCTATCACAGAAATACTTCGAGATATCAGTCGATTCAAGGATGCAGAGAGCTTCACGACTCATGTAGAGCGAAAAGCCTGTGATATCTGTCTCCATGAGATCGGCAAAGAGCCGAAAGTCGTCGTCGTCGTACAGTAATCATCGATTATTTGCAATAATAGAGAAAATATGCTACTCTTTACAGGTAGCTATTTTTTTATTCATAACTATTTTTTTATGAAATCATCATTTTCTGTAGCAATACTGACTACTATACTTATGCCTCTTGCACTTTCTGCAGCAGTACCATCATGAGTACCGGCTGGTAGTAGTGCTCCTCCGTGAGGATATTTTTCTCAGTATTTTCAGAATCTCGTCACAGCACCTACGTGTACGATGCCAGTCTTAACATGATTTTATAATGGTGGTACTGGTTATGCGACTCCAAAATGTCAGTCTTTCGGAGATCTTATGAAGTCCTTTTTTGCTCTCTATCCTGGATCTGCTGGGCAAGTGGTTACTTGATTTAGTCCGACGACAGGAGCTCCCACATATGGTCCTGGTTCACCATGGATCACGAGTGGTACAAGTGTCTATTATAATGCGGGGAATGTGGGTATCGGTATGACTTCTCCTACGGCAAAACTAGAAGTGAATGGAAAAATTAAAATGACGTCGCAAACAATTTCAGCAGACTCTAATGATACCGTTGCTACTAAAAAGTATGTTGATGACAATGCGTTAACATCCTTAAAAGGATTTTCTTGCCCATTAGGACAATTTATGCTAGGCTTTAGTCCGACTGGAAATCCTACCTGTGGTACTCCTGTAACAATAGTCCATTGATCAAAGAAATTTACATTTTCAGCTTTATTTGAAGTTCCTGCAGGTATTTCAAGTCTGAAAGTAACTATGGTATGATGAGGTGGTGCTTGAGGTGTATGATTTGAAGCGGGTGGACAAATTGGATGAGGTTGAGGATGATGAGGTGGTTATTATAATGAACAGATTGTGAACGTGATAGCTGGTAATACTTATCCAATAGTTGTATGAGCATGAGGTATACCAACATCTTCTGAATGTGCAACTGGTTGGGGTGGACGTTCTGGTGCAGGATGAAATACTTCAGCTTTTGGTTTGGTTGCAACGGGTGGATGAGGATGAACAGATGCCTGTAGAAATGCACCACGTATTGCATCTCCTGGTGGGGTATGATGATGGCCTGGATGAACGAATGGTGCTGTTGGATGAACGAATGGTAATGGTGGAAATTGATGAACTAGTTTATGGTGAACTGCTGGTGTTGGTATGGTTGGAATCGGTATAGGTGGCAGTGCATCATGATTTGGTGCCGGATGAGGGTGAGCTGGTGAAAGAGATAGAAATAAAGCTCATGCATGAAGTCGTGGTGGTTATGGTAGTGCCGGATTTGTTTTAATTGAATGGTAAGTTTATATAAAAATCCTCTCGAATATGAGAGGATTTTTATTTATCTTTCGATATTAGTGATGGACGTTACTATTCTTCTTGTCTCATCCGCCTCATCCACCATTTAAATCATCGAATAAGTTTGCAATAATCGAGCATGCACCTGTTATCATGCTCATACTTCCAGTTTTTGGTCTTTTCAAGCCTCATCCACCGTGTGCATCATGAGAATTATGTCCATGTTCCGCTGACATATATGAAAATATTAAATTATAATAGAGAGATATTATCATTATTTTTCGTATATGTCAATATTTTCTCTCCACATCTGAGCAAACAGGGTCTCCTAAAATTCGATTTTCTATATATCGTATCTTTTCCGAAAGATATTGAGATTATTTTGGTGTCAAAATAATTGATTTTATTTTAAAATTTTATTTGCATTCAATGTCTCTATTCATATAATCGCGCTCGCAGTCTGTAATCTGGTGGGTTACTCAAGTGGCTGAAGAGGCGGGTTTGCTAAACCTGTAGGGTGCCGCAAGGTGCCGCCGGGGTTCGAATCCCCGACCCACCGCCATTGTTTCAGAATTTGTATGTACTAAGGGATGAGAACGTGTGTGAGCATCTTTGATGCGAGCCATACTCCCGAGTGCGAGTGTCCGACGATAGTCGGCGCGACACACGAGAGGGGTAAATCCTCGACCCACCGCCATTGTTTCAGTGTTTCGGGCCTATAGCTCAGCGGTTAGAGCAGCCGGCTCATAACCGGTTGGTCCCTGGTTCAATCCCAGGTGGGCCCACCATACCGCATCGAAAAATCTCCTTACTCATTAGAGTGGGGAGATTTTTATAATGATACTTGATTATTATTGACTAAAGATTATATTTACTCAGGAAATATCTTTAGAAATTATTTTTTCATTTATTCGAGAACGTCATCGTATGCAAGAAATATACCCTCTCATGAGAGAAATCTTAGAGAAAACAGCCCCAGATATCATCGAGAAAATCACTGATATAGAAAGAACAACTCGAAAATGAGCGATTGATGCGTTAACTGCTTCATTGAGTCCTCATAATGAGCAAGATAAAGTCATATTTCAGACGCTTCCGCTCGCATTTCTCGAAAGAGATGATTTGATATGAGCTTTGTGGTATATAGAGACTATTGGTGCCAGTTGAAATACTATATCATACGAGATTTTTGAGAGAGTGTGTCATCAGGCATTTAATGAGCGGGCATTTTGTATAGAGGCAGGCGATGAGGTTTGAATACAAAATATTGATACGAGCTTATCAGCCATGTTTCAGATGGTAAAGAGTCATCCAGGGCTATCCCAGGATAGTCGATTTATCTTACTCACATGAGCATTCGAAGAGGAACGATGAAATCCATATAAGGCAATATCTTTTTATGATGAGGCGATACTTACGGGTGCGGTAGATGGATATCTCGCATCTGCGAGTATATACGAGAAACTCGATGATCTCAGTATGTCACGCCAGATACTCGAGGTATGATATCAGTTCACTGCGGATATGCGGATTCTGAGTAATCTTGTACGTATAGCATGTCTCCAGGGAGACTATCGATATGCAGTCGGACTCTATAGTGAGCTTAAAATAGAATCCAAAGAACCACCACTTTCATTTCTCATATATAAGGGGAAAATCGAATCAGATACAGATCTCTATGAGCTCGAATCTATAATCGCAGTGTACGTGAGTGAGGGTTCATTTATGCCATCAGAGGCACTCTTTCATCTTTCAGAAAGTGCCGCAGCGTATATAGCTCTAAAAATTACATCTTTTAATGCCCGTATCGATGCTCTCAATAAAAAGTGATACCTTGCCCGGACAGACTCAGACAATCTTGAATATCAAGCCATTCTCTTCGAGCGACTCAAATATTTACAGATCGATATATTTACACTTGGACAGAGTCGATTTCTGATACCGTATATGAAAGATATCGATATGATAGCTTTCGGAGATGCGAATTTTATGAAAGATACTCTCTTAGATTTTTTTATACAGTACTCTTCAGTCGAAGTGTATGAATCTATAGAGAGACAGTGATGAACCATGGATCCAGAAGGGCAAGAGGATGAATCAGGGCAAGAGGATGATAAGGATGACGATGCGGATACTGAGGAAACAGACACATTACCCAAAAAGGGTGATATGTCTGCATCATCCGTAGAGACTGTAGTATCTGCCTGACTGTATGAGAGTATTTCCCTCCATGTCGCACGTATAGGTGAGATGTTTTTCCATCCATTTTACTATGATATCCAGGATTCCCAGATTATCCATATCCTCTCTAAATCAGCAAAAGAGATGGGTGAATATGATGATGACTTTTGAGAGCAGCTTTTAGCTCCCATTGAAAGATTAAAGGATAATGTCCAATATTATGATTCACTGAAAGAGTCTATACGTGAGAATTATGAGACTTTTATCACTGAGATGGATGAAAAATATGGTGTATTCTTCAGGAGACATATCCAAAATATCGCTATATATCCAGATATAGATAAGAAGGACTATCCAGACGGAATAAAAACCTATCCAGATATCGCACTCCTTTTTTGGATAGAAAAAATCCTCGCGGAACAGTTTCCTACAAATTATCCAGAAGATATCGAATGAATCATCCAGGAATATCGGCTCACAGAGCTGAATATCACTCAGTCACTCCTCTTGGGTACACTCTTATTCGATATATCTCGCGAATATGCTATCAGTTTCCTCGCGAATTATCCGAATATGCTCAATGTGCCTGAGGCAGTCTATACGATCACGGAGTGACTCAGATATATGGGTCCCAAGGAGCGAAAAATAGCCATCAAAGATCTCCATGTGGTCGCACAACAAGATTATGATGCGAGAGGATTTTTTGAGCATCTTCGTTTCATTTTCAGAGATATAATAAAGACACAGAATCCGACCGAAACAGATATGGGCGAGATACTTCTCGTAAGTGGAAATATGGCTATTTTACAGAAAAAATGAGTCGAAACATCACTGTTACATTTCCAGACAGCATGAGATGACTATAACTCTCTCACATGACTTCTCCAAGCGGGTAATACGCATAACAATATAGGTGAATATGATCAAGCTCTAGATTTTTTTCAGAAAGCATTCGCACAGCAACAATCTATTGATATCCTCCATAAGATTCTCGAGGTCTCTATAATCTCTGCGAGATTCGATATAGCAGATCAGTATATCCAGTATGCGCTTGCTCGAGGTTATAATATAGGGAACTACCTCATGGCATATCATCTCTGACAGGGGCATACAGAAGATGCACTTCTTCAGGTGATCGATATGGTGCATCGGAAAGAGGCACCACTTGATACCCCACCATGAACAATCCAATTATTATGGGATACTCTGAGTCTCATCATACATCATCAGTCCATGAATCATGATGAAGTATCGAGTATTCATAAGGTCTATGCGACATTTTTGATTTCAAATATTTGAATGGGTACAGACCTTCCGGATGTAATTTTATTAGAGAACCACTGGTATACAATACTAGATTTAATAGAGAGCTATGAGTGAGAACATCTCCATATGCTTATAGAACGTGTACTTTCGCCGATTATCACCAATCTCGACTCTGATATGATGGAGAATATCTCATCGTCAGAGCGTTCAGTCGAATATCTGAGTGAACATGGTGAAAATCTTATCACTACACTGAGGGGTCGATGTCAGCAAGAGGCTCATACTCCAGAGGCAATCGCACACTTTCGTGATACATATAACAGGCTTATCAGCTTAGCTATAATTACACTCGAGAGATTTCCAGATACTGAGAGTAATATTGCGTGGTTTCGTGGACAGCTCGAATTCATCCCCCATGATCCATCCCAAAAGCTCAATAAGACACATCAATCAGCGATTTCTACTCTACAATAAGAGCCATATATCCAATCCTCCACTCTGTACGAATGGGGGATTTTATATGGTGACTGAATATGAATCTCTCTTTTTGTTCACTTTATTGTATCAAAATAGGCATTTTCCCCATTTTTATGAGCCGCTCCACATGCCCTTTTCTCTCTAGGTGAGAATCTTCGCATGTTTTTCACAGAAAAATGCGAAATACACATGCTTTTCTGTATATGATTTTTCCGCTTCTAGATGCTGAAAACGTAGGAAAATGCAAAAAAAGTGAAAAATAGTTTTGACTTAAAAAGAGTTTTCTATATAAATTCTCCCGCGCCGCAACGGCAACGACCCTTAACATTCCATATACAAGAAGACGATTATTCTTTAATTAGAAATAATCTTGTAATTCCGTACAAAACAATAAAAAGTCCTATTTCCTTCGGGATTTAGGCAGCTACGTTCTAAAGAGTTTGATCATAGCTCAGGATGAACGCTAGCGGTGCGCCTAACACATGCAAGTCGAGCGGGAATAGAGGGCTTGCTCTCTATTTTAGCGGCAAACGGGTGCGTAACACGTTGATACTTCCCCCAGAGTCAGGGATAACCTAGAGAAATCTAGACTAATACCGGATGGTCCCGTAAGGGTAAAGGAGCAATTCGCTCTGGGAAAGGTCTGCGGCCTATCAGCTAGTTGGCGAGGTAATAGCTCACCAAGGCGATGACGGGTAGCTGGTCTGAGAGGACGGCCAGCCACAATGGAACTGAGACACGGTCCATACTCCTACGGGAGGCAGCAGTGAGGAATCTTCCACAATGGACGAAAGTCTGATGGAGCGACACCGCGTGAAGGATGAAGCCTTTGTTGGTGTAAACTTCTTTTCTCTGGGAAGATAATGACGGTACCAGAGGAATAAGGGGCGGCAAACTTCGTGCCAGCAGCCGCGGTAATACGAAGGCCCCAAGCGTTATCCGGAATTACTGGGCGTAAAGCGTCTGTAGGTGGTCTGATAAGTCTTTCTGTGAAACTTCGGGGCTCAACCCCGAATAGCAGGGGAAACTATCAGACTTGAGTGTGGGAGGGGGAAGCAGAACGGTAAGAGTAGGGGTGCAATCCGTTGATACTTACCAGAATACCAAAAGCGAAGGCAGCTTCCTGGAACACTACTGACACTGAGAGACGAAAGCGTGGGGAGCAAAAGGGATTAGATACCCCTGTAGTCCACGCCCTAAACGATGGATGCTAAGTGTTGGACTTCGGTTCAGTGCTTCAAGCTAACGCATTAAGCATCCCGCCTGAGGAGTACGGTCGCAAGATTAAAACTCAAATGAATAGACGGGGACCCGCACAAGCAGTGGATCATGTGGTTTAATTCGACACTAAACGAGGAACCTCACCTAGGCTTGACATTGATAGAATTTTCCAGAAATGGATTAGTGCCCGCAAGGGAACTTGAAAACAGGCGCTGCATGGTTGTCGTCAGCTCGTGCCTTGAGGTGTTCGGTTAAGTCCGTTAACGAGCGCAACCCACGTTGTATGTTATTATGTCATACGAGACTGCTCGAGTTAATCGAGAGGAAGGTGTGGATGACGTCAAATCAGCATGGCCCTTATGCCTAGGGCTACACACATGATACAATGGTCGGTACAAAGGGTTGCCAAGTGGTAACACGGAGCCAATCCCAGAAAGCCGATCTCAGTCCAGATTGAGGGCTGCAACTCGCCCTCATGAAGTTGGAATTGCTAGTAATCGTGAATCAGCTATGTCACGGTGAATCTGTTCCCGGGTCTTGTACTCACCGCCCGTCAAACCATGGGAGATGTGCGTACCTGAAGTCCTTCGAGCAATACGGAGGCCCACGGTAAACACATTGACTGGGGTTAAGTCGTAACAAGGTATCCGTACGAGAACGTGCGGATGGACTATCTC
>CAZQUZ010000014.1:0-2071 GCA_964596675.1 uncultured Candidatus Peribacteria bacterium
CTATATCGGAGTGCGACCTGACGTATCTCCTCACTCGCGGAGAGGACTTTTTCTATCTGTGTACCGAGCGAGGATAGAGCATCGAGGATAGAGCGATAGAGGCGATAGTCGAGAGACCGCTTCTTCCCGAGGTAGAGCGCGAGGAAGAGAAAGCACCCGACCTGCGTGACAAATGCCTTCGTCGATGCGACCCCGACCTCAGTCCCAGCGCGTGTGAAGAGACCCTGCTCTGCAGCGCGTGCGATAGATGAGCCTGGTACATTCACGATACCAAATACATGACCACCCTGCTCTTTCACGATCTTCAGTGAGTCGAGCGTATCGGCTGTCTCACCTGACTGCGAGACGAATATATAGAGCTCGTTTTTGGTGACAAACTTTTTCTTGTACTTAAACTCTGTGGAGACGACGACATCTGTCGGGATACCTGCGAGCTCTTCGAGGTAGTACTTCCCGAGGAGTCCAGCATGATAGCTCGTCCCAGATGCGACGATAGTGACACGCTCGATCGGGAGCTCAGATATTTTCTCGAGGGTGTCTGAGTGGAGTTCATTGGTATCGAAATTTATACGTCCACGAAATACGTCTTCGAGGACTTTCGGCTGCTCGAAAATTTCTTTTAGCATGAAGTGTGGGAAGTCACCGAGCTCAGCAGGCTTCTCACTCTCATCGACTGTGTGATGCGTACGATCTATCTCATCTGCACCCGAGAGGATAGTATAGTCCTCTGGCGTCACCTGGAATATATCCCCATCTTCGAGGATGATATAGTCATCGATGAGTCCGATGAGTGAGCGATAGTCCGAGGATATGTATCGCTCCTCTTTCGCGAATCCGAGGACCATGGGACTTCATTTTTTCGTACCAAAAATCCGATCTGGATGATCTCTATCGAGAAACACGAGACCATAAGCACCATGCATACGAGTTACGAGTCGCTGCATCGTAGAGAGATGGTCTCCATCGAAGAGGTCTTCGAAGAGCTTCACCGTCACCTCCGTATCCGTCTGCGAATAAAATGTATACCCCTTTTCTATGAGCTCAGATTTTAGCTCGCTATAGTTCTCGATGATACCATTATGGATGACGACGAATCTCCCGGACTGAGAAATATGAGGATGACAGTTCGACTCGGTGACGCCTCCATGCGTCGCCCAGCGAGTGTGCCCGATACCAGCATGATAGCTCGCTACTTCATAGGTGTCGGTTTTGAGTTTGAGATTTTTCACTTTTCCGACCGCCTTTATGACCTCGATATGATGCTCATGATCGACCACACAGATACCTGCAGAGTCATATCCACGATACTCGAGACGCTGGAGTCCCGCGAGGACCTCGCCTGCTGCCTTACCACTGCGACCCAGATAGCCAAATACACCACACATAATTGTTTTCGTTAAATAATAAAGCTTAAAAAGGTTTATACCTTTTAACATACATCTCTAAAAATATTACTCATTTCGTAGACTCCATACTAAAAAGAAATAGAGAAAAAGCAAAAAAAACAAATAAATAGTATAATCCTCATAAAAATACTCTATACTTTTGACAGCAGGAAAATATTGTGATAGCATGCCATTGTTATTTTATTATTCTTATTTTATGAAAATTTCTCATATCAGTCCTCTCATGAAAGCAACATGATGGATAGTTAGCATGTTGTGCGTAGGAATTGCCATCGTCGGACAACCTGCCTGAGCAGAAGTCCCATCACTCAATTCTAGTACTATATATGTACTACGAAATAGTTTCGGAACAGTCACTTCTACGACAGATATATTAAAAAAATGAACAAAAGATATCGAATGTGGTGTACGTTGTGTAGCACAACTCCCTCTCGATAGCAGTATCACGCTCGTCGCAACACCAAATATAGGATATATATTTGCTGGATGGAAGTATAACTGTAAAAATAGTGTGACGACTCGATGTACGCTCGAAATGGATGGCGGAACAAAGTTTACGACACCAATATTTCGAAAATTATCGAATGATACTACAGCACAGCCATCTACAAGTGGAAGTACTAGTATACCAAAACCTACTCCTACCACTCCTCCTCCGACGACAA
>CAZQUZ010000014.1:2171-21360 GCA_964596675.1 uncultured Candidatus Peribacteria bacterium
ACAACACCAACAACACCAACAACACCTGGAACTGGTATTTCGACAAATAATAGTGTCTATGATCTCATCATCACGAGCATAAGTACGAGTACGACATCTCCAAAGATAGGAGATAGTGTCGCTGTATATATCACAGTGAAAAATCAGGGAACAAAGAATATACCTGTCGGATCAAATGTATGAGTCGGTATCCTCGAGAATGGTGTGTGGAAGACTTGGGTAGCATACTATAATGGTCTCGCTGCAGGACAATCTGTCACTATCGCTACCAATAGCGTCAATGTTTCTGGCGTCGGGAATGGAGGAAACTGGATACCATCAAAATCTGGAGAAATCAGCCTTATGGCTTTCGTAGATGATCTCAACCGTCTCACAGAATCAAATGAGGAGAATAATAAAATGACAAGAAATCTTGTAGTCGCTGCTGCGGGGGGGACATCTCCGATAACAACGGTAAAGCCTAATCCTGTACCGAGCACTATCGTCACAAATCCGATAACAACGGTAAAGCCAATCAATGGGCTCTGTGGATCTGCTCGTGGACAAACATTCTCGAGTACTCCTACAACAAATCTCTGTAGTGCTGGAACTCCTGGTTACGTCTTGGTCGGAGATGCGACCTATGTATGGTCATGTATGGGTGTCAATACTGGAACAAGCACAAAATGTAGTGCCGATAAAAAAAATATAACTACTCCTACCACTCCTCCTCCGACGACAATACCAACCACACCAACCACACCAACAACACCAACAACACCTGGAACTGGTATTTCGACAAATAATAGTGTCTATGATCTCATCATCACGAGCATAAGTACGAGTACGACATCTCCAAAGATAGGAGATAGTGTCGCTGTATATATCACAGTGAAAAATCAGGGAACAAAGAATATACCTGTCGGATCAAATGTATGAGTCGGTATCCTCGAGAATGGTGTGTGGAAGACTTGGGTAGCATACTATAATGGTCTCGCTGCAGGACAATCTGTCACTATCGCTACCAATAGCGTCAATGTTTCTGGCGTCGGGAATGGAGGAAACTGGATACCATCAAAATCTGGAGAAATCAGCCTTATGGCTTTCGTAGATGATCTCAACCGTCTCACAGAATCAAATGAGGAGAATAATAAAATGACAAGAAATCTTGTAGTCGCTGCTGCGGGGGGGACAGGAGGAGGTACGAATCCAGTGATCAATACTGGTAGTAACAGTACTACACCTATTATCAATAATCCAACACCAACTGCTCCTACTCCAATAAATGGAAACTGTGGATCAGCACGTGGACAAACATTCTCGAGTACTCCTACAACAAATCTCTGTAGTGCTGGAAATGCAACTGCTGTAAATACTATGAATACTAGCTATGGATGGTCATGTACAGGGGTGAATAGCGGAACGACTATGTCCTGTACTGCGAATAAGCCAGCTCCTGCACCAACACCGGTAAATGGTGTTTGTGGAAGCTCAAATGGAGCCAATCTCACTACGGTACCAAATACAAATCTCTGTAACGCTGGTACTCCGAGCTCTGTCTCTGGGACTGGTCCATGGTACTGGTCATGTACAGGAGTAAATGGTGGAACCACTCCTAAATGTAGTGCAACAAAACAAACTCCAGCGCCTGCTCCGACACCGACACCAAATACCAATCCTATACAGACGCCAATATCATGAAAAGCTATACCACTCGCCGGACTTACATCATATAATAAAACTTCTGCTGTCGGTACCAATCTCGCTCCACTCGCATACTGGTCGAGCCAGATTCCATTTATCAATGTCTTTAAACTCGCTGCTCCCTGGTATACGACTGTAGGATACACTTGGGATACCGAGGAACAATCTAAACTCGATCTCGATGCTAATGGCTATCCAAAAACACTCACTCCAAAAAATGGACAGTCTGCTACATATACGAGTGTCGCGACACTTATATTTCGAGATCTTCCTGCGCCATACTATCCATCTGGTCGATATATACTCACCTATGATGGTGAATGAACGCTTGAGTATGGTATGGATATTACCAAGAACAATAACCTCTCTACTCCTGGTCGAGATGTACTCGAAGTGACAGCAAGTACGGCTGGCATGTATATAAAAATCACTGCCACAGATCCGAAAAAAACAGGAAATTATCTACGCAATATTAAGCTTTTCCGAGCAGACCAAGAGTCACTCATTCAAGCATGAGAAATATTTAATCCTGCTTTTCTCGACAAGACAAAAGACTATAGTACACTTCGCTTCATGGACTGGATGTCTACGAACAATAATAACACTACTAGTTGGGCAAGCAGACAAGGGGAAGGAAACTATAGCTGGTCACTCCAACCATCTGGTGCTCCACTCGAGGTGATGATCAAGCTCGCAAATAAACTCGGTGCACATCCATGGTTTACTATCCCTGCAAAAGCTGATGATAACTACGTCATGAATTTTGCACAGATGATACAGGCGAATCTAGACCCACGACTCACTGTCTATATAGAATACTCAAATGAAGTATGGAATGGTCAGTTTAGCCAGAGAAGCTATGTGATAGACAGAGGTAATGCAGAGTCTCCAGCCCTCGATAGTCTCCAGTGGCATGCACTTCGTACTCGCCAAGTCGGTGATATCGTAAAGGGAGTACTCGGATCATCTCGCGTTATCACGACTCTCGGGGCACAAGCTGCGAATACGTATACAGCAATTCGTGGACTCGATTATCTAAAGAGTCGGTATAGTACTCATGGTATCGATGCTGTTGCTATCGCACCATATCTCGGTGTATCACCAGACCCATCGAAGGCGAGTAAATATACTACTATGACTATGGATCAGATATTCACAGAAATACGAACAAATGTACTCCCAGTATCTATCGGATATATGTCGAGCTATACATCTGTCGCCAGCACCTATAACACTCCTATTATTGCTTACGAATGAGGTCAGCATATGGCTGGAATCTTTGGAGCTGAAAATGATGACGCATTAACAGCAATATTCACTGCAGCGAATCGCGACGCACGAATGGGGCAAATCTATAAGGACTACCTCAGCGCATGGAAAAATAACGGCGGACAACTCTTCGTCAACTTTCTCGATATAGAAGAGTACAGTAAATGGGGGTCATGGGGCTCTATAGAAAGTGTCATGCATACAAGCTCTCCGAAGTATGACGCACTTCGAGCATTTATATCACAAAATCCATGCTGGTGGACGAACTGTGTAAAATAATCTGAATTATAGAATGAAAAAGCCCGACAATTGTCGGGCTTTTTTTAACCATCACCATCAGGGGTGATATACGGCTTTTTGTCTAGTAACATAATTCCTTGGGTGGGAATATGAGACATAATATTTCTCCTTTCGTATGAAAAAAGTGGATATACATCTCACGTATATTTCCATAAAAACTACAGAACTATATCGAGAGATATATGGATATTAGGATGAAATACGGTAAAGTCAAAATATTTATACTTTTCCTTATGACAAAATTTGCTTTTTTTATAGAAATTATGGTAGTATGGTATATATTTTATTATTCTCTTTTTATGGAAATATTTTTTCTCATCCTATGTCTGTTAGTAGTTCTAATTTTCGAGTTCGTAAACGGTATGAATGATACAGCAAATGCCATCGCACCAGTCATATATAGTCACTCACTTGAACCAAAAAAATCTGTCCTTATCGCTGCTACACTGAACTTTCTCTGAGTCATGTTTTGAGGCATCGCTGTCGCCATGAGCATACTTCATCTATTGCCAGTAAATGAGATTATTAGCGCACCTACTGTCGTGGGCATATGTCTGATACTATCGATATTATTAGCCTCTATCATATGGGATCTCTGAGCTTGGTGGCTGGCACTTCCTGTGTCGAGCTCACATGCACTTATCGGTTCTATTATAGGAGTGAGTATAGCATTTTCACTGACGACATTCGGAGTATGAGTCATACCTCACTGGGCAAAGGCAAAAGAAGTCATCGAATGACTCCTGATATCGCCGCTTCTCTGATTTGGTCTAGCACTGGTGCTCATGCTGGGGGCTCGACATTTCATACATATAAGAAAATATTTTAATACTCCAAATTATTCATGGGATCATCCATCACTCGATATGCGCACGATACTTATATGAGCATCCGGACTTGTAAGCTTTATGCATGGAAAAAATGATGGTCAAAAATGAGTCGGTATCGCCACACTCATACTTATGGTACTTATGCCAGCAAGCTTTATGCTCAGTCCTCATATGAATATAGATACCTCTCGTGCGGATATCAGCTTTATAGAGGAGACATTTACCCATGAATACCCTACTCTCACGCCAGAACTCCAAAAACAAGCCGATATCATTATCGAAAAAAGTAAGTCCGTAGGTGAGCTTATGAGTGATAAGACGCTCACGCTCGAAGAAAAGAAATTATATCGTACAGATATTGATGCTCTCAGATTAGTATATAAAAGTTTTGCAAATACAGAAAATGGTACACTTCTCGCGACACGGAGTCATATTGACTCCCTGGCGAATACGACAGATTATGTTCCATGGTGGATTATCACGCTAGTATCTATTGCCATAGGATCCGGTACTATGGTAGGATGGAAGCGTATCGTAAAAACTATCGGTGAAAAAATCTGAAAATATAAAATGAACTATTCTCAGGCAGCATCATCAGCGCTCGTAACGGCAGGAACTATAGGCCTGGCTTCAGCACTCTGACTCCCTGTATCGACGACACACGTTATGTCATCAAGTGTAGCAGGTACTATGGTCGAAGAACATGGCTGGAAAAATGGAGTCGATCCACATATGATAAAACATATTCTCATGGCTTGGATACTCACGATGCCAACTACACTCATACTCGCGGGAAGTATATTCTACATACTACAGATGATTTTCGTATAGTTATCTTGCAGAAAAATATATCTTCCCTATACTCATCCCGACACATTCTCGTGTCGGTTTTTTTGATGTTATTTTCATGTCTCTCGTCGTTTTTGCTTTCATCTTAGTCATACTCTCGCTGATATTTCTCGTCGCACTGGCATATACGATAAATATTTTTTATGCGAGCAGTGTATATAAATGAGCTATTTCCGATCATTTCGATGGAAAGCGATTTTATAATGTCGGATGGAAGGCGGGAGAGACATTTCGACTCACACAAACAGAAGAAGAATTTCTCGGTAAAAAGCATAAAAATGGATTTCTCACATTTTATAAGTGGATATTGAATCAGAAGATTTCTTTCTGGGAAAATAGAGACATCACACCAGATACACCTCCAGATAGACATGACAGTGACACTGTACGTGTGAGCTATGTAGGACATGCGACTGTCCTGATACAATATAGATGAGTGAATATTCTCACTGATCCTGTATGGCGCAAACGTGCGAGTCCTGTCGAATGGATAGGACCAAAAAGACATACCGAGCCAGGAATAGCATGGAAACATCTCCCGAAGATAGATATCGTGATACTCTCTCACAACCACTTCGATCATATGGATGTCGAGACACTCAGGAAACTCTATAGGAGAGACAACTCTACTATATACACAGGTCTCGGCAATAAATCCTATCTCGCAAAAAGAAAAATCCATACCGTCGTCGAGATGGATTGGTGGGATAGCATCGTCACGGAAACTTCTGGGATAAAAATCACATTTCTCCCATCACAGCACTTCTCTGCTCGTGGTATCACCGATAGAAATCGTACACTTTGGGGTGGTTTTGCCGTAGAGATAGCCGATAAAACCATCTACTTTGCTGGGGATACTGGTATCGGTCCTTTTAGTACAAAAATACGGGAGCAATTCCCTCGCGGTTTCGATATAGGATTTCTCCCCATAGGTGCGTATAATCCGAGATGGTTCATGGCAGCGATGCATACGAGTCCATGTGAGGGTATGCAGATGCAGAAAGAACTCGAGATCAACCAAGTGCTCGGTATCCACTATGGGACATTTCCACTCGCATGAGATCTCCAGGACGAGCCGATAGAAGACCTCGAGCGAGCAAAGAAAATGCCTGAATATACATGACAAAAATTTACTATCGGACCAAGTGGAAGTGTATGGGAATGGTAGGATAAAAAGGATTTTTCTTTTTTCTCGCAAACATTTGCATTTATAAAAAATATCACTATATTTCGGTTCTTCTATTTTTCTCGTCATACTCTAGAGAAGTTCTCGCTTAGGCGAGAACTGGAGTAAACGTATGAAGAAATACAGATACTCTATCTTTTAGTTTTTTACTCACTCCCGTCATATGACTGCTTCTCGTATCACTATGTCTCGTCGTCGATTTGTCGAAGAACTCCAAAAGTCTTCTCGCGTCACATTTTCGGATCTCCGTAAATCTCTCGTAAAAAGTGGACATATGAATCTCGCGACACTCTATCGTATCGTCGATGCATTTGCTGAGCAAGGACTCATCCATGAGATGACAGTAGCAGGAGAACGTGTCATATTTCCATGTCAGTGTGAGAATCCTGAAACAGGTGATGCAGTGACTATCAGCTTTTGTGAGAACTGTGGAGCTATATATGATGTCCATACGAAGCTCGCGAGTCCATATATATCGAGTACGACCTATGCTCGCATGAAGAGCTGCGGTGCATGTGTCATACGATAATAATAACCCCTCTCAATTTTGAGAGGGGTTATTATTGGATTTTTTGGACAGAGTCTGATATTAGGATAATTAATTTGAAACGCAAGTAAAATAATACAATGTTTGATCCCATTTAGAATAACGATATGCCTGTCATGTTATTCATCCAACTGGAGTAAATCATGTTGGACAAGAATATCCACTAGTTTTTGGATTTACTTGACAATTTCAAAGATAACAAAATGAATAATTAAAAGTATTATATGTATACCAATAGGCCCCTCCATCATTTCCTCCGCCACCTATACTTTTCCATGCTGTTCAATTACAAAACTCCATTGTTTTTGTAGTACTGTTATATTTCATTTGTCATTCATTTCATGTATTACATCCGGCACCAGAATCACCTACTTTTATATTACCATTCACCTCTAGTTTTGCTGTAGGACTACTCGTCCCTATACCTACATTTCATCCTGCGGTATTATAATAGACATTTGTACCAGATTTGAGCCATGCATTCATATACACAGGAGCTCATGTGGTAGAGTCAAATCAAGAAAGTGCGTCTTTGGTAGCAGTTATAGGGAGAGCGACACATATACGTTTACCATAATTTGTTCATGGAGTGGTATCGAATCATTTCAGGATAGTGTTGGGGTTACAGGGAGTATTGATGATATTGGTAAAGTACTGAGAAAATACTCCTCCTGCTACTCATCCAGTAGGTGGTGTAGATGGTACAGCTGCAGAGAGAGTGAATGGGATACAGAGTGCAGTGAGTACTGCTATACGGAGAGCGGTGTTCATAAGGAGAAATTATGAATAAAAAAATATACTACCAGTATATGGTAGCATATTTTTTGATTTGGTGCAAATTTTTGGGGAATTTTTGACAAAATCCATAAATCCACTACATTTTATATATGAGTAAAAAAATATGTGTCTTCTGCGGTTCGCGATTTGGAACAGATGCGATATACTGAGAAACGGCAGGAGAGCTCGGGAGAGAGCTCGCTCGTCGAGGACATACACTTGTATATGGTGGTGGATCGGCTGGCCTCATGGGCGCTGTGGCTGGCGGAGTTATAGAGGAAGATGGTCGGGTCGTATGAGTATTTCCGCGATTTCTCGAAGCAAAAGAAGTATCACATAAGTCAGGAGTAGAGCTCACTTATGTCGATACGATGGACGAGAGAAAAGTGTTTATGTATGGCGGGTCTGACGGAGCTATCACGATACCTGGTGGATTCGGGACGATGGATGAGTTCTTCGAAGTGCTCACACTGAAACAGATAGGACAATATGATAAACCCATAGGACTCCTCAATATACGCGGGTACTATGATCCGCTCATTACCTCACTGCATCATATGGTCGAGGCCGGATTCGTGAGCGTCGAGCATCTGGATTACTTTTATACACGAGATAATATCGGAGACCTCCTTGATGCGATGGGATTATAAACATCTATTTTAGAAAAATTTGCATTTGCAAAAAAATGCATAGTATAAGCAGGAAATATTTTGATTTCCTGTATTTTTTATGCTCTCTACTATCCATCGTCGTCATATCCTCTCCTATCTCGAACGAGAGAAAACCGTCTCTCTCCGCAGTCTAAAGGCCGCCTTCGTCGAGGTTGGCGATATGAATCAGACGACACTCTATCGTATCCTCGATAAGTTCCTCACAGAGTGACTCGTGCATCGAGCTGACTTCGCCGATGAGAAGTACTTCACCATCTGCCAGTGCCAGCAGGCAAAACCCGAAGCCGTGAAGCTCAGATGCTGTGTAAGCTGCCATACTATAGCCGAGGATCACTCTCCTCTCCCACCTGACTCTCTGAGATCAGAGACTATCGAGCTCGTGAAGCACTGTGAGAAGTGTCCAGCGTAATAAATCCATATTTATACATCATAATCTATAACTCCTCCCATGATCCCCGTCACCGTCCTCTCTGGATTTCTCGGAAGTGGTAAGACTACCCTCCTCCGACACATACTCGAAAATCGCGCCTGACTGAAAGTCGCCCTCATCGTGAATGATATGGCTGAGATAAATGTCGATGCCAATCTCATAAAAAATGGTGTCGAACTCTCTCAGACAGAAGAAAAACTCGTCGAGATGCAAAATGGATGCGTCTGCTGTACCCTCCGCGAAGACCTCCTCCTCGAGGTGAAGAAGCTCGCCGAAGCGAATAAATACGATGCCATCATCATAGAGTCGACTGGTATCGCAGAGCCAGTTCCTATTGCTCAGACATTTTCCTATGTAGACGAGGAAAGTGGTATCGATCTCTCACGGCTCGTCCGCCTCGATACGATGGTGACTGTCGTCGATGCGAAGGAGCTCCTACGGAATTTCTCCTCTCCAGAGTTCCTCCGAGATCGCCAGTGGGAAGTATCTGTAGAAGATGATCGCACGATCGTAGACCTCCTCGTGGAGCAGGTCGAGTTCTGTGATGTCCTCGTGGTGAATAAGATATCAGATATCAGTGAAGAAGAAAAAACGACACTCAGAAAAATCCTCAAATGACTCCAGCCGACTGCCGAGTATATCGAGACTGACTGGGGAAAAGTCGACTTCGCGAAGATCATCGATACTAGACTCTTCTCGATGGAAAAAGCCGAAAATAGCCCACTCTGGATGCGTGAACTCGCGAGTGGCGGGCATCATGGTCATACTCCAGAGACCGAGGAATACGGTATAAAAAGCTTCATCTATCGCCGAGAGCGCCCATTTCACCCCGAGAGATTCTGGCAGCTCGCGAACCATGAGTGGCGCGGTGTCATCCGGTCGAAGGGGTTATTTTGGCTCGCGAGTAGGCATGATATGGCTGGCAACTGGGGGCAGGCAGGTGGCTCGACTCGAGTCGATCCTGCAGGTCGCTGGATAGCCTCACTTCCTGCGGAAGAAATCGCTGAGTACCCTGAGTATATGTATGAGCTCGCCCTCCATAGAGAGAAGCCATATCGCGACCGTCGCCAGGAGCTCGTCATCATCACTATAGCAGATAATCAGGCTGAGATAGAGACTCTCCTCGACTCTGCCCTCCTCACGGATGCTGAGATGGCAGCAGGTCCAGAAGTCTGGAAGACGTATGTAGATAATTTTCCTATTTGGTTATCTGAAAATTCACTCTCTTAAAAAAATAACACTTTTATAGCATGATCCCTATCACTATACTTACCTGATTTCTCGGGAGTGGTAAGACCACACTACTGAATCACATCATCCGAAATGCATGATGACGCAAGATAGCCGTCGTCGAGAATGAGTACGGCTCTGCTGGTATCGATGCTGACCTCATAGAAAAATCGACTGAAGAAATCATCGAAATATCGGATGGCTGTATGTGCTGTACGGTACGAAAAGACTTCATCGAGGCGATAGAGCGACTCCTCGCCAGTGGTAAGCCTATCGACCATATCATCATCGAATGCTCAGGTATGAGTGAGCCACTTCCGATTGCTCAGTCATTTCTCATGAATGATATGTGAGGACAGGTACGACTCGACTCTATCATCTGCGTCGTCGATGCAGAGAACTTCACTGGTAAGATCACGACAGCGACGGATACTGCGCTCGATCAGCTCGAGTTCGCTGACTTCGTCATCATGAATAAGTCAGACCTCGTCTCTCTGGATCAGATGGACTTCATCGAGACGGTCGTGCGCCGAGTGAATGCATGGGCTCCGATAGTCCGCACGAGTCACGGCGTGGTCGATATCGCACTCCTCCTCGATACAGCACGCATAGATACTGATGATGAAGCGAAGATGCGCGATACCCCAGATGAGCATACCCATAGCTCGACGATGAGCTCATATACCTACAGATGAGACTTCGCACTCGATACGCGTGCACTCGACCAGATGTTCCAGGAGCTCCCGTATGAGATATACCGGGCAAAGTGATGGGTACATCTCAGAGAAAAACCTGGCATGCGATACCTCCTCCAGAAAGCCTGAGCCCGTATGACCCTCGTGCCAGATGAGCACTGGTCGTGATGACCTATCGCGAATCTCCTCGTCTTCATCGGCGAGTCCGTGAATCCTATGATGCTCAATATTGCACTCGCAAAATGTAGATAAACATTATTTCTTCTTTCTCTTTCACTTATGTTCACTCCACTCATCATCCTCACACTCATATCTGCGACTGGACTCCTCCTCTATACGCGGAAAAATATCCCGAGTACCCTCCTATCACTTCTCATAGCACTCGGTGCTGGCTCGATGCTCGCGGTATCGCTCGTACATATCCTCCCAGAAGCACTCGAAGAGACAGACTTGGCGGTATATGCATTCATAGGAGGATTTCTCCTGATATACCTCATAGAAGAGATGCTGACACCACACCATCATGATCATGGACATGGCGATCATAGTCATGAGGATCCGCATGAACACTATGACCATGTTGCACTCGTATCATTTATCGCGATTTTTATCCATACGCTGTTCGACTGACTCGGGATACGTGCTGGATTCGGGATATCAGATGAGGTCGGATATGCTATACTCCTCTCAGTAGCACTCCATCAGATACCGGTATCACTTTCACTTGCAGCGATTTTTCGAGAGAGTAAATTTCGTAAAAATATCCAGATTCTCTTTCTCATGATGTTCTCACTCGCCGCGAGTATCGGATTTCTCATCTCTGATAGCATCCTACAAGATGCATCTCCTATATTTACTGGTATAGCGACCGCATTTGCAGGAGGATCTCTCCTCTATGTAGCGACTGCCGATCTCCTCCCAGTGATACATTCACAGACAAAGCATAAATATGCGACGGTTGGATTTTTTATATTCGGCTGTATCGGGATGACACTCGTTCGATTTTTCGAATAACTCGATAGGGAAAGAATTGGAAAAATCATAAATGTAGGTATACTCCATGCATGAAAGCCCTCCCGCTCACCCCATCTTTCGGTATTCGTTTCGCTCTCGTCATATCACTCGGTCTCGCGATATGAAAGACGATTATCTGACTCCTATCAGGATCTCTCGCGATACTCGGATCCGCTCTCGACTCTTTTATGGATATGTTCGTCTCAGGCGTGAACGCCCTCGCCCTGAAGTTCTCAGAAAAAAATAGCACCCATACTTTTGCCTATGGACTCGGAAAAGTGCAATGATTCGCGGCGATATTCGAGTGACTGATTGTATTATTTTCGGGATTATTTCTCGGATATGGCGGCATACTGAACTATATCGCGAGACAATCTCCACTCATCACATCATATGAGATTATCGTGATGATAGTAGCAATACTCGGAACTTCGCTCATCATGTGGAATTTTTTGCGCATCGCAAAAGTCCATAATTCACTCCTCATCAAGTCTGATGCACTCCACTACTCATCCGACCTATTCATGAATGGGGGGATTCTCATTGCACTCCTTTTGACGAAATATTTTTCTCTCTGGTGGGCAGACTCCGTGTTTGCGATAGGTATCGCTCTCTGGATAGTGAAAAATGCACTCCCGATACTCTGGAGTGGTATATCTATGCTCCTCGACCGATCACTCTCCGATGGGGAAATCTCTGAGATAGACCAACTCATCCGAGAAGAAAAACACCTCGAATGATACCACTATCTCAAAACGAGGCAATCTGGAGATGATGTCTTCATCGAGGCGCATATCGTCTTCCGAGAGAAAAATATATCTCTTAGAGACGCGCATACTATATCCGAGTCACTCGAGTCTCGACTCGGAGCGAGATTCACTGGGGCGACGATCACACTCCATCTCGATATCGACCCAGAGCCAGAGGTCTGCATTATAAAAAAATAATCCCTCCGTTTTACTAGAGGGATAAGGATTATTTTTCTACGAGACACACCTGAGTGGTTCTTCTAGAAAGATATATTGTGGGTTATAAAACCCATGTTGGTATTTATCTCCGAATAGACGCAGATATCTATCGATAGATATCTTATTATTTGGGTGCTTTCTATTATAAGAATCTATCTTATCTTGAGTAATTATGGGCATAGGATTCCACCATGCTATCCGAAAATCGGGATATTCTTTTTGGAATTGTTTTCGTACCTCTTTTTGTTTTTGAGGGATACTCATATGCCAAATCCATAAGATAAAGAAAGAGAGGCATGCTATACCTAGTATAAAATTAGTGAGAGCATGAAATAATATTGAAAGAAAGTTCATTATGACTCCTTATATGTATTTTTGAAAAAAGAGAAGAGTTTCTCTTTAATAGAGAAGAATTCTAATATATTAAATAAGAAAGTCAATAAAAAATCCTCCCATTTTTGGAGGATTTTTACAATATTTTTCTGAGATAGTATTTCACATTTCATTGGATACGTTCGAGTCTAGGGATTCATTTTGATTCTCTATCGATGCTGTTCTGATGCTCTGTGATTTCTTTCATCGCTCTTTCTGGTAAGGCGATATTCTGCACATAGTATGCACGTATTCTATCAATACTATCCTGAGGAAAACAGAGTAGCGTTATTCTCTCATTAACTTGAATATGAGTAGTGTGTCCATTTTGATTCTTCAATTCTCTTGGATACGGTAAATCAGCATCTCATGGTAAAGAGTTACCAAATAACAGAGTCTGTAATTTCGGATGTAGAGATGTACTTGAATCTGGTGACATAACATTATTTATATTAAAAGTAATCAATCTGTCAATAAAAAAACCTCCCTGAAAATCAGAGAGGTTTTTTATAAGCCATATTACTTCACTTCAGTAAATAAGCTTTCTTTCGTAAATCTCGCTTTCGGACGAGATACCTCATCACTCGCACGGTATCCTATCGGCAGCATGACGACGACTGTTTCATCTGCTCCTACACCGAGGATAGTACCGACAGCAGCTGGGTCAAATCCCTCCATCGGACATGAGTCTATCTCGAGCTCAGCACATGCTGCGAGCGCGAATCCTTGCGCGATATATGCCTGCTTCGCACTCCATGGGAGGACATCTGCTGGAGTCGGCTTCGATGCGACGAATCCATCGACCATATCTTCATATCACTTGAGCATTGCACGAGTTTCTGCACTTCCACCTGAGATAAGCTGGAAGTACTCTTCTTTATTGATAGCGAGATCTGTACGCGCTGTAAAGACGATCAGATGAGAAGATGTCGTAATCTGTGGCTGACCCCATGCAGCTGCCTGGATGGCTGCTTTTTTTTCTTCATTCGTCACGATATAGAAGTGGTATGGCTGCAGTCCGAACGAAGTCGGTGTGAGACGAATAGTCTCGAGGATAGTATCGAGGTCTTCTTGTGATACTTTCTTTGTAGTATCGAATTTCTTGGTCGCATAGCGCCAGTTTAGGTTCGTGAGGAATGACATAAGTGTAAATGGTAAAGTAATTAAAAACTTTATTTTTTAAAGTAGTGATACTCTATTCATTTTTTACATGAATGCAAATATTTTGCTTTAAAAAACAAATCGACTATACTAGGAAATATAAAAAAGGCTGGAAATGCGCAAAAACCATAGTCAGTACACCCCTTGTGGGTGGAAATTCGAGGAAGTAAATTTTCTTCGAAAGGAGCTTACTGATGCGTAAGTGACTGAGAAGTAAATTTTTCTGACAAAGAAGTTCGAAGTTTTTCCGCATTTCCCTAAAAATAATTTATGGTACACGCTCCATTCTGCACATGCCCGAAGATGACCGAGCTCTATACCCTCCTCGGGAAAAAGTGGAGCATATTTATCATGCAGGCGGTCGCAGAGTGACATCATAGCTTCACCGAGATACGCCATAGTATCTGAGATGCGAATACGAAGATCCTCACCGATAGACTCCGAGAGCTCGTGGATGCTAGGATACTGGAGAAATGCCAAACCGAGTGAAGCTACGGTCTCACGAAAAAGTGAGAAGCACTCACAGAAAAACTCATCGCACTCGGAAAATGGTGGGGTGGAGAGTAATATAGCATGAAGCAGAGAAATATTATTGACATAATATGTATTTTAGAGTATATCATACTCATGAAAAATGCATTCAAGCATGCTCCCATAATCTCTGGCGCTGAAAACTCCAAAACGATATCACTCATCACAGACTCATTTCGGCAAAAAATCCTCCCTCTTCTCTTGGATACCCGCTCACGATGAGATGCAGATATAAAGAATATCATAGAGGAAGTGGGATTATTTTATAAAACAACAGAGAAAGCAGATATCAGTAAATCCTGGACATATGCATGTCTCGAGCTGAGTATACTCAAATACTGAGCCAGACTTCGGGAAATAAAGCGACGATGAGAAAAGATGATAAAATAATAATAAATGTTGATTTTTTTCAGGAGCATCTATAATGCTCAAATCTATATTTTATAGATACCCATATAAAAACATATCAGGAGAAGATAATGAAAACACATACGAAAGATTCTTCCATTAGGACTATCGAGAAAGCGATAGAAAAATCGATCGGCGATAGCCAGATTGAGCCAACCATAGATTGGCTGGAAGGTGTCACCCGAAAGATACGAAAGGAGTTTATAAATCTACGCTATGAAGATTTTTTAAAAGCCTTACAAAATGTTTTAGCACGTATTTGGGAAAAGCATTTTCAAGCTATAGAAGAAGTTTTTACCAAGCATATATGGTATGCGATTAATTCACCTCTGAGTTATTTTGCAAACTAGCTAAATACCAAAAAGCGAGCTCGTCTCGCTTTTTTTCTTGCCTCTATTATTTTTTTGATTATATTCAGAGCATGTCTCACGCTGTTATCATTACCATTACGAAGAAACTCTCTCCACTCGGATAGGTTCTTTGTCGTGTGATTCAGTCCATACGCCCTCCACCTCTCCGAAAAACGGAGAGGTTTTTAGTTTTTATCTCCTCGTGATATGCATACTCTCTCGAACTTTAAAAAAGCTGATGTCATCGAACTGGATGGAGTGCAGTATATCATCATGGCGAGCGTACCCGATCTATGAAGACCTGGAAATGTCTATAATATCTGTACCACTGAGCTTCTTGCTTCGAGATTCGGTGTGCGTCTCGAATGAGCCACCCTCGTACCGACGACTCTGCTCTCAGAAATTATAAAAAAACGAGTCAAAAACTTTCTCTAGTACGTAATTTTGCCTTTTCTATCCTTTTCTCTATACTAGATGAAAACTTTTTACTCTATGTCTACACCGTCTTACTCTACTGAATCTCTCGACCGCATCAAAAAGCTCGAACGCATCCGCGCGCTCGGAGTGAATCCTTTCGCGACGCGATACGATACGACGCATCAGATAGGACAAATACTCTCTACATACCGAGCCAAGCTCGATGAGTGAGAGACTGCCGACTTTCGCGCTATCGAAGATGTCATCGGAGCACCGACGACAGAGGTCAGCCTCGCGGGCCGCGTCATGCTGCATCGTAGCTTCGGCAAAATCTGCTTCGCGACGATATCCGATGGTACGGGTCGCATGCAGATACTTTTCTCACGAGAGAACTGCAGCATCAGTATCGGAGGTGAGACAAAAACCGAGCTCACATGAGAAACTGAGCCGGTGAGTGCATACAAGTTTGCAGAAAAGCTCATCGACCTCGGAGACTTCATCGGCGTACGAGGAGAGCTCTTCTATACACATAAAGGCGAGCTCACACTCTTCGTGCATGATTTTACATTTCTCACGAAGTCGATACGCCCCCTCCCAGAGAAGTTCCACGGACTCGAAAATGACGAAGACCGCTACCGCAAGCGCTATCTCGATATGATGACCGACGATGAGCTCCGTGCGATGTTCGTACGAAAGAGTGCATTTTGGCGAGCGACGAGAGAGTTCCTCATAGCAAAATGATTCCTCGAGGTAGATACTCCAACTCTGGAGCATACGACGGGTGGAGCGGAGGCTCGGCCGTTCGCCACACACCATAACGACTACGATGTCGATGTATACCTGCGCATCTCTATCGGTGAGCTCTGGCAAAAGCGTCTCATGGCAGGCGGATTTCCGAAGACGTTCGAGATCGGTCGTGCATTTCGAAATGAAGGATCCAGTCCAGACCACCTCCAGGAGTTCACGAATATGGAGTTCTACTGGGCATATGCGAACTACGAAGACGGGATGGATCTCGTACAGGAGATGTATAGCACTATCGCAGAGAAGGTCTATGGCAAGACGACTTTCGCGGCTCGTGGACATACATTCGACCTCGCGGATGAGTGGAGACGCGTAGACTACGTGAGTGCTGTCCTCGAGAAGACTGGTATCGATATACTGACTGCGACCGATGATGCCATGCGCGCGAAGCTCACAGAGCTCGGTGTGAAGTACGACGGGACCAATCGTGAGCGCCTCACCGATACCCTCTGGAAGTACACTCGTCGTCAGATTTCTGGCCCTGCATTTCTCGTGCGACATCCTGAGCTCATCTCCCCTCTCGCGAAGACGAGCGCGGACTATCCTGGTACGGTCGAGAGATTCCAGGTGATACTCGGAGGCAGTGAGATCGGGAATGGATACTCCGAGCTCAATGATCCACTCGATCAGCGCGCGCGATTCGAAAAGCAGCAGTCGATGCTCGCGGGATGAGATGATGAGGCGATGATGCCTGACTGGGAGTTCGTGGAGATGCTCGAGCACGGGATGCCTCCGACGTGCGGATTTGGTTTCGGTGAACGGCTATTCGCATTTCTGGAGGACCTGCCGATACGCGAGGTACAGTACTTCCCATTTCTAAAGCCAGTACATAGTGGCGAAGAGAAAGAAGAGAAATAGTCTTTGCATTTCTCTATCTCTCCGATATAATCAGTTTATATTTATTTTCTCACTTTTTTCTCATGGCAGGTATAAAGGCGACAGCCGCAAAAATCGGTACAGAAGCACAAAAAGCTCGTAATACCAAATCCACTCGTCTCTGGTTCATCGGTCTCATCGCTGTCATCGTGGCAGTCCTCTGGTGGCTCAAAGTCATAAAGACAGGATTCGCTATCGGACTCGGGATACTCCTCCTCGCAGCATTCGGGATAGAGGCATACGACTATGACCTCGACCTCGGGAAGCTCTGGGAGACAGGGAGCATCGCAGAGTCTCGCGTCACCCATACGAAAGACGGACTCAAGCTCATGGGCTCATGTGCCCTCCCGACTCAGGGTGAGTGAGACCTAAACTGTGCGAACTTCCAGACACAGGGGGAGGCTCAGGCGAAGTATGACCAGTGTGCTGATGAGATCGCATCATATAATGATGGTGTAGATGCAGCGAAGGTAAAATCTCTCGATATCTATCGTCTCGACGGAGATAAAGATGGGGTCGTGTGTGAGTCACTCCCTCGTGGAGCGGTTCCTGCGATGTAGGGTGTATATTTAGAAAATCTCCAGAAAGTTATGAAAAGAATAACAAAATATAAAAGATGGCTTGCTGAAGTTTTATTTAAGACAAACTGCTGGATGTGGTGAATATATCTTATTGATGTTTTTAAATGAGAAATAGCCAATATTGCTTGAACAACCAGCATTGGTACTGCAATATTAATATGAATACCAACATCGATTATTATTTGGTGAGTGTACACCTGAGTATCGAGGTATAGAAAAAGGCTCTCAATCCAGCTAACAATATTTATATCATCTTTCATTTTTTTAATATGCAGTTTATCAAAAACTTTTTTATTAATAACGAGGAACGTATTATTAAAGCTTTCTTCACAATTATCACCATTTTTTCAATATATGCGTGATTAATTATTTCTTCAAAATATTTTGGGGTAAATTTCGTATTTTTTAATAACTCAATTCAATCCTGAGTAAGCAATACTGGAATTATTCAAACATGATCAATATCGACTTGAGTTACTAATGGTACATGAACTTTTTCTGAGGATGATTATAATACAACCTTAAACTCAATTACTTGAACCGTTGACCGAATTCGTTATATTATGTCTTTCTGAGAAAATTGAGTTGATTATTTTAAGCAAGATACTCAACCTCAAACTTTATTACTATGAAATACCAAATCTTTAAATAATACACTACTACACTCTTTTCTTCAAAAGTATCAATATACATTTAGTATTTCTCCAAAATCATATCTTGCAATCATAACCCAAAAACCAATTCCATATAATAAAGATTTACTAATGGCTATTAACTGAGTAAGTATAGGAGTATTTAATAAAAGTCTTGATAGTAAATATTTTTTGAGTGATTTAGTAAAAGATTCAAATGATGTTCTTTATATATTCCCCATAGATACTATTAAGATAGTTCAGCCTGATAGAAAAATAATAAATTTACTAGATTACTGAAATAAAATAAACATCTCTCTAGCTATATGACAGAATTGAAATTCAGTTCAAAGCATTACGATTATTGAGCCATAATCAGTTTTTTAGATTTTTCTGGAGCGAGTAATGGGACTCCGCGCTCTCCGCCGCGCGCCGGCTCTCTCACTAAAAATGCCAAATTCAATTGGCATTTTTTACGTTCGATTCGAGTCCCCTACGTCAAAAGTGAGAAAATAAAATTCCCATCCTTTCGGATGAGAATTTTGATTTTCACTGGAGCGAGTAATGGGACTCGAACCCACAACGGCCGCCATGGCAAGGCGGTACTC
>CAZQUZ010000015.1:0-11399 GCA_964596675.1 uncultured Candidatus Peribacteria bacterium
TCTCCAGAAAAGTATATCCATATCGCCCCAGCCTCACGCATCCGATCGAAGCTCAGAGTGAGTCTATCATGGATAGCGAATGTATCGGTCGTCGTATGGAGGACTGATGCGGTATCATCGAGCGCGCTCGTATGTGGAAAGAGTGATGCCGTATGCCCATCTGGACCAGCACCGAGGATGATGAGATCGAAGTGGACTCATCTGAGTATAGTCTCATATGCCATACGACTTTCTTCTACTGCAGAGAGTATTGGAAGTGGAAAAAATCGAATATTTGGATATTTTTCGAGTACCGTTGTGAGGGCTCCAGTATTGGAGTCGGGGTGATCGTGTGGCACATAGCGCTCATCGACGAGATATACCTCTATCTGAATCTCAGATTTTATATGATCGAGGATGTTAGGTAGCAGCGATACGACACTGCCACCACTCATCGCGATACGATATGGAACGGGACGAATACTAAATATATCATCCACCTCTTCGAGGAGATAGCTCATACAGGTGTCATATTTTTCGAAATGTGATATCTCAAACATACTAATACAGCCAAGGATAAAATGCTACTGCCACCTCTGGGCCTTTCGATTTTTCGACATATGGATATGGTCTGAGTTTTTCTTTTTGCATCGTCTCTTTTACGCTATCGATGAGTCACCATGCGAGCTCTATCTCCGCGCTCGAGAGGAAAAATGTATCATCCCCATCCATCACATCGAGAAAGAGTACCTCATGTGCATCGAGATGATAGAGATTACAGATATCGCTGCGAGCGATGGATATCTCTTTTTGCTCGCCAGTTTTCGAGTGGAGGAGGACCTGATTTTTCGTGATATCGATAGTCACTCACTCACATCCCTCAGCATCGATGATATCTGGTTTTAGATGGATATGGATATAGGTGGATTTCTCCTCTAGTGCCTTCCCTGAGCGGAAAAATACAGGTACCGTCACATCACCAATAGAGAGCTCCATGCGTATAGCACCATAAGTCTCTGTGTCAGAGTCTGCGACTCGGGCATCGTGTGACCGATAGCCACTATACTGACCGAGGATGATATTTTCTCTCTTCGGGTCGAATCTCAGGCTCTCGAGGATATCGAGCTTCCTCTCTCTGAGAGGTCGATTACTCGTATCGAGCGCCGCGAATGAGAGCATCTGGATGAGATGCGACTGTATCATATCTTCGATCGTCCCGACCGAGTCGAAGTATCCGATACGACCACCCGCATCGACGGTTTCTATCGCTGATATCTCGATACTCTCGATATGCTCGAGCGAGAGGAGGCGCGAGAGAAATGTCGAACCATCTCGAAGTGCGAGATTTCGTATGGTCTCCTTGCCGAGGTAGTGATCCAGGAAGTAGAGCGACTCGCGAGGATAGAGTGCATAGAGATGCTCGAAGAGGAGGTGTGCACTCTCTCTATCATGACCGAATGGCTTCTCGAGGATGACTCGGATAGCACTCTCCCCTACATGAAATACGCTCGCGAGTGCATCGAGTATAGCAGGTGCGACACTCGGTGGTACTGAGAGGTAGACGAGATGGCGACTTACTCTGATATCGTAGTGATACTCGGTCTCTACATAGGAGAGGTATCACTCATAGGATGCGATATCATCATAGCTACCCTGATAGTAGTCGACGAGCGCGAGAAATGATATGAGCTTCTCATCATCTACTCATACTCCTGTAGAAACGAGAGCATCACGAACTACAGTATGGAATACCTCTCGCGTCATCTCTGAGCGAGCATATCACATGAGGACGAAATCCTCTGGCAAGAGACCATGTCGATAGAGTGAGAAGAGCGATGGAAAAATCTTCAGCTTAGCGAGATCTCCAGAGGCTCAGAAGAGAGTAAAAAGTGTCATTTTATGAGAATAAGTCTCATAATATAGGAAAATAATGGAAAATCAATAAAAAACTCCACATTACATGGAGTTTTGTTATTATTTCACTCTCTCTTTTATACGACGGAGCATCTCGGACTTCATCTCTTCACTGTGGCTTCCGCGTTTTAAGAGAGTCATAAAGTCATCTTTTAGAAATACCTGGAGCTCTGTATCATCGATAGTATCGATAGTGGCTGTGCGTGGCTCATCCGTGATGAGCGCTATCTCTCCGAAAAATGATCCTGGACCAAGTATAGCAAGTTCCTTATCTCACTGACTCACACGGACTGCGCCACGGGTGATATAATACGCACATCCATTCGAAGGCTCTGCGAGTGTCATGATACGCTCTCAGGACTTCTTAAATTGTGTCTGACTCATGAGGAGGAAAAATGAAATCTCCGTCTCAGAAAAACCATCGAAAATATAGAGATGAGAAATATCAGACATATGAAAAAATTATGATATATCTATGGTATCAAATATAGAGGAAAATTGCAAATATTTCACTCATTAAAAAAAATCCCGAAATGAATCGGAATTTTTTTCAATACGATATGTTTATCTATCGACACGTTGAGACTTTTCGATCTTTATATAGTCAGAACGGACATATCATCGAAGCGTACCAACATCATTACGAACCTCTGACCAGTTATCGACTGTAGAGATGACATAGAGCGGTGTAGCATCACTGAGAACTGCTACTATCGAAGCACCATACCACGGATGAGCACGGAGATTCACGAGATGTGATACTTGTACGCGTGCGATATCACTCCAGTATGCATGATCTGCCTGCTCGATACGGACGAGGTCTGTCGCATTTGGAGCACGAAGATATGCGCTCGCAATATAGCCACTTGCCTTTCATACAGTATCTGCTTTTACGATATTTTCCTGAACATCAGTGACGAGGATATTTGCTCCCGTTGATTTTACCCATCCAGTTTCCTTTCCACTTATGACGACAGCATCATTATCCATGAGATACGCGACCGTTTTAGATGTTTTGGTTGCTGCCTGACGCATACGCACACTCCGCATGACTTCTGTGAATCGGATTTTCTGGTCATATATCTGCTTCGCACGGTAGTTTACGATCTGTGTCGATGCCGTATCGAGGAGTGGGCCATTTTCCGTATTGATACGCTTCTCAGTGGGACGGATTTTTTCATTATACTGGGCGACGATACATCCAGGAAGATTTACGTCTACCTGCGTACGATAGTAGGTACCATTCGACAGTTTTGTAACTTTGAGTCCGCTACAATTCACAGTTTCAGAGAGGGTGATAACTTCTGGTGTTTGGGTCATGTCTGTATGAACACTATCATCTTCTGGGACTATATGAGTCGATGATGGGATAGTATCACTCCCGAGAGTTGATACTTTTGCCCCAGTACAACCAGGGAGATTTTTCTCTACATATCGCATCTCGAATTTCCCTGCTTCCACACGTACGACCTGTGTACCATCACAATTCGTGACAGCATACATATCAGTCATATCCGCCTGGAGAAATCCAGAAACTGCAATCATGAGAGCACCACATCCGAGCACAGACCAGAGTGTTTTATGAGACATAAAAAATATTGAGATAGGAAATAACTATCTCAATATACTATTATTTACATATTGTCAAACTTATTTTATAAAATCTTTTTAGCTACTTCCAAATAAAAGAGATATTCTTTTTATCGAGAGTGAGTACGACATGGGATTTTGATTTTTTATCGACCATAGCATCCGCTATAGCATCTTCTATTTTATCTTGGATATAGCGTCTGACTGGGCGAGCACCAAATTCTGGATTATAGGTCTCACTGACAATATGATTCACGACTTTTGCATCATAACTAAATGTGATACCAAGTGGTAAGATACGAGCACCAAATTCATCCAGCTGGAGAGTGACGATTGATTTCAGTACTTTTTTATCGAGAGGATTGAAGACAATAGTCTTATCGATACGATTTAAGAACTCTGGAGCAAATACTTCTGTGAGTCACTTTAGGACTTTATCCTTTATGCTCGCATAGTCTGTAATGATTTTTTGTTCCTCTTTTTCACTCGTTGCGAATCCTATTTTTTCTGCCTGCATATTAAATTCTTCAGATCCGAGATTCGAAGTCATTATAAGGATAGTATTCTTAAAATTCACTGTCCGTCACTTTCCATCTGATAAGACTCAGTCTTCGAGAATCTGTAAAAGCAGATTGTATACATCAAAATTTCACTTTTCTATCTCATCAAAAAGTACTATAGAGTATGGCTTACGTCGAACCTTTTCTGTAAGAAGTCATCCCTCTTCATATCCGACATATCCGGCAGTTGTACCGATGAGTTTTGATGCGCTTGATCTATCCTGATACTCACTCATGTCGATCTTTATCAGGGCTTTTTCATCTGCGAAGAACTCTTTCGCGAGGACCTTTACGAGCTCAGTCTTCCCCACCCCAGTAGGTCCCAGAAAAAGAAATGATCCTATCGGTCGCTTCGTCGAAGATATACCAACACGAGAACGCTTGAGAGAACTCACGATGGCGTCGATGGCTTCATCTTGTCAGACGATTTGTTTTTTGAGAGAAGTAGCGAGTCCGCGGAGTTTCGAGAGATCTTCTTTTTCGAGATTTTTGAGTGGCACACCAGTCATCTGATGGATGACCTTCTGTACATCCGCAGATGTGATATGGAGACGATTTTTGCGTGGGATGACACGTTTTTTACGTTTTTCTTCTGCATCTTTCTGGAGCTTTTCTATCTCGCGACGCTTGGCGAGGGCTTTTTGGTATTGCTGAGAGATGAGGAGTGCTTCGATATCTTTTTGGAGGATAGCTATTTTTTCTTTTATCTCTTCCACCTCTGTAGTATCTATAGTATAGGTCATGCTTTTTACACTACATGCCTCATCGATAAGATCGATAGCCTTATCTGGGAGAAATCTATCCGTCACATAGCGAGTCGAGAGAGCAACCGCATCCTCAATAGCATCATCATCGATGATAAGATTATGGAACTCCTCGAATGTGGAACGCAGTCCAGATATGACAGCAATAGCCGTATCACGATCTGGCTCTGGGACATCGATCTTCTGAAATCGACGTTCGAGAGCAGCATCTTTCTCGATGTATTTCTGATACTCAGAAAGAGTGGTTGCGCCGATAAGACAGATTTTGCCACGAGCCATTGCAGGTTTTAGGATATTGGCAGCATCGAGAGAACCCTCAGCACCACCAGCACCGATGATAGTATGTATCTCATCGATAAAAAGGATGGTCTCATTTTCGAGCTTCGATGCCTCATCGATGACTTGTTTAAGTCGTCACTCGAACTCACCACGATATTTTGTCCCTGCGACCATGAGTGACATGTCGACAGAGATGATACGTTTATCCCGCATAGCAAATGGCACATCTCCACTCGCGATACGACGAGCAAGTCACTCGACGACTGCAGTCTTTCCGACTCCTGGATCTCCGACGAGACACGGATTATTTTTTGTTTTTCGATTTAGTATGCTGATAAGTCTATCGATTTCTCATTCGCGACCAGTGATAGGATCGATTTTTCATTCACGAGCCTCGAGCGTGAGGTCTACTCAGAAAAAATCAAGTGCTGGAGTTTTTGATTCTTTTCCTTGCTGTTGTTTATTCTGAGAAAATGGGCTTGGTCATTTTGGAGGAACTTTTTCTGGAGTAGATCCTGGGTTTTGTGATGAAAATGAGTCTTCGAGCATCTTCATAATCTCTTCTATCGGTCCAAATATACCACCATTCTCATTCGGTACACCCGAATTTGCTCAGGCAATAAGAGTATTTATCTCGATGACCTGTGTCTCGAAATCCTTCGGTGAAACGCCGACAAAATCGAGAAGCTGATAAAACCAACTTTCTGTCTCCGTACGAAAGAGTGCTAAAAGAAAATCCTCTATACCAGCCTGGGACTTCTGAAAACTCGCTGCTATCTTCATCGACAGGACGATAAGCTGCTTTACTCTATCAGAGATACCGACATACGTACCATCACGTGCTATAAGTGGTGCAAATGGAGGTCGTGAGAGGACATCGAGAAAGAGGGATTCATTGAGTCAAAAACTCGTAAAAAGATCATAAATATTCCCATTTTTTACTCCGGCAATCTCGACCATAACATCTTCTGGAAGTATCTCACGATATCCAAACTGTCGGACACGATTCTCAGCAGAGAGCATGACTCATTTATATTCTTCATTAAATTGATTAAGCATAGGAGGGAGATGGATACAAAAATGTAAAATTCGTGTGAAGATTATAAAGAAAAGGCACTCTTTTTCAACCGAACACCCCTCTAGAATATCAGATTTATCTGCTTTAGTCGAATATTTCCCCTTGCGAAAGAGAGGCTTTTATGGTCATACTATGCTTGCAATCTCTCTCGAATCCATACAATAGAGAACAATAATCATTTTATTATGCATATACTTCTCATAGAAGACGATATCGGAATCGTCACACCACTCTCGCTCTACCTCGAACAAGCAGGACATACCGTCGCCACATGCATGGATGGAAACGACGCCTTAGATAGTTATAAGTCTGAAAAACCTGAGCTTATTATCCTCGATATAAATCTCCCTCATAAAAATGGGGTTGAGATTTGTCGCGAGATTCGACTCCTCGCGAAGACACCTATTATCATCCTCTCTGCACGTGAAAGTGAAGATGATAAAGTCGAACTTCTCGAGCTTGGTGCTGATGACTATGTATCGAAGCCTTTTAGTTCACGCGAACTCGTAGCCCGTATCACTGCGGTAGCAAAACGAGCTGAAGAAAAAAAAGATATATCAAAAAAAGATAAGATTATTACTTTCTGAAATCTCTCTCTCGATACAAAAAACTATAGCGTATCTCTCGCATGAGAAGAAATAAAAATGACAAAAACAGAATATGCCATCCTCGAATACCTCATAAAAAATGCTAAAACTGTCATAAAAAGAGAATCGCTCATGAAAAATATCATGGGATATGATAACTATATCTATGATCGCACTATCGATACCCATATCAAAAATATACGAAAAAAACTCGATACGAGCATAAATATAGAGACCATACGCGGTATAGGATACAAAATACATGCACTCTAATTTTTCTCGTTATTTGCAAAAAAATAAGAGAATCATATACTGCGCTCGATTATTTTTGGCTTCTATCATTTAGGACTTTTCTGAAATATGCTCCGTATACACTGACCACAGTCACTCTCTGGAACGGTAAAAATCTCTGGCTCAAAAAATGCAGCACTCCCACTCCTCGCCTGTGGGTTATTTTTCGATACGTTTACACTCCATAATGTCCCGAAAATCGGTGATGTCCTCACATTTCTCTCTATCGTCGAGTCACTCGGAGTCATCGTCACCTGGAATGGAAACACTGTCACCTATGATACCACACATCTCTCTATAGACCACATCGACCGAGATAAGGTGAAGAAAATCCGTGTTGGCATATTTCTCTTCCCTGCACTTCTCGAACGTCTCGGTGCTCTCGAGATACCATTCCCTGGCGGATGTAACATAGGAAAACGTCCGATCGATGAGCATCTCAGTGCATTTCTCTCATATGGATATGAGAACATGTGAGAGGGTGAGAATATCGCATTCCAGTGAACAGACCATGGAAAAGATGTAACTCTTAGGGCAAATTTTGCTGTCACTGCTACGGAAAATATCCTTATGATGGCGGCATTTAGAGCATGAAAGACTACGATAGAGCTTGCTGCCATAGAGCCACATGTCGTGAACCTTATAGACTTTCTCAGGTCTCTCGGAGTGGAGATAGATATCGACTATAAACATAATATAGTCATTTATGGTTCTATAATCGACCGAAAATATGCAGAAACGACAGTGATTAATGACTATATCGAGAGTGGTACATTCGTGATACTCGGAGCACTCACTGCAGAGCCATCTATCCGCATCGAGTGAGCACGCGTCGGTGATCTCACAGGTTTTCTCGGGAAGTGTCGAGATGCATGAGTACGACTCGATACCCCAGATGATGAGACTATCATCGTGTATAACTCTCGCACCAGCCTAAAGCCAGTAAATATCCAGACGAATGTCTATCCAGGATTCCCGACAGACCTACAGTCCCCTTTCGCACTGATGCTCACACAGGCAGAGGGTATCTCTCGCATACATGAGATCCTCTTCGAATGAAGACTAAACTGGCTCATAGAAGTCGAAAAGATGAAGTGACATATCGCCATCATGAATCCGCATGAGGCTATGATATTCGGTCGTACACACCTGAAGTGAACTACCGTATCATCATGGGATCTGCGAGCATGAGTGACGATGATACTCGCTGGCATGATAGCAAGATGAGAGACACTTATCACCAATGTCGAGTATATCGAACGTGGCTACGAGGATATCGTCGGAAAGATAGCGAAGCTCTGAGGAATTATAGAAAAACTATAATATATACTATGGGATACTGAGACTTTACGCCACCGAGTGGACATCATCCGAAAAAACCCCTCACCAAAGCCCAACTATGAGAGCTCGAGATGAATTATAAAAAAGCTGCACTTATATGAGAAAAAGTTAAAGTTCTCGAAGCCGCAGAGAAAATATGACTCCAAAACGATATCGATACCACCCTCTCTATCCTCTCTTAAGAGGATTTTTTTGTAATAATCTACTCCAATCGTATTGTTCTATATATTTTTGCATGAGATGCGCAGAGATACAAGAGAGTCCTATCGTCATAATAGCAAATAAAGACCAATTATAGAATCATAATTGTTCTGATACAAATATATATTTTCGTAATAAAAAAATGATGAGCATATGGATCAGATAGAGTGAGTATGATATCTTCGATAGATATACAAAAACGCTATTATCGAGGAAGCGAGCAATAAATCGTGTCACTGGCAATACAAATAAAAATCCACCGAACAATATCGGTACAATAGGAAAATGGTATGGACCATGTGGCCATGAGTAAGACCAATCTCATGCTCATCGGATATACCATAAAAAACCTACGACAGACACAAAAAGTATAGTTGCGATATAATCATACATAATATCGACCTTTCGATGCTCCCATCGCATAATCCCTCATCCAACGAGAAGCCCTATATAAAAATGCAGACCAAATAAAAATGGATTATACGTCGGAAACCATTCTCATGATATCCCCCCTCCGGATGACCAAGGGAGAGATATCAATATGTAGTGGAGCATGAGAAGCACGATAGGGAGTAGCCATATAAGTATCTTTCGCCGAAACTGGGAAGACTTCATTATCACCATCATCATCAATGATACCATTATCCAACCCATCATATCATACGATATGAACCAGAGTGGACCATTTATATCGATAGGAAAAAATGTAATGGACGAAGTCCAAGAAAGAAAAGCCATCCCAACAAGCAATCTCCATCCATCGGCATAGGTAAATCCTTGTAATAGCACTACTACTGCGAACGTCAAAAGAAGAGCACTATAGTATGCTGGAGCAATACGGAAAAATCTCTCTCGCAAAGTAATAAGAAACGATGGTATTTCTCATCATTTATATATCACTTTCCAGTATGAGAGGGATCGAAAAAGTCCAGAAAATATAAAAAATACACTCACTACAAACACGAGATGTTCAGTAAATTGATATAAATCCCAGCTCCATTCTGGGAGATTGATGGTATTACGATGCTGATTCAGATGATAGAGTACTACCATGAGTGCTGCAAGTCCACGTAAACCAGAAAATCCAGAAAGTTTCATAAAATATCGATTTCGTGAAAAAAATAATTATACTCACTATATGAAAAATTTCTCAGAAATCTATAGCTCTCTCAATGAGAAGCAAAAGGAAGCCGTCGATACCATCTATGGCCCAGTACTCGTGATCGCCTGACCAGGAAGTGGGAAGACTCAGCTCCTCGCAGTCCGCATCGCGAATATCCTCCGTGAGACTGATGCGAACCCATCGAACATACTATGTCTCACATTCACAGACAATGCTGCGAAAAATATGCGCGAGCGCCTCGTCAAAATCATATGACAAGATGCCTATAAAGTAGCCATCCATACATTCCACACTTTCGGACTCGAGATATTGAACCGATTTCGCTATAAGCTCGAAGAAGAGGAAGAACTCACTCCGATAGATACTATCGAGTCATCTCGCATCTTCGATGAACTGCGGCTCCCACTCGCCTGGGATCATCCCTGGAAGAAGTCTGCCAGGCTGTCACTCCTCCAGGACACTATACGCACACTGAAAGACGCTGGTATCTCACCAGAAGAGTTCTCACAGATACTCGATATAAACGAGCAAATATTAAACCATATATGACCATATATAGCAGAAATGAGCGAAAAAATCTACTCACTCTGACAAAAAAAAGAAGAGAAAAAAACTAAGATAGAGCTCTTTCAATCGATGAGTGAAGAGTGTAAGAGGCAACTTTCGTCTATAGAGAAGCATATATGACTCCAGGAGACACTCGCTCCGACGCTCCTACGAGGACTCTCAGATACCCTCGATGCTATCACCGATGAGTATGATGCCCGGCCTATCACCGCATGGAAGAGTGACTGGCTCGAAGTCACGAAAAACGGATGGAAGCTGAAAGAATACAGTAAAATGGAAGACTCTCGTGCACTCGCGACACTCTATGCTGGGTATAGAGATGCTCTCAAAAGTCGATCACTCATCGATTTCTCCGATATGATACTCCGTGCGATACGTCTCATCGAGGAGGATGATGTCGTGCGCGCGAGTATGGCAGAGCAATATCAGTGGGTCATGATAGACGAGTATCAGGATACCAATGATGCTCAGCTGCGTCTCATCACAGGCATAATGAGCGAGGGTATCGAGACGCCGAATATATTCGCCGTGGGAGATGATGATCAGTCTATCTATAAATTCCAGGGAGCAAACACTCGTAATATCCGCATCTTTCATGAACTCTATACTGATACGAAGCTCATCATCCTGGAGCAAAACTATCGCTCAAAACGAGAAGTTATAGACTCATCGCGTGCTATCATGGATGAAAGTGAGACGGATATCGCGTCGATATTTCCTGGTGAGAAAAAAGAGTTCGAGAGTATACGTGGTGAGTGATGAGAGGTGAGATGTCTCACATTCGAGACGGAGCTCGATGAACTCGCATATATCGCAGAAGATATCGCATCATATATCTGAGACGGAGTACCACCGAGTGAGATAGCCGTCATCACGAAAAAAAATAGCACCCTCGAACTCCTCGCGAAGCTCCTCATAGAGAAGCATATCCCTGTGAGTCTATCGAAAGAAGAAAACATCTTCTCAGATGAGGCGATAGTACTGCTCACGAAGATGCTCGAGTATATCGACTCTATAGGACAAAATCATGATAAAGATGAACTCCTCCTCGATATCCTCTCTCATCCGATGTGGGGTATACATCGACTCACACTCTGGGAACTCTCTCGCACTATAGCAAGTGCA
>CAZQUZ010000015.1:11499-16451 GCA_964596675.1 uncultured Candidatus Peribacteria bacterium
TCGATACGCTCATACAGGAAGTCCGCATGACGCCTCTCACTCCGTGACTTTAGCGAGTATATGAGACTCATCCATGAGTACGATATATCACTCTCGACATCGCATCTGATCGGTGGAGCAGACGGGGTCGCCTGTATCACAGCACATAAGGCAAAATGACTCGAGTACACCCATGTCTATGCGATATCTCTCACGGATAAGCAGTATAAACGTGGGAAAAATAGTGGCAATCCCCTCCCATCGAACCTCTCACTCGCACCAGAACGAGATAATGATGAGGATATCAGGAGACTCATCTATACTGTCATGACTCGTGCGAAAGACTCTCTCACGCTCTCGTACTCGAAGATGTGACTCACAGAAAAATGAAACACTCTCATATGAGTCCTCTGAAGTATACAATCTGATAAATGGACAATTATAGAATCACAATCGAACATAAATACGATAAACCTCCTCCTAGAACGAGAAAAACAAGACCTTTCGAGCCTCCCATACGAAGAGAGTGAAAAAAACTTTCTCAGAGAATATATATCATCTTCATTTAGTCTATCAGCTACAGCACTCCAGAACTTCCTCGACGTCACGAGCGGTGGACCGACACACTTCATCGCGAATAATATCCTCCGCTTCCCTCAGGCAAAGAGCGAATCTGCGAGCTATGGTACCGCCATCCATAAAGCACTCGAAGATTTTTTCTCCGATTATAAAGTGCATGGCAGTTATAAGAAAGATATACTATTCTCGAGCTTCGAGAAAAAACTCAGAGAAGATGGATTCGAGGAGATGAAAGAGATCGAATATATCACACGAGGCAGAGCGAATCTCGAAAAACTCTATACCAAAATCACAGGGCAATCCTATGGAGAACTCCACCTGGAACAGAGATTCTCAGATACCTATCTCGGAGATATCCGACTTACGGGTGCGATAGACCGCATCGAGATAACTCCGGAATGAAAACTCATCGTCACCGACTATAAAACGGGTGGAGGATTCTCTTCGCTCGAGTGAGGCAGTGGATATGAGGCAGTGAAGAAGTGGAAATATCGACTCCAGCTCACATTCTACGCACTCCTCTTCTCGCTCTCACCGAGATGGAGCCGATTCGTGCCACGAGAGTATCGGCTCTTCTTCGTGGAAGAAGACCGAGATACAGGAGAGTTCTATGAGGTAGTCGAGTACATACAGGAGAGTGAGGTCGAGCGCCTCCAGCGACTCATCACTATCGTGACAGAGCGGATACACGCCCTCGACTTCCCAGATATATCATGATATCCGCTAACAGTAGATGGTATAAGACAGTTCGAGGAGGAGTTATTAAATTGACAAATATAATTTTATTTTTATTTTATATAAAATAATCCTTTCATCATATGCTAATGACCATCGATGATTGTCATAATCGGATACAGCAATTTTGATTATACACAGAATATAAAGCACTCTACCATTTACCCAGAGGAGGATGGATACAACGACAAATACCAAATCCTGAAACTGTCGGCGAACACTCTATTATTACTGCATTGGTCGTAATGCGATTTAAAGACCAGATAGCAGCTCTCGGGCTAAATATCCTAACAATACAAGATACCCTACTCATACATGATATAGCAGAGTCAGATATCTCCCTCTGAGATCTCACACCACATGACGGGGTCCGATATGAGACAAAGCAAGAACAAGAAGAAAACATAGCACGCTCGATACTAGAAAAAAATCCATATCTCATGAAGATGTGGCTCGACTATGAGTATGGCAGGTCATCTGAGTGAAAAATAGCAAAAGAACTCGATAAAATGCAGGCTATCGAAAAAGCATTTTTTTATGAAAATCTGTATAAAAAAGAATGACTCATGAAAGAATTTTATGAACATTCTGTAATAGAAAAAAATCAGATTCAAATGGATTTTCTAAAGCATCATATAGATACTCTCTATCAGAAAAAGATTTAACCCCTCACCGCACTCGATAACATCTCGAATATCTCCTCCGTCCCATCCAGCCCGATACACGCATCCGTGATACTCTGCCCATAGATGAGTGCGTCAGAGCGGTCCACTCACGGAGTATACTTCTGTGCTCATGCGACGAGATGGCTCTCTATCATCACCCCGATGATAGGACTGTCCCCTCTCGCGAGCTGGGATGCGATATCACTTGCGACGACGAGCTGATTCATATGATTTTTCTGACTGTTCGCATGAGACATATCCACCATGAGATATTTCTGGTATCCAGATTTCTCGAGGAGTGCGCTCGCCGACATGACAGCATCATACTGATAGTTCGGACTATTCGACCCACCACGCAGGATGATATGTGTATCTTTGTTACCAGTGGTCTCACGGATGGCGGCATGTCCATCGGTATTTATAGAGAGAAATGTATGTCCTCGACTCGCGCTCATCATTGCATCGAGCGCTATCTGGAGAGAACCATTGGTAGCATTTTTGAGTCAGATGGGCATACCGAGTCCAGATGCCATCTCGCGATGTGACTGAGACTCCGTAGTACGAGCCCCGATAGCTCCCCATGAGACGAGGTCAGAGAAGTACTCATGCGAGAGTATATCGAGGAACTCTGTCGCCACAGGGAGTCCAAGTGCAGTGATATCGAGGAGGAGGGATCGTGCGAGCTCGAGTCCAGAGACGATATCATGAGTCCCATCGAGATGAGGATCATTGGTCAGTCACTTCCATCCTACGGTCGTACGAGGCTTCTCGAAGTAGGCACGCATGACGATATAAAGTGTATCGTGATATTTTACTCTCATATCTCGGAGCCACCGAGCATACTCAAGTGCTGATTTTCTATCATGGATCGAGCAAGGTCCCACGATCACGAGGAGATGACTATCACGACCACGGATGATATCTCGTATAGTATCACGTGATGATGCTATCGACTCACTCCCTACTTCTGTGAGAGGATATTTTTCTTTGAGTGCACGAGGAGAGAGGATGGGACGAAATGTCATAGAAAAGTATTAACGACGACGATATATCCAATAGATATATCCAAAAAATGCACCCGCAGCATGTCCGACGAAACTGATATTACCAGTGAGTCAGAGGAGGATATTTATGATGAGCATCACGAGTATCTGTCATGCCATCGGATGTCGTATCGCGCGCATATCCATATAGAGGTATGCGAGGAGCGCCATACAAAATCCAGAGATGCCGATAGTAAGGCCATCTGAGAGGAACCAGAGACATCCTGCGACGAAGAGAGTATTGGCGAGGAAAAATCGTACAAACTCACTCCGACTCATCCGCGCCTCGACCTCTGGACCCGCCTGATAGAGAAAATAGCTATTAAATGCTATATGTAAGATATCTCCATGGAGAAACTGATATAAGAGTATCTGTCCGAGGAGAAATGGCATCGTCTCGAGAAAAAGTGGTATCTCGTGCAGTCCAAAATAACTCTTCAAAATCGGGAAAAGAAATCCCAAAAATGCTACCACCACCGAAATCGCGATGAGTAAATGTGAGATATAGTGTTTCGGGTAAAACGCGATATCATAAGGAAACCGAAAACGAATATGAGCCATAAAAAATCCCGTAAAAATATACGGGAAGTTTATAGATTTTTCGAGAAAATACCAATTATTTTCGGAGTTCGAGTTTAGAGAGAATCTCAGTATAGCGAGCTTCATCTTTACGCTTGAGATAGTCGAGGAGTTTGCGGCGTTTTGCTACCATCATGACGATACCACGACGTGAGTGGTTATCCTGTTTATGAGTCTCGAGGTGAGACTTCAGATTCTCGATACGAGATGTGAGGATAGCGATCTGGACCTCTGGAGAACCAGTGTCACCCTTATGTGTCGCGAACTTTTCCATAAGGGATTTCTTTTCTTTATGTTCCATAAAAATGAAGAAAGTATTTTAGATAAAAAGTGTGGAACCAGAAAATACACCAGTAACACGGAAACAGTATATAGAAAGGTCGTAAAAAGGCAAATTATTTATCGGGCTGTGAGCACGCGGATATACTTTTTCGATACGAAGCCACGGTATTTCTCCGTCATCACCTCGAACCACTTCCCTACACTATCGAGAATGACAACTCCCTCATCCCTCATGAGTGTCGTGACTATCTTCGATGAGATGCTGGACGACTGTCTCATATAGACACTCTGTGGTGCTATGACTTTCGCGTCTATGGTAGATGCTACAGATACCTTACCAGCACGGATATCGTCTGTGCTGACATGATCTCGGAGGAGTGAAGTTTTGATGTATCATTCAGTATTTCCATCATCGACGAGAGACCATGCTCACTCGACTTTCAGTACCGTGACAGGAGTATTGCGAGAGAGACTGCGGAGAATATTAAGCTCAGAGATGACAGGCGTTGTACGGAGATTCACACTATTATCTACAGCGATATAGCGAATACCTGACTCTGCAGTCACTGATGGTCTAGTATCAGTGTCTAAATACGGAGGATTCGATATGGCATCTTTCGTATAGTGCGAAAGATTACTTGTATCGATACGTGAAATAAACCCTATAACACGATCGAGCCAAAGTGTATTTTTATCAGCATTATTTTCTTTTTCAGTAAGAAGATATGAGAGTATTTCTTCCTTATAGAGTTCTTTATCTCCAGTAAAATCTACGATATTCTTCCAAAGTCTTCCTGAGAGCCCTACGCCATAAGAAGTGTGAAAGGCATCCTTATTCGAATAGGCAATACTCGTAATCTGAGAAATATACTGAGCGATACGTGAACCCATAGATGATACTGTAGATTCAGACATATTTGTATCCATGATATCATCATCTACCGATGGTGCTAGTGAACTCGAAGCGCTTCCACCTCATCCACCACCTGGTCATACGAGAGTTTGTGAAGCTACAGGAGTGGATACCGGGGTAGTTGTTCCTGTTCCTGTTCCTGTTCCTGTTCCTGTTCCTGTTCCTGTTCCTGTTCCT
>CAZQUZ010000016.1:0-10780 GCA_964596675.1 uncultured Candidatus Peribacteria bacterium
ACTTCCTCGGTACGACAGATAACATAGATGTCGTCTTTCGGAGAAATAATATAGAAGCATTTCGTATCGCAAATATAGGAGCAGCAAGTACTGGTTCTATCATCACGACTGCAGATGCGAAGATACATTGACTTACCGTCGGTCGTGGAAGTGGAAGTATTGCTACAAATACTGCTATAGGAAGTGGCACACTCTTTTCTAACATATATGGTGATTATAATGTTGCAATAGGATCGAATACTATGCTCTTAAATGTGAATGGTTTTGGTAATACTGCAGTATGAGCTGATGCTCTTCGATCAAATACAAATGCTACTTCTAATACCGCTATAGGATACCAAGCAATGCGTAATAATAGTATGGGAGGTTCGAATACTGCCATTGGTGCGAATGTTCTCTTTTCGAATAGTGGCGGAAATATAAATACTGCCATTGGTGTGAATGTTCTCTTTTCGAATACCACTGGTAATCAAAATTCAGCAAATTGATCAGAAGCACTCTATGCCAATACTATTGGTAGTCAAAATACAGCAAATGGAATCTCTTCTCTTTCTCATAATACCACAGGTTCATGAAATACGGCACAAGGGTTTCGTTCATGATCTGGACATCTATCCCTTACAGGAAACTATAATACCTTCCTCGGAGCCTATACTACCTATTCGAATGGTACTATCACAAATGCTACCGCTATCGGTGCTTTTACTACTGTTTCTCAGTCGAACACTGTCATCCTCGGTAGTGGTGCCAATGTCGGTATCAACACATCAGCGCCTGCTACCAGACTCGATGTAAATGGATGAATCCGTGCCGTATGATGAAGTACATTTGCTGGTACAAATGGGTATACATTTAGCTCTCCTGGAGACACAGATGGTGGTATGTACTCTCCTGCAGACGGTACACTCACATTCGCTACGAATAATCTCGAGCGCATGCGACTCAGTAGTACTGGAAACTTCGGTATCTGAACGACCAATCCAGGAACTACCCTCGATGTCCGTGGTACAGGATCGCTCTGGGGTATACGTATATCATCTGGGGCTACTGCTGGCTATGTCCTCACATCAGATGCCTCTGGGAATGCGAGATGGGCAGCATCTGCTGGTGGAGGATGGGGACTCACAGGTAATGCTGGTACAAATGCATCTACGAACTTCCTCGGTACGACAGATAACACCGATGTCGTATTTCGTAGGAATAATATAGAGGCATTTCGACTCACGACTGCAAGTGGTAGCATCAGTACATCTCTAGATATGCGTGTAAATGGTCTGACAGTCGGAAGATGAGGTGGAAATGGTGGATCTAATGTCGCAGTCGGTATGGAGGCACTCTCTCTGCATACCAGTGGATGGAACAATAATGCTGTCTGATATCAGGCACTGTATAATACAGTAGGTGGTGCCAATAACCATGCGTTTGGTTTTCAGGCACTCTATAATAATACTTCATGAGGATCAAATGTCGCAGTCTGATGTAGGAGTATGTATGGTAATATATCTGGACAGCAAAATGTCTGAGTATGATGCGAATCACTCTACTCGAGTCTCTGATTTTTTAATGTAGGTCTATGATATCAGGCATTATTTAATAATACTACAGGTCAGTCGAACATCGGTATCTGACGCAATTCTGGTAGTGGTATAACTACAGGATCCAATAATATTGCTATTGGTGATACTACATCTGTACCGTCTGGAACATGATCGAATCAGGTACGCATAGGAAATACATCAGTCACTTATGCGGGTATCCAGGTGGCATGGACTATCACCTCAGATAAGCGCTGGAAGCATGATATCGTACCTATGGAGAGTGCTCTTACATTTCTCCAGGCACTCCGCCCTGTCGAGTATGTACGTACTGGAGATACGAAAAAGGAAGCATGATTTATTGCTCAAGATGTAGAGTCTACCATAGAGACTCTCGGTATGAAAAATCAGTGATTCCTCACGAAGACGGATGCAGGATATCTCGAACTCAGGTACAACGACTTTATCGCCTATATCGTACGTGGTGTCCAGGAACTCTCTGCGAAAAGCGATACTCTCGAGACAGAGAATGCGACTCTCCGTGCGAAGAATATAGAGCTCGAGAAACGTCTCGATGCGATAGAGGCAAGACTCGGTATGTAGTATCTTTCTAAAAAATCCTCTCATGCTGTATGAGAGGATTTTTCCCTTGATTTTGGTGATGACGCGGATATACTAGGAGTACTTAATCCCCATATTCTATGTCAGTACTATATAAGTGACAGACAGCATACACTCTTGAGGAGATTCGTGAGCGAGCAAAGCTACGAAATCATGAGCGAGCTCAAGAGATACCAACTCTATTACGCCAAAAAGAAAGTGAATATGTATAAAATCATTGTTTCACAGCATGTAGATAATCTGATTGATAGATACTGAGATTGATATCGAGATATTTTTATATCTCGTTTTTCTGATACTGGACTTTGACATGCAGAATCCCTGATTCAGCGACAATATATCGAATCATCTGAATTATTGGTGGATGGTATTATCGAGGCTATATATCAGGCTATGTCGAATGAATTAGTTCCATATGCTCCGTTTCAAAATGGAATAAGAGAAACCAGTATTCGTCTCGGTGCTCGTAGACTTTTTATCCGATATGAGGAAGATTCTCAGGATATGACTCGATATATCACAGATATCGAAATTCTGAGGAGATAGCAGTATGGATGAGTATTCCTGTGAAAGTCTCGAATAAAAAACTCGCTCGATGATGTATCAAATATATAAAAAAACCATCCATGAGTATTCGGGGGTGGATTTTTTATATAGGTAGAGGTATGCTTACTTTTCCCAGGGATGTTTTTCTTTCATATCGTTTATATATTCGCTCATATTGCATGATGAAGCGATGTTTTGCATTGTGTTGGAGCTCTTCTTGATGACGATATTCCCCCATTTCACGCCTGATACTATCTATCTTATCTTCGAGGCAATTATTTGTAACTTCTTGCTTCGTATGGAGCGGCTTTTTTTGCATTGAATGCCTCTTGCTTATCGATAAAACTTTCGAATTAGGGGAGATATATTTAGGGTAGGGTATTATACTTCTCTTCGAGCTTCGAGAGTTCGAGCTCTGCGAGATGCATTTTTTCCATCTCTCCACGTACGACTTTTTCTGGTGCATTCGCGACGAATGCTGTATTTTTTAGCTTTGTCTGCACGCTACGGATATAGTTTTTCTTATTTTCTATCTCTCCATGGAGTCTGGTTTTTTCTTCTATGAGTTTCTCTGTATCGAGAGCGGCATCTACGTATATCTCTATACCATCTATGACACCGTATGCATAACCGAGTCACTTTATAGATTTCTCTTCGAGAGTGAGCTCACTCACACGAGCGAGACCACATATGAGTGGAGTATTGGACTCTATGGATTCACGGTATATCTTTGGGACGACGAGTACGACATTACGAGGTTCTCCTGGTTTTATCCCAGACTCTGCTCGGAGATTTCGTATGATACGAACTATCTCCCATACACGGGTCATGGCGCTATCTTTTTGTGGATGATTCTCGAGTCCTGTCATACTCCACGTACTACTCGCGAGGAGCTGTCCTCATGTGATATGGCCATAGAGCACCTCAGTGATATGTGGAGCATAGGGATGGAGCAGTGTGAGTATATCTATGATACAGAGTGACATGACATCTCGTCCGAGGATACTACGATCTTTTTCTATCTTATACGCCTCTATAGCGAAGTCGGCGAACTCATCTCGGATAAATGTGAGGAGATCCCCCCCTGACATAGAAAAACTATAGTCTTCCATACCACTTGTTACATTTTCGATAGTATGAGCAAGACGAGAAAGTATCCATGACTCATATGGGAGGAGTTCTTCCGATTTTTGGAGGATGCGTTTTTCTATGATAGCGCGATTATCTGTGATATCTCAGACATTCATCCAGGTGAATCTGACGATATTCCAAAATTTATTGAGAAAGAGACTGTATTCACTCACAGTCTTCATAGAAAAGTTTAGATTATTCCCAGGTGTATTACCGAGGACGAGCGAGAGGCGTAGGGCATCGACAGAGTACTCATCGATGACAGTGAGTGGATCGATGATAGTACCCCAGCTCTTACTCATCTTGCGACCATCTTCATTGAGCACGAGTCCATGGAGATATATCGTCTTAAATGGTGTCTGACCAGTATATTCATATCACATGAGGAGCATGCGTATCACCCAGAAAAAGAGGATATCATAGCCTGTTTCGAGGACATTGGCTGGATAGTATTTTTCGAAAAATTCTCATGGTGAGTCGATCTGATAGTCGAGTACAGAAAAAGGCCAGAGTGCACTCGAGAACCAAGTATCGAGCACATCATCATCCCTGCGTATGAAAAATCCTGAAAACGTCGTCCTTTGTGTTCAAATCTCCGCGTCATTACTCGCTGTATTCTGGGATACGTCTCGTACTGATGCTCGATTTTCACCCAAATTACTTCCATTTTGAGGATTTTTCCAGTCTTCAGTATAGGGTACATTATATTTCTCACATTGCTTTTTTATGAGCTCAGTCGGATCTCGCGTGACGCCGAGGAGCTCTCCTGTCTCTGTGTCATAGTACGCAGGGATCTGATGTCACCACCAGAGCTGGCGAGAGATACACCAGTCACGGAGATTATATATCCAGTCTTCGAAGTTTTTCTCGAATCGAGATGGGATAATCTCGAACTCATTTTTCTCATATCATGCGATGACTTTTTCAGCAAGTACGCTTGCCCGGACGAACCACTGTGTCGATACCACTGATTCGACTCGACACTTCGAGCGTTCACAGAATCCTACTTTATGGATGTACGGTTCTATCCGTACTAGATTGCCTTTTGCTCGGAGGAGTTCCACGATATTATCGCGTCATTCTTTATCCGCTTTTTGTCATGCAAATGGTCATGCCTCCGTATTCATATATCCATTCCGATCGATGACAGTGTAGTCACGTTTGAGTCCATGTCGTTTCGCAGTTTCGAAATCTGCAGGATCATGCGCAGGAGTGATTTTGACCACACCAGTACCGAACTCCATATCTACCATCTCATCACCGATGATGGGGATTTCTTTATTTACTATAGGGAGTATGACACTACGTCCGATGAGTTTTTTGTATCGCTTATCTTTCGGATGGACTGCGACTGCCTGGTCTGCGAGGAGAGTCTCTGGTCGAGTCGTCGCTATGAGGAGCTCATTATCACTTCCCGCTACGAAGTAGTTCACATAGTACATCTTCTCTTCGACTTCGATATGCTCCACCTCGATATCAGATATCACAGATTCGAGAGCAGGGGAGTAGTTCACCATATACTCACCACGGTATATGAGTCATTTATTATATAGATCTACGAATATATCTTCCACGAGCGTATTCGACTTTTCATCGAATGTGTACCTTTCATGTCACCAGTCTACAGTTGATCCCATCTTTCTCATCTGATTTTGGATATTACCACCGTACTCATCGACCCATTCTCTACATGCATCGAGAAAGGCTGGCCTCCCAATCTCTTTTCTATTTTTACCTGCTTTCTGGAGGCGAGCTTCTACCTTGGCCTGGGTCGATATACCGGCATGATCTGTACCAGGTATCCAGAGAGTACTGTCACCTTTCATACGATGGTATCGTACCATGATATCCTCGAGTGTGAGCATCAGTGCATGCCCGATATGGAGATTCCCCGTGATATTCGGAGGTGGTATCGGGAGATAAAAAGTCTTTCCACTTGTTCACTCATGGGGAGCTCCTATATTTTCTTTTTCCCAGAGACTCTGCATGAGTCATTCAGATGCTTTCGGGTCATATTGTTTTGGAAAGTCAGACATAATCTATAATAAAAAAGAAATAGAGGCATATGCCTATATTAGAGCCATTTTAGTGTATCGATTTTCTCACTTTTTCCAAATTTTTCTATCGGAATGCTCGCGTAAAAACTACACCTATAGTTTTCAAGAGAATAATCATATCAAGTAATATACTATAGTGTTCTATATAGTACACATCATATGCTACTTCTTGGTCAAAGCTATTTTTCTCTCTTCCTGATACTTGAGCCATCCCTGTGATGCCTGGTTTTATAGTGAGTACCTGATGATGATGTTCTTCGTATTGCTCTACTTCTCGTGGCTGATGTGGACGTGGTCATACGAGAGACATATCTCATCTCAGTACGTTCCAGAGCTGTGGGAGCTCGTCGAGAGAGAATCGTTCCAGTATTTTTCAGATATGTGTTTTTCGAGGGTCATTCGCTATCTTATAGAGTGGGCCATTACGAGTATCGGAGGTTTCTTTGAGTTGTTCTTCGTATGCGAGGGCATCATCATGCTGTCGCTTCTCTGCATTATTATAGGCATCTTTCGTAGAATATTTCCAGTACATATATCGAAACTTATAGAGAGAAAACATTTTTCCAGATATACCTACACGAAGATTTTTATATATCGGGGGACCACTCGGATCCTCTATAAATATAAGTACCATGATAATGATATATACTGGTATGAGTATGATAAAGAATATACCACCAAATACTATATCAAAGAGACGTTTTAGTATACGATCCCATGCACTCATGGCGATAGATGATGCGCGTATCACGGGTATATTACCGATAAATGACTCTTCGTGAGATATGTGGTATATAGAAGCTGATACACTCGGATAGCAAAATGGTATACCATATACTGAGCAGAGTTTTATGATATGAGTTTTTTCATTTTCTGTCATTTCTGTCATGAGGAGTACTGTATCTATCTGTTTTTTTCTGAGGAGTTCTGATATCTTCTCACTTTCAGTTTTTGGTATATGTGTGTATATGATACCATGTGATGTATCCATTTTCGATGAATGGATACCGTCGATTATGAGGATATGATTTTTGGAAATTATACCATTTTTATAGAGAAGAGACATGATGGTATAGAGTCACCATCTGAGAAGTATAGCATATACTATAGAGAGTATATATACATATCATATTATGAGGCGTGGTATTTCTTTCGTGAACAAAAACCCCGTCGTCATATAGACAAGCGCTATATAAAATATAAACCACATACTCGCACGTATGATAACTCGTTTTATGATATCCCAGAGAGGGGTGGTAGTCTCGTACCGATAGAGTCAGTATATACTAAAAATACTTCCCCACACTAACACTCACGATATAATAAATGGAACAAACTGATCAGGGCTAATATACGGTATAGGGAGCTGTATGAGTGGTATACCATCAGTAATCTGACGAAGATTGTATGCGATAAAAAATATCCCTATAATACCACCCATCTCGAAGATAGGAAGGAACAAGGAAGTGATAATCTCGTGACGCTTCATAGTGGTGTATAACTGTATAAGAAATTTTCTTGATAAATACTATTCATTTCATACAATAAAGCTATAATTTTTTTCTATGACATTTCACATATCATATAGTATTTTTCTCCTCATACTGGTACTCATAGCGTGTATCGTATATATATCATTTTATATCTTTTTGTCCTCAGCTGTCAAGAAAGAGGAGCGCGCTCTCCTCGATATATATCTTCATAAAATATCGAAAATTCCTGCCCTTATAGAAGTGATGCGTCCTCATATAGTGAAGTCAGAAGCATTTCATCCGCTCACTCTCGCACATACGAAGTCTATCATCGAATCTCATAATAGTATCTATGATATCCTCGCAGATAATGCTACGCTCCAGAATGAATTTCTCTTTCTCATGAAGCTTTCTCAGCATGCGCCCGAGCTCCAGAAGCATGAATATTTCTTATATATACGTGATTTTATTATTCGATATGAGAGAGAGATGCGAGATAGATTTACTACGATGAATGATGCTATCCACGTCTGGAATAGATTTGTACAGATAAAAAATATCACAATTATCTGATATATTTTTCCGGGAGCGAGACGTTCTGAGATACTCTAGAAGAGCCTAGATATATAGCTATACCGAGTGCTATCATCGGTATACTATATATCATGCCGAGCGTGAGCCATGATGTCCCGAAGAGATATCCTATATGCTCATCTGGCATACGGAATATCTCTGCGAATATCCGGAGTCAACCATATGTCATGAGAAATATGCTACTGAGTCGTCCTGGAGGAGTCGCCCATCGACTATAATGCCTCGCTATCTGCATGATAGAGAGGAGGAGTATGCCTTCGAGAAATGCCTGCAAGAGTGGGCTCGGAAAATATGGAATGCCATTCTGTATTATAGCAAATGGACCAGTATAGGGGCTATAGCCGAGTAATTCTTTGTTTATATAGTTGCCGATACGTCAGAGTCAGAGCGCGAGAGGTAGTATAGTGAGGAGTATATCAGAGATACCGAAGAGTTTATATCGGTATTTTTTCGCGAATAGCATGAGTGCGATGATGACTCCTATAGTGCCCCCATGAAAACTCATCCCACCACTCCATATCTCGAGTATCTCTACGGGATGAGAGAGATAGTATAGGGGCTGATAGAGTACCACATATCAGAGTCGTCATCATCAGATCACCCCGATGAATACAAAGAGGAGGAATATATCCATATCACGACGGTGTATCTGACTATACCGAGCCATATATTCGAAACATATGATAAATCCTAGCGCATACATGAGTCCATACCATGTCGGAGCTATGCTGATGCCGAAAATCGACACTTCGAATATATGCATTTGTGCACAAAAGTTATACGATAAAATAGATTCTTTATTCTGGAAGAGTTTTTCTCGTGCTTTATTGAGAGTTTTTCTTATACTGCTTGAGATATATTATCCTTTTTTCATGAATCGTAAAATCGTATTTGCGATCATAGTTGTCTTCCTCTTTTCCATAGGTATCCTGAGCACCTCCGGTGTCGGGAAGTTTTTTCGTATACGATGAGATTTTACCCCTCATGCATCATGGGCTCTCGGGAAGCCTGGACGAGTATTATTCGATATAGGTGCTGCCAATAGTGCAGCCACAGCTGGTATAGATGTCGATGGGTATCTTTCATGAGCATTTTGGCTCGGGAATGTATGATGGGCTCTCTTTAATCATGGAGATGCAGCAGTCGCTCGCGCTCGTGTACTCTGTGATAATAGCGTCTTTAATGATCCGAATATACTCTGTCCACTTGATGGCTTTGCCTGGAGCCAAAATGCAGGTTGGATAGCGTTTTCATGAACATTTATCGACGGATGATCATGAGCATTCTATAATCCCGCCTCATGACGTATCGAATGATTCTGACATAGTCGCTCTCTCGGGTGGATACCATTCTATGCTGATACGACGACACCTATCACCCTGACGAATCAGACATGAGTCCTACTCAATGGTATCGGACTGAACTTCATCTGACGTATAGCCATCATATGAAATATCGCTGGTACACGTATCTTTAATGTGACGAATCAGCAGGTGGGATATGTATTCACCTCGATCAACCACTCGGAAATGCTCAATAGAATAAGAAAAAATGTAGCACTCCTCACGAGAAATGCGAATCCTACTGAACTCGCTGACCCTTTCGATACAAAATTTAACTATCTCATCCATAGAGGTTCTGACTATGATACCGGTATTCCTGGCTGGGTATGGCCATCATCTAAAAAATCTATCATCGTCGTCTGATGAGATATGATACTCGACCAGGCTACTATCGGTTCAGATACGGATACAGAGAAGGCTCTCATAGTACTCAAAGATGACCAAGGAAATGGTGGGAATATCATCATCAGTGAAGATGTAGGGCGTATATATAGCTTTATCTATGCGGAGTGAACGATATACTCTGGATATAAGACTGCTACTGGACTCATCGTGCCGTATGTGGCGGCATGAGTATGGAATATCCCATGAAATCAACTCTATATCTATGGTGCTATAGTATCAAAAAACACTGTCGGTGGATCTCTCCAGACACCACCGACATGTCCAGTGATTATTAATAATTGTGATATCACCAATTCACAACTCTATGACATCAACTATCTTCGTACGTATGATCCTACAGATCCTACACAAAAAAATGTACCCTATGATGATCCACGATTCGATAATGCATCGAGTGTCATAGAGTATAATCCATGACTAGCCTCCCGTCCTCCACCAGGTATCGATGCTATACTCCAATAAATCCCTTAATCCTCTACTTATGTTACGTCAGAGTATCCACACATTCCTCTTTTGTTCACTCTTTTTCTTTGAGATAGCAAGCATCTCTGCAGCACTCCCATATCCTCTCACGACACCAGGATGAGAGACTCCAGGATGAACGTATCGGACCTATTTCGATAATATGTTCTCGAGTGAGTTCGATTGTTATGGGAGTGGAAAGGTGGTATGAGGGTTTAATTCTCTGGGTGTTCCATTTTGTGTGGTACCAGCACCCGTGGGACTCAATATCCTCGGCTCCACAGCTGGTGATACTCTGAGATATAATGGGACTGACTGGGTCAGAAACAATCTCCTCTATAATAATGGAACAGCCCTCGGTATCGGCATGCAGACACCTGGATATATCCTCGATGTCGCTGGTACAGCGAACTTCCTCTGACTCCGTATGCCGACTGGTGCAAGTTCTGGGTGGGTACTGACATCAGATGCAGCATGAGTAGCGCGATGGGAGTCTGCAGCTCCGTCATCGAATGCCTGGCTCCTCCTCGGTAATGCTGGACTCTCTGCACTCACGAATTTCCTCGGTACTACAGATAACACCGATGTCGTATTTCGGAGAAATAATATAGAGG
>CAZQUZ010000017.1:0-6751 GCA_964596675.1 uncultured Candidatus Peribacteria bacterium
ATTCACACTCACCACAGCCGCCTGTGCTTCGCTCGCACTTCCCGCAAGACCAGCGATAAGTGCAGCACTCATGAGAGCTTTATTGGCTCCTACAGACATCTCAGAAAAATTTTTCATAGAGAAAAAATAAGAAAATATAACAGATATATATTACTGATAATATATTATTGTCAATAGAATTATCCTTTTCTTTTTTTCTTCACAGAAAATTCATATATTTTCTCTTGACAATTTCTTCGAGAAGAATATATTTCGCCCCCCAAAAACAAATATATACAGGAGAATTATATGCGTACGCTAGTTACGTTCATAAAAAAATGTCTGGTCCGTAAAACCACTCTGGTCCAGCCAGCTACCCCCATAGCGAAACATATCATAAAAGTCACTATGGAAGCTGATAGTAGCGTAGAAGTCCAATACCCCGAAGCCGTACTATACGCTCACGGGTAAAAACAAATATATATACAAAGGAGAAATACAAATGCAGCAAATCATCTCAACCACAGGAAGTCCTCGTTCTCTGCAATTCCAAATAAGAATGCAAGAACACGCGAAACAACAGCCTCCCCATAATGCGAAAAAAACGCACAAACCTGTCCAAAAAAAAGGCGTACCGCATCATCCCGTAATGTAATCTTTTTCGAAATCTTATTTCTGAAAAGGAAGCAACCCAATAAAAAAACCTACATATGTAGGTTTTTTTATTTTTCGAGACCTGGTGGTGGATCAGTGAGGATACGTCCATCATACTCGATGACGAGTGGGATAGAGGTATGCTTTCCTGAGAGTAGATACGATGGATTACCTGGCGTATCGAGATAGTCTCGACGGAGATTCTGCAGATTATATGATGGTGCATCGGTACATGGTGAGACATAGTATGGACATTTTGTATCTGTCGTAGTATTACGTGAGATGAGGCTACCATGGATATAGAGCTGGTGAGCTCATGTGGAAAATATGGATTTTTCTGCGAAGAGAGAAGCATCGATATCTGTCACACTCGGATCGATATGGATAGAGCCTCCGACACCACTCGTATCAGCGAGTGCGATGAGGGCTATGGGACGTGTCGATCATGAGAGATTCGAGGTGAGAGTGATATCTCATCCGAGTGATATGATAGTACGCTTAGGAGGAGTGGCAGACGAGAAGCTTATATCACTTACCGTCATATCTCCAGTGACGATCTGGTAGTCTGTATCAGCATAGCTCGTACGATTTCGCGAGAGGAGTGTGATATTTTTTCGCAGAGCGTTCCATATGAGTGTCTTATTCTCTATATCGACGCCTGATATTTTGGAGATATTTTGCTGGCCGAGGACTTTCATCGGTGTATCTCCTGGTGTAGCGATTCCGAGATTCCCAGAACTCGCAGGATAGAGTATCCTCAGTCCACCATATGTATATGTGATATATGATCTATACGTCACTGCTTCTGGTGGGGGCTCATATCATCCGTAGTTATACTTTCCTGAGAATGAGAGAGACTCAGTCGAGAGTACGACCGGATCTGGTATATCGAACCAGTTACATTCTCCGACACCGATTTGGGATGCATACTTGGTACAAGAGACAGGACTCGTGCTCGAAAAATCTATAAACGAAGAAATCGAGTTATCTCCGATATAGAGACTATAGAGAGCTCGTGGAGTCTGCGGTGCTGGAGCTATAGTCGCATGCGCATATGTCGTAGTAAAGTCTACAGTCTCCCCGACTACGATCGGTCCAGCAGACAGGCTCGTAGTATACCATGGGGAGTATACGAGAGGTGTCTTCCATGATGGCATGGATAGCTCGGTCGTGACTCCTGCTCCATCGATATAGAGTATACCTGAGAGAGTGAGTGTATCAGTCGCACTCGTCGGTGCGATAGACGATATCTGATAGTCGATATCTCCGAGTTGCGCGAGGAGTAGTCATGTAGTCGGTGTTCCATCCCAGGTATTTATGAGGTCTCCTGTCGTCTGGAGTGTCATCCAGAGTGCTGGACTCATGGGTAGGTATGGAAATGGTGTGAGTGTCTGGATATCTCGTATGGTATCAGTATAGGATACTGATACCCTTCCATCTTGGATCTGATTCCCATATCTGTCGCGGAGTTTTAGTGAGAAATCATATGCATCCACACCATTAGCGACGACAGCATCGGCTGACTTCGAGAGAGTACTCGCCCTCAGCGTTGCTCCATCGATACAGAGTGCGGGATGGCTCGTACAGAAACTCTGTCTCACAGTAGTCGAGATATCTGTATCGAGAGAGGTCGATGGGGTAGTATTTTTGACCCTGAAGCTATCGAATAGTGTCATGCCACCATCTGGATCTTCTATACTGATCTGATAAAAGCTCGCGTGAGAGAGGTCAGCTGGGGTCGGGGAGACATACGCGATAGGAGTCCCTGCTGTCGGTCTCACATGAAAAATCCACGGATTGATACCACTATAGAGTCATGCTCATGAAGCAGTAAGGAGGAGTGTATGATCTGCTTCGACGAGGTTCCCGACCGTGAGACTCGCAGGCATGAGTGGAAGGGCTATCCCAGAAAAATCATACTCTCCGATAAGTGTCGAGGCTGTACCAGAGAGCTGGCCGAGTGATGGATGATATATTACTGTATTATCGAACTCTATATCACCGATGAGCTCACTATAGGCTACCCCAGATAAAGTACATGGACTCGATAGTGAGCTGAGGGGCTGCGCTCCACAGTCGAGCTCGACCCGATATGCACCCGTCGAGAAGTCTACCCATCCTGCTCACGAGAGATAAAATGCTCATGAAAATGTCCGGGTAGCAGTATGAAGCTCTGGTCAGCCCACGAGTGTAGCCTCATCGAAAATATCATCTGCGACATCGAAGTATACTACACCATTTGCACCTGTCATAGATATGTGTGCTCATGGGGTGTAGACTACCACTGCAGAGGTCGTCAAAAAATACCCAAAAGAAAGGATAAAAACACATAAAAATGTATGGATCCGAGAAATCATATACTCATCCTAGCACATATCGTGAAAAAATGCGAATTTTTGCCCTACTTTTTTCACTTATTTTTTTATCACTATTTTCTCACAGCTTGCTATCATGCCAGTATTATAGAGAGACTGGCAGTGTGTCGTATCTGCGGAGGTGCGGACGAGCGCTATAGTGAGGACATCATGACACTGGTGTTTATAGCTATCGATGGTGAGGATGCTACATTTTGTGATATCTCACTGAGAGATTATAGTCTGATAGAGGAGAGCTTCATTTTGATTTGAGAGTGATTTTTTACAAAATGAGGATTTCTCGCTATCTAGAATATTCTCACAGTAATCTGCATTTTTTTCACGGATAGCAATCTCCAGTATCAGGGTATCTCGACATTGATTTTTGAGGGCTTCGACAGTTATAGTATTACAGAGAGAGATGTCTTTCGATGCGAGCGCTTGTCGATATGTATCTTGGTCATTCGTGCGACTGATACGCGCCCGACAGGTACGCTGGAGCTCATCACTGAGAGACATGCAAAATGCTTCATCAAGTGTTCCAGATGCACTCCTCGCCTGATAATTACGCGTATCTATATCCGTCTTACACTGCGAACGAGTATGCTCATCACTGATCTCATCACAGAGATCTTTCGTAGCACCAGAAGCTGAGAGTGTATAGATGACAGTATCATGACACTCCTGCTGAAGTATCGTGTCTGTCAGAGTCTCACAGGCATCTCTATCTCCTGACGTTATAGCTGTTGCCATACGTATCATATCCTTGCATTGCGCCTGATGATGCACCTCTGAGAGCTTACCACAGAGGTTCATATCCCGCTGAGTAATCGCTGTATTATAAGTATCTATATCGATTTTTGACTGTTCTGCTTTGGATTTTTTCATCTCTTCATAGGTCTCTCGAGTACCTGAAAGTGTCTCATATGTATATGGATTCGGCACACCTGTCTCTCATGTGAAGAGACGATATCCGAGATATGCCCCGATGATACCTATGATGAGGAGAGAAGTGATGAGGAATGTGCGATTCATAGGAAAAAAGATTATAAAAACATACTAAAAAAATCACTCCAAAATGCAAGCCTAAGTCCCGAGTATCGCATCACGAATCTCTACTCTCCTATCCATATCATGGAACTTCAGTATATCGGGAGCGATGATGACTCATGAGGGCTTTCATTTTGCTAGATAGGTCGATCGTGTCCTCCGCTCACCCCAGTATCTGACTATCCTATCGAGGGTATACCATAGCCATCCACAGTACTCACGAGTATGACGATGTATGGGTATATTTTTCTCTCGAAATATATAGTCCGGGTTCGCCTGCCTGAATCTATCGTACGTATCCCCGACGACATATATCGGTCGCAGAGAGTACATCCAGAAATACAGATACACATCATCCTCTATCGCTATCCGCGACATATCGAGCGCGGTCTCCTCGATGAAAAATGAGAGGCAAAAATTCCCTGCGATATCCTCACCCTTTCTCCAGACTCCGAGGAGATAAAATAGACTTGTCACGAGCACTCGCACGAGCCACATACGACTACGAGCTGTGATGATAAATAAGTCGATATCTGAACCCTCATGGGTCGCATGCATAGAGACGGAGTTCACGACTGCGACCATGCGGAGTCCTGGTATCCAGGTCATCCTACGGATATATCGCTCTGCGCGTGACATGAGCATACTATCGTGTGCATCTGGCTCTGACCGTGCACCGATATAGGTATCGAAGATGGTTTTATACTGCAGAAAGTTTTTTGACTTCATGATTACTGAGAGAGTTTTTTTATCGCGTCGATGGTACGTATCTCGAGTGGCTGTCTCGGATCGATCTCTCGGACGATGGCTTCGACACGAGATTTATCATATCACATCTGCACGAGGGAGGCGATGAGTGCCATATCAGTGGTATTTTTCTCGGGAGTTTTGGTGTCTTTTTTCGAGAAGTCGATAGATCCCTTCAGATCTACGATGATCTTCTGAGCGGTCTTCTTCCCGATGCCTGGGACCGATGAGAGGATAGCATCGTCCTCGAGCTGGATGGCACGCATGAGCGCATCAGCACCGAGTCCGAGGAGCTGGAGAGCAGTCTTTCATCAGACGCCATTCACGCGGAGGAGCTGACGAAAGAGTGACTTCTCATCCATATCGACGAATCCGAAAAGTGTCTCGCCGACATCGGTGATATGATGGTGGAGCCAGATCTCAGCGGTATCTGCGATACGGATACTCGAGATGAGGATAGGAGACCCCCAGACTTCGAGCCCGAGCCCAGTTCCCTCGACGAGGACGGTCACCTGGAGTCCATCGAGCGCGAGGATGTTTCAGCGGATATAGGAGAACATATTGTTTAGTTTGGAAAATATTTTGCTTCTTTATTTTAGTGATTTTCTAGAATTTTCTAGCGAGAATTTCCGTTAAAAATCACAAACTGTCTGAGCGAGGCATGAAGCGAGTTTTTGTGATTTAGGAAATTGAGCTATATAAAATTCAGAAATGAGCTAACAAAAGAAGGACTTTTTGCTACTTTTTAGTCATAAAAAGTATGTGTAGTTCCCTTGCATTTTACCGAAACTCGCTAGAATAACAACATGAAAATGGAAACTCTATATCTATGCATTGACGTAGCGGATAACTATGGCGATATGGGATGGACACTCGAATTTCTTAGGCAGTGACCGATCTTTAGAGAGTATTTCATCGTGACTGATAATGTAGCCCTTTTAGAAGAATTTTTCGCACGAAGTGGTGAGATACCGAGACAGTATCATATGATAGAAAAATCATTATATATACCGAAACCTGATACACTCATCATCCTCGGTCTCCATGCACGCTATGATATGAGCATATTTCCACCGGGGTGTCAGGTCATACGAGTGAACTACCTGACCTATAGTCCATGGTATCGAGGCATCCACCAGAAAGAGCATCTCCTCTCGACGCACGCGAGACCTATCATCGAGCTCACCTATTCTCCACTTTCTGAGACTGGATGAGTCTGGCACTACCCGCGCACGACCATGAGTCGTCATGATTGGCTTAACAATCAGGGTCTAGATACATCAATCTCATGAAAAATCTGGATACCGATTTTTACCTACTGAGAGACACTTTCAGGGCTGGATTTGAGTCATATACCGCATGATGTGATATTATTTTTTATCGGTGATGCTCCTCATGTAGAGGATTTCTGAGAACAGATATATCACTTCTCATGGCTCGCACGAGATGAGTTCTGGTCACTCATCGACCTCGCAGATGTCTCCGTGCTCCGGTGAGAGATATCATCACTGCGTGGACTCATGAGTGGTCGATCACTCCTCTGGGATATGTATAAGTGAGTCTGAGGCTGGAACACTGATGACAGCGGGTGCTATCTCGAGTATATCGATGCGACAGAAAGCATGCGTGAGATACATAATAGACTGAACTGATGAGAGCGGTGGACTATCGACGATATCTTATCGGTGAAAAAGAGCTGGAAACCTCTCGATGTCGAGAAAATCCCTGATTTCCGTGAAACTCTCGAAAAAACTATTGACAGTTTCGGTTTTTCGCTATAATCAGCGGGTTCCTATTCATCCGTAGGGTTCACTGTACGCCAATGTAGCTCAGCTGGTGAGAGCACGGGATTCATAACCCCGAGGTCGGTGGTTCGAGTCCACTCATTGGCACCATTATTTCAGAAAATTACCGCGGAGTAGAGCAGTGGTAGCTCGCAAGGCTCATAACCTTGAGGTCGTGTGTTC
>CAZQUZ010000018.1:0-6491 GCA_964596675.1 uncultured Candidatus Peribacteria bacterium
TTAAATGTTCGCTTTGCTCTTGAGAAGATTGACATGTTAATGATTTAGGTGTTATATGTAGACATGAAACGCTTAATTCTATTCCTGTTGATTCTAGTGGTTGGGCTGTTTTGGGACTGGATACTCTCTGGTGCTGCACTGTTCGTCTTGGCAAATGAGCCTGTGATCAACGGCATCGCGCTATTCATGGTTGTGTCTCCTTTTGTTGTTGGCCCGTATTTCATATATAAATTAGTGATGTGGCTACGATTGCGTGCCTATCAGCGCAAATGTCGGCGTGCCATCAATACAAACGTATAAGTCGCCGTTTGCTAGTGCAAAGATGTCACCAACTTCTCCGACTGCTGGGGCAGAGTCAAACACCGGAACACGCAATCGGTCTGTAAACGACACCGCCTTGTTGAACGTCTGACTGCTTGAGAAGTTATTTTTGAAGTATGCTCCCTGCAAATCATCGAGCTGACTTTGCATCTTTGCAATGATGTCTCGCAATTCTTTTATTTCATTCTGTGGGTTCATACTGTGAGGAGTGGGGATGCAACTGCTGTGAACGAAGTAATCTCTAGGCCACCAGTGCTTTCAAGACGGAACTCATACTCCTTGCCTGACGCAAACTTTACCGCGGTTGCTTCGATATTGATAAACGACCTTTCTGTTTTATTGACCGTCGAGTATGTTCCAATAGTCGTCCATGAGGTTGCACCATCAACGCGATACTTGGCTGTCAAAGATTCGCCACTGACTAGCTTCTTAAATGTAACCTTGAGCCTTTCAAGCCTCTTGTCGATAGAGCTGTCACCAAAGTCAAAGATGAGGCTCTCATAAATTGAGGTGTAAGCAAATGTGGCCGCATCGTTGGTCTTGCTGATAGAACCATCGAGGCTGTGAGCAATAAAGAAGAAGTTACCGGCTGTTGCAAATGCTTGGATACCATCGGTGTCTGCTTCCTCGCACACGACGTCAAGCGTAAGTGCGTATGGGTAGTTGGCGTTCTTGCGTCCAAACGACCACAACCCCTCGTGGTATTCGGTTCCTGAACTGTTGGTCATTATCTTAGCGGCAAAGAACAGGCGGTCATTTTTGACTGCTTTTGAAATTGGGATTGTCTTGCCTACCAATGCCTGTGTGTAAACCTCTTTGAGCACCTGTGCTGCACCGCCAGAGTACCCACGAATCACCAGAGAGCCCTTCCCTGCTCCTGTAGCATTGTTCAGGTAGCGGTCTGAGACACCTACGAGAAGTCCCTCGATGACACCAAGAACGCGGAGGTCTCCCTCACCCCAGTCAATCGTTTCAGCAAAGAGATCTGACGAGAGGTTCCAGAAAAACACCTTTGAGGTTCCATTAAATGAGTCCTTTGGAGAACAACCGATTGCCATGTAGCTGCCGTAGTTCTCAAGAGATGTAATCTTGTAGTTTGTTGGAACAGTCTTTGCACTGTCGGTAATCGTTGTGCCGTCGGTTGCGATTCGCACCACGACGTTGTTGTATGCCATGTATGCATTGCCGTCAGCAGCAATGATGCCGTTTGCAACCGACGTAATCGTAGAAGCTACGGTCGATACCGAGTTTGTGATGGCCGGAGTGCCTGAAAGAAGTCCCCACTTGAAGATTTGGTTGGTGCCCTGAAAACCCCATACGTAGTCCTTGTATTCAAAGAAACACCCGTTCTGAACTGCTCCATTGCCTTCTGAGGATGCTGGAAGTGTCCAGTTGCCAGTTGTTGCATCTGCTTTGTAAACCACCTTTGTAAGTCCTGCCCCGGTCTGTCCTAGCCCATAGAGCTTTGTTGATGCAGACGCATAGATAAAGTCTCGCACCAGGTACTGCTTCATTCCGGTCGACGTGGAGCCGTCATGTGTATCAGCCTCGAGAGAACGATTGGGGATGAGCCGTGACGGGTCAGTAGACACATCGAAGTGCTTTGAGATTTGGAACTCTGAAGGATTGACACCACGAGGGCTGTCTGCAATCCCTCCGTTGAACCTGTCTATTTTTATTTGAATTGGGTTTGCCATAAGCTATGCGGTGTGCTGAGCGTCCGAGATACCGCTTGACCAGTTATTCTGCTGTATCTGTATCTGTACTTGTTTGAACATATTATGGGTTGTCAGGCTTGATGAGAAGTTTGGTCGCAGAAATTGCTAGGCCGACTTTACGGGAAACCGAGCCTGTCGAAGTTGAGATGGCTCCGAGCGTGTTTGAAAGGTAGTATGTCGCCCCCGTCGTTAGTCCTGTGTGTACAGCCGAAACGTCAGATGCAATCACCCGCACACTCGCCCCCGCTGAGGCACTGCCCTGTGCAAACCCGACAAAGTTGTTTGCTTTGATGTTGTTGCTTGCAGCACTAGTCTTGTATACGCTCCCAGAAACGTTTGTATATTGTGCAATAGTAAATTGGAAGTCGTAGGCTGCTTCGCTTGTCCAGTTCGCACCGCTGTCGTCGCTGTACTTAACTAGACCTCCTGCATAGGGGTTCGCACCAGAACCGTCAACGTTCAGACCACCCGATGTGATGATGAGCACAATTGCATAACTTGTACCACTTACGAGGTTAGTTGTGAGTGTGATAGTCGTTGCAATTGCTTGATAAGAACCCGTAATCGAACCTGACAAGATTGTCGCTGTGCCAAGGACGGTTCCAGACGGGCTACCACCACTGAGCGACTCAATCCGAATTGTTATGTTAGAAACACTGACCGCATACTTTAGGTCTAGTGTTACACCGACCTGTGAGATGGAAGCCGCCGTTGTTGTAAATGTTTGACACAAACGACGAGTTGATGATGCGGCAATAGTGTCACCCACACCCGAAGCCTGTGTGATTGTTGTTGTTTCGGAACCGTCTGATATGTAAACAGCTTCGGCCACAGCCAGCGACTCTCCTGCGGTCATCTCTTGGCCAGAAAAAGATGCCAAACGAGTCGCTAGTTTCGCTGGTGTCACAAAGAGTTTCGCACCCGTTCCACCCGTAGCTGTTCCAGCAGTAACCTGTGCATCTGTTGCCTCTTGAGAGATACCCTTTGTTGTTTCCGACGCATTTACGTTACCACCCGCATCAACATAGGCTTTAACTGCCTTCTGGGTGGCAATCTTACTGTCGCTATTCGCTGCGAGCGTGGTGTCAATGTCCAAGTACGAAGTCTCAATCTTATCCTCATTGAGTGCCTCGAAGTTCGCGTTTATATCAGCGCGAGAGTTCGTGATTTGGTCAGTTGCTTGAATGGTTACGATGGTGGCCATGTTAAGGTTTTGCTACGTTAGTCATTGTTGTTGTCGGCTTTGATGTGTTGTCAATAAGACTCACCATGTCTGCCCATGTCCGTGTCTCAGAGGCCCACGTTGTCATTATGGTGCTCCACAGCTCCGCAAACGACACCTTAAGAGTATTCACAAGACTGGTCGTCGGCTTCGATGTGTTTACAAGGGCCATCAGATAAACGGTGTTAGCTTAGGTCGCATGACTTTATCGAAGTCGTTGTTTCTGCTTTCACAATAAAGCATCAAGTTCTGCTCCTCCTTTGCAAGCTCAACTGCAAGTGCCTGTAGGTTGCCAAGTCCGAGCTCGAGCGCAGCGTCGTATGCTCCGGCGATAAAGTACCCACGGTGGAGAAGTGGAGAAACGCCCGGCTCCTTTGTTGTATCTGTTGTGGCAAACCGTGATCCCTCGCGCTGGAAATAGAACTTCAAACCGTTGGTAATGAGTGCTGGTGGCTTGGCATCAAGGCGTGCGATGTTGTCTGCAATCTTGTCGTATGCCGATGGGGCTCCAGTAACCATGCCGAACGTCTCACTGTTGTAGCCTTCTGACTGTCTATCTACCTCCTTAAGAGGGGCGTAGAGCGTTGCACTGGACGATGGAAGCACTGAAATACCAAGAAGTGTGAGGATTTTATTACCTTGTTCGTCGGTCAAGAATGAGTAGTCTGACTGCCCTGACACCAGATCTGTCGTCCCCTCGGGGAGCTTTGTGTGGTTGGTGTCGTCCCACTGGAACCGCTTGTCTGCACCGATCAGGTAGCTAACCACCTTGTCGTGCCAATCGTTTGCAGAGTTTACAACCTTCCACGTTGGCCACTGGATTGCATCGATGCCTGCCATTGCACGTACTCTCTCGAGGATTCCTGAGTTGTTGGTTGTGTCTGAAAATACCATTTTGATGTTTATTAACTTCCCTATCCCCAACCCCCGAGGGGGTCAGAGTAGAGAAACTATCCGGTGCAGGTCATCTTCGCCGAGGTGAGTACACCAGAGGCTCCGATAATCCACTTCGAACCGTTTGAACGAACCTCAACGAAGTCGCCGACGTTTTCACCGTCAACAACAAAGTTAAGTTGGTCAGTTGCATCACAGTCAACGACTGCTCCTGCAACGATAAGTGTTCCTTCAACGTTGTCACCCTCTGCGGACGCAACAATTACGTTTGTAGTAGCAAGTGCCGCACCAACAACGAATCTGTAGAGGGTACCTGTGTTTGCTACAGCGGGCAAGACAAATGTCGTGCTTGTTGCAATCGAATAGGTAGTACCACTATCAACTGCTGAAAGTGTGGTTGTTGCTACTTGTGTCGTTACGCTTACGACAGGCTCCTTGTAAGAAACCGAGTCGTAGAAGCGAACTTTCTCGTAGATGTCTGGGCCAGAGAAGGCTCCGAAGGTTTGCTCAGTAATTGTCTCATTCTTTGGGAAGAAGAATCCGCCGATTGCGATAGCAACTACCACAACCATCGAAACTCCTAGGAATGTTTTGCTCATAGGTTAGTTGTGATTAGTGGGAGAAGTTACGCAACGTTGACGTCGAACACGATTCCAGCGTGTCCTGTTGGGACGAGGTGACCGATGTCAACACGAGAGTAGAAAGCTACGCCCGAGAAGAACGTGTTTGAATCTGCTGCTGGGAACTCGATGGTGCTTGCGCGACCGTAAGTTCCCTTGAGGATGCCCAAACGCTGAATCTTCTTAACACCAGCAAACACGTGGTTTGCAGTGAGGTCGTTCGACCAGTAGTGGTCTACGCCCATGTACTTAAGACCTTCGAGTGTGCCACCCAAGAGGAACTTGTCTGCTGACATGAAACCGTTTGCCTGAGCAAATGCTTCAAGAAGCTCGAAGTCCGCTGGGCGCCATACGAAGAACATTCCGTGGCGAGCCGCCATTGACTGGCCGTTCGCTTCACGGATTTCACGCTTGACACCACGGATGATGTCGTCGATGTTCGATGCCGATACGGTGATTGGGTCCGTAGCTGCACCACCTCCACCGATAGAGAGCGTTCCGAAGTCTGTCCACGAGGCGTGCTGTGCGAGAACCTGTGCTTCGATGTACTCGTTGAGGAGTGAACCGATGCGGTCAAAGAGTTCTGCCTTGCTCGTCCATGGTGACTGGTAGTAATCACCCCAGTCAACGAGAACGCCGAGGTCACGACCGGTTGAGATCGTGAGAGTCTCTGCTGTTTCTGCGAAGGTCTGAAGCGCGACACCTGTACCGCGGGTTACCGCTTGTGTTGAAGGTGTCGTTGACATGTAAGAAGAAGAAATAACACGTGTGTTTGACACGGTTACCTTAACAACTTCTTTCCACGTCGTTGGGTGGTCGAGGCGCTCCTGGAGCGAATCCTCATACACCGTTTCGTAAGTGATTGTGTTCCTGTTTGTTACTCCTCCGATTTAACTCGGAGTGGGGAAACCTCTTCGGGTTTCCCTCTCTGCCTTTAACTTAATTTGGTATTTACTATGCTAGCATAACGCTCTATCAAGGATTCTTCCTTCCATCTCGTCTTCATGTGACATGAACGACAAAGTGCGATGCCGTTGCTGACATCAAAAATGCGTTCTTTGCTCACACGGATAGGAATAATGTGGTGTGGTTCGAGGAAACAACCATGCTTGCCACAATCCTGACAGGTGAAGTCATCGCGCTCAAATACCTTGTTGCGCCATTGTTTCCACTCGACAGAACTTCGTAATCGACGTTTCTCAACAACCTCGGTTCTATCTTTGATCCACAATGGGTGGTTTTCACCACTTCGTTCTGGAAACTTCATCCCCTTGTTCCAAACAGGCTTCGTTGCCTTTATGCCCTTTCGAGGAGATGTTTTTCCGTTGACGAAACCGCGTGTATTTCCAAGCATCCTGAGTCTTGCCTGACGCTTCCACTCGTCCGTATGTCTCATGCCCTTGGCATATGTATTTCCAACATTACGCCTATGCCCTTTTTGGAACGTCATGCTAACACAGTAACATACCTTATTAAGTTTTAAAAGACCATTCGCAGAGAGCAGACTGTCGCATCACCCCAACCTACAGGGTGTCCTCTCGCTCAGTCGTTCACGGTGGCTTTCGCCTTCCGCCCTGTCACCCGTCTTTTCGGGCTTCCAAGTCAATCAGAGAGGATTTAAAGTAGCCTTTCGTTAAGCTACTGCCATAAATCTTAGTTCTAAACTAGGTTTACTAATTTAGACGGCAGTCCTTAGAGACTATGAGTTGTAGAACT
>CAZQUZ010000019.1:0-5608 GCA_964596675.1 uncultured Candidatus Peribacteria bacterium
CACATTTCCTCTTTTTTTGCAAAAATTAGAGCATTTCTCCCGAAAAATCAGATAAGTTTCGTGATATGAGGTATTTCAGAGAGATGAGCCATGCTGTATATGGGGTGTTCGTCTTGCAATACGCCCCTCTTTCTCTATAATCCCGACATGAATACTCTCTCTTTCTCTCTCGATGCGACCGATGGACTCGCCCGCGCTGGTACACTCACGACCCCTCACGGAGTCATAGAGACCCCTATATTTATGCCCGTCGGGACACGCTCTGCCGTGAAGTGACTCACTATCGATCAGATACGAGAGATCGGTTCGCAGATCATGCTCGTGAATAACTATCACAGCTATCTCCGTCCTGGATGTGACGTCGTCGAGTCATTCGGTGGACTGCATCAGTTCATGGATGTACCACTCCCGATACTCACAGATTCTGGAGGATTCCAGGTGTTCTCACTCGGTCTCGGCATGCAAAATCAGAGCGGTGAAAAACTCGCGAAAATCACCGAAGAGTGAGTCCACTTTCGCTCGTATCTCGATGGGTCGAAGCATTTTTTCACCCCAGAAAGTGTCATGGATATGCAGTGTGCGCTCGGTGCGGATATCATCATGGCATTCGATGAGTGTGCGCCAGGAGGCTCGTCTCATGACTATGCGCGCGCCGCGATGGAGCGTACGCATCGGTGGGCCCTCCGCTCGCGTGAGCAGTGGCAGAAAAATGAAGAAACTCGAAAAGAAAAATGACTCTATCCACAGGCGCTCTTCGGTATCATACAGGGTGTCATCTATGACGACCTCAGAGTCGAGTCGGCAGAGTATATCGCGAGTCTCGACCTCCCAGGTATCGCGATAGGTGGACTCTCTGTCTGAGAGTCGAAATCTGATATGTACCGTATCCTCGATGTCCTATCTCCACATCTCCCGAGTGAGAAACCACACTATCTCATGGGTGTCGGGACTCCAGAGGATCTCGTCGAGGGGATAGCGCGCGGCATCGATATGTTCGACTGCGTGCTCCCGACTCGCATCGGCCGACATGGAGAGGTATTTACTAGTTATGGGAATCTAAAAATCTGAAACGAGAAATACAAGTACAGCGAAGAAAAAATCCCCATGCTCCCCGGATATGAGACACTCGTATCTCGACGATACTCACTCGGGTATCTCCGTCACCTCATAAATGTCTGAGAAGCGACTGGCGGAGCACTCTTATCGCTCCATAATATCGAGTATCTCCTTCTCCTCGCGAAAAAATCCCGTGAAGCGATACTTCAGGGGACATTTGATGCATTTCGAGCGGAGTTCTGGAGTGTGTATCCGAAAGTGTAGTGTATAGAGTGATTTTTCGGGAATTTCCGCAAATTTCCATTTGCTTTTTCATCTATTTCTCCTATAATTCCCACGTTTTCCTCACGAACAGATGATTTTGTTTTTCCTCGTGAGGCGTTTTTGTGCTCATCTCTTCTCAGATTCTTCGGATCTTGTCATGGTACGATAGGGAAGAGAGATATCACAAGATGAAAAGTCCCACCATTTTTCATTTCCATCATTTTTTATCACCATGGCAAAAGCAAAAGAAGCGAAAGTTTCTTCTCAGCCTCAAGACAATCTTGGGGAGATTTATCATAATCAGGGAAGATACTTTTTTAATGATGATCGTACGATCCTCGAACTCCCAGGTCTCATCGACGTCCAGCTCGATAGTTACCGCGATTTTCTCACACGTCGTATCGGTAAGGCTTTCGAAGAGTCATTTCCGATCGATGATTTTTCTGGAGAGAAGATCTCAGTATTCTATAAGAGCTACGGTCTCGAAGAGCCGAAATACTCAGTCAGCGACTGTAAACGAAAAAATCTAAACTACGAGGCACCACTCAAGGTCCGCTTCGAGATGCTGAATAAGCAATCTGGCGAGATCAAAGAGCAAGATGTCTATCTCGGTGGTATCCCACTCATGACTGAGATGGGTACATTTATCGTGAATGGTATCGAGCGTGTCATCGTAAACCAGATTATCCGCTCGACTGGTATGTTCTTCACGCCAGATCAGCGTGCTGGTCTCTATGCGATGAAGATCATCCCACATCGTGGCTCATGGTTCGAGGTAGAGCTCGAAAAAAAGGGTGTCGTCAATGTCAAAATCGACAAAAAACGTAAGATCCCTATGACGGTCATCCTCCGTGCATTCGGATATGAGTCTGATGCGGATATCCTCGGAGCATTTAAGGGTGAAGATGAGTGGATCGCGAAGTATATCGCTCCGACTATCGAAAAAGATAAAACCAAAAATCGCATGGAGGCACTCTATGCTATCTATAAGCTCATGCGTCCAGGAGATCTCGGTACTGATGAGCGCGTAGAGCAGCTCTTCCAGACGACATTTTTCGATCCGAAAAAGTTCGAGCTCGGTGATGTCGCCCGTATCAAGATCAACCGCAAGCTCTCATCTCACTTCGCTGACCATAAAAAACTCACTGGTGAGCCAGAGGCTGAGCAGGTGCTCATGGGAGTAGACTTCCTCGCGGGTATGAAGTATCTCCTCTCGCTCTGTGACGGTCGAACAGGATTCTTCGCGGATGATATCGATCACCTCGAGAACCGTCGTGTCCGCTCTGTCGGTGAGCTCGTCTATGATAAGGTAAAAGTCGGTCTCGCACGTATGGAAAAAATCGCGAAAGATCGTATGACCATCATCACAGATCTCGAAGAGGCAGTACCAGGTACATTTATAAACTCTCGTCCTATGATCGCTGTGATGCGAGAGTTCTTCGGTACGAATCAGCTCTCACAGTTCATGGATCAATCGAATCCTCTCTCTGAGCTCTCACATAAGCGTCGTGTCACCGCACTCGGTGTCGGTGGTCTCACTCGTGAGCGAGCGTCATTCGAGGTACGTGATGTACACCCGACACAGTATGGTCGCATCTGTCCGATCGCGACTCCAGAAGGACCAAATATCGGTCTGGTACTCCACTTCTCATCATACGCTCGTGTCGATAAGTATGGATTTATCACGACTCCATTTCGTATCATCAATCACTTCGTGAAAGTCGATGAAAAAGAGCTCGTAAATCGTATCACATTCGAAGATATCAAAGACACAAAAGGTAAGGTAGTCATCCCAGAAAAAACACTTATCACTGCAGATATCGCGAAAGAAATCGTAAAAACAGTAAAAACTGATACGATCGAGGTTCGTGGATTTCTCTCTGGTGACTATCAGTACTTCGATGCATTCGAAGAGCGTAGTCTCATCATCGCTGAGGCCAATACTCCGACTGATGCGTATGGGAACTTCGTCGATACTCGTATCTCAGCACGTAAGGCATCTGAGGCGACTGTCGCCTACGTCGGTGAAGTCACTCATATCGATATATCACCGAAACAGGTGATGAGCGAGACTACGACACTTATCCCATTTCTCGAACATGATGATGCGACTCGTGCCGAGATGGGTACGAACATGATGCGTCAGGCAGTCCCACTCGTGCGCGCAGAGGCACCAGTCGTCGGTACTGGTATGGAGCGTATCATCGGTGAGGGCTCTGGATATGTGATAAAGGCAGAGGACGCTGGTGAAGTCATCGGTGTAGATGCGAAGCATATCTCCGTCATCTATGCAAATGGAAAGAAGATTACATACCCATTACGTACATTCGAGCGCTCGAACCATGATATGATGCTCCATCAGTGGGCTCGTGTCGTCACGGGTGAAAAATTCGAAGCTGGACATATCCTCGCGGATGGTCAGGCGATAGATAATGGCGAACTCGCCGTAGGTCAGAATCTCCTCGTCGCGTATATGCCATGGGAAGGGTACAACTATGAGGATGCTATCATCATCTCAGAGCGTCTCATGCAGGATGACTACTATACATCTGTACATATAAATGAGTATATCATGGATGTCCGCGAGACAAAACTCGGACCTGAACAGACGACCAATGATATCCCAAATGTCTCTACACAAAAACTCAAAGATCTCGATGCTGATGGTATCGTACGTATCGGTGCATATGTAAAGGCTGGTGATATCCTCGTCGGTAAGGTCACACCAAAGGGTGAGGTCGAGCTCTCTCCAGAAGAGAGACTCCTCAGAGCGATCTTCGGTGATAAATCCAAAGATGTAAAGGACTCATCTCTCATCCTCCCATCAGGTTCTGGTGGTAAGGTGATCGGTGTCCACTCACTCCGTCGTGAAGATGGAGACAATCTCCCGACTGGTGTATTTAAACAGGTAAAGGTATATATCGCTCAGACTCGAAAGATCGAAGTCGGTGATAAGATGGCAGGACGCCATGGAAATAAGGGTATCGTATCACGTATCGTCCCTCGTGAAGATATGCCATTTATGGAAGATGGTACTCCAGTCGACATCATCCTCAATCCTCTCGGTGTCATCTCTCGTATGAACATCGGTCAAGTCCTCGAGACTCACCTCGGTGGTGCAGCTCGTAAGCTCGGTATCAAGGTCGCGACTCCTATCCTCAATGGTATGAGTACAAACCAGATCAGTGCACTTATGGAAAAAGCAGGACTCCCTGCAGATGGTAAGGTCCAGCTCTATAATGGTAAAACGGGTGAAGCATTCAAGGAATCGACTATGGTAGGAGTAAAGTATATGCTGAAGCTCCATCACCTCGTCGAGGATAAGATCCATGCTCGTAGTGTCGGTCCATACTCTATGGTCACACAGCAGCCACTCGGAGGTAAGGCCCAAAATGGTGGTCAGCGTCTCGGAGAGATGGAAGTGTGGGCACTCGAGTGATACGGTGCTGCAAATATCCTCCAGGAAATGCTCACGGTGAAGTCAGATGATATCAATGGTCGTACACAGCTCTACGAAGCGATCGTGAAAGGCAAAAAAATCCGTCGTCCGAATGTCCCAGAGTCATTCAATGTCCTCCTCCGTGAGCTCCAGGCACTCAATGTGAGTATCGACCTCCTCTCAAAAGAAGAAGTCGAAGCACTCGAGGCTCGCATGAAGTCACGATTCGAAGAGCTCGAAAAGCTCGAAGGACAGTTCGATGTCGAAGTCGATATCCCAGAGGGTATCGTCGCTACCGATGATGCTCCTGTCACAACTTCACTCCCAGAAGGTGACAGAGATACAGAATAAAAATACCATCCACATCCCGCCACTTCCTTCGTATGGCCTTGACCAAGAGAAAGAGAATTTCTCCTATGAACTCTTCACATATGTGATACGAAGATAGAGTGATAAAGTTCTCAAGTTTTCAAGTCATCAAGTATAATACCTTGAACCAAAACTTTAACTTTCAACTTTATAACTTTTAACTACCATCCCTATGTTTCCAATGACAAAAGATCTAGAGAATTTTCTCAATGATAAAATCACCGACTACTCACAAATCGGAAAACATGCAGGACGTCATGATATCACTGTCGGAAAAAATCTCGATAACCTCCAGGCTATCGCGGTCGGACTCGCAGCGAAAGAAGATGTACGCGCGCTTTCTTATGGTGAAGTACTCATCTCTGAGACGATAAACTATCGTACACAGCGCCCTGAGCGCGGAGGACTGTTCTGTGAGCAGATTTTCGGTCCACGCAAGAACTATGAGTGTGCATGTGGTAAGTACAAGCGTATCCGCTA
>CAZQUZ010000020.1:0-4079 GCA_964596675.1 uncultured Candidatus Peribacteria bacterium
GGTTGCGACGCTACGATACGCGGCGCCAATCGTCGCCGTAGTCTTTCATGTTCTGATACGTCGCGCCTACCTCGATACCGTGCGGGTTCTGACAAAGAACCTTGAGCAGATACAGCATGTCATCATGTAATGCCTCCGCCACTTTCATTTGAGGCTTTGACCAATCATCGTAGTCAGGGTTCTTTGTGTATCCGATGATTTTGCAAATGTCGTTTGTAATATCACTATTGCCAAACGGACGCTTTACATCAAGTGCAGGCGTATCGTCATATGCTGTGATGTTGGCGCGCTTGAGCAGAAGGATATGCTCTGCTTTGATGGTGATTTTCTTCTTTTCCATGGTTTCCTCTGAAAGTAAAGACATGCGCGGTCAGCATATGTCAACGATAAACCTTGACTATTCAACATACCCAAGAATATTGAAGTACAGCCCTTCAAGCTCAATCGGCCGAAGCATGTTACGCATACTGTTGCGCATTGCCTTGGCGATAGTGTCGATTGCTGCGCGGTCATTGACGCTGGTACGCTCAAACAATTCCAGTGATACTGTGAACGTGAATGCGTACCGTAACGGTTTAGGGCCTGGAAGTATATCCATCCATATTCCGGGGGCGACAGTGAATTGCCACAATTCACCGTTTGAAAGCCGCGAAACTCCGAACCGTCGGGTCAGATACATATGCGCAACAAGGGCACTACCATGCTTGTTGCATGAATCGCCGAATACTTCCAATGCCACAGTTGAGGCATAGGAATGCTCGTCAAGTATCGGACGGTGGCCCTTTGTGAAGGTGCGCCTTGACTTCATGGTACTCACTGAAAGTAAAGGGATACGCGAATTATTCGTTGGCCCTACGCAATCTGTCCATGATTGAACCGGTTTCAAACGAATTGAAGTAGGTATCGTCCAACTGCTGACGACGCGCCAACCATTCTGATTGATAGCGTTTCGTGGCGCATTCAAGTTCCTTCTCAACGCCGGGAAATGGTTCAGGAAGGTTGCTTGCTGCGTACAATCGTGCGACAAGTTGCTCTTGACGGCATAGTTCCTGATAGGAGAAACCATACTTCATTTGAAAGTACGTCTCGTTCCATTCCATGAATTTCTGAAACATGGAGAAGGCGAGTAGGTCGCTTGCCTCTTCTTTCAACACATCGGACATCAATGCTCCTGAATGACGATTGAGCAACACGAATGAACCCTATCCCGTTACCTCTTGCGCGTCAAGAAGATTTACGCAATGCCTTCAACATTGCCCATTTCCCTGCTTCACCGTGACGTTCTGTAATTTCACGGGCCATATCTTCGGGAATGGCGCGGATAAGGTCAATCGCAAGGGCACGGTTATTCTCGCTTTCTTGATGCTTCAACGTGGCGTGTTCCCGTGCCTTGACCACATCCTTCTGTGCGTTGTTTGCTTCCTTGCGCGCCGCCTCTATCTGCGCCCGCATATGCTTCTCTGCTTCCTTCACGCGGTCAAGGGCACGTTCAGCACCTTCAAGGGCATTCTCACGCGCCGTGCGCGTATCGCCTACAGCCCTGTCCTTTGGCTTAGGCATACGTTCTACCACTACCGGCGCCACAACGTCTCCTGACGCCTCTACGGGCCTGCAAACGCTATCGATGAGGGCATTGAGTTCTACCGCCGCCTTGCTGAGAGTACCGTCCCACTTCAGCACGGTTGCAGGGTCACGCCCATGCGAAGGGTAGATACTGACCACCATCAATCCGGCGTCGGCAGTCTCTTTGACGATAAGGGTACAATCGCCACCGTCATATCGGAGTTGACCGTACTTTGTGTTTCCTTTGATGCGCGTTGCCTTGAGCGCCTTCGCCTTCAATAACAACTCTGCTTCCTTCAACGTCAAGTCTGGACGAATGCGTTGCTGGTAGCGTTCAATCGCGTGGGTAGTGACATTCATGCTTCACCCAACAGATACCGTTCGGCTTTATCGTATACGTCGTGACGTTCCTCTTCTGTGCCGACGGTTCCCGTCCAAGGGCCATCCCATTCAAACTGCTCAACGAGAACGTCAAACGATGTTTCCACGGGCAGAAAGGGCAGAAGCCAATAATCGCGCAAGTCACTCAAGCAGACAATCGCCCATTCGCGACGTGTGGACCACTTGACTTGCTCAATCGGAGGAATCGCCCATCGCCATTCTTCCGGTATAGACGCGACGAACGCATCAAAGGCGGCGTCAACGGAACCGGCGTTACCAAAATTGTTTTCGTCATAACCGAAGTGACTTTGCCGCCATTCTCCGGTCAAGAATAGGATGCCGATTTGCTCCCTTGGAACGGAAAGAACCCATGGCGACAAGGTGTATGAGCAGTCGTATGTACGGAAGTGCCATTTGAGTTCAAACGCGGGAGCAATAGGAGTCATTCCACACCATACTCTTGAATGATTTCGTCGCACTGTTCCTGACTGATTGTGCCACGGTTGACAAGTACTTCAAGCAACTCCTTTGAGGAATAGCCGGTGTATCGCTCAAGTCCATCTACGGCTTCGTAAATGCCGAAAGTGAATCCCTTGGTAAAGTTCTCGCTTGCCAACTGCTTTTCGGCGTCGGTCAGATTGTCTTTCTTGTCGGTGCTCATGCTTGCTCCTTCCCATTCCTTCTATCGCCATCGCCCCATGCGCGCAAGAAATAATCCAAAGTTTCTTGCGCTATCGGTCAAGTCGTGAAACTTGCAAGCATACCGGCCGATTCATTTGTAAGGACTTTGGCGTCATTCACAGCGGCTGCAATATCTCTACGTACACCATTACTGTATGCGTCATCTTCGTCGTCGGACACGCAATGGTCAATCTCGCTCTCAATAATCATGCTTAGCAAGTGCTCTTTATCGCGAGCGCACCAAATCTGTAGACCACCATATTCGGAGGCAATGTACCAATTGTATGAGACGGCGTAGAGGTTCATGCTTGCACACGGTATGGAGGAATCCATCCCATAGTAACGGCAAAGTCAAGCACTTTGGCGACTGTGGTTTTTGCTTGCTCAAAGTTACTTGCGACGCCGTATGCGTTGAACGGTTCCGGTTCACACCATTTGTCTTGCAGGTTTACTCGCCAATCAATGCCGGTGTAGCCACTTGCGCGAAGGTCGGCCGTGTGCATACTCACGCGCTTACACCCCTTGATTGTGGCGGTATATCCAAGAATATATCCGGGAGTGTGGTCGGCGAATAGTGGGGTCCATTCAATGTCAGTTGTGCTTATTGTCATTGTTCTGCTCCAGACATAGACGCACGAAAATCAGCAACGGCAGACGCGAAATCTTCGCCACTACCGAAAGTGGTAATGCCGTGGCCGATTACAGCGCGCGCAAGGTACTGTTCGGCGTAAATGGACCTACCGTTTGGAAGGCGTGCTTCAAAGGTGCGTAACCCGAATTGAGTATACGTATGCTTCCACGGGTATTGCGGGTCCGGTGGCAATAACCGTGTCAATTCGGCAATAACGTCGTTGTTGGTCATTCGGTTGCCATTGATGCACGCGCACGGGCGATAGTGTCTTGATAGGCGAGTTTGGCTTCTTGATAGGTACCGTTACAACGGGCGACCATATTCTGTAACAACTCATTTTTTGGGTCGCGCCAACGTGGATATTCTGCCAATGCCAGACTGTAATACTCCGATTGCATACGTTCAACCGCGCGCTCAATGTCGTCAAGGTGTTTGGGGGTCATTCATGCTCCATCAAGTCAACCAACGCTTCGGCAAGTTCAATGCCAACGCCAAACAGTTGAAAGGCGATGTCAATATCGCGTTCTTCTTCGGTAGAAACACAGACTTTGCCGGACTTTACGAGACTACGGCAATAGGCATAGAAGGCGCCTACAGTTGCGGCGTCAGTAAAATCTGGCACGAGGTCAGCGAAGCGGTGAAAGGCGCCGTTAGTGTCGGTCAGGATTTCGCCGTCGCAGTCGGTCCATGCGCAAACGGCACCATTACGGGGTCGAACGTCAAGAATGGTACACCATCCTTCAAAGTCACTACCCTTGTTTGGAACAGCAACCATCCGAGGTTGCCATTGCCAATATCGCCACTTCATTGCACGGGCGCCAAG
>CAZQUZ010000021.1:0-2832 GCA_964596675.1 uncultured Candidatus Peribacteria bacterium
TACTGTTCCGCCGGTTGCTGCTTCGATACCACGTTCAAGGCCACCGATACCTGAGCAGAGGGATAGTATGGTCAATCGGCCATCCGTTTGTACTGTGCTTCCGATACCTTCTTCCCGTTGACGTAAATCAACGCGGGCCACTGGTTGAAGAGTTTACCGCGAGAAGAGACGTTGATAGTCTGGTTTTGGACGATACGCACGATGTCACCGTTTGCGCGCGTACCGGTAACTGAAAACCATTCTGCTGTACTTGAGGAATAGTCAACGGTGACGTTCTCAAGATTACCGACCTTACCAGCCAGCTTTTCAGCAGCAGCCATCAATTCGGTATTGGCCCATTCGTTGACAAAGGCCGAAAGTCTGGATTCGTCAAGGTATACCGGCGAGTTCATCATGTATACCGGCGAGTTCATCATGTTGCCGTCGCGACGTGTGCAACGGGATACGACTTCGTTGTAGAAGTAGGAAAGAGGAATGTCGTACCGGAAAAGCGCCCATACGGAAGGACCGGCTAATTGGACGGCACGGGCGTAGGCAGACCGGATTCGTGCGGTGCCTTGCTCAACGAGACGAGCATGGTAGGGTGCAAAGGCGTCGCGATAGATGGCGGTGTTGTCCATTGATTTGCTCCTGACCACCATCATGTAATTCATGCCGTGGCGCGCGTCAAGGATTATTTTCGGGATGGTTGAAGCCCGCCATCCGAAGATAGGCGGGCTTGATGCGGTTACCGTTACTTGTAGACGGTGGTCGTGACTTGATGCGCGAAGACTTCATCCCACTCTGTTTCACAATCGCGGCCCATGCCCGGACCCCACTCGAAACCTTCGTCTTCGTGGGTGCTGTACTCGGTAGCGAAGAATCGGCCCGATGCCATTTGTTGGATTACGATTTGATGAATGTTGTAGGTACGGCGGTCGCGTAGGTACTTCGTTGCTACGACCTTGAAATCGTGTCCATCTTCAAGTTCACCGCAATCAAAGCCGAATGCTTCGGGGTCAGGAATGGTGAGAGTTGAGCCGTTGATGGTGTAGGTTGACATTTGTCCATATGCGAAACCGGGAAAGCACCGGCTTCTACCTCGGAAGCCCGCCAATCTTGCGACGGCGGGCTATCCGGTGTTGACGGTTGTTGCTACTCTTCTTCCTCGTCTACTTCCTCCTCGTTGTCTTCATCGTCTTCGTACTCTTCTTCGCCAATCACATCGGCGCATCCTTTGCACACGCGGAGAAGGTCGTCAGTGTCGCAGTCGTAGCCTTCGTCTAACCTTCTGGACTTGCGCGCGGCGTAGGCGACAGCATTGAGTACGGGGCCGAAGATGTCCTCAAGTACGATTTCGGGGTCTTCGCCTTCGTTGAGACGACGGGTTGCTTCTGTAATCATCTGTGAGCCGGTGAGCATGTTTACTCCTATGCGATTGTGATTGATACCTGCGGACCATTCCTGGCCGCCCGTTTCTTCTATCCGACGTCTATGCGCGCGTCAACGTATTTATTTGTGTGACCTTCTGATTTCCAATACCGCTAAACCGGAATGAGTACAGTACGGGTCAGTATGGTAACGGGCCGGTCAGTCTGCTTATCAAGGCGATGCTCTTTGATGGCGCCACCGTTTACGGTAACCCGACCGCCAACGACAATGGTATCGTCCAGAGAACCGGACTTGAACCAAGTGTATTCGTTGCCGGTATCGTCCTGCATGGAAACGATAGTGGTCAGACCGTAGAAACCGTCTACACCGTGCCGACGAAGGACAGTAACAATGAACGGGGCAATCTGCTTGCCCTTGCCGGTGCCGATTTTATCGCCAACGGTGCCGACGTGAACGGAAGGACGGGAAAGGCGTACCTTGTCGGCTTCGATACGGGCTTTCTCACGTTGATAGGTGGCGACGGCGCTACAGGCAAGGGGCACCTTGTTGAACGGGATGTAGCCGCGTGCAAAGAGGGCACGGAGATTGTATAGGTACTCATTCTCGATTTCAGGGTCAATGGACATAACCCAATCGTATGCTTCGGTCCCCTCTACAATATCCTGCTCAGTAGGCCGATACTTGCCGGTGGGGTCGGAATCCTTCTTGCAGAAGAGTTCAAGCAGACGGTCTGAAGTGGACATTTCCTGAGTGTCCTCTACCGCCTTACGGGACTTCCAACCTTTGAGGCGGATAATCGCGGCTACGGCTTTACAGAGGTGCTTCGTATTGAACACCGTGCAACCGCTACCGTATCCACCGGAATCGTCTGCTTCAAAGCCGAATACTTCGGCGAGTTCGGCAACCGCCTCGGCAGTTGCGAGAATGTGTGCAGCATTGTCGCCGCCCAGGAAGTCGGAAAGGCAGGTTCTACCTACGCGCTTCAAGCCTTCGGTTTTGGAGGAGACTACGAACGTCTCGTTGCGACGGCGGGATAGCCCGCAATGGTCGCAGGTGGGCTTATCGGTGCGGTAGGACTGAGGCAGGTCACCGACATAATCGGGAGACTTGAGCACCATATTGAACGGCGCACCGGAATCGTCACATTCATGCTCGATTTTGGCCACGAAGGACCAACCGGAAAGCATAGCAGGAACCGGTTGATTGATGGTAACCGGAACCATGACAATTGGTTGGTCGTCATCGTAGGTCACAATTTCAGCACCGATGGTTACTTCCATCGGAGCAAGCCCGAGTTTCGCGAGTTTCCGTTGCAACCGGTCAAGCCGGGATTGCAACGTCTCAAGGCGATACGGGGGAATCGAACCGGATACCTGCATAGCGTCTCCTTTCTTGCCGTATCGTTATCCGGGATATAGGCGCGCGTCAACGCCTATCTTTATGTATCGTGCAAATTGGTGG
>CAZQUZ010000022.1:0-2776 GCA_964596675.1 uncultured Candidatus Peribacteria bacterium
GAACCTCCTTACTCACCCCAACCATATAGCCGCGTTCACGTTGCGCGTCAAGAAAATTCGAGAATTTCCCAACCGGCCTTGATGAGAATGTCAATCGCTTGCTTGCGGGCAACACGATATTCCGTGTTCCAGTCTGCCATATTTTCGGGCACGATAATTTCCTCTCCGCCTTGATTGAACATGCCCCGATAGCCATAGTCAAGAATCCACCGCCCATGCACTCGGTTGAACTGTGCCACCCATCCGTCTTTGCCACGGGTTCCGGCAGGGAAGGCTTCAAATCCCGGCGTATCACTGCTCTCTCCGGGAATGTCCACAAGGACAAGAGCGCGAATTTCGGGCACCTTTGTCGCCTTGACCGCATCCTCATACGGTGCCAACGTGGCCGCCATCACACGTTTTGCCTCCGTCTCTGCCACACGAAGGGCATCCTTTGCGACGTTATGCGGCATCATCTTCTTGGCACGGTCGTCAAGGTATTCTTGCTCGGTCATTTTTCCTCCCGCCTCTACTTATCCCGATATGTGCGCGCGTCAAGAAGAATCTCAAGAAAATCTACCCCAAGTGCGCAAACGCCCCAAATCGGATAGCACGTCACCATGAACCCCTGTACCATAACAAACGACGCTACATTAGAAACGTGGGTACTTGACGCGACCACCGATATGACCCTCAATATATCGACCACCGTAAGCGAGCATCCCGTTGAACGTGGCGCCGCGATTGTTGACCATGTTCAGCAGATGCCGCAATCGTTCTCTATCAACGGCGTCGTATCAGAAACCCCTACCGGCGTCGCTACATCCGTCGGTCCAGAGCGTATCAGTAAATGGAAAGCGTTTCTTGAGCAACTTTCTACCGGTCAACCCTGCACAATCGTATCGTTCAGGCATGGCACGTTGACAAATATGGTGCTCGAAAGCGCGCCCATTCCTATCAATTCGTGGCGTGACACAAAGGTAGCCCTTCAGTTTCGTCAGATTCGCGTGGTATCTGCTACCATTTTGAACCTTGGACCTAAGAGTACGAAGGCAATCACTACGGAAGTTTGTCGCGTAGAGGAACCGGTATGCTCATGTCCTACGGATACCGGCCCGCAACCTACTGAGGATGTCAGTGAAGATGTTGGCAGTTCCGGTCAAGCGAGTATTTTGGACGTGGGATGGGAACTTGTCAAGTCCTACAACCCACTCGGATTGTTTTGATACTCCACTTCACACGAACACGTTTATCACTCAACACAAACGCCGGTGCAATACGGCCACACCGATAGCATTTCTCCGACTTGCAAACGTCGCCAACAATACGAATCCGCAATTCGCGACGGCAATACGGGCATGAACCCTTCATGCGCTGTAGAAGTCCATACCTACAGACTGCTTGTAATGCGTATAGAACGTGCCGTTTTTCTCCCTTAGTCGCAGGCGCAACCGTTCCATATTGACATCAACGTCTGCGGGCGACGGCGACCAATCGGAAGGCGCGTAACCTTCAACCGGTACAAGGGCGTCAGTACGTTTCAAGTCGTAGCCACGCTTGAGTAATTCGGTCACGATAGCAGCATGACGTTGCACCAACCACGGCGTTTTGTCGTAGAAGAACGTAACGTGTCCGGTGCCCATTGTGTAATTCTTAGGCGCCTTGACGTTACGGCCGATAGCGGCGCGTGCCAAAGGAATGACACGCGGCAATTCACGATACTCGGCCATAAGGTGTTGGTCGGTCAAGGCGATAGGGTCAATCACGTTGATGCGGGTCATAGCAATTCCGCCGGTTCTTCGTAGCAATCGGGCTAAAAAGGCGGAACCCCCAAGTCAATCAGAGGTTCCCCGCCCGTAGGATTCTCAAGCGAAAACCCGTGCGGTTCAAAGAACACACTTGATGGCCATTCACTACCGACCCGTGCCATCGCAAGTGCCTCACGAACGGGGTCAGAACCAAGTACCGCCTGCAACGCAATGCGTTCGTACTCGTTCAGAACATGCGGCACTTTCAGATAGACGTGACGCTTGGGCAATCCACTCTTTGACGGCCGGATATGCCATAGCATAATCTTCAACCCACGTTCACGAAGCAATCGCAGACGTGGCCACATACCGTCAAACGCCTCTTGCGTATCAAGGTCAAGGAACACGTCATGCGGTCCTGCCTCAACTACGCAAAGGTTCAGACTATCGGCTTTGGGATACGGGTCATCACGAAGGTCACTCATTCTTGCTCCTTACCCGTACCACCTATCGCCTCTATAGCCGCGCGTCAAGCACATTCCTCAAAATCGTGCTATGCGTTCTCATGCCCGTACAAATCGCGTCCTTCCCCACACAACCGGTGTTCTCCCAAGTGGTAACCCTCGGGACTACGCAACTCGGTATCGTCCTTTCTTGGAACTCACGAATGCGTAGTTGGTATATGAGTATCAACAACGCCGCGAATGTACGGATACTGACCGGACAACGATTATCCCCGAAGGCAAGTCCTACCGGCGGATTCGCGATTGAAGGTCTGCCCGATGGCATGTTCACCGTACAGGGAAAGGACGGCTACGGTCAAGGCGCACTTGGGGTACAGTTGACGCTATGGTTCTGGACGACAGAAGAACTTGAGGCGTTACGTCCTGCTGAAATCGACTATCCTCTTACCGTGGAAATCGTATGACCCTTGCGCAACAATTGACCGGTTTACGCAATCAGATGGACCGTAACGGCGTCCCGTCGAACAGTACCGTTGATGGGGTCAACGCTTTCATTGAGCGCGTGCGTGTGGTCCTTTCACCGGA
>CAZQUZ010000023.1:0-2728 GCA_964596675.1 uncultured Candidatus Peribacteria bacterium
CGGTGTACGCAACCACCACAACAGCGGCGCCGTACACAGCAGAAGCACGCCGCACACCGTAACGAACACGACGAAGAACAGCAAGTAACCTACCGTCTTCATCCAGCCAGCTTCTGGTACTTGGCGATAGCGTACTCCTTATTGAAGCGAATCACGTACCACTTCTTGAAGGTGCCCCAAAGCTCGCCAGTGGTCTTCCAGATAGCGGACTTGTTGTTGTTACCCTTCGCCTTGTGATTGCTGGAGGAGCAGTGAACCACATTGAGCGCCTTGAGGCCGTCGCGCTTAACGTTACCGACTGCGGTGATGGTTCCCTCGTGGCCAATCCTGCGCTTAAGGTAAAGCGTGCGGTAGCTTTCCGCAACGAGCATGTCACCCGGGACAGCGTCCTCAATAGGGATGATAGAGAAGAGCTTACCCTCGCGGCGAGCCTCGTCAATCTTGGAGTCGGTATTAGCGTAACCGTCCCAGGCATCCAGCACGTCGGACATACCATCCAAGAAGTCACGGTCGAACCCTTGAACCCAAGCGTTGAATCCAGAGCAGTCGCAATACCCGGTTTGCTCGTCACAAGGCATCGGCGCGGTAGGGTCAGTCCCACCATTGGGGTATTCAAGGTGATAAATAACGGGTGCTCCGACTGCGAGATTCGCCCGGTTAACGACTTCTTGCTGCGAGTACAAGTAAACGCGGTGTCGAGCTGGCGGTGACCACACCGGGGTTGGGAACATTGCGTCGAACGTGAGCGGCCCGATAATTCCGTCCGGCTCCAGCCCCACATTTCGTTGGAACGCTTTGACAGCTTCCTCAGTCGCAGCACCGAAAATGCCATCACTAGCCAAGCGAGGATTGAGATTAAGTAGAGCATTCAGCTTCGCCTGCATTGCTTTGACATACGTGTTCACCGTTCCCATCTTGAATGGAAGTTTATCGCGGCCAGAGGGGTCACCCATTGATTCCTACCTTTTTAGTTAAATTAGAGAAGAGCGTGCGGACATCGAGCAAGGGATTGTGGAACTTGTCTCGGTCTAGAATAATCGGAATGAAGTCAGCAGACATGGTACAAGCGGCCGGCATACCAGAGAGCTTACCGCTGTACTTAACGGGGTGGAGCTTGCCGCCCATTTCCTTCATCAGCTTGGCGTGCTGGTAATAGTTACCATAGTCCTTACCAACGAAGTGTAGCGGCACCTCAATAGCCGGCTTGCCCTCTTCCTCCAGGCGAAGCGTAGCGATGTTGATGCCCTTGTACACGCCGTCGGAGCACTCGCGAATAACGTACTTGGCTCCGGGCGGAACCATGTAGACCACCACGTCGGGGTCCTGGTTAAACGGAGACGGAAGAAACTCCATCCACCCCTTGGTCACCCAGGGGATGTTAGCGTTAATTGGCTTCGGGGTCGGAGGTAAGTCGGAGGTAGTCTTTTTCGCTTTGGCCATGGGTGCTTTCAATGTGGTCTAGTCGAGCCTTCAATTCGTCAAACTCCTTGCCAACCACAGACAACAGCGTAACAGAATCAACCATTCGCTCGCCGTCACGCTGGCGTCTAACGTCAGACATATCCCACTCAGCGTCAGCGGCCTTTTGCGCCATCTGGTCCGCTACGTCCTTGTGCGTGGAGTCCATGATTAGCATCATTTTATCAAACGTCCTCATGCTTCACCTCCAAGTATGCCTCGTGAACGTACTTCCCCTTGCGGCGCAAGCCGTCGTGGTTCTCGACAACCACACCCTCCATCAGCGTCACACCATCCACCAGCGACTTTCGACCGTCCCACTCGTGCTGCACGCGCGTTAGGTTAAATCCGTCCACGGCGCGCAAGATAGGAGGAGATTGAAGGTTCAAGTCTAGAACGACGTCCATACGGTCAAAGGGTCGCAACCAGCACCCCAGCGACATGTCTCGGATATCGAAGATAGCTAACCCCGGTCCGGTAGTAGGCGTTCGTCCATACGGGAATCCCGGCTGAATTGGCGACCCGTCAAAGGTGAAGCCATATAGCTCACCGTAGAAAACCATTCCCTTGTGTCCCTTGGTAAGCTCGCGAAGCTTGAAGTGGTCAGCGGCTTGAGCGTATAAATCGGAGCCATACCAGCTCTTACCGTCAGTTCCGCGGACCGTGCGATGGCTTCCCACAAAGAACTTCCAACCGAACGGAATTCCAAATACCTTTCGACGAACCCATCCGAATCGAAAATTGGTGCCATGAATCTTCTCTGTGACGAAGACAGCCTCGCCGTCATTAAACAAACGCGGTGCCTTCTTGAGCGAGTCGACTCCATAGATAGGCGCCGGCTGGACAACCACTTTCTTAAAGCCCGGAGGGAATGGCGTACCCTTGACCACCGGCTCGTGGTACGTAACGCCATAAGGCGCGCTGCAATCGTCACCGAAGTTTAAGCTAAAGTTATTCGGTACAAGCAGTCCCTGGGAGAAGTGCTTGCGGATTCTTGCAGCACGGAGTCGGAAGTGCGACTTCCCTGCTCCGTCGAGGCGCTTTGTTAGAAACTCGAAGTCGGGGTGTGATGTCGGTAGAATACAGTCCACTGAAAAATAGACCGCCAGGTCCCCAGGCTTGAAGTCTGACTTTCCGACCACCACCTCGTACGTCGTCTCCCCCACTCCCTTCAACTCGAAGCGGGCAATCTCCAGCCTGTCTGCATTTGGGTGCGGACTGACGGACGTAATTAGCACAACCTCCGCAGTAAATTCCGTGTCCGTTCGAC
>CAZQUZ010000024.1:0-2668 GCA_964596675.1 uncultured Candidatus Peribacteria bacterium
ACAACGTCACCATTCTGAGGGTCAAGGCGTGGGTCGCGTGGCATGGTTACTCCGGTTCAATAGTATCGCACCATTCTGCGCCACGTTTAGCGCGAATCTGTGCAAGGTAGTATGCGTTTGTATGGCACCATTGCTCAAGGCGAACGCATAGGAGTCCATGCTTGAACATTTCGTTTGCGTGCGAATAATCGCGCCATTCATGCGCACCGTCGGGAAGTGCTTTGACGGTGGCGATGTCTGATTCATGTGAAGAAAGCCACCGTTCCGCGTCGCGCGACTCAAACGATATGTAACTCCAACGGTTCAGCATGTCCTGAAACTCTTTGCCGTCAAGGTTGCCATTGTACCCGTCGATTTGTGTTTCCAATGGTTCAAGTAACGCATGGTATGCTCCGGCGGTTTTCATAATGCCTCCTTCAATCGTTATGCCCCGAGCGGGACTTGAACCCGCACATCATTGATAACAGATTTTAAGTCTGTTGTGTCTGCCGATTCCACCATCGAGGCGGTTTGAATGATTATCCTGAATGTGGGCGCGCGTCAAGGATAATCGCATTGTAAGTACCGGATTACTTTGCGTACAGTTTGAATCCGGGTTCATTCAACCAACGGTCAGTCATCCATGCGCGGGTTCTACGGTCCTTTACCCACCGGTGGATTATCATTGTGCATTGCGGAAACTCCGCGCGGATTTTAGCCACGGCGCGCATTACCGCACGTTTGTTACGGTATTGGCGGGCCTTACTGAACCATACATGCTTGCCGTTGTCTCGTTCGTGGTCCACAATAGCCTTTGCGGTCCATTTACCGGAACCATGCAGTATGCGGCCGGTATGGCGCCACTTTGAGGTATTTGGTCCGTTACGAAAGACCACGCGCGCGTCATTGGTTTGAATCTCGATATACCACCGGCATACCGAATCGGGGGGTGCGTTGTACCGTCTCATTGCTTGCTCCTTCCTGAACACCCTATCGCGCGTATCGCCGCGCGTCAAGAAAATAAGCCTGAAAAAGAAGAACGCCCGTGATTATCGCAATCACGGGCGTTCTATCGCGGTCGCTCAGGACTTGGGGGCTTCGGCGACCGTATAGGTCACGTCGGTACCCTTGGCGGCCTTGTTCAGAACCTTGAGGGCGGCGCGGGCTTCGGCCATACCGGAATACTCGGTGACTTCGCCGGTGCTGGAAGTGATGACTGCGGGGATACGGGGACGTGCCATGATAGTAATTTCCTCACTGACCTTCGCGGTTCATTCCGCTCAGGTGAATACTAACTAACCACATCGTAGAAACGCGCAAGGGCTAATGAGAAAATAAATCCTGTTGCGCGCGTCAAGGGGTCAGGATATAGCGGTAGGGAAGGAGCAAGCAATGAGTATCAAAGCAAGTCAGATTTTGGCGATGATGAAACGTCTCGGGTTTCGCGTGACGGGTGACAATCGTGGTACTCGTTGGTCCAAAGACGGCCACATCATTGTAACTTTCGCCCGTGGTACAAAGAAGGTACGGGGCACGAAAGGCAACCGTCACCACAAACTTGTACGCCGTCTGCAAAATGGTCTGTTCCCGCCGTACCGTGATTATTGGAGTGAGTTCAACAATTGTAACCACTCTGACTGGCAACGACATTATGCAAGTGTAAAGCGCCGTTCCTACGGATACCTTCGCGCGCAATTTGATTGTTGTCCGGGAGATACCGGTGACCAACGCTACATGCGTTTAGCGATTGACAACGGGAAAGTCTGGAATAAACCGGCAAGTTGCCCCATTCTACTGTACGCGGGCGCATTGGAGCGCGACAACGAATTGCAGGCATGGTCGCTACCGGAATTGGAACGCCGTTTGCGTAAAGCCTGCGGTAAACTCGCCACAAAGGCAGGACATGACGCATCGTGCCATTTTGAGTATGATATGTTTATGCTTGTGAGCAACGGATAATGAAGGAAGAAACACCATATTCTTTGGAAGACTTGCGCAAATTGTCTATTGACGGCATGGCGGAGAAGTATGGAGTATCCGCCACGTCGGTACGAAATTGGCGCAAGAAACATGGGTTGGGGTCAACGACAATCGCGTCAGCAATACGACAGCATATTGAATTGCTTGGCGTTCAATCTGACGAGGAAGTGGCGGAACTTGCGGGCGTTGATGTGAAGTCTGTCACAAAGTTCAGACGCAAGCATCGTATCCGTTCTACTACGCCGAAACTTGCCATGGCGGCGGCCGATATTGCCACGTTGCCCCCGTCAGAAGTCGCCTCACGGTGGAACGTATCGCGCAGTGCGGTAACGTACCGTCGCAAGTCGGCAGGACTTCCTGTGCTTCGTCGTAACCTTGAGGAATGGGAGATTGATGCAATTGAACGTAACGCGGGCGACGCACCGGACGGCGAAATTGCGGCGGCGTTAGAACGTGCTATTGGCACCGTCGCTAACGTCCGCAAACGTGCGGGACTTGACAGTTACCAAACTCAACGGCGGGAATCTCGGGAGCAACGCATTCAGAGTTTGCGGGAACGGTTACGGTAGAAACAGGAACGGCCGCTATCACACGATAGCGGCCGTTCTCATATGCCCGCATAGCCTCTACGTTGCGTCCTTTGCTTTCGGCGTATGCGTAGTCGCCTCGTGCCAGTAGTGCCTATCTGAAGGCGTCTACGGGCGGGCAA
>CAZQUZ010000025.1:0-2639 GCA_964596675.1 uncultured Candidatus Peribacteria bacterium
AGGACACCATCGAGAGCGGTATCCATCTTGAGTTTGAGTTTTTCCTGTACTTCCGCACGTGACCAATAATAATTCGTATTATTCTGTACTTGCTCGAAGTACGATACCGTCACGCCTCCAGCATTCGCGAGGATATCTGGGATGACGGGGATTCACTTTCCGAAGAGCACTGTATCTGCATCTGGTGTGATAGGGCCATTTGCGAGCTCCATGATGAGTGATGCTTTTACATTTTTCGCATTTTCGAGAGTGATCTGATTTTCGAGGGCGGCTGGGATGAGGATATCACACTCGAGCTCGAGGAGGTCACTATTGGTGATATGCTCTACTCCATCGTACTCGGAGAGGGATTTTTTATTTTTTTTCAGTTCGACGATACGTGCGATATCGAGTCCCTCCGGTGCGAGGATACCACCATGAGAGTCAGACGTCGCGATGAGGATAGCACCTGTCTTCGCGATGAGCTCTATCATATTGAGTCCAGCATTACCAGCTCACTGGATGACGACTTTTTTGCCCTTTAAAGTATCTCATTTTTTCGTGAGATATGACTCGAGTACATAGAGTCCACCCTGCGCGGTCGCAGTATCTCGTCCGAGAGACCCTCCGATAGAGAGTGGCTTACCTGTGAATGCACCTGGAGTCCAGTGACCGACGAGCCGAGAGTATTCATCGACGAACCACGACATAATTTCGCCATTCGTATTTACATCTGGAGCTGGGACATCATCGAGTGGACCGATATATTTATAGAGTTTTTGTACCCAGCCGCGAGAGAGTGCTTCGAGCTCACGCTTCGAGAGTGATTTCGGATCGACGATGATACCTCACTTCCCTCCACCGAGTGGGAGATCGAGGGTCGCACACTTTATACTCATCCAGGTAGAGAGAGCCATGACCTCATCCTTCGTCACGTCGGCATGATAGCGGACTCCCCCTTTATATGGTCAGCGTGCGGCATTGTGCTGACTGCGATATCCACTAAAGAGTCGTATCTCTCCTGAGTCCATCTCTACTGGGATAGAGACTTCGATGACACGTTCTGGTGAGAGGAGTTTCGGAAACTGAGCATCATATTGTCCTCGGAGAAATGCATATGCAGTCGTCATCTGAGTACGAGCGGATTCGAGTGGATTATTGGTAGACATAATAAGAAAGGTTAGAATTATAATGAGAATAGTTCTCATTATATGAAATAATGATAGATGTTGCAAATATTTTTATGCTGTCTTTTCATGAATATATTTTCTGATAGACTCGAAAAATGTACTTCTTCCCTCTTTTTCTATCTGTGCGGAGATATATTCGAGTGTCTCTTCGAGGATATCGAGCCCCCTATCTATATCTTCGTAGCTGATGACGAGAGGTGGCTCGATACGGATAGTTTTGGCACTATTGAGAGTACCACCGACGAGGACTCATCGTTCGAAGAGCACACTCGCGACCTGATATCCGATCTCTTTCGATGTGAAGTGCTGCCCGATGAGGAGTCACTTGCCAGTGATAGACTCATATATTTTCGGATATTTCGTGACGAATGTCTGGAGTCGCTTCATCATGTATTCTCACTTTTCGAGAGCCTGACGTGGGAGGTCATCTCGGAGCATGACATGGATGCCTGCGATAGCTGCACTACATGCGAGCGCTCCACCACCAGTCGTCGTCGTATGGATAAATGGATTGGGGTACATCATGCACTGCCATATCTCCTCTGTAGATACGAATGCTGATATCGGCATCACACCACCGCCGAGGGACTTCCCGAGCGTCATGATATCTGGTACCACTCCGTAGTGATCCACGGCGAACATCTTCCCCGTGCGACCGAGACCTGTCTGGACCTCATCTGCGATGAGGAGTGCTCCATGCTCTTTCGTGAGTGCGCGCACACGTGGCCAGTAGTCATCGGGTGGCACGACTGCACCCGCCTCTCACTGTATCGGCTCGATGATGACTCCTGCGACTCAGATACCGAGACGCTTACAGGTCTCGAGCTGTGTCTGCATGGCATCGGTATTTCCATACTCCACGAAGTATACCTCTCCACCATACATCTGACCGACTGGATCACGATAGAGCGCCTTTCCCATCATAGAGAGTGAGCCCATGGTCTTCCCATGGAATGCATTTACCGTAGAGATAAATGCCGATTTTTTCGTATACATTTTTGCGAGTTTTATCGCTCATTCATTGGCCTCTGTACCACTCGCACAGAAAAAACTATACTTCAGGTCGCCTGGTGTGATATCTGCGAGGAGCTTCGCGAGGACTCCGCGAAGTGGATCGATGAGCTCCTGTGATGGCATAGGATTATGTGCGAGCTGAGCCTGCACGACTCCTACGATATCTGGATGTGACCACCCATGAGAAAAAAGTCCATATCCTCAGAGCCAGTCGATATATTCACGACCCATCACATCACGAAATATGGCTCAGTTTCCATCCCACTCGGTAGCGGCCCACATACCCCCATGAGTCACTGATTTACGATTATCGAGCCATCATTTATTAAAGTGTTCAGCGAAGTTATGGAGTGACTCCGAGATGATCCACTCCCCTTGTTTTTTATCTGGACGTTTCTTTTGTTTTATGATATCGATCCATGTGGTCGTGTAGTCGAGAGCTGTAGTGTACTGTGT
>CAZQUZ010000026.1:0-2493 GCA_964596675.1 uncultured Candidatus Peribacteria bacterium
TTCCCGTCAATCCTGGTGGCTATACGGGGCTCACGTCGGGAGTCAAGTGCGTTGGATTCTTGGGTGGGCTACCCGTCCACCCTGAACAGGGGGCCAATTGAACGCGCGCGCATGGCTGTACAAGTGAAGTTGGCACGGTTCTTGCTACGCGGGCGGGCGCAGGCATGTACGCACGCGCCCACGCACGCCTGCGCGGATACACGGGCGCGTAGGTAGATTTTCCAAAAAACCATTTGGCCCCGAAGTCCCTTTGGATTTTCCGGGGCATGTCCGTTTTTCTGGAAAGTGGAAAAGTCCAAAAATAGACTGACTAATTCCGGCGATTTTTCTTTTTCAAAATGAAAATCGAAACTCGCCACGTCCTACCGCATCAACTCCAACGGATTGACTGATACTCGGCCCACGATGCCTCACGTTCGGCACGTTCGGCGCCCGCGTCTTGATACCGTTTCCATGCCTCACCTTCCTTAGCGTCGCACTTGCACCGGCCACGGTCACAAATACATGCGTCCATCGCCGCGTCATGTTCCCGTTGCAAGGCTACATACTTCTGACGCGCCTTGACTACCGTAGCAAACATAGAGGAACCAAGGGATGCGAAGGCGGAACCGGTCATGCTGTACTCCTTAGAGGCTTTGTTGCTTGCCTCGTTCAATACCATTATCCCCGTTACCGTAGCGCGTCAAGGGGGTGGGGTGCCTTCCCTGCTCTTTTATTTTCTTGCGCGCGATTCGTGGAAAGTGGCCGGTTCTACCTTGTCGCCAACACCCGAAGCGAGGGTAGAACCGGCCGATTGCTTAGATGTCGTTGGGGTCTACGGAGTCGTAGCAACCTACGCCCTTGCCGGTGGCCTTGTCGAAGGTCAATTCGCCTTCGGAAGTCAGCACGGTAATCCTCTTGGGGGTCACCTTGACGATAGCGCCGGGGTACTTGCCGGATACTACGATGGGCTTTGCGCCGCCCTTGACGGCCGTCTGAATGGCGCGGTACCGGTTGCGCCAATCGGTGTATTGACGCGCGCCCCACATTGGCGATACCGCCTTGAGTTCATTCTTGGCCGCCTCAAGGGCAATCTCTGCTGCCTTGACGGCGTCGGATGCTGCCACCTGCGCGTTCAGTTTGGCGGTGTACTCAGCGATGTTGGCATCAATCATTTCGTTCGCGGTCATGGTGCTCTCCTTTCGTTCTCTACCCTTATCCGGGTTACTCGTTGGCGTCAAGGATTATTTGCAGTGGTCAAGGAATCCGGCGAGTGCAGCAATGCCACGGTACGGGGCAACAACCCACTCATAGCCGGTCCACTCCTGAATACCGGCGGCGACGTTCTCGGCCTCGTCAGCAGTCTCAAACCGGTTCTCAAAGACGTAAGGGGCGCCGCGATAGGCAACCGCCTTCTCAGGGGCAAGCAACTTGCGAAGGATGTTGTGGTCGGTGGGAGACGTTGCGGGGGCGATGAAGAACATGATTGGCTCCTTACCGGCGGCGCTCTATGCTCCGCTCTGGTGAATTACTCTTATCCCGATATGGGGGCGCGTCAAGAAGAAATCTCTACCACCGCACGGTCAGAATGTAGTGCGTACCGTTCGCGGCAGGACGAAGGCCAAACGTGAACGCTGGTCCACGATGCGCGACGGTATCAAGCAACGTCACCGCGTTACCAAGTCGCCCGTCTTCCAGTAAAGAATCCAGCCACGCCTTTACACCGTTTGGTTCGTCAAAGATACACCGTTCGGTAAATGTTCTTCCTTCCTCTGCGTCGCAATCCTCCATAAACATAATGGTCGGGATGCCGTCGCGCCACCACTTGAGAAAGTTGATGGGGCCGGATACGTCGGTGACGTATTGCCGTGCTTCCTGAAGGCGTTCTTGAGATTCGTTCATCGTTGCTCCCTTTCTATTTACAGGTTGGCGTTCTTGCCAGCATCGGTCAATTCGTACACACCAAAGCCACGTTCGCGGCGGAAATGCCGGTCACTGTTGTAGTGCCGAACGTCGGAACCGGAACCCATGACGAATGCGATATAGCCACGGTTGAGCAATGCCTTCTGAATGCTCTCGGGGATAGGGCCGCCGTTCATGTTGCGGTTGCCCTTCATATGCGCGATTGCTTCCTTCATTGACCGCATGGTGTCTCCTTTCGGTACCAACCCTTATCATGCTATCGGCGCGCGTCAAGAAGAATCCGTAGATTCTTTCAAGCCGTCGCGTACCGGCCCATGAGTGAGACATACGCCTCTACACGGTCTGATTGCTGCTTCTGTACAGACCGACCCTTGAAAGAGGCCGCCAATGCCGTAGGATGGCACATTCCCTTACGGACGATGATGTATCCGGCAGTCTCCAAAGAGGCGGCCATATCGAGTCCTACGGCGATTGCAGACCGTTTACCGGGGCGTTCGTTGATGTATGCGAGCGTTGCGGCTTGGGAATTCGTGAGCATCGTATCTCCTTACCAAGCAGGTCTATCCCGCCGTTGGTATAGAACCATTATCC
>CAZQUZ010000027.1:0-2447 GCA_964596675.1 uncultured Candidatus Peribacteria bacterium
CTACCTCGCGTTCAATGCGCCACGTCAACGGTTCGCCGCGTTTGAACGTCCAAGCAGAGATAGCGCCGACATACGACCGTTCCCACGCCGACGAAGGTTCATCATATCCCGGTTGCGACGTGGCCATTTTGACCACTTTCGTAATATCAACCTCGTGCATTCCCGGATATGAGACTTTGCGCACGTCAAAGAACAACTCAAACTTGTTCTCGTTCATGCCCCAAAGATACACATTGTCGCACGCGCCGCGCACAATAATGCCACCGGTTACACGGCTACATCCGGGAAACATATCGTCTCCGATTGACTTGAAGTGTTCCGGTTCAAGCACGACAACACGCATATCGTGACCGACGGGCGTGTTCGGATTGATGTGGTGCATAGCGTGTACCGTCAAAGCGTCCGCCCAAAGAGCAAGCAATCTGTCAATGACGTGCTCTTCAATCCGTTCTGAAAGAGCAGGAGGAAGCCACGGGTACGGACGGTGCGCATAGTGCATGGTCAATCCAAGGGGAAAGTGCCCCGTCTGCCTCTCGGGAAAGAGACGGCGACGGGGCGGAGGGAATACTACCACCGATCTTCAGACACAACCCGCCGATTACTCACCGGCGGCAACGCGGTAGGAAGGGGCCGCGCGGGCAAGGGAATACTGAACCACCGGCAACTGCACTCAAGCAATTCCCACATACGGTCCTGTCGATTCATGGGGTCCGTTTCAAACCAAGAGCGTTCGGCAAGGGGTGCGTACCAATCGCCGTCGGTGGTTGCTTTGAAATCGGCATTCTTGAAGCGCCATCCGTTACCGCCAACGACGGTTTCAAGCAAACGCGCATATCCGGCCAACTCCAGACTCACGGCCCCATCGGCATCGACATTCAGAATGGCCATAGGGGCGCCGTCGTTGACGCGCGGACGGTACTCAATGCGCGTGTCGCCGTTGGGGGCGACGGTGTATCGCATGGTGCCACTTGCCGTCTCCCATGCCGCAAAGGGAACGTCTACGCCGTCTTCTACAGGCAGCACGGCGCCGGTCTTTACAAACTTTGCCATCGCGATAGGCGCCGCCTTCGCGGGCAACGTCTGCGTGAAGTCAAAGTATGCCTTGTACACTTCCGGGCTTTCGGCGGTATATTCCGGCACTTCAGGATACCGTTCGTCATGCAGTACGCGAATCTCCTCATTGACAAGTACGCTTGCCCAAGCATGAGACAGATTGGACTCAAGCAGGAACACGTTACGGCGTTGAAGGGAACCGGCGTTGGTAGGAAGGGGAAGGGATTTGAACATGATTGACTCCTTGGTTGAAAGGGCGACGTTATCACCGCCCTTGTTTCTATTCATTATCCGGTCATTGGTAGCGCGTCAAGGATATTTCTTGCCCGCGCGAAAGATTTATGCCGCCATCGCTTCATTCGCATAGAACGCCGCACGTTTCGCACGGGCAGCAGCGGCGGCTTCATTCAACTTGCGTTCCTCTTCCGACCGGTAGAAAGCCTCAGCCTCACCGGCCATATCGGCATAGAACGCCGCAATAGGCTCAAGGGTAGCAATATCCCGCGCGTGCCGTGCCATTGCCTTGACCTGCACTTTCTTGGCCGCCGTAGCCCACAATCCACGGCGCTCGCAAATCATGGCATTGAACCGGCGATAGATGGCCATGAGGTTTTGCCAATTGCGATACGGTTCGGGAGAAGGCACAAATACCTCCTTCTCCCAATCGCGAAGGATGGCTTTGGCGGCGTTCAGTTCCTCGTTAGCCTCGCGAATTGCAAGGGCCTTGCCACTTGCGACGGAAACATTCACCGCCTCTTCAGCAGCAACAACGCGGGCGCGGGCTTCATTGACGATTGCTTCGATGTTCATGTTCTCTCCTTGCCCACTCTTTATAGCCGCGCGGGCCGGTACCGTCAAGAAGAAATCTCACTTGAATTGAATAACGTCAATCTGCACGCCGTTCAGTGCGTACATGACGCCTTCCACGTCCTGAATCTGCTCGTCCGTGAAAGTCATTGTGCGCATCGTTTTACGCACATACACCACGTCAAACATTGCCGCCACAGGGATACCGTGAACGTCAAGGGCGAACACGTCCGCGCGCAAGTCGCGGATGTCCTGATCCTCAATGCCATTGACCACGCGGCCGACGAACGTGCCATTGCAGACGCTTTGAAGGGCAACGCCGGTCGACGTTCCGATACCACGGGGCACGTCAAGCAGAAAGCGTTGACGGTCTGATACGATGGTGCGGTCTTGCTGGAAGTATCGGCCGGTTGGTTGGAATGACATTGTTGCTCCTTCAGTCTGATACTTCTATCCGGTGACGTGGCGCGCGTCAAGGATTATTTCTTGCAAACGTGAACGTCGCCCCATTCCTTCCAGAACAACGCGAGTTTCTTTACCGTATCGACGTATGGAGAATAGACTTCCTCCCTTTCTGCCATGCTAAT
>CAZQUZ010000028.1:0-2413 GCA_964596675.1 uncultured Candidatus Peribacteria bacterium
GGAATAACATTGCAGCTTTATGGAAGATGTTTGGAAGTCTCAAGATAGACCACGAAGAGAATATCCAAAGAATAGAAATTAGACTATTTAACGCTTTCGGCATAGATGAGAATACTTTGAACACAGCAATCATGCAACTTCCTCTCTTGTTCTCGAATTACAACACTGAATTTAAGTGAGGAGTTCCTAAGAAAGTAATATTAACTCCAAAAGAAGAGTTAAAGTTCCTCGATAACATTGACTGATTGACTGATAAGAAAACTACTCGAATTGTCTCGGCAGAAGAGTACGCTAAGTTAAGGAGTTCTATTTGATTTATCAACGGATAATGATAACTAAAGAAAACCATTTAATTAAATCTGAATGATGATTCGAAATGTATTATCAAGAATGAGAATTAAAAGACTCACAAGGGAAAACATTTACTTACTGAGTTATAAATCTCACAAAGGATTGAAACATGTGTAGAGAACTCAGACAAATTGTAAAAGAAACTCTTAGAACTATGAGTGTATCTTGAAAGACTTACAACTCCTATTACTGAAATGCTTATACAAAGGAAGAACTATTAGAGATGTTTGATACATTTAAGAATAAACAATTTATCCAAACAAGTTTCGTTCGAGAAGAACACTCATTTAATTATTTTTTAATTGCCTAAATGACAGCTTGAAGACCTACAGTAATTGATAGTGAGACTCTGACAAAATTAGAGTTTGCTTTTTCTCATAGCTTTACTGATGAAGAAGCAAGTCTTTATGCGAATATATCAGCAAGAACCCTTTATAGATACATAGAAGAGAACGAAGAATTCTGACAGAGAAAAGAGATATTGAAGAAACAGCCTAATATAAAGGCTAAGTTAAACTGGATAAAGAAGCTCGAATGAGAAGATTATATAGCAAGCAAGGAATGGTTAGAAAGGAAGAGCAAGGGCGAATTTAGCACTAAACAAGAAGTAGACAATAACCACTCTTGAAACGTAAATATTTGAACTATTCTTTCAGAATTACAATGACTGAAACCGAACAACTAAAAGAACTATTAGGAAACAAAGAGTGGCGTATCTTTTCAGGTAAGCTCTATTATATCAAAGACAAACAAGGTAATAAAGTACCTTTCATACCAAATGAACACCAGAGGCACTATTATTACAGCAGACACACAAAGAACATTGTTTTAAAAGCTCGCCAGTTAGGTTTCTCAACGATGATTGATATATGCAACCTCGATGATGCTCTTTTCTCTTCGTTTAGGTCTATTGGTATCATTGCAGATGATAGAGACAGCGCAGAACTTATATTTCGAGATAAGGTTAAGTTTGCTTTTGATAACTTACCAGATTGGCTACGAAATGAATTTAAAGTAAAGACCGACAGGAAAGGAGAGTTAGTCTTTGAGTCTAATAACTGTTCTATTGCTGTTGATACTTCTTTTCGATGAGGTACACTTCAAAGACTTCACATATCAGAATACTGAAAGATATGTAACAAGTATCCTGAAAAGGCTAGAGAAATACAAACAGGCGCATTAAACACAGTAGCACCAACAAGCCAAATTGATATAGAAAGTACAGCAGAATGAAACTCTGGTTACTTTTACGAAATGTGCAGAAAAGCTATTGAACAAAAGGAACAAGGAAAAGTATTATCAGACATGGACTATAAATTTCACTTTTATCCCTGGTTTATTGACCCATTGTATAGTCTCGATAGTGAAGATACAATCCGTAGCGATACAAGAGAATATTTCAATAAACTGAGTTGAGAAGATTACATACTAAGGAATTATCCTTGAACAGTGTTTAGTGAATCACAGATGAGATGGTATCAAAAGAAGAAAGAAGAACAAAAGGAAGATATGCAACGAGAGTATCCTAGCTATCCAAATGAAGCGTTTGACCTCGCTATTAAAGGCTCTTATTACGAAAAGGAACTCAGTATTGCAAGGCAACAAGGGAGAATAGGTAAGTATCCTTATGACTCTCGTTTACCAGTATTTACTCACTGGGATTTATGAGGTGCTGGATGAGGAGACGAAACAGCTATATGGTTCTGGCAGAAGCATCGTAATGAAATCCGTCTTATAGACTATTGGGAATGAACAGGTTATTGAATAACTGAGATTGCTAACTCGATTGTTAATCCTCGTTATGTAAATTACGAAGAACATTTCATGCCATTCGATATTGAGGTGACAGAATACTCAACGTGAACTACTCGATTGTCTACAGCCAGGCAGTTTCTAAAGTGAAGAGTAAGCGTAGTTAGAAAACTCCCTATATCTGACTGAATAAATGCTTCTCGTGACCTTTTCCCTCGGTGTTACTTCAACGAAGATACGACAGTAATAGGAGTTTCTAGGCTTGCATGATACAGAAGAGAATACGATGAAAAGAATTGAGTATTTAGAG
>CAZQUZ010000029.1:0-2357 GCA_964596675.1 uncultured Candidatus Peribacteria bacterium
GGAACTTACCCGACAAGGAATTTCGCTACCTTAGGACCGTTATAGTTACGGCCGTCGTTCACCAGGACTTAATTTCAGAGCTTGCACCCCTCCACGTAATCTTCTGGCACCGGACAGGCATCACCCCCTATACATCATCTTACGATTTAGCAGAGAGCTGTGTTTTTGATAAACAGTCGCCTGGACTCGTTCGCTGCGGCCTCCTCCATAAATGGGAGGGAGGCAGATCTTATCCCGAAGTTACGATCGCTGTTTTGCAGAGTTCCTTAAGTTTAGTTATCCCGTCCACCTTAGTGTACTCACACCCACCCACGAGTGTTCGATTGCGGTACGGTTACATATGATCGTCCTATAGTAGCTTTTCTGGGCACCTTTATATTGTAGGATTATAGTCCACGCTGCCGAAGCTTTGCTTTCCATAAAATCATGCCACTCGTGTATTGTTACGCGGATTTACCTATCGTAACCAAAAGCAACACAATTCGCGTATTTTCATGACCGCGTCCAATATTTACGATGCGTCCCTACGTAAGTAATAACCTTTCATATGTAGCGCAGGAATATTAACCTGCTATCCATCGGGTAACGCCTTTCGGCTGCCCCTTAGGACCGGCTCACCCTACCACGACTGACGTAGGATAGGAAACCTTGGGTATTCGGTGTGGAGGGTTTTCACCTCCATTACGTTACTCATACCAACATTTGCACTTCCCATACCTCCACAGCCGGTTATCCGACTGCTTCACAGGCCTAGGGAACGCTCCGCTACCGATCCATAATTAAATATTGATCTTCCGTCTTCGGTGTATAACTTAAGCCCCGCTGAATCTTCGGCGCACAATCACTCGACCAGTGAGCTATTACGCACTCTTTGAATGAGTGGCTGCTTCTAAGCCAACATCCTGGCTGTCTTAGTAATCGCACATCCTTTTCCACTGAGTTATAACTTGGGGACCTTAGACAGGAATCTGGGCTGTTTCCCTTTTGACAATGGCGCTTATCCGTCACTGTCCGACTCCATATTATTTACGCCGAGAGTATTCGAAGTTTATCAAGATTTGCTAAGTCGGAATAGACCCGCTAGTCTTATCAGAGCCCTACCCCTCTCGGTTACTAATATGGGCTATACCTAAATATATTTCGCGGAGAACCAGCTATCTCCCGGTTCGATTAGCTTTTCACTCCTACTCACAAGTCATCCAATAGACTTGCAGCTCTAATTGGTTCGGACCTCCAGTAAGTTGTACCTCACCTTCATCCTGCTCATGAGTAGCTCACACGGGTTTCGGGTCTACTATACGTGACTAAAATCGCCCTATTCAGACTTGGTTTCCCTATGGCTCCGACTGTATCTGTCTTAACCTTGCCACGCATACGTAAGTCGTTGGTTCCTTCTCCAAAAGGCACGTGGTCACTCCGAAGAGCTCCCACTCTTTGTAGGCACAAAGTTTCAGGTTCTATTTCACTCCCCTTCCGGGGTTCTTTTTACCTTTCCTTCACAGTACTTGTTCACTATCGATCTCATACACTCTTTAGCCTTAGAACGTGGTCGTCCTGACTTCACACCGGCTTTCACGTGGCCGATGCTACTTAAGAGCATGTTGCACCCGCTAGGGAGATATTTCAAATACAGGGCTATAACCTTCTTTGGCTGACCTTTCCAGATCATTTTTCTGTATTCCCTATGGAGTGTCGCTATTTAAGCTTCGCGATAACATGTCTTGTGACCCCACTATGGCAACGGGCTTATCCTTGGCACCATAATGGTTTGGGCTTTTCCAATTTCGCTCGTCACTACTTTCGGAATCTCGGTTGATTTCTTTTCCGACCTTACTAAGATATTTCAATTCGGGTCGTGTCCATTGCATATCGCAATTATCCTGTTAACCAGGATAGGGTTCCCCCATTCGGAGATCTTGGGCTATAACGCGTCGTAGCAGCTTACCCAAGCTTATCGCAGCTTTGTACGTCCTTCATCGGATGTATGAGTCAAGGCATCCACTTTGTGCCGTAATTATATTTATACAAAAGTATTGTCTTATCCGAAGATAAGATGAAATTTTTGCTTTTTATTACCACTTGGTATTTATATGTTGTTGGTATGAATGGAATCTTGAATACATTTTTTGGTGGAAACAGAATTTTTGTCTCATTAAAATGAGACGGTAAAAATTGCAATGTTTCTTTTTCAAACTAGTTTTTTAGATAACATTTCTAAATTTATGAGTGTGTTAAGGTTCATACGAACACTTATCATTCCATACAACAGAAGACGATTTCTTGTAATCGCGATTTTGATAAAGAGATAGTCCATCCGCACGTTCTCGTACGGATACCTTGTTACGACTTAACCCCAG
>CAZQUZ010000030.1:0-2284 GCA_964596675.1 uncultured Candidatus Peribacteria bacterium
TGACCCCATTCCTCTACCCCAATATCGTAGTATCCAAAGACCTTGCCGGTACGCCGGAACGATGGCTTTTGAAACAATACCGTTTCCCACGGTCTAAACGGAAACGTATCCGCAAGAAGTGGGCAAGCAAAGACTGTAACTACAGGACGGTTATCGTGCCTGCAACGCCGGATATGGGTCCATATATGTACAAGAATCCGTTTACCGGTAGTGAGCAAATCGTATGCTCACCGGCGCATTATTCAAGGCTTATGAACGAGATTGCTATGCTTGAACGTGCTCAAGGTGGTGCATTATGACGCAAGAAGAAGTCACTCTTGCCATTCGCTTTATCGCCGCCGGTGCGATGGTGCCCACACTCAAACGAAGTCCGTTTGCAAGCACACCATGTCTGCTCACCCCCGGACTTGCTGATATGCCCGAAGGCACCCAATGGCGATGTCGTGACGGCTTACGTTATGAAGTGGCGATTGCGCAGGGTGATTTGATGCTGCTACCCCTGCTTTCCGACCCAAGTTGGTGGGGATGGACGTTGGCAGAAGTAGAACGACGCGGCTATCGTTACTCCTTCAAAGTATGGGGCGAAGGCAAAACCTTCTACGAATCCGCAGTCTGGAAAGGTAACGGCGCCGTAAACTCTGTACGGTTCAATAGCCGTAGCGAACACCTTGTCTACATGCTTGAGGCTACAAAATGAACCGCCCCATAACCCTGAACGCTCAAGAAGTACGTGCCATTCTCGCAGGTGAATTGACAGAATTATGGCGGCCGATTGCGCCTAAGACTGCCGAATACTTTGGCGATAGTGCCGTCGTTGCCATGACAACCGGCCACACCGGCGACGGTTGGTATATGTGGTCAGACGAGTATCCCGATGAAGGTTCGTCGTATCTTGAATGTCCGCTTGGTCGCCCGTATGACCAATTGTGGGTACGCGAAACGTGGGCACTTGTCAACCTTGACTACGACTACGAAAGTGGCCATTGTGACGACGTTTGGGGTGTATCGCCTATCCCAAAGGAAGACCCGCGCGACAAGAGCAAATACTGCAAACAACCTCGGTACGCCGTCCCATATCGTGCGGATACTGCATGGGATAACCAAAGCGTTGACGAACGTGGTTTTGAATGGCGTTCACCCGTAACAATGCCTCAATGGGCATCCCGTCTCACCCTTATCAACGGGTCCGTTGACGCAATCAAGGTGGACGATACTTGGCAATGGCGCATTACTTTCAAGCGTAAGGAATGACAATGAAACCCCGCAAACCCCTTCTTCCCCCCGGATATGCGCGCCGCCTTGGCTACAAGGATGCCTTGAAAGAGAATCCGGTCCTCTGCTTCAGGGACGGGGAATCGGCATTCTGTGCTCAGCCCTACGCTATCGGCGCCGTCATTGAAGTCTACGACCCTATCCCGTGGTTACCGTTTCGCGTACCGTCGTCACAGCATTGGCATTGGCGGGAAGAGTGTTACTACAAGGGTTATGCTCAAGCAATTGGCGCCATTCTCGGTACGCAGGTTCACCTTGTCTTTGTGAACGGGCGCGGCAATGGACATAACGACTACCGTATCGTTGCCGGTCCCGTTGTAAAGGCAAAGCGTAAGGGCACACCATATCAACGCCGTGTAGACCGTCTACATAAACTTCAGGATTCGCGAAAGAAACTATGGTTGTTTGACCAATTTGAACGCATGGAATCGTTTCTCCCGAAGAATTGGCCTTGGGATAAGGTTGTTGCGGCGCGCAAGAAACTAAGGACCGTTGTGGATTGGGATAAACGCAGGTACCATTCCGGTTGGTCTGCTCAAAAGATGGCGGAAGTGTGTATGGCGCCTTAGCCATAAGTTTCGTTTGTACAGCAGATTCTTCTTGACGCACAAAGCCTATCACGATAGGTGTCCAAGTAAGGATGAAAGCAATGAACCTCTATCTGCTCTCACAAACTCAAAACCAGAGTTACGACACATACGATAGTGCCGTTGTGGCCGCCGAAAGCGAGGAACATGCACGCGCTACGCATCCGAGCAGTAGCGACAAAATTCGTGCAAACATGGAAGAGGACGTTTGGGAAGAATGCACGGATGAATACCCGCGCTCATTTCGTGCTGAACGGAAGCCAACGAAAGTGTGGCGGCCGGTAGACCCTCGCGGTAACGATTGGTCTTCACGGCCAAGTGCTGTATCCGTTACCCTCATTGGCACGGCCGTTGACGGGACTTCTGCCGGTGTAATCTGTGCAAGTTACAACGCGGGGTGAATATCGCCTATTTTCTTGACGCGC
>CAZQUZ010000031.1:0-2142 GCA_964596675.1 uncultured Candidatus Peribacteria bacterium
TCAGGCAAGCCAAACAGGTCAGCATCGAGCTTGTCTTTTTTCTTCACGCCTGGCGAACCGCCCAGCAGAATCTTGGTGCTCAGACTCGGCGCAAAACGCTTAAGCTCGGCCTCAATCTGCCTTGGCAAGTGCGTCAAGGTCACAAATAGCGCAGGAAACCGGCCAGCCTGGCATAGCGTGGCAATGGCACTGCAGGTTTTGCCTAGTCCCACGTCATCAGCGAGCAATAGGCGCCCGGTCGTGACGGCCAGGTTAGCGGCAACCAGTTGGTATTCGCGAGGAGAAACCGCCATCTCGACTTTGCCCTCTTTGACCAAGCCTTGGGCTACGATGTCACGAGCCGCCGCCTCAATGCGTAGGTGTTGCTCTGCTCGTTGCTTTAGCCGGTCGGCGTCACTTACGTCCATCGGGTAACGGTCCAAGAACCACAGGAGTTCTCGGCAGTTTTCTGGCGTATCAGCAAGCAGCATTTGTCCAGCATGGCCACCGTCTGCGCGGGTAAAGATGCGCTTCAAACGCGTCATGACATGGGGCGCAGCTTTGATGTCCCAGCACGGTTTGCCGCGGCGCTTCTCATGCTGCGCAATCCATTTAACTTGGCCCGCGCTCATAGTGCTCCACTCCAAATCTTCACAACGGTGATGGGTTTGCCGCCGATGCTGGCCGGGCAGCCTAGGGTTTGCTTTGCGGTCACCAGGACGATGGCGTCCACGTCGGGGCACTCCGCATAGCGTGACAACTGGCGCATCACAGACACGCGGTTGCCAGCAGTCTTGACCTCGACGGCTACGCGGCCGACCAGGAAGTCAACGCGCTCTTCGTTGGTCAGGCGGGCTTCGCGCTTGTTGGGAATGGACAGCCGGTTTAGCGTTTGTTCGATTCCGTCTTGTAGGTCACGCTCAGACGAGAACCGGAATCGCTGGCCGGTCAGAGCAGCGCAGACCACACGAACATCGTGATTGGCTGCACAGGTCTTGTCAGGAAGGTTTGATACACTCATGGCTTCACTTCGGTTCTGATTACCGGGCAAGGCTTCACAGGCTGCCTGCCAGCCTTTCCTGTGCATTTGATTTGAATTACGTCCAGGCCGGTCGGGTGCTGCGCGTTGTAGATTCGCATGCGGTCCACCGTGGCCAGCGCGTCACAGGTGGCGCATCGTTGCCTGTTGTCTGGCAGCACGATGTTGGGCTTGGCCTTGGGTATCTCACGCGAATGCTGTGGAGCCCCAAACGAACTCGGGATACTGATTCGGGCGAAGTCGATTTTGGCGCAAATCTGCTTAGCGACTGGCGCCACAACCTTGGGTTCAGCCACGATGAACGGCTCGGCCAGGATTGCGTAGACGTTGGCCTTCGTCAAAGTCACATCATAGGCGATTTGAACCTTGGAAATGGTAGAGTAGACGCCCGAGCCTTCACGGCTGCGAACGAAGGCTTTAACCTCGTCGCTGACGTTTACCACCTTGGGTTCTGGTCGGCGAACTGAGCCGTTTTTGATTCGGCCAATCGTGACGGCTGACAAATCAATTCCGAATTTTTCATGCACAAATCCAACGGCTTGTTTTGCCTCGAATTTGGAAAGGCGCTTTACGTAGTCGAAAATTTCTGGCGTAAGCTTGGCCATTACACACCTCCAACTTCATCGAAAAGGTTTTGCTCGTATTTGCAAGGCTCTGGCTGCTCGACTGTAGCCTGGTATCCATGCTCTTGCAAAAGCTCCAGGAACGCGGCGTCCAGTTTTTCGCAAATATGACCCAAGTGAGGTTTTGGCAGGTGCGAATGGTCAAACTCGAAGCTGACTACGCATACGGGTCTTGGCTTTTGCTCGATTCTAGCGCTGCGCATTCGTAAATACTTCTCGCTCATATCCCACCTCCAAAACTTGCTTCTTCTCGTCTTGAGCCCCACTTTTTGCACTTCACGCAGTGGTCGTGCGGCATTTCGCTGTAGCTCACGCGGCAGAAGCCGCCCTTTGCCTCCAGGCATTCGTTAGCGTCGGTTGCGAGTCGCATTGAATACCTGGCCCGCTCTGCTCGCTCTGCCTCGCGTTTGGCTTCCTCGCGGTCCTCAGCCTCACGCTTACGCATCGCGGCGATTCGCTCGGGGTTTTGGCAAAGGCAGGCTGCGGCCTTAATCCGGTAGG
>CAZQUZ010000032.1:0-2010 GCA_964596675.1 uncultured Candidatus Peribacteria bacterium
ATTTATGCAGTCTGCTTTTATCCATGAACTTCTCGAGAATCTCCTCACCGATCCCACGCTCACGACGAAGCGTGACTATCAGAAAACCAAAAATGCTCTCCTCACTCGATATGGCAGCACGGTCGAAGATGTCACCTCTATCGAGGTCATCGAGTACTATCGATCCCAGATAGATGAGAAAAAGCTCACCTATGACCCTCGTGTGTGGAAGATGCTCCGTAAGCGGTGAGTACGCTCGCTCTCAGGCGTATCGGTCATCTCACTTCTCACGAAGTTCTGGGGATGTCCGGGGAAGTGTGTATTTTGTCCGACGTATGAGAATCTCCCGAAGAGCTATATCACCGGAGAGCCAGCAGTGCAGCGCGCTGAGGCGAATGCATTCGACCCAGTGCGTCAGATCCAAAATCGTCTCCGCTCTCTCGAGATCACAGGCAATGCTATCACAAAGTGTGATGTGCGTGTCATCGGTGGGACATGGAGCGTATACCCCAGAGAGTATCAGGAGAGCTTTATCATCGGTATCTATGATGCACATACGACCTATGAGGATCTCCGTCCATTTCTCGAAGCAGTCGAGGAGTGAGACGATGCATTCGCACGATTTAAGGTGCGGAAGTGATATGAGATGCGCGCATCATCATCGCTCGAAGAGGCAAAAAAACGAAATGAAACTGCACTTTCTCGTGTCATCGGTATCGCGATAGAGACACGTCCTGACTGGCTCGATATCGAGGAGATAGTGAGACTGAGACGATATGGTGTCACGCGTGTCGAGATAGGATACCAGACGACTATCGACGCGATAAATGAAGCCAATAAACGCTGACACTGAAATGCTGAGTCTATAGCGGCGACGCGCCTTCTGAAAGATGCGGGATTTAAGGTCGTGGCACATATGATGCCTGGGCTCCTCGGAGCTACGCCAGAGACGGATAGAGAGAGCATGGAACGAGTATTCGATGACTCAGACTTTCGCCCCGATGAGATGAAGATATACCCTATGGTCGTCACTCCACACTCTGAACTCGAGACGATATGGCGAGAGGGTGGATTCGAGGCGTATGATGACGAGACTCTTATAGACCTCATGGCAGACCTGCAGGGTATGCTCCCTGAATATATACGTCTAAATCGCATGTATCGAGATATCCCAGCTGACCAGATACTCGCTGGGTCCAAGCTCGCGAATCTCCGTCAGCTCACCGAGACCCAGATGCGTGCGAAATGAATCACCCGTCATGATATCTCTGCGCGTGAGATACGCGCGAAATGAAATAATCCTGAAAATGCTATCATAGAGATAACATCATATGATGCGTCATGAGGTCGTGAGTACTTCATACAGTATATAGACCCAGTGGATAGGACGATATTCGGACTACTCAGGCTCCGTATCCCATCGCAGTACTTCACATGAGAGAGTCACTTCATCCCTGTGCTCGAGTGAGCTGCGCTCATCCGTGAGCTCCATGTCTTCGGTGATCAGCTCCCACTCGGTGCTCCTGCTGATGGTAGTGGGCAGCATATGGGATTCGGGAAGAGGATGATGGCAAAAGCTGAGGACATATTGTGTACAAAACACCCCGATATCACGAAAATCGCGGTCATAGCAGGGGTATGAGTGCGTGGATATTATGAGAAAATCGGGTACACTCTCGAGGAGGAGTATATGATAAAAGGTATTTTGCCTGCAAATAGTGATAAAAAATAAGAGATTTTTCGATATTTTTATTTATTACATCTTCTTTTGCGATATAGAAACATATCTTCTATCGGGTTTCTCTATTCCTGATGCATATGCGTAGAGTTCTTGATTTCTCAATAGTCAGTATCATAATAATATTTTCTCATAGAGTACCCCGAGCAGTATAGTTTATTTTCACATAAGATAGATATAATGTCTCTATCTTTACCCTTTTATTTATAAGAGAACGTGTATAATAAGTTCGTCTTTATTTCTTTTTCATTTTTCTCTATGAAATTCTCTACTCGTGGTTTTACCCTCGTCGA
>CAZQUZ010000033.1:0-1980 GCA_964596675.1 uncultured Candidatus Peribacteria bacterium
TAAGAAGTGACGTTGCCCCTGCTGGGATACCTGTCGCTCTTATTCAAGACAATCCAAAATATGATGCTCTCGCAGGTACAAGTGGTACACCATCTACTTCAAATAAATATGTCACTAATGATGACACTGCTACCGCTGCAACAGCTAGTAAAGTAGCTCGTAGACTCGCTGGTGGGAATATAACAGTAGTCACTGAATCACAGGGAAATAATAGCACTAACGCAGCTAGTACAGCTTATGTTGATGCTGGGTTGGCGACAAAATGATTTTTTGCGACAGGACAAGCTACGCAAACAAACGGAAGCACTTCTGACCTTACTATTGCTCATGGACTTGGAGTTACACCAAAACTGATAAAACTAACAGCTACCAGAACATCAGGTAACAATGCTGGTATGATAATAATAGGAAGTGCTACATCTACCAGTAATGAAAGCTCTGTTTATTTGGAATCAACGAATATCTGAAAAGCAGGAAATCATGCAACAAAAATTCTCTATGGTGTTACTGCTAGTCCAGCTACATCTATAGAAGCAGATGTAAAGACACTAGATTCGACAAATATAGTAATCCAATGGACAACAATGGCAAGTCCTGCTGGTGCAACAGCTTTAATAATAACCTGGGAAGCCTACGCTTAATAAAAACCTATGCCTACAAATCAACAAATAGAAGCACAAGCAAGAATAGATGCAAACAAAGCTCAACTAGCTCAACAGCAAGCTGGACAAAATGTAGCTCGTGCAAATATAGGCAATGCTTATGTCTGAACAGGTACAGGTGAAAACTTTGTTTATGATAAGACTAAAGCTCCTGGATATGTTAATCCTGCTGCTCAACAGTATGCTAATTTAGCTGACCCTACTAAAAACCCAAGAATAGACCAATTACAACCTAGTTCTGGAAATATTACTCCACTACCTCAAATTCAAACACCTGCTCAACAAGCAGCATCTACTAGACTAACAAATAATGGAATAGACCCAACTAAACTCGGTACATGAGTCGGGGAGAATTACCAACCATACCAAGCAACACAAAGTAAGCCTACAATAGCTACAACTGATAAGCCTGTTATTTGAACTGCTCCAGCAACTACGCCTAAACCATGAGATTTTACAACTATGACACCTGAGCAATTAAAAGCTCAATATATGTCTATCGGTACTAAACTCCCATGAGAAGTCACTGACGAGGATAGACGATTTGCTAAGTATTTACAAACAAGAATAGGGCTTGGTGAGACAATGGACAAGATATTCGGAGGTACATGAGCATCATCAGGTAAAACAACCTACTCTACCGAACTCGTACAGCCATGAGAAAATATCGCCTCTAGCGTGCGTAATTCTGATGGTAGCTATCAAGTTACCTATAAAGACTGAACATCTCAGAGAACCACCTCAGAACCCTCAACAACTGTATTCCCTGAGTGAACACCTGAATACTTTGCACAGAAGAAAGCACAAGAGAACCAAAAGCAACTCGATGTACTTACCCAACAAATGAACACTGAAGCAGAACGTAGGAAAAAAGAAACATCCGACCTCGTAGCTAAGTATGGAGAGAATATTGCAGGTCAATTTGCTAGTCAAAAAGCAGAAATAGAAGCACAAGGAGCGAAGAGAATGGACACGCTCAATACAGGGCTATCGTTCTCTGGTTTCTGACGTTCTACTCTCGCCCTTGATAAGCGTGACGAAATCGCTAAAAACATCGAAACTACTATCACACAAGCAAAAGCTAAGGCAGACCTAGAACTCATGGCGTATAGAATGGAACAAGAGGGAGCAGATGCAGAAGCTATCAGTGCTATGCGTACAAATATAGCGAATGTACAATCGAATATCGACCAAGCTAACTACGAAAACCAATTAGAGATTATAAAGCTGAACCAAGAGAACGCTACAAGTGGAGCAGAAGCGATGAATAATCTTTTAGCGACAATAAGCGACTCAGAAGAAATTGTAAGCAACGCAG
>CAZQUZ010000034.1:0-1874 GCA_964596675.1 uncultured Candidatus Peribacteria bacterium
CTATTCATATCGTCCATCGGCGCGAAGATACTGTATGGTTTGCGTCGGCAACATTCCCTATGCGGTCTGCTAACGTCAAGGCGTTTGTTGAGACGATGAAAATGGCGAGCGCGAGCAGTATGAACCACCTATCGGAATTGCGGAAGTGGCCGGAACCAATTGCACAGGAGCAAGCATGAGAACGCATCTTTGGGAAGTCAACCATTCCTACTACTGTAACGAGAGCAACTACTTCCAGAATGGTTGTTGCGAAAAGTACAAGTCGTTTGCGGACTTTATTGAAGTCTATGGCGATGTGGACTTGGACTACAACCTCTTGTTCCGTTGGGATTGGAGGAAGCAGCAGGAACAAGTGGAGGAGTATAACGATGAGGACGAAGAAGAGGAGGTACGCGGCGACGTTCTAAGTCTTTTCTGGATGCAGCAACGTAAAGGCAAGTACACTTCCTGCATGATTCAAGTAACCGAAGCAGACGAACCCGCCATTCGTGCTTTCCTTCAACGTGCGTTCAATCACCTTGCGGCCCTTTGGTTGCCTATTCTGTTTGAACCGAAGTCAATGCTGGAACCGCAAGAATGACCAACCCCTTGACCATCCGCGCCGATTATCGCAACGGCATGTACTATGCCGTCGTTTCCGATAACGGGCGATGGTTACTCAATCGCGGGCCATACCTTGAACCGACGGCGGCAATGGAAACGGGTAGGGCATGGGCGACAGACTACGCCCTTGCTATTCTACGCGCCATCGGGCCGGATATGCCCTACAAGGCGTCCGATGAAGTCGAGACGTGTACGGACATGGCAGACGGTCTGAACGTCTCCTACGGGCCGTGCGGGGGTACTCATGCTGTTTGAATCGTTGCGGCCCTTGACCATCGTACTATCGCACTCAGAACCCCAACCGTTCCAACGCGACATCATCAAGCAATTCCGGCGCGTGTTCCGTATCAATCGTGACGGCATATTCTTTGGTTGGCAACGTCTTTGCGTTGACGAAGATGAATGGGACGATTGCGACCACGGGTATTGGGTTGTGCTTCACAAATGGCAGGTAAGTATTGACCATATCTACTACGACGGCGCCCATTGCTTGTACTCATTAGGATGGATTGGAGTAAGCAGGAACGGATACCCATGCGAGGAATGTATGCCGTCAAGCAATAAAACTACGAAATGATTACCAGTGGCGCGCGCAAATATCGCCGCAACACTTGCGCGGCTTTATTGAGTAGGATAGGCGCGCAAGTGGAGGGTAGGTGACGTGGCTGAAACAACTGAAGTCAAGAAGAAGAAGTCCGGTCGTAGTGGCAAAGCAATTCGTCTCACCGGCACAGCAAAGGATGCGCAATTGGAACGCATCCGTTTGCTTGGACAGAAGCACGGTGTTGACGTTGACGTGAAGGGCACGCGCGGCAATCCCAACAGTGGCGGTAGTGCTCTTGTGCGAGCATTGAACGCGGCCATCAAGTTTCACGGTCTGCCAATCAAAGAGATTGGCGAAGGCAGAATCCACGAAATGCGTATGGGACGGCACGCGCCCCATGCGTTGCCAATGTGGGAGAGCATTCCGCCGGTGACCAAATGAAGGTGACGGTACTCAAGCCCGTAGAAGTCAACATCGTCTACGTTGACGTTGTTGTTCCGGTTGACGAAACGGACATCCGATGGGGTAGTATTTCTGCTGACTGCCACGGTCTTTGCGACGGTCAATTGCGTTTACGGTTCAACCTTGACACGAAGACTGTTGAAACGTGGTTGGTTGGACAAACACAAACAATCTTCCTGAAGGTACGCGACGAAGGTATCTACCGGTTGCTGGACAGTAATCGCAATATCGTGCATGAACGGTGCGGTTATGTGCCGTCGTTTGT
>CAZQUZ010000035.1:0-1816 GCA_964596675.1 uncultured Candidatus Peribacteria bacterium
ATATGGCGAAACAAGCAGAAGAACTTGGCGCCATTATGACCGATAAGGACATAGATGCCGCGCGTGGGCTTACGACGGCGTTTGTCAAAATCAGTACAGTTGTCAAGGGTCTGCAAATCAGTATCGGTACGAAACTCATGCCGGTATTGATTGAACTTGCAGACAAGTTTCTTGCATGGTACAAAGTCAACGAGAAGGTAATCAATCAGGAACTTGCGGAGTTTGCTGATAACGTCACCTTCGCCTTTGACGCCCTTGGACGCGCCGCACACGCCCTTGACCGTATCTTTGGCGGTATGGACGGATTGAGAGACGTTGTAAAGTTGCTCAAGGTGGGTGCAATCTCCCTTGCGGTAATGGCTGCTGGCGCCGTCTTTCTTGGGTCGGCGTTGACAGTGCCACTATTTTATCTCACCGCAATCGCCCTTGTCCTTCAGGACATCTATATGTGGTTCACGGGCGGTGGTTCTGTTATCGGAAGGTGGATTGACTCGTTCAAAGAATCCAAAGGACTTCTCGGTTCATTGACAAGGTTGTTCCTTGCATATACGCACGCTTGGCGGGCAATTCTGGACCTGCTTGGCGAAGCGTTTGACTATGTAATGGAGAAACTGTCACCGGTTGGTACGTTCATAAAGGACGTGCTCAAGTATCTCATCGGCGACCAATTGAAAGATGTGGAAACATTTGCAGATATTCTTACTGTGATTGTTGACCTTTTGACGCAGGTAGTCGAAAAGTGGGCAAAATTCCTCGGGTACAAAGGCGATATTGAATCAATCGGCGGCAAACCGGGCAAACGAACCGGTATAGGCATTGACGCCCCCGACGAATGGAGCATGGACCAATCGTATCAACCGGCTATTGTTCCAAACGTGCCGGTCATTCAAAAGCGTTCCTCCTCGTCAAGAGGTTCTGCCGGTGGTGCTTCCGCGCGTGGCAACATTACCATCAACATCGGCGGCCCCGTTATCAACGGTTCCGGTATCGACGAAACGAAAATGCGCGCCTTACTCGCACGTCATTCAGAAGAAACGGCAAGGCAAGTGCAGGCGGGGCTTATCGGTCTGCCCGTGTAAAAAATGGAACGGCGGGGTCATCACTCCCCGCCGTCGTTTCGGTTCTTGCTGTGCGCGAAACATGCACGGCCCCTAAGCGCGTGCGTCCATTATAGGCCATGATGGAGTTGAACCATCGTTAGCGGGGTATAAGCCCACCACATAAACCGCTATATAGCCTAAATTGCGCGATACCACCAATCGCGCGTTGGTTGCCGCCGTTCCCAAGGCGACTCCGTATCAATCGCTATGCCGAAGCGTGCGTTAGAGTTACGGTTATGCCCGAATCAAGATTCGAACTTGAAACTTCAGACTTACAAAGTCTGCACTCTGCCAATTGAGTTATTCGGGCGTTAGTAGTAAATCTCAATAACCTCATCTTTCCTTGCATCAATCAAATCCAAGGCACAATTGATAATGTCTGCCCATACGTCGTCCGAACTACAGCAAGCATACCGACTGCTACGGACGAACCAAATTCCGTTGACGCATACCAACGTGCCTTCACCGGCATTGTGAAGGTCAGAAAGTTTTGTGGTTTTCTCAATAGATGCGGCCATTTTCTGAACGTATACAACGTCAACATTGTTGACCGTGTTATCACCTACATACTCCTCACACGCTAACAAAATTGCGTTGCGCAACGGCATAAACATGCCTTCATTCAATTGTACCATGTACACATGCGCCTTGTCGCCCATCCGAACCTCCTTACTCACCCCAACCATATAGCCGCGTTCACGTTGCGCGTCAAGAAA
>CAZQUZ010000036.1:0-1703 GCA_964596675.1 uncultured Candidatus Peribacteria bacterium
TCTATATTATTTCTCCGAAAGACGACATCTATGTTATCTGTCGTACCGAGGAAGTTCGTGAGTGCGGATAGTCCAGCATTACCGAGGAGAGACCAGCCACCACCACCCGCAGAGGCACATATCCATCTGAGATTCGTATTATCCCATGAGAGGGTCTGCCCATTCGTACAGGCTGTACCATTCGGACGATAGTCGAGATATCATCCTACACTCGATATACGTACTCCTGTACCAGTGAGTCTCATTTTTTCAGCATTATTTTGCTGGAGGAGAAAGTCGGTAGCAGTCGTCGTACCAGCATAGTCGGTACTGAGTGTCGAAAGTGCCGACACCCCAGGGGTATAGAAACTCATTCCTATGAGAGAAGTGAGGATGAGTGAGAGTCTGATGCTATGCGTGAGAGTCATAGGGAGGATATTAGGAAAGTATGAAAGGATGAGAAATTATTTTTTCAGGGATGCCTGGATAGCTTCGAGCGTAGACTTCATAGAGTTGATTTCGGCTTGTTGTTTTTCTATGATAGACTGTTGTTCTTTTATCGCCTCTATCATCGGTGCTACGAGATTGGCATACTCGACTGACTTTATGCCATCCTGATTGGTATGGACGATATCTGGGAATACTGACTCGACTTCCTGAGCGATGACTCAGATATCTGCACGACCATCCACTTTCCAGTCGAAGCTGTATCCATGGAGAGAGAGGATTTTTTCGAGTGATCCAGAGAGCGGCACTATATGTGTCTTTAGAGTCCTATCAGAAGACGTAAGGTATGAGGTAGCGAGTACGTTTCCGGACACGTGGAGCTTCTGAGATGGTGTCGATGTACCGATACCGACATTTGCACCATTACCGAGGATGACAGTGTTCGACTGAGATACAAGAGTCCCAGCACCGATAGCTGTAGCATTTGAGATACCAGTGTTGGTGAAGTTGGTATCTGCACCGATAAATGTATTATTGGATCCTATGAGATTCGTACCAGTCCACGCAGCACTACTACCGAGAGCGGTATTACTATTTCATCCATCCATACTCCAGAGTGCATAGGTTCCGATAGCCGTATTATCTCATCCTGTAGTATTCGAGTAGAGTGTACCTGCACCTAGGCTCGCATTGCTCCCTCCTGATAGGAGGGCTGTCATAGCATCATGACCGACAGCTGTATTCGAGTATCCAGTATCAGCATTTCTTATAGCATTGTATCCGAGAGCTGTGTTCCAGCTTCCGCTACTATTAGCAAAGAGAGCTCCATAACCATTTGCAGTATTAGCGAATCCTGTAGTATTCCGTCAAAGAGCAGCTGAGCCGACTGCAGTATTACGATATCATGTCGTGTTCCATTCGAGAGAAAGGGATCCGATTGCCGTATTTTCATATCAGAGATTTGAAGAGAGGGCATATGATCCGAGTGCAGTATTATCATCACCACCTCATGAGTAGAGTGCATCACGACCGATAGCAGTATTCCGTACTCATCCTGTACTCGAATACAGTGAATTATAACCCATAGACGTATTATCTTGTCCGACAGTATTCGAATAGAGAGAATATACTCAGTTAGCTGTATTATAATGACCTATAGTATTATTACGCAGTGATGCTACGCCATTTGCGGTATTATTATTACCAGTTAGATTCGATAGGAGTGACTGATATCCATTCGCAGTATTTGCACCACCTGTAGTATTATTATAGAGCGA
>CAZQUZ010000037.1:0-1633 GCA_964596675.1 uncultured Candidatus Peribacteria bacterium
ACTTTGCCTTCTGCCATGCTTCAATGACGGGGTTACCGTCGTCACATTCAACGTCAACAGGACTTGCTTCGGTCACGTCGGGACAATTGCTTTCTGTCATAGTCGGTTCCTCCTGAATCGCTTTGTCAATCTTGTCTTCGTCCAACTTGCGCATAATGCCGGTGAAAGTCACATACTCCGCCGCCGTCAAGTCATATGCAACAAAATCAGTCGCAACGTTCGTCAGTTTCCACTGCTTGACGTGCTGATAGTGATTCTCGCAACAACCCTTACTCTTGCGCGGTTCTTTGCATCCACTGACAACACACATACCTTTTTCAACGACGTTGAACCCCGGAATGTATCGGCGCAAACTGTCAACGTGATTTGTGCAGGCGTTCACTTCCAGCAACTTCCCGTCTACTGTCTCAAGGTAGACCGTCTCACGGGCATCGCTCAGACACTTCCTACGGGCGCAAAGAATATCGGACAAGGGTACTCCATCGGATTGTGCCCCGTAGACCGTCTACAGGGCTTCAGGATTGACCGTTTGGGCGGTAGGCATGTACGGACATACCCACCGCCGTAGAATCGAACGTAGGGGCTATACGGGGCTACTGTGCGTTGACGCGGGCCTTGGGGATACGACAACCTTCGTTGAAGGTAAACCCCGCCGCGCATTCCACGGCGACGGTATCCGTGAAAGTCAGTCCGGTGATCGCGTTCTCTGCATCGTAGGCGATAGTGCAGGAAACGTAACCATCGTGGTCACTGTCCAATCGCACACACTGAACGCGGGCATTCTTTCCGGGGTACATGAAGTTTGCATAGGCGTTGGCTTGCTCAACGGCGTCCACGTTCTGCGTCTTTCCAGAGCAGGAATACACGCCGAAGGTGCTTGCACAGATAGACCCGAGAATGACGACAATTGCCATGACAATCATCAATTCAATCAGACTCAATCCTTCACGCGACTTCTTGCGCTTTACGATTTCGTCGGAAGGTTCGGGGTCACTGAACACGTTGGGAATGTCGCCGAAGATGAGAGAAAGATACAAGTCAAACAGATTCACGGTTGCTCCGATTGTGCCGGTTATCCGGCGGCTGTTGTCAGTCTTTAGGCCGGTTGATACTTGCTTCCGACGTGAACCCATCGGGAAAGCGTAGGCGCAACTTTGCGTCGTTCCTCAAGGCGATAACCTCAAAGGAAAAGCCGTTGCACCACACGATTTCATCCAATGCTGCTTTGACGGCAAGCACAAAACCAGCAAGTGCATCAACGTCAAGTTTGTGCAAGTGGCCGGTATGTTTCTTGACCATATCGGCCGCAAGACCGCCGTAAACCATTATCTGCTCACGACGGGTACTACCGGCGCCTTCCACAAAGGTTGCCTTGTTTGGATCGTCCTGAATGTTGTACCGGTACATGATTGTTGCGATGTACCAATAAACGTCGCCAATTTCCTTGATAATCTTGTCAAAGTTGCCGACGTTCATGGCAACGGCACATTCGGCCGCCTCACCGGCAAGGCCAAGTGCCAATGTCGAGATATGCCCACCGGGATGATCCGCCGGTGGCAATGTACGAATCGCCAACTTCTGATACTCTTGAAACGTCAATGCCATTGCTGCCCTCGTTTCTACGGTCTATCCG
>CAZQUZ010000038.1:0-1599 GCA_964596675.1 uncultured Candidatus Peribacteria bacterium
AGTTACCTCCTAAACGTCCACGTCGGTTCCGGCCGTTCAATGTGAGGCGGTTGCGTACCAAGTTGCGTAGGGGTTGCTGATATGGGCACTCAAGTATCTGTCGGTTCTGAATCAGAGTATTCCAAACGTATCGCAAACGTGATGGAGGATATTGCTGGCGACAAGCATGTTTCCAACAACGAGGTGATTGAATTGCTTGGCGACCTTCGGTTCTTTGTGAATGGGTTGAACCTGCAAGAGCCGCAACGGATTCAACCGATACCCGTGGAGAAACGGTAATGGAATCAGTCATTGTTCAGTATCCGACGTGGAACAAGCAGGAAGATGGACAAACCGCGTGCGTCGGTCGATTCTTTCTGTGCGTAATGCCGGACTCTGAAACCGATTCACGGTGGGCATGGTCAATCTTGGCCGCAAATAACTTTGGTGCCGGAAGCATTGCCACAACGATTGATTGTTCCTATGCCAACGATGGAATCGGCGAGGCCGATATGGAATCCGCAACACGGGCGGTATGGAAACGGTACTGTAGTTGGATTGGCGGTAGTGTTCAATCGGAGCCGGTAATCCCGTGAAAGATACTGCAACGCCTATTATTGAATGGGGACTGCTTCATAGTCTGCAAAGTCCGTTCTTCAGGGCGAACACGTTGCCGACTCAGGTTGGCATTCGCCTGCCAGAACAAATGGACGCGGAATGTGGTCGTTTGATTGATATTGGGGTCCGAGAAGACGGCCATCCCGTTCTTTGGCGGGTAGTCCATATGGACGGCAGATTCGTTCACCTTACCGTTTGGCGTAACAAGTGAAAGATACCGTCACCCGCCGCATACCCCGTGCCTTGGAGGAGGAAGCAAAGGCGTTATTGCCCGATGTTCCGGCCGATACCGTGGCAAAGCGTATGTACGAGAAGGGGCTTGAGGTAACGAAGAAACAACGGGCGAAAGATACCACTTGGGAGATGACATGAAATGGTTGCTTGATTTGATTTGGCCGAAAGCGCCGGTTACAATGGAAGAGGTTGGATTGTCTCGTGCGGACGTTCCGGTTGAGAATCCGAAGGCGCCCGCTTGGAAGGAGGATTATCCGCGTTCAACCGTAGTGAAAGAGTTGCTTGTTGCGTTGCATGAGGCAGGGGACAATCAACGCGCCACCCGTCTGTTGATGTCGTTGGTTGCTGCGTTCCAGCAGGTGGATGTCCCATTGGATACCGCGACATTGTTTGGACCGATGGGGAACGGCGATTACTTCGTCACCTTTGCGCAATCGGAACGGCGGTTGACGTTTACGGTCTGCGTTGACGACAAAGATTCAGGGTGGCATTCGGTCACAAAGCAATCGTATGGTAGGAGCGTCGATAGTGGGCCGTTGCCAAGCAAGTCCCATGAACTTGTGAAGGTTCTACTGCACCACCTTGGGGCGCACGTTGCTACTGACGCGGAGGCGTCCAAGTGGAGGCCAATGTTGCCGCCCGATCTTGTGCTTGGGCCGTCTGATACGGTGACGGTGAGTAATGGCCCTGTGGTGCCCGAGGTTGATTCATTGCTGCGTCAGGTGGTATCGCTACGGGAAGAGGTGGCGCGCGTCAAGGTAGAGGCTA
>CAZQUZ010000039.1:0-1574 GCA_964596675.1 uncultured Candidatus Peribacteria bacterium
ATTGATTGTAGAGTCTATCAGACGCCTTGCCGTTGAACGGACACATTCTGCGCGGGCGATATGAACGGGGCATCAGGATAGATGGAGTGGGCAAAAGAGAAGGCGCTAACCCGCGTTTGCAAGTTAGCGCCTTCTATGCTGCCCTATCCGTTAGTAGCAGGCATCGCCACCGGCGCCCATAACGCACCGACTACGCAAAACCTCGCCACCATAGCCCACTTCTTCGATTTCGGTGCTGTTGTCGGCATAGTTCACCGTGCGCTTATAGGTCCAGCCCGGCTTTACCTCTTTCATGTAGTGGCAAAAGCGCCGGTACCTCGCCTGAAACTTCTCTACATCCTGATAGATAGCGGCGTCGCGCTTGCGTTCCTCTGCGTACACTTCCTGGGTTTTGCCGCATTCAAAGGGGAAAGCGTTCCCGATAAGGCTACCGATGAAACAGAGAGAGACATGCTCGGGACTGGTCGCGCACCCGTGCTGAGTGTACGATGCGATGTGACGCAACCATTCGGCACTATTGCGGGGCACGTCTGGAGTTACAGGCAATTCGCCGCGTTCAAAGGCGTATTGCATCAATTTGTACGCTGGCTTGTGATAGTTGTTGTAGCCCGAATCGCAGGGAAGAACGGTACCGTCTGGGCGCACCGGCTTGTAGTACGAAAAGCCAGCATCATCCTGGACTGTTCCGACTACGACACCGGCAACGATGATGCGGTAGGCAGTGGGCTTCCCGTTGGCAAAAGCGACGGGTTGATAGCGGACAAAAGCGGAGAGGTTGCGAGGAAGGTATGCCATTTGAGAACTCCTTAGCGGGTCTATCCCGCCCCTTCTTACTATCCCCGTTTCTCCCGACTGCCTACCCCATCCGAAAGATATTTCTATCCTCGCGAATAGTGCAGATTACTCCGGGATTACCTCAAGCGCCTCAAGTACACACTCGAACCTCTTGGCATAGTAAGGCGACTTTGCATTATCGCGCGCTACGTTGACGGCTGCGACCAATTCCGCCCGATAGGGACGGATGGCGGCCGAAATCGCCGGGGCAAGTTCAGTATCCCACTTGAGCAACACCTTGATGTTTTTGTCCTCAACCCAACGAACTACACTTGCGGACTGGCCACGGTGATTTGACCACGAACCCGCACCGTCCGCACGGGCAAGGCACTGCTGAGCATGAATGACCGCAAGTTGGAACGGCTCAAAATCCACGGTATCCCAGAAGGGAAGGTCACTACAGTTACTCCACAATTTGGAAGCTGCGAACTGAAGTTGACCTACCCGCTTTTCGTTCGTGCCGTGCTTGCGTACCATCGTTGCCTTCCTTTCTGGTGATAGAAGTATCACCCGTTTCTTCCCTGCTGTCCACATCATCCGAAAGATATTTCTAAACTTTCGGATAGATGGCGTTCAATGGGGGATAATCGCGTCACAGGAACCGCACCATGCAGACGGGTCTGCATGGTACTCAGGATGGATATTGTTCCCTTCCTTGTCCTCAGCAGAGGAAGGGTCAGGACCGAAGCGCCTTTCTGCGCACTTGAGGCAGTGTGTAGCCGCCTCATAGGTGTAAGCGA
>CAZQUZ010000040.1:0-1556 GCA_964596675.1 uncultured Candidatus Peribacteria bacterium
CCGCGTCCTAGACACTTTCAATTCGTCGGACCTGGACACGGTGAGGGTAGGTGCGCCAAGTTGTCACGCTATCTTCGTTCACAATTACAACGTGTTGCTGATATTCATCAGTCAACGGAGTAGCGCGTTCGTGCGAAAGGATTCTGTCTAATCCTCGTCCAGCACCGCACTGCCCATCTCTGCGAGCTCCGCGTGTTCCCGCTTCCACCGCGCGATGATCTGTTCGATCCGCCTCTTGCTGATCCCCATGATCCTCGCCACCTCAGCGCTGCTGTGCTCGCCCTGATCCGCTACGTCCAGCGCGCAACTAGCCGCACTAGCCGAGGTCGACTCGCCACTGAGCGTCCATGGTGGAGCTAGCCCGTGATGCCTGCGCCCGGGCACATCGCTGCTGTCGATTGTCATCAGGTTGTGCCTGCACGAGAACGCCTCGCACTGCCTGCGCCCGTGCTGCCGTTCCTCGAGCGAGCCTGTCTGTGCTGTACCGTTGATGCAGTCGCCTCTGGTACGCGGCGGCTTACCCAGCCCGACCGGACTGCGATGGTCGATGACGGGCAGCTTGAAGCGGGTCACTTGCGCACCCCATCAAACAGAATGTAGTCGTGACCGCCGATGATGACCCTGTTGTTCGAGAACAGCATTGCGCATATCGATCCGACCCTCACAACCAGTGGCTTGCCGTCGAGGCCGTGAGTTCGGTAGCCAAGCATGCGACGGACGCCATCATTCGGTTCTGGACTAGACATCGACCACCTCCGTTCCGTCGCTCATTCGGAGCTTCCGGAGCTTCCGGAGTGCCCTGCTCTCGAGCTGCGCCACGCGCGAGTGACTCTTGCCGATCGCTTCGCCGATTTCGCGGTGGGTCCGTTCCTGTCCATCAACCAGGCCGTATCTCAGGGCGAGAATCTCTCGTTCCTTGGGTTCCAGCGCCTGGATGGCCTCGTACAGTCCGTTATGGGCGCCGCCGTCTGAGAGCGCCAGAAGCGGATTCCCGTCTCCTGGAAGAGACATGGCTGCCGCAACCTCTTCTGCGTTCACCCTGATCTCGGACTCCGATTTCTCAACGGCCAGAATCGAAGATGGAAACAGGTCATCAACCGAAACACGGAAGAACTCTGCAAGGCGCAGAGCCGACTTTCTCCAAGTCAAGGGCCCCCTGCCTCTCCCACTCCTGCCGACTGGCTTCATTCGCATCATCTCCAGTGCGATGTAGTCGGAGTACGTGACCCCTGCTTGCTCTGCTAGGTCTGGGGCGGACAATCCGAGACCCTCACGTCGCTCTCTGAGTTGGTTGTTGATGACCTTGGCAACGATTCGAAAGTCCTTCACAGACACGGCACAATCCTCTTCAGTAGCACCGCCGCTGCTCTGACCTCGCCGTGAATGCTCCGCTCCCACACGACCAGCCCAGCCTTGAGCGCCACGACATCAACAGGGCTGAGTTGTACCTCGCCGCTCTGCATCTCCACGCGCTTCTCCGCCTTGGCCCGCACAGGCTCGGCCGGTTCGCGCTGATCCTTCAACCATGCGCGCTGTGTGTCATCGTCCAGTTGCGA
>CAZQUZ010000041.1:0-1550 GCA_964596675.1 uncultured Candidatus Peribacteria bacterium
TCTAGGCTTGCATGATACAGAAGAGAATACGATGAAAAGAATTGAGTATTTAGAGATAAACCAAAACATGATATAAACTCTAATGGTTCTGACTCTTTCCGCTATTTATCAGTTACGAATATGAAAACAGAGACGGAAGAATGGTCGTGAGAAAGTGACTCATTTATATAATTTGCTTGATACAAAAAAACACTACAATTAGATTATGGACTACATATTAAACAAAAACATTAAAGCCCCTCGTGGCTGGACATACGACAGAATCCTTACTAAAGTAATGAAAGAATTACAGGACTCTTACAACTACACTGAATTAAAGCGACAGAAAAAAAGAGACCAATTAAAACTCTATGTTAATCAAGACAAAGAACCAGAAAGGATAAGTGATAATTCGCTGTATTCTTCTATGCAATCTTGGATGGCTACAACAACAAGCGACCAAAAGAGAGTGGCTTGGCTTGGAAGAGAATGGATGGATGAAGATATTGCTGAGAATCTTAATAACCTTTCAAAGTTCGACTGGGAAGAAATGGATATGCCTGAACACGAGATAAAACGAAGATGGCATGAAGGTATGTTTGGACTTTCTATACTCCAGAAGAAAGGATGGAAGAAGAACAGACCAGTTTGGGAAGTTCGTGACCCTCTTGCTTGGTTACCTGATAAAAAAGGATGGCTAAGAAGTCGCAACTTCGGTTACATGTATTTCGATATAGATGCTCCTGTTTACTCACTCAAAGAAGAAGACGGTTATTTTAATCTCGATATAGTAGAAGAAGCTGGAGCTGGAAGTACGATTACTATTCAAAACGATATAGCTCAATGTGTTCCTCGCAATATACAAACTGGAATACCTGAATCAGATGGAAATGAATTAGTAAACATTAAAGACGGTTATACTAGAATAAACGGTGTTCCTTACTGTGTTACTATCTGTAACCAGATTATCATACGTTTCGAGGCTATCAAAGCAGTAACCAAACAAGAAAAGGAAGACCCAACAGAAATAGACTTTCCTGTTATTCTCCGTTACTTCTCTCCTATACCTAATGACCCTTTCGGTATTTCACTCGCTGACCTAGTAGAAGATGAGCAAACAGCGATGACAATCTTGAAGAATCTCAAACTTATTCAGGAGAAAGACTTGTCTCTCGGTGATACTGTCCTCGTGTCGAATCAAGTGAAGAACAGAACAGACCTATTAAAAGCTCCTTCTCTTACTCGTAGACGATTCATATCCGTTGATAGTGAGAACGTACAGAACATGACAGCTACTATTCCTAAGTCTCAAGGTTCAAGCGATTGGTACAACTTCGAGCAGAAGCTCAGAAGTGATACACAACTCGCAACAGGTATATCTAATGTCCAAGCATGAGTCACAGAGGATACAAAACGAACAGCAAGTGAAATACAAGCAAGCCAAAGAAACGCAAATGCTCGTTTCCTTCTATGATTCCAAATTCAATTAGTCGCTGATAAAGACTTCTGGAGATTATGGTATCGTTGCTACCAAGAATACATGAGTGATACTTCTGAGAAAGTAGTTCGTA
>CAZQUZ010000042.1:0-1532 GCA_964596675.1 uncultured Candidatus Peribacteria bacterium
TCGTACTCGTTACTTTCGGGCGTAGGGTCAATATCGAAGGTGTAATCCTTGAGCGATTGACCGACGCAAACGACGAGAGCGTTCGGGTAGTGGACATAGCCTTTCCATTCGCCGGATACTTTAGGGTCTACGCCGTGGATACGTTGCTCTACGCGGATGAAGGAACCCGGTAAACCGTCTGCTTCGTAGTAATGAATGAGGCAACCGTTCTGGACGTGGATTTTCTGTAGGGGTGCGAGCATACGGTTATCCTTTCAATCCGGGCATACAGTTATAATATCGTCGTCCAATTCGTCGGCTTCGTCAAATGAGACGGGAATTGCGCCGGTAGGGACGGCTTTCAAGGCGTCAACGATAGAACCGTTGGCGCGTAGAATCATGCCGCATAGTTTCCAGCGTTTGAGAATTGGGGTGCGATAGAAGTACATATGCTCTCCTGACCTGTCTCTTCTATGCGCGTGCAAGTCGGTTAGCGGCGTCTTCCCATGCGGCAAGTTCAGTCTGACCGCGCCCGATTGTGTAGGTACTGATACGCATATTCAGTACAGTATCGGCCTGCACCTTCCACTCTTTTATCAAGGGCGGCGCGGGAGGAAGGCAGTAGGCACGGGGGTATGTCGTGCGTACCGTGGTGGCAATGTCGGGGATTCTGGGATTCATCGTTGCTCCTGACCCATTCCTTCTAACCGGTTACTATGGGGCGTCCAGAAAATAGGTGAGAATTATGGATATGGCAGTAGGAACCGTCGGCCTACTGCTTCTGCTACGGCCGGAACAACGGAATTGCCCAGACAGTGTATGCGCTTTTTACGGTCAGGAAGATTCAAGAACCACGGGATGTCTGTGTCTGGTCTGAATGGTAATGGTGGAGTATGGCGCATAGAAGGACCGTCAATGGCCGTATAGCCGATGGGGTAGCCCATAAGCCACTCTATCCATTCTGCGTTCAGGTTTGCGAGTGGAGGGCAACCAGAAAGGCGCCATGCGTACTCGTTCAAGGGGCGGGTGTTCCGGTTCGCCGTGTCCAGGGAATGCTTGCCCGATTTCCAATCACGGGCGGTAGGGGTCGGAAGGTGCTTGCCGTCGGAAGGGGGTAGTGGCCACATAGGGGTGCTTGACCATGCAGACCCGTTCCACTTGCCCGCACGGGGCCATTCCATCGCCTGCGTTCCGAACAATGTCATCTGTATCGGCCATCGCTCAAAACTGCCCACGGGTTCCTCAAGCGTGGCAATCAGGAAAACCCTGTCTCTACAATGAACTGCGCCAACGGATGAAGCAGGACAACAATCCCAACGGACATAATACCCTGCTGACTGGCAATCGCGTAGGATATTGTGAAAGAAGTGTCCTGCGGTTGATGGGTTATCCGTTACCGTTCGACTGGTCAACAGACCGGGAACGTTCTCGAATACTGCCACCTTTGGACGTACCACATTCAGGATTCGTGCCATTTCTGGCCACAAATCGCGGTCATCGTCACCGGCCATACGGTCACCGGCTAAACTGTGTGGAGTGCATGGGAAGCCACC
>CAZQUZ010000043.1:0-1467 GCA_964596675.1 uncultured Candidatus Peribacteria bacterium
GCTTCAATGGTCATTGTCGTTGTCCTTTGTCAATCACAAACTGTTCAACCACTCAACGCCTTCAAAGAAAACGTCATCGTAACGAGGCGCACGGCCGGTATCTTGAACGGCCCTTTGCTTGGCAATCTTTGCGTCAAGGGCCGCATTGAACCGACGGCGCATATCGTCACGCTTTGCTTGCTTTTCGGCGTTTGTCATTACAGAAACGTCCAACTATCCGGCGCAATCATCTTATCGCCGTCGGGTGTCTGCCAATCATACCCGTGCCGTTCGCACAAAGCAGTCACCGGCGGAAGGCCACGGTCACGACCGGACCAATAGCCTTCAACGACCATGCCGTCTACAGGAATCGCTTGACCAATCCTGAAGTCCGATTCAGGGTCAATCGCGTCGTTATCGCGAAGGGTTTGGTATGCTGCACCGACCTTTTCGGCTAAGGCGTCCAATTCCTTTTGTGTGCTTACGGGCGTGCGTTGCAATTGTGCGAATTGAACGCGGGCATCAAACTTCTCTTTGGTATCCTGCCACATCACTTGCTCCTATCCGGCGCATTACTCGCTCCGGTTTTCAATCCGTATCCGTTCTCGTTGCGCGCGTCAAGGTAGCCGCGAAAGAATCTTGAAAGTAATTCAACCGGACAAGAATGTTATCAACGCCGCACGGTCAGCACGATTGATTGTCAAGCATGTCATCGCCCAATCTAAACGTCGTAGGATGCCGTCTTTATGCAAATCGTCCGCAAGTGCATACGCGGCGTGGAATAACTCGCTATCGGTGGCGGCGTTACTGTCCATTTCTACCGGTAGAACGGCGGTAGACGATAGACCGCACCGTTGGATCAAAGCGATACTGCGGGCGTGGTAGGGGTCAAGGCGACGGCGTGTGGTTACGCTTTGGGCGGCGGTGAGTTTCATGCGCCAATCGTGCGCATGTATGCCGCTATGCACGCGGCTTTCCCGGCGTCGCCCGTCTTATCGCCTGAAGCTATCCGGTGCGGTGGGGACTCGGGGCGCGGGCGGAAGTCGAGTTTCCACCCGTCCGTGAATACCTCCAGTGTGAAGCATCCGCATGTAGCCCGGTCAAAGTGGCGAATCTGGCGCCACTCCACCACCGGCTCACACTTGACGGTAGAAAGTTCAGCATTGAGACGTTCTACCTCCACAATCAATCCCGGAACCAACCGCTCATAAGCGTCAATATGCGCAAGCAACATGCGTTTGTCTGCACCGATACCGTAGTGGGTATCAAGCAGGTTTTGAATAAGGGTAAGGTCAATCGACATTGTTGCTCCATTTCTCGTTACTTATCCGGGAATGACTGGCGCGTCAAGAAGAACCATTTGGATACTTCAAACTTCTTCGCGTAACCGGACCATCGCACGGTGAATGGCGACGAGCAAATCAAGATTGTCCTGGTCGTAACCGTAACATGCCTCAATGCCGTCGCTATCGGTTTCCAAGTCGCGTA
>CAZQUZ010000044.1:0-1388 GCA_964596675.1 uncultured Candidatus Peribacteria bacterium
GCGCGCATAGACGCAAGGTGACCCGATAGATGCGATAGGCGAGGGTTAGACCGTCCGCACCATGCAGACGGTCTATAGGGCACGTTAGGCGCCTTCTTCTTCCAACGTCATACCGAATTCTTCCGCCCAGCCCAATTGTACGATAGTATCAAGAATCAGATCGTGTACTTCGGTATTGTTGGCATTGTATGCCGCGTCGAGCGCGCGCCGAAGGCTTTCTTTTGCTGCTGCGATGTCCATTTGAACTCCTTACGGGTCTATCCCGCCCCTTCTTACTATCCCCACTTCTTCAGACCGTCCACAAAACAGGCGAGATATTTTCAACCTCGCCTGTTTTGCCGGTTGGACGGTCTATAACCCGTAGACCGTGCATCCTTTCATGGTGCCCACCCAAGCGCGCAATTCTGCGCGGGTTGATGCCGTCGTGGTGCCACTGAACAACCACGCGCCATCCTGCCACCGAAACCCACGCGCCTTGATGGCGTCTTTATGGGGAAAGGTCTTCCCTACGATTTTAAGGGTCACGGCGGCGGAGTCGTTGTCATGGTCGCAACACCATGCGTCTGCCGTCCCTTGCCCAGCACAGTCGGTGAGGTACATCCGCCACGAATCTTGAACGAGCAAATGCTCCAACACCACAATAGATACCGTGGTGCCCGAAAGCCTCGCGTTTTCGAGCGCGGCTTTCCGGGAGGTTCCTTCGCAAGAATCAAGAAAAGAATCATACATGACCATCGTATCTCCTATCGGCCGAGGTGATGTATCCTCGGCACCCTCCTAATATGCTCCGGCCCCGGCCTATCGTCCACATCATCCGAAAGATATTTCTAAACTTTCGGATAGATGGCGTCTAACCGGGAATAATCGCCGCGCAGTCGTTGCACCATTCTTGACCGTCTGCACTATACTCAGGCTGGATATTGTTTCCTTCCTTGTCCTCAGCACCGGAAAGGTCAGGACCAAAGCGCCTTTCTGCGCACTTGAGGCAGTGTGTAGCCGCCTCATAGGTGTAAGCGACTGCAACGAGGCGGCGCGGTTGGAAGTCAAACGGTAGCTCGAAAAGCATAGGATGCTCCTTCAGTTTTTGAACGGCTGGACTTCAGGAAAATACTGAACGACCAATTCGGCGCGTTCTTCCGAGAAGGCGCGAATCTCATTGACATAATGGTCAAATTTAGGGCAGCCAAGCCCACTTGCCATCATAGCGACTTGATTAGATACAACCTCCACTAATTCGCGGAGGTTACAGTCAACCAATTCGAGCCGGACAGAATGATACGCGCGGATGTGTGCGTTGACTTGACCATAGGTGTTCTGTGCGCTCAGCATGATATTGCTCCTTTCAACGCCGCAAAACCCAACCTCACTTGAGGTATGGGCTTTGCTTG
>CAZQUZ010000045.1:0-1374 GCA_964596675.1 uncultured Candidatus Peribacteria bacterium
AAGAGGGGCTACCCCTACGCCGCCAACGGGAACTAGAAAAAATGAGCGTTGTCGTACCATTCAATGCCGGGTTAGGTGAAGTGATAAGCAGCCTTTCTAGGATGAAGAAAATTTGCAATACCTTGATAGGATCAAAAGAGGGAAACTTTACCGGGCTGGTGGAAGAGATTGTCAACCTTGAACGTGGGTTAAGTGAGTCGAGCCGCAAATGGCAAGCCTCATTAATTATGTGTACCCTCTTCATCTACGAACCGGGCGAAGATTTGAAAACATGGGACATTGACCAAGCAAACCGAAAGATTGAGGATTGGGCTGCGGAGGGCTTGATTGAAGATGATTTTTTTACCTTGGCTATGCAGTGGAGTACCTACAAACTCACATTGCAAGCTCAATTGTTGGAAAAGGTAAAACGGGCGGCTCGAATGTTCGGCTTCACGGATTTGTAACCAGTCAACGGGGCAAGTGGGAGAATACAGCGGATTTGATTGATGAAAAATATACCGAAATGGTACTGTTTGTTGCTCAAATGCTCGAAATGCAAATGGGCGATCTTTGGGCAATGGCCTACCCTGAATTTTTGCGGCTACTGGTTAAGGCGGATGAGATAGCGGAAATTCGGATGAACCAGATTGAAAAAGCAAAAACAAAATAAACATGGAACCAAGATTGGGTTACACAAAAAGTGATGTTGTGCCATCACAAGAACAAGTATTTGAGGACACTTACAATCGCGTTCAGGCTGAATACGGGGTTGAGGGCGTTGTTTCTCTTGTTCGATACCTGACTCAAACCGCACTCGAACAGCGGGAGCAAACCCTAAAGAACCTCGAAACAGAGGCAAAGGAAGTAAAGCGGGCAATTGAAATAATAAACGAGGTAATGCCAAGTAGGCCACTGGCGAAAAGTCCATACTAAAAGTAATTAGTAATTGTTTGTTTCATACTAATCATGGGTTGGCCTGGGCGTAATGCCTGGGCTTTTTTATTTTGTTGAAAAACCGTAACTTGCAAACAAATTAGTACCAATGGCAGATACAACTTTCCGGTTTCGGGTTGATGATACGAATGTTGAGCAAACGATGGAGGCAATCGCCAACCAGATTGAACGCACCGACGCGGATTACCGACAACTCGAAAAGGACGCAACAGAAGCCCTCCAAGCCATTGCAGACAACACCGCCAAAACATCCAAGCAGCTTGATAATTATGCGGATCAAGTCGAAAAGACCGCAAAGAAAACCAAGGAAGCCGAACAAGAAACCGGGCGATTTGGAAAGGGATTGAAAGCCTTATTTGGCAACCTGTCTTTAGGTGGGGTATCTATCAACGACCTGTCCGATAGCCTGGGCACCTTGAAAGGCGGGTTGAAAGATGT
>CAZQUZ010000046.1:0-1350 GCA_964596675.1 uncultured Candidatus Peribacteria bacterium
CGCACCCCGCTCGGACTGACCGATGCGCTCAACGGCGGTCGTGACCTGCGCGAGACGATGCGGGCCAATGCGGTGCAGGAGCGGGCGAGTGAGAGCGGAGTAGAGCCGCCCAACTCGCAGACGTGCAGCCTGTGCGGTGCGCTGCATGGCCGGTGGGTCAAGACGCATACAGCACGGGGCGAGACGAAGCCGTGCAGAGGGAGTTGGTAGGTCATGAGACGCCGCATCTACATGGATCGCGAATCAGGCCCAGTCGACGCGACCGACTCATGGCCGCTCTGGAACATGGAGGACTACGTCGAAGATCCAGAACCACTCGCTGCGTTGCGTGACGAAGCGCTCTGGGAAGAGTACGAGAAGGCGCAAGCGGTGCTGCGCGATGTCGAGACGCGCTTGATGCGGGCATGCAAGGACGAACCGTGGGATGCAATAGAGATTGCGCTGGGTCGTGAAGCCTTTGCATTGATGCGCAGCGTCGACGACTACGATGCGGACCGCATCGTCGCGATCGAGGATGAGCTGGTGAAGAACGCGAGGTTGGCATGAAGCCTACCAGTCCAGCATTTACCGAGCGGTGTCGTATGACGTGCCTCGGTGGAAGCGAGCGCGGAACGTGCCCGTGCAAGCATCCTGCAACGTGCGAGATGCAGGACGATCCGGGCTATCCAGCTGCGCGTGACGCCGCTAAGGCGCGCATGGGTCGGTACCTGATGAACTCGATCGGCGATGGTCCGGTTGCGAGAGTACTTCTCGAAGTGATGAAGGAGGAGCCGTGAGCGTCTATCGTGAAGCCGGCAACGGTCCACCTCCTCCGGTTCGTCCTCTTTCCCGAGTGCGGCCCCAAGAGCAGGATTACAAAAATCCGATGACTCCGCTCGTGCTGGTAGTGGCCACAGGAATCGCCGCGCTTGCGGGCATCGGTGCGCTGAATGCGTCCGGCCCTTCTCGTGAGCGTGTTTGCGAGGACAAAGGAATGCAGTGGGTTTACGAACCGAGCCCTTCGAACATGGCGAAGAAAGCGAAGCATCGACAATCGATCTGCGTCGGTAGAACGTGGGACTCACCAGAACGCGCACAGGAGCTCAGGGAGCGGCTACAGCCATGACCAGCTACGCCGCACACAAAGCAGCCTGCGCCGCCCTATCCCGTTGCATCCGCCGCGGCTGTTACCGTTCGCACGAGGACGATTCGCTGTATTGCATAGCGCACCAGGCCAATCAGCAACGGAGACAGCGCGAGGCGATGCGGCGATTACGGATGCGGGGCGGGCGGCGACAGGTGCTGTTGTTCACGTCAGCAAAGTTGTAGTCAGTTCAGGCGCGATCCGGATAGGGTGAATCTGACGAGCAC
>CAZQUZ010000047.1:0-1292 GCA_964596675.1 uncultured Candidatus Peribacteria bacterium
TATTCCTCCACTTCAACGCAACCGAGTAGAATCAACGCCGAACGTAAAGACGTGGCGGTATGGTATTGAGGTTGTTCAGGGAATAACGATACCATTTCCCATGCTTGCAACGTGCCGCCGCAAGCAATAGCGGTGACAATATCCTTGTTGTCAGCAGCGCCAACGTCAAGGTTCATGTTTGCGAGCATTTCAGCGATATGGGACGTGGTTACTCCGGTTTTGGTACATGGCCGAGAATGTTGAACGGCACGTCACGGGACCATACGGGCTTGAGCAGTTCCTTCAACGTGAATACGATGGCGGCGTTGACACGGGCACCTACGGGTCCACGTTCCTGCCAAGGTGTCCCGTAAGGCTTTCTTGGGAACGGACCGGCAATCTCTTTCGCCCAACGCAAATCCTCTTTTTCGGCGTCAGTCGCATCCTGACCAAAGATGACCCGATAGTATTCGTTGATGCCGTGCTCTGTGAATGCCATGTCGCCTTGCTCGTTTGGCCTTACCCATTCGGGGTGGCGGGAAACAAGCGCGTCGCATACGGTATCGTGCCAATCACTTTCCGGTGCGCCATATTCCTCTTCAGTCGCATTCTTGATGAGGTACCCGAAGCAAAAACTGATACTCATTGCCTTGGGGTAGAAGTGTACCCAAACGTCCGGTTCCGGCGTTGTAATGACCCACGCGGCACCTAAATCCTTGTAGCCGTCGCCATTCATAGGCGGCGGTCCAAAACGACGGTAAAGATACGCAAAAGTTGAGAATCCGGTGCGTTTGTCGTTGGCGACATTGCCGAATACCTCTTCTGCAAGTGCTTTGCACTGCACCATTCTACCGGAAGACGCGCCGGTAACGTCGTCGGGATACTCCGAAAGAGACACGATTCGCGCGTCAAATCCGGTATCGTCAGTTTCGTCATTGTCAGACATTGTTACTCCACCACCCTGATATTGAACCGCTCCACAATATGCGCAACAGATTCGCAGATAAACTTGAGTTCATGCGGGCGTTTATACTCATGCTCCTTACCAGTCAATCGCACCAACCATTTATCGTCAATGCGTTCAAGGTCAAGTTCGGGATGGATAACGCCGTTCATGCGCCACCAATCAATAATGCCCAAAGTACCGTTATGCGCGGGGTTTTCGCACAATATGTCAATGTCTACGTCGTAGTCGGTAGCGTAAACGTTGGCCACGGTGATAGTCTCAAACTCACCGGTACCACGGTGTTTGATGCGTACAACGTCACCATTCTGAGGGTCAAGGCGTGGGTCGCGTGGCATGGTTACTCCGG
>CAZQUZ010000048.1:0-1277 GCA_964596675.1 uncultured Candidatus Peribacteria bacterium
TTATCCGATACCTTGGCGCGCGTCAAGTAGATTCTTTGTATCGCGCGAAGATTGTCTACATGCAACTGAGTTGCATGTAGAACGATAGGCCGTAGTGCCCCGTATAGGCGATAGGGGCGTGCGTTGACATGTAGGCGTGTGTGGGTGGCCGCAGGCTCTACGGAAGGGCCATAGGGGTCGGCAACGACCACGGTTCTACTTCTTCGGGATAGACCATATCGCGGGAAATGGCGCCGTCGATTCGGCGGAAGAGTGCAAGAATTTCGTCACCGTTTTGAGCGAGTCTGACGATAGGCGCACCTTTGGGAATAGCGTCGGAAGTCAATTCGTCGGGACGATAGGGGCTTTCTTGATATGTGGAGTCGGAATAACCGAGGAAACGAAGGCGCATGGTTGCTCCTATGGGCTAAAATGAGAATGAAAGAAGTCAAGAGGGCGAAAGACCACACGCGACATAGTACTCAACTACGCATTCCAGTTTTCCTGCCTCACCGGTTTCAGGACCGCAAGCGATTGGGTACGGGAACGGTTCGCCCTCAAAATCAAGGGCGTCCAAACGATACCCTTCTGACGATACGGTCAACAGGAATATGCCCTTTCTTGCTGTGTATGTGCCGTTGCGTTCCTGCCAATCAAAGACGACATTTACGGTATCCTCAAGGTTGCCCATAACAATGCGCATACGGTCGGAAAGTTCCGTGAAAGCGTCGTTGGCAGTGGCAAGTTCGGAAGTAAGACGACGAATCTCCACGTCCTTCGCCACCGCCTCAGCACAGAATTGAGTGGTCCATTGGTCGCGGGCGCAACCACCGGATTGTAGGCGGCGCACCTCGTCAAGCAGAGCATGTAGTGCATTCAATGCGGCGCCAACTTCCTCACCGGTAGCACGGTCATCGCCGTAGATACCGGTACGGATGGCGTCAGCAATATCGTCAAGGTCAAGCATTAGGAATATCCGGGAAAGCAGGAACAGGGCAATGGAGTTTCAGGCTTTCAACGTAGTCAGTCACCCATGCAAGGACTTCTACGCGGGTTCTGGCCTTGGGCACATTATTGTGAATATCCTCCACAGTCCACACGTTTTCTCCTACGCCGGGGGAAACTGTGAGAATACGATTACGAAACTCTCCAACGCGCAACATGAGGCGCACCGCAAACCAATATTTAGTGTCCCACTCCAGACATGCCACAACACTTTCGGGCAGAATATCCGCCGCCAAGTTTGCGATTTGAGCACGATACCGAGGAAGCACCGCATCAATAGCCTCTTCCGGTGT
>CAZQUZ010000049.1:0-1230 GCA_964596675.1 uncultured Candidatus Peribacteria bacterium
GGCGCAGTTCATCTGCAAGTTCGATTACATAGAGAATGTTGTGATTACTGGATGCGGCCCAGAGAACGCATGGATGGCTGATATGTGTAGACTTATACAACCACTCACGATTCCAGCCCCGAAGCCGGAGAGCAGTAGAAACTATTTGGGCGGATTCTAGGATCATTTTGTGCAGATGTTGATCGCAGTGTGCGCGAGCTGAGGATTCTGGAGTTGTTCCGAGGATGAAGATGTTCATGATGATTTCCTTTCTGGGCCCTCAGTTCTTAGAAACATTTTTCCTAATTGATAGTACATATCCGCCACGGAGGTTTTTGGTGACTGATGGCGACAAGTTAGAATGCCTAGAGACGGTAGTTCATCTATGGACTCTAAATAGGTAGTGCAGTATTTATTTTGATTGTGTCGACAATCAGAACATATGTGTGGAATGGTATTCATACGATATGCTTGGTTGATGTGGTAACACTGACTGGACGACGAATGATTACATACCCTGTTCTATGTCCTTTGATTCTCCTGAAGGAAAGCCTGAGTTGTGCTTCAGGATTCTTGCCGATCTCCTGAATCGACAGTCCTTCTTGCAGAACTGGCACATATGCGATGTTCTCTCTAGCAATTCGTGGACTCCTGAGTAATTGCGTGTACAGAAACCGAGCCTGCCAGTATAGGACATAGTATTTATCACACACTCGGAGATAGTCTGTAGGCATGTGGAAGTGAGTTGTGACAGCCTCAGTTAGGCTAGGGTCTGCGACGGTGTTCATTCTGCTGACTCCTCAGTTTCAGGACGCTGACCATGTTTCTGCGCCATTTGATACCGTAGTTTTGCCCTGAGAAACTCGAACTTACTTGCGTACTGTTCTGCCCTAGGCATCTCAACGGGTGCCGCTTGAATGGATGCTCTCAAATTCGCTTCTTCCACATTGTCGGTGGATGTCAGTATCTCATACGTGGAGCGCATAATGTCCAGATCGCCCAGGCCAAGGAAAGACTTCTGACGTTCCATAGCATGACGGATGATCTTGAATAGCGCATTGCTGTAGATTGATCCGACTGGAATGTGTTCCTCACAATGATCTAGAAGTTCTTGCAGATCATCACGAGGAATGGAGAACAGTTTTGTTTCGCTGGCGCACAGTTCGATTAGATTCTGCCAGTAGTCGGAGACTGTGACTTGTTGACCAGTGAACGGACTAGGTATGGTTCCAGTTGCGGGGAATGATCCTG
>CAZQUZ010000050.1:0-1220 GCA_964596675.1 uncultured Candidatus Peribacteria bacterium
ATTCTGCCCCGCCGTCATAAGGACTGGCGGGGCTTGCGGCGTTAGAAAGGAGTGAATCATGATGTGGTCCCCTATGGTATGGAATGCAGACCGGTCGCACGCGGAGTATCTGTTCTGTATTCGTGGTCAGGTTTGGCGCGGATTGAACGACATCAATTCTCCGCGCTTCAAAACCAAGGAAGAAGCAGAGGAAAGTGCTGCGGTATTCGCGCGACGCTACCCCAAAATGTGCAGGTTCGGGGTTACTGTTGGGCGTGTTCCGGCGCGTGGTCGTCGCGTGCGTCCCTCGGGTTCTCAGGTGACTTTCGAGTAAGTGTAGCCGGTCCATTATGCCCCGTACCCTGCAAAGGGACGGGGATAGCGGCGTTAGAAAGCCCACTTTCCCAAGGGCTAAGGAGTCACCATGCTGTCTTTCTTCCTGACATTTGCCGATACCTCAGACGTGAGCATCCTTCTAAAACGTGGGGAAGACCTCACTTTTGGCGATGTTGAAAATCTGTGCAGCTACGCGGCAACGTACAATATCCCGGCTAAACTGTCGGTCAAAATCGTGTACGACGGCGAGGACTACACCGAAATCAACATCAACATCAACGAGAAAAGCAAGGGGCAGACCGACTTTATCGAACCGGTACTGCGCAAGGTTGTAAACAATCTGAGTGTAAAGGGGCCTAAGTCTGACCTGTGGCGCCGCCTCGTTTTCCTTCTTGGCTTGATTTCTGCATACGAGTACAACACCTGAAAAGGTTAGGAGGTTCTATGGTTTTCCGTACCGACAACAACCGTTGTGATTATTGTGGTAGTTACCGCATGGTCCTTTTTGCGGCGCACACCTTCCCGGATGTCTATACTTTGGTATGCCCCGACTGATTCCACACGTTCAACCTCGCTTGACCGGCCCTGGCCTTATCGCCGCGCCGGTCTTCAGGCGTTGAAAGAGGCACCTATCACCCGCACGCTACCACGGTTTAGAGCACGTTCTACCCGACTATATGCCCGAAAGCATGTAGCGGGGATTATGTGTTTTAGCCGTCGTGCCCACCGTGGTACACCCTCCCTATGTGGCGCGCGCCTATGCCGTAGGGCTACGATGCCCTTTCCTGGGCCGCATAGGCGATATGAGCCACGGGAAGGGCTTAGCCATACCAACACACTGCCTACCTCGTTCCCGTCAATCCTGGTGGCTATACGGGGCTCACGTCGGGAGTCAAGTGCGTTGG
>CAZQUZ010000051.1:0-1129 GCA_964596675.1 uncultured Candidatus Peribacteria bacterium
ACGCTTTCAGTTGTATTTATTAACAAATTCTTGTATGGTCATAATAATAATTAAGAAAATAAAGTTTTAATCTTGCCTTTTTTCTTGTCGTATAGCTTACCCACGAACTTGGCAGATTTATGAGCGAATTGGTTTTTCTCTCGATCACTTTGTACTGCTGGGCTAGCTAAAGTTTCTATTTCAAGTGGTCAGTATTGTTTTACTGATCTTTCATGAAAGTGTCATATAGTCCGCTCATTATCTTTATTGAGTCCAAATTCTTGGCTAATAATAGATAGTCTTTGTTTTTCCTTTTCTCCATCTCCATGTGAGAATGCAAGATTAGTGTTTCACCACTTTCTATATTTTCTTGGTTTATCCTCATTATCTACCTTGATGTTTGATTTACTTAGTCCTATCTCCAGTGCTGTGCCTACATTCTGCATAAGCGATCTATCGTGATTTCAAGGGATTACTATGAGTTCGGTTGCAATTTCATTGCCGAATGTCTTTGCAAGATCGAAGTGTATACCTAATACTCTTTCAAACATTTCTTTAGCAGTCATTCAGTTATCTTGTCTGTTCTTTCCAGAGCTAGTAAATCAATTGAACTCACTGTTAGCTTGGTCACCTAAAGATCATAATATTAGCTTGTCTGGTTTATCTTTTAGGAGCTTATTAAACAAGTCATATATTCTGTCTTTTATATCTCTTTCGTACTGGTCTGGCTTTTTCTGTTCTACTCTACCAATATGCAGATCAGCTAGATTGATATTAGCAAGTAATGGTCAGTCTTTATGTTCTTTGCTTTGTATTGTAGGGATATTGTTATTAAAGTGACTAAGTAGTATTTTTTTAATATCGTCTTGTACTAATAGTGATATAGGTTTGAAGTCTGCTTTTACTTGGTGTAGCTGTACTAGTTCAGTAGTACCATCTTTTTTATTCATCGCCACCTCCCACACATTAGCTGTTTGCCTTATTACCTCCCATAGGTCTTTATCTATTCAATGAAGTTCTTTGAGGTCTTCTAGCGTTATTACCCTTTTTCATCTCTCTGTTAATAGAGAAAAGCCTTCTTCTGTTTTTCTAATCATAAGATAATGGGGTTATATATAAATTAAACTCAACATTTAGGTAGCTCTACAGG
>CAZQUZ010000052.1:0-1100 GCA_964596675.1 uncultured Candidatus Peribacteria bacterium
AGGGTATCGAAGGGAAGGAAGGCGACCTTTGCATAGTCGCCGTCAACGGTAATGGACTTGTCGCAGTAGACCAGTCCGGCAGGTTGAACGGCGATGAAAAGATTATCGTGCATTGTTTCTCCTTTTGATGCAGTTTCCTATCCCTATGCCGGTCGCCCGTCAACACTACCGGCAAGGAATAATCAATCAGTCCAGACTGATACCAACTTCGGCCGCCATCGTAGCGACTTCGGCAAGGCGGCGGCGGGGATAGTCGCGGTAGAACACGACGGCCCAATCACCATACGTTCCGGTCTGACGGTTCGCCTCTTTGGCGACATTCTCGGCACCGGCGCGGGTGAACATGGCGCCGCCTACCGGACCAGTGGGACCGGCCTTCGCGAATACGGCACACAGGGAACCCTCACGCCGTCCGATACAGAGCCCACCGTCAACCACCATGTAGCCGCAGTCAACTATGGCGGACACGGCGGACCAGTCGGTATCGGCCTTGGTCCATTCTGCCTTCTCTTTGCGGAGGTTGGCAGTAAGGGTAGCGATAGCTTCTTGACGTTCGGACATCCTATCTCCTTGCAAGGCGTTTGTTTGCTCGCCTCATGTAGAAACCTTATCCCTACCCCCGTCGCCCGTCCACAAGAATCTCAAGAAAGAATCTTCGGGTATTTTCTGGACACTCGCGCCGCCGTCCGATAAGGGTATCAGACGAAAGGAGTCAACGATGGTCAAGGTTCAATTCAAGGCTACCCCGTTCAATGGTTCTCTGTCCGGCGTGTGCTGCTCGTTCAACGAAGCAGACGCTATGATGGCAAAGCATGTCATTCCCGGACATCATTGTGTGTTCCTGACGGTTCTGGTCAACGGTGACGCGGCAATCAGTACGCAGGTATATGGTGCGCAGTGTGGCACCGGGCGCCCCTTGGTGGGGCATATGCGCACACTGGAGGAGTGCAGTGGAAACGTGGGCAACCGTGCCCTTGCTTCACTGATTCTGACGGTGACCGGCAACGCGGTGTAGTTAGAAAACCGTCGCGCCGAAAGTTTCTTTGGGTATTTTCTGGACGGCGCAACTATCACAGGATAATGGTTCTATACCAACGGCG
>CAZQUZ010000053.1:0-1097 GCA_964596675.1 uncultured Candidatus Peribacteria bacterium
GAAGGCCGGTCGGGTCCTTCTCGCCGTTCCACTTCGCCTTGAGGTAGTCGAGGAATCGCGTGGGCACGCCGAACGGGCCAATCTGAACGTCCGACGACTCCGGCGGTGGCGGCGCTCCGGTCACGCCCTTGGCCGCCAAGTAGGCGTCTGGGTCGAAGGCCTCTCCGGTCTTCGCCTTGAGGTACGCGTCTGGGTCGAAGGGGTCGCTCATTGGCCGTTCGCCTTCAGGATGGCCGCAGACCTCGGGTCGTTGGGGTTGGCCTTGGCCCACTTCACGGCGGCGTTGTCGTCGAGCTTGGGTGCCGCCGCTGTGTTGCCGCCCGTGCGCCGCGCACCGAGAGACTTGGCCTTTGCGGAGACGCTCTTCTCGCCCCACATCGCGAGGCCGTCGAGCAGCGCAGGCATGTCCTTCATGACGGAGCCAGCTACGGTCGGGTCGGCGGCGATGGACTGCATGAGCCCCATGTCTGGACCAGAGAGGGCGCCGAGCTTCGCGACCTCCTTGCCGTCGATCATGATTTCAGTCGCTAGCTGCTTCAGTCGCGACTGCATCGGCCCTGGGATGGCGCGACCAGACGCCCCAGCCTCCGCCAGAAGCTTCTTCATCTCTCCCGTCATGCTCTTCATCTTCTCGGACGAGTAAACGAGGCCTTCGAACTCTTCGCCCTGCTTGGGCGTGGGCGTGGTGTTGCCTTCGAGTTCCCAGCCAGCCGGGAATCCCTTGGGGGCACCCTTCGGACCAGTCGCCTTACCTGGCTTCGGGCGCCCGGCGATCTCCACCCGCTTCGTGTCGTTCTTCACGCGCTGTTCGTCGCGGAGCGCCGCCGCCTTCTTGAGTTCCAGCGCCGCGGCGTCCGCGCGAGCCTTGTCTCCGGCCTTCTCCGCGTTGGCCAACTCCGCGCGAAGCGCACGCTCTTGCTGTGCGTCGGTGGCGGCGAGGTACGCGCCCGTACGGGCCGAGTTCAACTCATTGGCCTGCTGGCCACGCGCCACCCCGCCCCGCTTCATCACCCAGTCACGCATCTCGTCGCGCTCGGAGGCATAGGGGTCCTTCCGCGGCGTCAGCGGCGCGAGGCCGCCTGCATTGAGGAAGACGT
>CAZQUZ010000054.1:0-1079 GCA_964596675.1 uncultured Candidatus Peribacteria bacterium
CGCCAACAACGGTATCCAACGCCGTTGCAAGGGGCATAATGGTGACGACGGCGCCATTGACTTCTGTTTCAACTTCGCCGGTATCGTCAAGGGCTTCACCGATGGCGGTGGCGACTTCGGCGTCCGTATCGCCAAGAGCACGGGTGACGGTAATGGACGCGCCGGAACATGCGACAATGTAGGTACTTCCGGTCGTTCCGCCGGTGACGGTCACAGTATCGGCGTTGCGGTATGCCTGCGAATCGGCCGCCTGCAATCCTTCATCGTAACTGTCAATGAGCACGGCAAGATACGGAAGGTCAGGACGTGGCGCCTTGTCCTGCTGAACGACGCATTGAGCATCGGTCAGATTGCAGGCATCTTTGATGAGCGTGCGACAAAGTTGAAGGGCCTTCTCTGCCACGGTAACGGACAACAGGGGGTCTTCGGGGTCCGGTTCGTTGTAGAGTACCACCTGCGCCTCATAGTGCGGTATAGGTGCCCACAGGTCGAATGGCTTACAGGATTCCACTTCATAGATACCGTTGTCGGGACCGGAAGGAACATTCACACGGTCGGCAAGAGGACCGCCTTCAGGAAGTGACCCGCGCAATTCAGAGAACGTGTAGATAACGTGCGTTGCCTTACGACGTTCGCCACCATTCTCACGTTGTAGTTTCGTGCTTATCGGTTGGAAAGAACCGATGATGCTGGCAGACGTGGCAGACGTGTTGACATATCGGCCCGTGGAGTTCCAAGTGCCCATACCATACCGATACCGTGTCAATGGACGTGCGCCTAAAGGAAGCACAATCATCGCATCCTCCAGACGATTGCTTTCTTCATAGCACCGGTTTCAATAAGGGGATGGTCGAATCCCTTACGCTTGATAGTTATGGGCGCATTGGGCGGATTGATTTTGTCGTCAATCCGACGAAGCACGTCAGTACGGTACTTCTTGGCAGTGGCCTTTACGGCCTCGCGTACAACCCTATCCGCATGAGACGTACCCACACCGGACTTGATACCGTCCACAATTGCGTCGGTGTAGATATTCTGGTAGATGGTCAACGTATCGCGAAGGAATGAACGCTTTGGAA
>CAZQUZ010000055.1:0-1054 GCA_964596675.1 uncultured Candidatus Peribacteria bacterium
ACCTTGCGCGGCTATACCGGCGTGATAGTCTATGAGGGCGGGCAAGAAGTCCGCATAGGAGAAAGCATGAGTGTCGCAGTAGATTTTGAGGAAGGTTGTCCATGTCCCTGCATCGGATGCGAGGAACGATTGAACCGGCGCGTGCATGAGTATGGGCCAAGTGGTTGCAGTTGCCACCTTTCGGCGCCTTGTTCATGGTGTACGGATGTGATTTTGTATTGCCCAGAATGTGGTTGGGAAGGCGACTGGCCTGCTTTTGAGGAAGAATGGGAGGGTATGGCGGTACCGCGCCAATCAAAACCCACACAGGTTTTTCTACCCGCACCGGCGCCTCCGGTAGTTGTTTCCCTCCCACCGCCGCCGCCACCCGTTTCTGTAGAGCCACCGTCCTTTCAACGGTATCGGTACATTCCAAGGTATCGCGACGGTTATACGGCGGTTGTCGCGCGTGCCATGACCGATTGGGGAGAGGTGATTGAGTCTACCCCTTGGACTATTGACGACGGTTCAGCAGAGGCAGAACTTTGTCAGTTTGTACGGTCGGCCGAAGTGCGGCGCGCAGAGGCTATAAAACGTGAGCAAGCAAAGGTAGAGGCAGAGCAACGCGCCTTTGCTGTGATGATTGAGGCATACCCTACCAACGGCGCAATGGTCACCGGATTTTGAGATAAATCCATTATTTTGCTTGCGCGCGTCAAGCAGGTAGGCTATAGGTATCAGGAATGGATGGCAATGTGAACGAAGACTTTGCACTTGTAGAGAAGCATCGTTGGTACCTTTACGGGCACCTTTCATACAACGACGCAATTGCAAAGGTAGTCCTGCTCATTCAGGAAACGAATCCTGAAAGTGATATTGTGGTCGGCGCCGTTCGTCGCGTATGGGGCGAGAAGATTCCAGACGACGATAACATTGCTGACGTTGACGACGTTCCCGGTGCTACGTTTACTATCGTAACGTCAGATCGTTGGGTCAAGGGAATGTTTCCTGTGACGGTAGTGCATGATATTGAATGGCTGGATGACATCAAGCAGAAACTTCGGCAAGCAGGATA
>CAZQUZ010000056.1:0-1004 GCA_964596675.1 uncultured Candidatus Peribacteria bacterium
ATGATTTTGATTACTTCTTCTTATTCATGACTGTCACTGCCTTACCCTTACGAGTACGAGCGTTTGTCTTCGTGCGCTGACCACGGACTGGGAGTCTCTTCTTGTGACGAGATCCACGGTAGCATCCGATGTCCTGGAGACGTTTGATATTACCAGATACATCTCGGCGGAGATCACCTTCGATGATATATTTTTTGAGTTCCTCACGGATCGTGTCGAGCTCAGCCTCTGAGAGGTCACCCATCTTCTTGTTCCATGCGATACCCACTTTCGTGAGAATCGTCTGAGCGAGAGAGCGTCCTACACCATATATATACATGAGAGAGATTTCTGCATGTTTCGAATCCGGAAGATTCACTCAAGCAATACGAGCCATAATAGAGTAAAGTTAGTAGTTTTGTAATAAAATATGCGCGATAGACCGATTAGCCCTGACGCTGTTTATGTTTTGGTTCTTGACAGATAACACGTACTACACCCTTTCTTCGGATGACGACACACTTATCACAGATTTTTTTGACTGATGGGCGGACTTTCATGGGAGAAAAATTAATAGTGCGAGAGGCACGTGAGATATAAATGAGTTGCACGTCCGTGCAAACGATTATCAGGAATGATACTATAATTCTCATTCCTTATCTGAAGCCGAGTATGCTCGACTTACTTTCGGTTAGTATATTGTTGGGGCTTTGGAGCGTTGGCATTGGGCTTACGGAACGTGATACGACCTTTTGTGAGGTCATATGGCGTGAGCTCTACCATGACTGTATCTCCTGGTATGAGGCGGATCATATGCTTTTGCATCTTACCACCGACATACGCGCGGATAATCATATTCGAGAAAGCTTCTGGAAGCTCGACTTCGAATACAGCGCCTGGAAGGGACTTTAAGACCTTTCCTTCTACCTCGATTTTATCATCTTTTGGCATTCGCGTACAGTATACTAAAAAATAGCTCGCTGAGTATATATAAAAGATAAGGAAATGCAAATCTATTTCGAAAA